>CANPXT010000007.1 GCA_947586835.1 uncultured Alphaproteobacteria bacterium
CGAGACATTGCTATTTGTGACATTTCGCCACGTGCCGAGAATCAGAGAGTATATCCATACTGCACAAAATAAATGTACGATTTTTGCAACACTTTTTTTCATTTTTTGCAAAAAAAATTTATTTTTCTTGTTTTTTATTCATTTTCAATCGGTTATTTTTTTCTTTTTTTCAAAATGTTTATCCTTTTAAGCGTGCAAAAAAGTGCACCAACTAGACCTACGTTTAATTTATACAATTTAGGAAAAAGTAAACGGGAGAAAGGATTCACGAAAATGCAAGAAAATAAACAATTAAAACAACAACAAAATCAAGCACAAGACGGGCGCAGCATGGTTGAAATGCTGGGTGTTTTGGCCATCATCGGCGTGATTTCACTGGGGGGAATTGCAGGTTATAAAATGGCAATGGATCGGTATCAGGCAAATCAAATTGCGAATGAAATTAATTTAATACGCAACGATATGAAGATGAAAATAGCGCAGGGAGCCGATTTATTTTTAGGTGAGCCGTATGATTATAATGAGGAAGAAGACAAACTCGGGCATTTAAATTTTAATGAAAAATATGAAGTTGATTTCGGGTTTAATAATGCACCGGAAGATCCGGAAGAAGAGGAAGAGACGGAAGAAGGATATTTTATCAGTGTATCAGGCATCTCAAATGGAGCTTGCAAGTCGCTCGTGACACTTTTGGATAGTATGGATGATACGGAAGATATAAAAATAAATGATGTTGATTATTACGATACGAATTGGAATATTTGCGCCGCAGAAAACGAAATAAAAGTGGCGTTTTCAACTCAAGATTTGGGTGTTATGAATGATGATGAGGAAGATGATTATGAAGATGAGCCGATGACAACGGCAGCAATTACTCTCACCGCTACGACAGTGACGCCCACCACAACCACAACAACGGGAACGCCAACACCGGAAACCACAACAACCACGACATGGACAACAACGCCGACAGCAACAGCAACAACACCGACAGCGACGACGCCGACATCACCGACAACGGCATGGACAACGCCGACGACAGCAACAACACCGACAACACCAACACCCACAACGCCGATAGCAACAACACCGACGCCGACACCGACACCGACAACGCCGACACCGACAACGTCGACATCACCGACAACGGCATGGACAACAATGGCATGGACAACGCCGACGACAACCACAACAGCGATACCGACAACAACCACGGCAACAAGCACACAGACACCGACGCCGACGACAACCACAACAGCGATACCGACAACAACCACGACAACAAGCACACAGACACCGACGCCGACGACAACTACAACAGCGATACCGACGACAACCACGACAACAAGCACACAGACACCGACGCCGACGACAACTACAACTACAACGGCGATACCGACAACACCGACGCCGACAACGCCGATACTGTCGAAACGATAACAACATAAAGAAGTATTGGAAAGTAACTTATATTATATATAGCGAATATATAGCGAAAGTCCTTTTCTGACTTCGATAAGCAAGCTTCGTGGAAGTAAGATTTTTACCTCCTCACGTTGGTTCACATAACCCCCTCACAGCTTTTTTCCTACCGTTGTTGCCTTATGTCGATTTAATCCACAGATAAAAGGGAAAATATCAATATTGCAGCCATTTTTTTCAATAGCTGTTTTTTGCCTAACATATGAAATCAATCTTTTGCCGAGCAAAAAGATTATTCACTCTCTCTTTGAGCCTTTTGCCATAAACCTTCTAAATCATATAGCGTGCGTGTTTGCGGGGTAAACAAATGAACGATAATATCAACAACATCAATTAACACCCAATTACCCTCGCCGTTTTCACCGGAAATTTTAGCGGCATATCCCGCCTTTTTTAAATCAGTCATCAAATTGTTTGCTAACCCGAAAATATGGCGCGCCGATGTTCCCGATGCCACCACCAAAAAATCGGCTAAACTGGTTTTTCCCTCTAAATCAATTGTTGCAATCTCTTCGGCCTTGCCTTCATCTAATTTTTTCGTGATAAATGTTAATAATTCTTTGATCTGCTCTTTCGATAACGTCCCTTTTACCTTCGGCGCCTTGGCTTTTAAGCCTGCTACCGTTGATTTTTTCTTATCTTTCGATGTTTGAACCGTTTTTTGAGATGATTTTTTTGTTTTTTCAATCATTTAATTTTCTCCTTTATGCACCAATTTTCGAACAGCTCTTAACACTTCCGTCACGCCCGTGTGCGCCACGCCCGACATGGTGAAAACAGGCTTTCCGACTGCCTTTTCAAGCTTTTTTGTTTTACTTTTAACTTCTTCGGGTAATAATGCATCAATTTTATTTAACACAACCACTTCGGGTTTATTTAACAAACCTGCCCCGTATTTTTGCAACTCTTTTCGAATGGTTTTATAAGGCGTTACCACATCTTCGACCGTTCCGTCAATTAAATGAATTAAAGCCGTACAGCGCTCAACATGTTTTAAAAACCGAACTCCTAAACCGACACCTTCCGACGCACCTTCAATCAGCCCCGGAATATCGGCAATTAAAATTTGCGTATCGTCTATATGTGCCATTCCGAGATTGGGATAAACAGTTGTAAAAGGATAATCGGCAATTTTCGGCTGCGCACGACTGACAACGCTCAAAAACGTTGATTTTCCGGCATTCGGCAACCCCAATAAGCCCACATCGGCAATAAGCTTTAATTTGAGCCATACCCAACATTCTTCCCCGGGTGTTCCTTCATCGGCCTGACGCGGTGCCTGATTGGTCGATGATTTATATGAATCATTCCCTCTGCCCCCTTTTCCGCCATGCGCCGCAATAAACGTTTCACCGACTTTTGTCAAATCAGCCAACACAGTTTGATTATCTTCGGCAACAATTTGTGTTCCCACCGGCACTTTAATCATAAGATCTTCGCCCGAAGCACCTGTACAATTTCGACCGGCACCGTTCACTCCGCGTTGTGCTTTAAAATGCTGCTGATAACGAAAATCAATCAACGTATTTAAATTATCGGCCGCCACAAAAACCACATCGCCGCCATCGCCGCCGTTTCCGCCGTCCGGACCGCCGAATTCCAAAAACTTTTCATGCCGAAACGAACAAGCACCGTTTCCGCCGTCACCTGCTTTGATATATATTTTAGCTTCGTCTAAAAACTTCATAATAATCCTTTATCTTTACAAAACCTGAATTACTATATCAAACTTCGGCAAAAATAACCAGCTTTTTTTGCATAAAAAGAAAGAATAATTTCAAACTTAACGCTCACAGACCGCTTTATTTTTCGGAAGTTTTTTCTTTTACGGATTTTAACGATTTTACCAGGGCATATTTTAACACTTCCTGCGCTTCGGAAACAGGAATGATTTTCAAACCCGTTTTCACATTTTCAGGAATTTCTTCCAAATCTTTTACATTTTCTTTCGGAATCAGAACCGTTTTAATTCCGGCCCGCAAAGCAGCCAACAATTTTTCCTTTAATCCGCCAATGGGTAACACTTTTCCCCGCAACGTAATTTCGCCCGTCATGGCAACATCTTTTCGCACGGGAATTTTGGTAAAGGCCGACACCAGCGATGTCATCATGGCAATACCGGCAGACGGACCGTCTTTCGGCGTAGCACCTTCCGGCACATGCACATGCACATCGTTTGTTTCAAAGGCTTTGTTATAAATACCGAATGCGTTGGCATTGGCACGCACGAACGAATGCGCCGCACCGACCGATTCTTTCATCACATCGCCCAATTGTCCGGTTAATTGCACAACACCTTTACCGGGCATAATAACCGCTTCAATCGACAAAATGTCTCCGCCGACTTCTGTCCATGCCAGACCCGTTGTCGTGCCGATTTGATCTTCTTTTTCCGCCAAACCGAACGTAAATTTTTCCACACCGGCATATTTTTTCAAATTATTCGGCGTTACCGTTATCGATTTTACACCCTCCAATTGAATTTCCTTTAACACCTTGCGTGCAATATTGGCAATTTCACGCTCTAAATTACGAACACCGGCTTCACGCGTGTAGTTGCGAATAAGTTTTAAAAGCGTTTCCTCTTGTATCGTTAATTCTTCCGGCTTTAATCCGGTCATTTTTAATTGTTTGCCGATTAAGTGACGCTTGGCAATTTCAACCTTCTCATCCTCCGTATATCCCGACAGCTGAATAATTTCCATTCTGTCCAACAACGGGCGCGGCATATGAAGTGTGTTTGCCGTTGTGATAAACATCACATGCGATAAGTCGTAATCCACTTCCAAATAATTATCGTTAAACGTGGTATTTTGCTCGGGATCCAACACCTCCAATAATGCCGATGACGGATCTCCCCGATAATCATTGCCGACTTTATCAATTTCATCTAACAAAAACAATGGATTAATTGTTTTGGCTCGCTTCATGCTTTGAATGATTTTACCGGGAAGCGAACCGATATATGTGCGCCGATGACCGCGAATTTCCGATTCATCATGCATACCGCCCAAAGAGGCACGCACGAAATTTCGTCCCGTTGCTCGCGCGATTGATTGTCCCAACGATGTTTTACCCACACCCGGCGGGCCGACCAAACATAAAATAGAGCCTTTTAAACAATTCGTGCGTTTTTGAACTGCTAAAAATTCTAAAATACGCTCTTTAACTTTTTCCAAACCGTAATGATCTTCATCTAAAATGCGCTTGGCTTCATTTAAATCTGTCTGCAAAATCGATTTTTTCCGCCACGGTATGGCAACCAACCAATCCAAGTAATTTCTGATAACGCCTGATTCTGCCGACATTTGTCCCATCATCTGCAATTTTCGAAGCTCACTTAATGCTTTATCTTTGGCTTCTTTGGGCATACCCGCTTTTTTAATTTTCTTTTCCAAAGCGTTTATTTCATTACCCTCTTCCGAATCGCCCAACTCCTTTTGAATGGCTTTCATTTGCTCATTCAAAAAATATTCTCGTTGGCTTTTTTCCATTTGTCGCTTAACGCGCTTGCGAATTTTACGCTCGACTTGCAAAACATCAATTTCTTTTTCCATATCGGCATAAAGTTTTTCCAATCGTTTTTGAACCGATTCAATTTCCAAGATTTTTTGCTTATCTTCCAACTTTAACAACACATGCGTTGCCACAATGTCGGCAAACTTTTCGGCATCGTGAATTTGAGTAACGGCAACCAATACTTCGGGACCGATACGTTTATTTAAGCGCACATAATTTTCAAACTGTTCCTGCACGGAACGCATTAAAGCTTCAACTTCCGCTTCATTTCCGAATTGTGGCGGTACGGCAGTGATTTGTGCTTCAAAAAAAGCTGTATTTTGCGTCCATTCAATTACTTTGGCACGACAAATACCCTCCACCAAAATTTTAACTGTCCCGTCAGGCAATTTTAACAGCTGCAAAATATTGGCAAGTGTGCCCGTTTTATATAAATCACCCGTATAGGGTGCATCAACCAATGCATCAACCTGCGCCGTCAAAAAAACCTGCTTATTGTTGGCCATGGCGTTTTCAAGCGCCGCAACCGACTTGTCTCGTCCCACAAATAATGGTACGACGACATGCGGAAAAACAATAATATCTCGCAACGGCAATACCGGATAAACACCTTCTTTAATCAATTCATCACTCATTTTCTGCCCTTTATTTTAATATAACGGAATGATATTTATGTATGCATTTTTTTATCAAATGTAAAGAGACGTCGACTTTTTTTTATTTTTTATCGTAAATAAACTTTGGTTTTTGTTTTTTCTCAATCGTTTCTTTTTCGACAATCACTTCACAAATACCCTTTAACGTCGGCAATTCGTACATGGTTTCCAACAG
This sequence comes from uncultured Alphaproteobacteria bacterium, assembly GCA_947586835.1. Classification (GTDB taxonomy): domain Bacteria; phylum Pseudomonadota; class Alphaproteobacteria; order CAAHEQ01; family UBA3637; genus RGIG4140. Next base: position 5,833 of record CANPXT010000007.1, read on the forward strand.
TGTATTTTCCATAATGGATCGTAATCCGCGTGCACCTGTTTTTCGCTCGACGGCTTCATGCGCAATTTCTTTCAAAGCTTCCTGTGTAATGGTTAATTTGACCTTTTCCATTTCACATAAAGCTTGATATTGCTTTACAAGTGCATTTTTCGGTTCTTTTAAAATACGAACCAAGGCATTTTCATCCAATTCTTCCAAACTGACAATAACGGGCAAGCGACCGATAAATTCGGGAATTAAACCATATTTTAATAAATCATTCGGTTCCAATTTTTCCAACAATTCTCCGATATTTCGCTCTTCACCCGATTTTGTTTCGGCCCCAAATCCAATGGCATATTGTGATTCACGCCGTTCAATTACTTTTTCCAAACCAGCAAAAGCACCCCCGCAAATAAACAAAATATTTTGCGTATTCACTTTAATATATTCCTGATTCGGATGTTTTCGTCCTCCTTGCGGCGGTAAAGACGCAACGGTGCCTTCAATCATTTTTAACAACGCCTGCTGCACACCTTCTCCCGATACATCTCGCGTGATGGACGGCCCGTCAGATTTTCGAGATATTTTATCAATTTCATCAATGTAAATAATGCCCATTTCCGCTTTGGCAACATTATAATCGGCATTTTGCAACAATTTCAACACAACATTTTCAACATCTTCACCGACATAACCGGCTTCCGTTAAAGTTGTTGCATCAGCAATGGCAAACGGCACATCCAACGAGCGTGCCAATGTTTTGGCTAGCAACGTTTTACCGGAGCCGGTCGGCCCCAGCAACAATACATTTGATTTTTCAATTTCCACATCATCATTTTTTTTGTTTGATAATAATCGCTTATAGTGATTATAAACTGCAACGGACAACACTTTTTTTGCTCGATCTTGTCCGATCACATATTCATCTAAAATCTGATGAAGCTCTTGCGGTGTTTTCAAATGCTTACTGTCTAACTGAATTCCGTCCGCTGCTGCCGACGCACCGTTTTCTTTTGAAGTTTCGCCCTTACCCGTGCCGTTTTCATCTTTAATAATGCCGCGACATAATTCAATACATTCGTCACAAATAAAAACCATCTGTTCTTTGCCGCCGGGACCTTTCATCGGTTTTCCGGCAATTAAATGACGAACTTCATTTTGATTTTTATTGCAAAACGAACATTTAATTCCGGATGTCGTGTCATCTTTGATCATAAGGTCTCCTTTACTTTTCATCAGGGATCGAACGTGATGAAATTACTTCATCAATCAAGCCGAAATTTTTAGCTTCTTGAGCTGTCATAAAATTATCACGTTCCATGGCGCGTTCAATGGTTTCCAACGTTTGTCCCGTTTGTTCGACATATATTTGATTTAACCGTGCTTTAATCGATAAAATTTCTTTGGCATGAATCTCTATATCGGTGGCTTGCCCTTGAAATCCGCCGGAAGGCTGATGAATCATAATACGAGCATTCGGAAGCGCAAATCGCCGTCCTTTGGCACCGCAACACAAAAGCAAACTACCCATTGAGGCGGCTTGTCCCATCACAACCGTTGATACCGGACACTTAATGTAATTCATGGTATCCAAAATCGCAAGTCCCGATGTGACAACACCGCCCGGAGAGTTAATGTAAAACGAAATTTCTTTTTTAGCGTTTTCCGCTTCCAAAAACAAAAGTTGCGCACAAATTAAACTCGCCGTTTCATCATCGACCTGTCCCGTTAAAAAAACAATTCGTTCTTTCAATAATCGGGAATAAATATCAAATGCCCGCTCACCGCGACCGGTTTGCTCAACAACGGTCGGCACAAGCGTATTTAAGGACGGATTTATTAATTGTGCGCACATGGTTTATCCTTTATTTTGTTTTTTTTGTTTTCTTTGTTTTGGCATCGGGATTATAAGCATATAATTCTTCCGGTTTCAAAACTTTTTCGTTTATTTTGACAAGTCCTAAAATATAATCAACGACTTTTTCTTCAAACAACGGTGCTTTTATCGATTCCAACGCCTGTTTGTTTTTTTGATAATATTCGAACACGGCTTTTTCCTGACCGGGATAGCGCCGTGCTTCGGCCATTACGGCTTTGGTTAAATCTTCCTGCGATAAAGTAATCTTGTTTTTATTGGCAACTTCAGCCAACAACAAGCCCAATCGTACACGTCTTTCGGCAATGTCATGATATTCTTTTTTCAATTCCTCATCGGATTTTGATTTTTCATCTTCATCTAATCTGCCTTGTTTTTTAGCTTCTTCCAGTTGTTTCCAAATGGCATTGAATTCCATTTCAACCATACCGTTCGGAACTTCAAACGAATGTGTGGCTGCCAAAACATCTAACAACGAGCGTTTTGTGAAAATATGCGCCACTTGTTCATATTCTTTATTCAGCTCCGTTTCAATGGTTTTCTTTAAAGCATCAAGCGATTCGGCACCGAATGTTTTGGCAAACTCATCATTTATTTCCGGTGTTTTATATTTTCTTAACTCTTTAATATCCACTTTAAAGACAGCCTTTTTACCGGCCAAATCTTTGGCGTGATAATTTTCGGGGAAAGTCACATTAACATCAACCGTTTCACCGATTTTTTTACCCGTCAGCTGATCTTCAAATCCCGGAATAAAGGTATTTGAACCCAAATCCAGATAATAATCTTTACCGGTGCCGCCCTTAAACTCTTCACCGTTTAAAGTGCCTTTAAAGTCAATGACAATCACATCACCCTTTTTGGTGGCGCGTTTTTCATTCACGACTTCTGTTGTTTTACGAGCCGATGCCAATTTATCTAATGCTGCCTGAATATCTTTCTCGGCCGCTTTGGCAGAAATTTTTTCAACGGTTAAAGTTTTAAAATCTGCCGGTTGAATTTCGGGCAAGGATTGCACATCAATTTTAAATTCCACATCGGCATTATCTTCAAACTTTTTAATTTCCACTTTCGGACGCAATGCCGGTTTAATTTTATGCTCGGTCAACGTTTTTTCGGTATAAAATTGAATTAAATCATCCAATACTTCGCCTTTAACGGCAGTGGCATATTTTGATTTAATCAAAGCAATCGGTGCCTGTCCGGGGCGAAAACCGGCAATTTTCGCCTCTTTTCTGATTTCTTCTAATTTTTCATTTTGTTTTGTTTCAAATTCTTTTGCCGGAATAACAACCTGAAAAGAATGTTCCAATTTAGATTTTGTCATTTTATATTAATTCCCTTTTATATCAAACAGATGATGGTGCGGCCGAAGAGACTTGAACTCCCACGCCTTTCGGCAACGGCTTCTAAGACCGTCGTGTCTACCATTCCACCACGACCGCACGCTTTCAGACATCAACATATAACACATCTTTTTGAAAAAGGAAAGTATTTTTTCAGTCTTTTAATAAAAAAACAGTGAAAAATACAAAAAAGGTGCTTGAAACAAGCATTTCATCATAATCGGCGCTCTCACGGCAACGGCTTGATGAAATATCAAACGGTGACAGAAAATCATTCGATCTGTTAAAATAAGCGCCGAAACAGATGTGTTTTAACCGACCTCTTATTAATTTTGTGCTTAAAAACCCACTGTTCACAGCGGGTTTTTAAATTGTTCATCAGCCTTTATCCGTTTGAGTTTAAAATTTTATCGACCGTGATCATGACCTTTTAACCGCATGGCATTTGTGATTTTAACAAATCCGAGTTTTTCATAAAATTTATCCAACCCTTTATTTTTTGTATCCCATGTTAAATCAACCGGCCCGAAATTATGCGCATTCACATATTTCAACTATCATTAATGTTCATTCGTTTACCGATTTTAATTTTAATGTCAAACGGCAATTTTTTTTCCGTCATATATTTCTCCTTAAAAATTAAAAAAATTATTTTTTTTCTTCCATCGGCAAAGCATGGAAAATGTCGTTGGCTTCCATATGAGTCGCTGCCTCATTCGGCACAGGCAAAGTATTACCGCCCGGCACCTCTTTAATAATTTGCACCACATCTTGCAACAAATCCGTTAAATACGGAATATTCATGGCAATCAAGGCTGAAAGAATCTTAAACAAAACGGCAATGACAAGCGTAGCTCCCACCGTTAAACCCACACCGCGCGATATACCGATCAATAAATTTGTCCAAATCAGTCGCCCGGGGTGATTCATCATTTCGATATATTCTCCCAAACGAATTTTTTCGATATGATTGGCAATTCGTTCCAATTGACTCAATCGTTTTTTCTCAAACTGACGGGAGCTGTGATCGGGTGATTTATTCATACGTTCAATTCCAAAATCTCTCGATAAAGAGCAATGGTTCTGTCACACATTTTTTGAATGGAATATTCTTCTCGTGCTGCTTTTTGAGCTCTTTCGCCGATTTTTTTTCTTTCCGCTTGCGACAAACTCAACACTTCGTCCAAACGGGTTGCCAAACTTGTAACATCACCCGGCTTAAAAAGAAAACCCGTGCCTTCCTTAATTAATTCCAGAGCCCCTCCGTGCGCCGCTGCTACCACAACGCTTCCCACAGCTTGCGCTTCAACCATGGTTCGTCCGAATGTTTCCGGCATTAACGTCGGTTGAACACACACATCGGCCAATGCATATCCCAACGGCATTTGATCACTGCTGAGCGCAAACATACGAAAATCAACGGAAGACGGCAATTGGCGCAAAGCTGTTTGCAACTTATCTTCATAAGTGCCTTTGGGATTTCCTCCGATAAAAAGAAGCGTAAAATTTTGATTTTTCATTTGTCGAATGGCATCTAACAACAAGAAATGTCCTTTAATGCGCGATAACCGTCCGACTAAAACAACAACGGGCTTATTTTGAGGAATATCATATTTTTTAATCAATCGGGTTAAGTCTTCTTTCGAAATATTTTTCCGATTAAACTTTTCCATATCGGCCCCGCGAGGAATACATCGCACTTTTTGCGGTGCCACACCATAATTTTCAATAATATGCTTTTTCATAAATCGCGAGCCGGCAATCACGACTTGCCCTTCTGTCATCACACGATTATAAGGCTTTTTTAACCACCGCGGATTTAATTTATAAAATCCGTGAAAAGTTGCAATAAACGGAATATTTAACCGTCGACAAGCGAACTTAACCGACCATGCCGGTGCCCGAGAGCGCACATGAACCAACGTGATTTTTTTCTCTTTAAAAACGGCTTCCAACAACTTGACATTTTGCCAAATTTTAAAGGGATTTTTAGTTTGTATCGGCAACTGAATATGTTCAACACCGAGTTGCGTTAATTCTTCGACCATCACCCCACCGGAAGAAATCACATAATTTTCGATTCCTTCTTTTTGAAGCGCTGCGGCAATTTCAATTGTTCCGCGCTCAACACCGCCTTGTCTTAAAGCCGGTAATACTTGGGCAATAACCATTTTCGACGTTTTTGTCTTTTTCAGAATCATAAATCTCCTTTAAGTTCACGCCTGTTTTATTGATAAAATACTTGTGTATCGGTTTTCATCGGCCGCCGTTGCGTATAATTGCGCGCCTCCATACACTCTTCATAGGCATCATAAGACATAGACCAATCGGCAGCAACCGAATTAACATGAACCGGTTGCGCACCCGGAAACGGCACAAACTGCGCCCAAATACCGTGTTCCGAATCATTATCAAACCGCAATTCCAATTTTTTCGGCACACCCCATCCCCACGGCATACCCGGCCACTCATACGGCCACATATCGGCTGCTGCCAAACATTCATTATGATCGCGGGCAAACCAAACAGCCCCCGTATTCGGACGTTCCCAATAATACATATGTTGTCCGTCACTGCCGCAAGCACTTAACAAAAGCAAACCGAAAAATAAAAACATTTTGATTGTAGGTTTCATCAAACGCTCCACTCGTTTATTTATTTCTGCGGTTATTATATCAAAACTTCACCGAAAAAGTAAAGCAAAAAATGTTTTGATATTCAAAAAAAATATATTTCAAAAAGAATTGATTCAATTCATTTCTTAAAAATCCAAATCGGCATAACTGTCCGACGGCATAATACCGGCCAACTTATCATTCAACAAAGAACCGAAAGATTGTCGCGATTTTAATCGTCCGTACCACTCACGCGCATCGGGATATTGTTTCCAATCAATTTCACCCAAATAATCCAAAATAGACAAATGTGCCGCAATGCCCAAATCAGCCATTGATAAATTTCGCCCGCCCAAATAGCTGCGCCGTGCCGCCAACCAATCCACATAACTCATATATCGTTTTAAGTTTTCCCGTCCGACACGAATTAAGCTTGCATCCGGTGCACCCAATCGCCTTAACGCTTTAAAAACCCGTTCACCCACCAGAGGTTTAAACACATCGGTATAAAAGGCCGTATCAAACAAATTGGTTAATCGACGTACTTCTGCTCGTCCGCGTGGCGTTTCGCTTAATAAATCCGGTTGTGTTTTAATTTCATTCACATACTCGCAAATAGCCACATGATCCGTTAAAATATGTCCGTCCGGCTCAATTAAAACAGGCACATCTCCAAACGGATTAAGTTTTAAAAACTCGGGACGTCTGACCCATGGCGTTTCGAAAATCATCCCGTAAGGAAGTCCTTTTTCAAACAACAACAAACGCACTTTTCTCGAAAAAGGACACAAGGTATAATGATATAAAGTTCTGCGTTCAGTCATGTTCAGCCACCATTTGTAATAATAATTCGGCCACTTTTTCAGACGGTGTTGTTTGTCCGCCCCAGCCTAATTTTTTCAATCCCTCGCGAGCGTCTTGTTTTTTGCTCCGTAAAAAAGCGGTAATAATATCGGCTATTTTTTCTGCCGTACAATTTTCCTGCAATAATTCAGGAATTAATTCTTTATTTGCCAATAGGTTAATTAGGTTGACATATTTAATTTTTAAGAGCCGTCGTGCCAAAAATGCCGTAAACGGTGCCACGCGATACGCAATTAAATGCTTCACGCCCGCCAACGCCAATTCCAAACTCACCGTTCCCGATGCTGCAATGGCTGCATCGGCGGCAGCAAAAGCATCATATCGTTCCTTTTCTCCCCGGACGATGATATATGGCTCATCCGCATGGGACATACTCTCAACAACTTGTCGCCGAACCGTTGAAACCGTCGGAATTACCACAAAAATATTTTGATATTTTTGTCGAAGAATATGAACGGCATTTTTAAAAATCGGCAACAAATATTTAATTTCATTTTTTCGACTCCCCGGCAAAACACATAAAATTTTAGCGTCTTTCGGAATTTGATATTTTTTAATAAAGTGCGTTCTGTCGCCTTTATCGGCACCACCTTCAATAACGGGATGTCCGATAAAATCAGCTTTTAAACCGTATGGGGTAAAATACGCCGGTTCGCCGGGCAGCAGACAAAATAATCTGTCAACATATCGCCCGAGTGTTTTGGCGCGTTCTTTTTTCCAAGCCCAAACTTGCGGCGCCACACAATGCGCATGCGGAATTTGAATACCGGCTTTAATTAATCGCTTATGTACGCGAATGGAAAAACTAAAACTGTCAATTGTTAAAATAACATCCGGCTGAACGGCTTTAATATCAGCAATAATTTCATTAAAATGCCTTAAAATTTTCGGCAAACTCGGTAACACTTCAACAAACCCCATCACCGATAAATCGGCAATGTTAAATAAGCTTTTTAAGCCTTCATTTTCCATTGTTTCACCACCGACACCAAAAAATTGCACGGCATTTTTTGTTTTTTGCTTTAACGCACGCATAATGCGAGAACCTAACAAATCTCCTGACGGCTCCCCTGCAATTAAATAGACTTTTAATCCTTTCCGCGTCATTTTATTTCTCATTTGACTTTCAAATTTCGTCGCGAGGATACATGTCCCGTTAAAATATTTAACCGTTCTTTCAAATCAATCGGTAAAATATCATCAACCGAAACGCCAACAACAAATATATTCAACTGATCAGCTTTTTGCGCAACGGCATTCGCATCAAGAATAATAACTTTTCCGGCCTCAACGGCAATACCTTTTAATCCGGCTGCCGCCACGGCCTCCACTGTTGAAACACCGATGGTCGGCATATCAACCCGATGTTCTTGTTGCGGCTTGACGGTTTTTACCAAAACACCGCCTTTTCCTTTTCGCCGTAAGGCTTTTGAACGCTCCACCATTTTTTGAGTGCCCTCAATGCCTTCCAATGTCAATACCAGTCCGCGTTGTATGATAACCGATTGCCCCGCATCGGCAAGCCCCAACAACTTGGCGACATAACACCCTCTGGAAATATCTTCAATATCAAATACATCAGGCTGTTTTTTTGTCAGAGCACCGACAGGCGCCAATAATTCAGGCAAAAACTCATGAACACCCCGAACACATACACCCAACTTTTCAAACTCTTGAATAATCCCCCGCAACAACCCGTCATCACCTTTTTGATTTAATCCGATGCGAAAAGCAACTTGAAGTCCGGCCCAATCCGGAAAAATTTCCCTCAATGACGGACGTCGCACACTTCCCACCATAACCGCTTCGGTAATATGTTGCGTTTTAATGGCACGCATAATCGCTCCGACACCGCCCAAGCGTACCCATTGAACGGGAACATCTGCCGAAAAAGAATCGGGTTGAGCCTGATTTTTTAGCGCTAATACAAAAAAAGGGCGATTTATTTTTTGACAATACTCAATCAACAAATGCGGCAAAGCACCTGCACCGGCAATAATACCGAGTTTTCCCGTTCTTTGCTTATTTGTTGTTTGTTGTTTCATATTAACCCGTTATTCCGCTTGCATAATATTGTTTTTTGAAGGATGTTGCACAAAATCTATCATTTTAAACACCAACGGATTTCCGTTTAATTCCGTATCATCGGCTAACTTTTCAATTCGTTCGGCAAATGTGAGCTCACTTTGTTTATCAAACAAAAATTTATAAGCTTTTTGCAACTCGAATATCGTTTCTTTTTCAATACCTCTTCGTTGTAAACCGATTAAATTCAATCCGCTTAACACTGCGCGTGTACCGGACATAACAAGCCCGTAAGGAATGACATCGCGCCCAATCCCGCACATGCCGCCGATCATGGCGCCTTCGCCGATATGCGTAAATTGCAACACGGCAGATAATCCGCCGATAATGGCATTATCTCCCACCTGAACATGTCCCGCAAGCGTTGCATTGTTACTCATAACAATATCATTACCCAACACACAATCATGCGCAATATGACTGGCAACCAAAAACAAATTTCTGTGCCCGATTTTGGTGATTTTATGATCGACTTCAGACCCGACATGTGCCGTTACATGTTCCCGAAACGTATTATGATCCCCGATAACCAACAACGCATCAGGCGCATTGGAACGCTTATGTTGTGCCAACAACCCCAGCGTTGCAAACGGATAAACGGTATTAAACTCTCCCATTGTGGTAAACCCGTCAACAACCGCATGAGAAATCAGCCGACAACCGGCACCCATTTTAACATGCGGTCCAACCGTACAATACGGACCGATTTCAACATCATCTGCCAATTCGGCATGCGAATCGACAATGGCGGTCGGATGAATTTTAACCATTTGAAAATCTCCTTACGATTTTTTAAATATCATCGCACTGAAAATTGCCTGCGAAACAAGTTTTCCGTCAACTTTGGCTTCCCCTCGAAATTTAAAAACATTTCGAACGGCTTGTTCTTTTTTAACATGAAACTCAATAACATCTCCCGGCAAAATGGGCTTACGAAATTTCACTTCGTCAACCGTCATAAAATAAACGCCATTTCCTGATCGTTCTTCTTCGGGAAATGATTGCAAAACAATAATTCCCGCCGTTTGTGCCATGGCTTCAATCTGCAAAACACCCGGCATAACCGGATTTTCGGGGAAATGCCCTTGAAAAAACGGCTCATTCATGGTAACATTTTTAATACCGATACCCGATTCGCCCGGAATAACCTCTTTTAATCGATCAACCAACAAAAACGGATACCGATGCGGTAATAATTTTAAAATTTGATCAATCCGAATTTCCGATATCATATTTTCAGCAGTTTTCTCTGTTTCTTCAACCATTTTATTCTCCTTGGCTTTTTCACGATTAAACTGATTTTTTCTTCTTCGTCAACTGACGAATGGCAACTTGCTGACGCATATATTCCACATGCGGTACGGCAGGCGATCCCATTAAAACGGCACCGGCAGGTACATCACTCATTAAGCCCGATTGCGCCGCTATTTGCGCTCCCGTACCGATTTTTAAATGACCTGCAAAACCGACCTGACCGCCGGCGACAACAAAATCACCGAATTCACAACTGCCCGCAATGCCGACTTGGGAAACCATTACGCAGCACCGTCCCAATTTCACATTGTGTGCGACCTGCACCAAATTATCGATGCGTGTTCCGGAGCCGATTACCGTATCTCCCATAGCGCCTCTGTCAACCGTTGTCGACGATCCGATTTCCACATCATCACCGATAACAACGCGCCCTAATTGCGGCACCTTAACCGGCCCGCGTGCCGACATGGCAAAACCGAAGCCGTCTTGTCCGATATGTGCACCGGGATAAATATACACCTTATTACCGGCAATGCAGTGTGAAACCGTTGCATTGGCACCGATTACGCAATCATCTCCCATTTGCACACCTGCTTCAATCACAGCATTCGGATGCACGTCACAACGCGCCCCCAGAACAACATTTTTACCGATATAAGCTCCGGCTTCCACTCGACACCCTTCACCCAGTTTTGCCGTTTGATCAATATAGGCTCGATCGGAAATATAAGCTTCCACTTTTTGCGGATAAAAAGCCCCGGCAATCAATCCATAGGATCGATGCGGATCAGCCGAAACAAGCGGAATAACACCGCTTGGAACCAAACTCAAAAAATTTTCCGGCACAATCACCGCTCCGGCTTTTGTTTGCGACAAAGCCGTTCGCATAGACGGAATAAATGCCCATGATACTTGATTTTCATTGGCTTCATCAAGAGCGGCGACATCTGTAAAATGACGCATACCGTCAACACCTTCCGGCAATTTTACTTCACCGATACGCGCCATTTCATCAAGCGTCAGACTTTCTTTTTTTTGAAAGAAACGACTATCCGCCATTATTTTTTCTCCGCCACTGCCGGTTGTTGTGCTTTATCGGTCGGTTTTTGAGCCGCTGCCGGTTGTTGTTTATTGTCAGCCGGTTTTTGAGCCGCTTCTTGTTGTCCTTGCTGTCCTTGATTTTTGGCTTTCAAGAATAAAGCCGGATCCGGAAAAGCCACTGTAATTTCTTTTTTATTCAACCGATCAATAAAATCGGCAGTTACATCTAAACACGGCTTGGAATAATAGGTCGTGGACTTTGGCATAATAACCGTATAACCTGCTTTTCCCATATCGTTGAACGTTTCTTGAATCATCGGTTCAACTTGTTGACGTGCCACGTTTCCCGCATAGGTAATCAAAGCCTGTTGTTCACGATATTTTAAATTATAAGCTGCCACTTTTTCACGAAATGCTACAATTTCCTTTGTAAAAGCACTTTCGCCGGCAGAAGAGCTTTTAATTTTATTTTGAAGATTGTTTAATTCCCGTTGAAGCATTTTTTCATCTTCGGCACGCCGTGTCAACATGGCATTAACATATTTTTCCTGTTCGGCATTAAGTTGACGAAACACATCAGCTTGTTCAAATACCTGTTGACTGTTTAACAGTCCGATTTTCGGTGTTTTTTTGCAAAAACCGCAACAAACAACCGCTGCGACCGCCAAAGCCAAAGCCGTACAACTGACAATTTGATTTGAAGATATGTTTTTCATTTTTTAAAATCCTTTCCCAAAGTTTAAACGAAAGACTTGTGTTTTATCTCCTGTTTCTTTCATAACCGGAACTGCGAAATCCAAGTTAATCATACCCATGGGAGACTGCCACAAAATACCGGTACCGACGGAAACTCTTAAAGAGTTTTCATATTCCATCATAGCCGCATCATATCCGTCTGGCTTACCGATCAAACCGGCATCGGAAAACAGTTTTCCTTTAATACCCAATTCTCGAGGCAATCCAACCGGAAAAACAAGTTCCGTCGATGCGGTTGCATACCAGTTACCGCCCAATGCGTCATCGGTATATCTGTCCCGCGCACCGACACCCCCATATTCAAAACCGCGTAAAGAAGCGTCTCCCAAGAAATAGCGGTTGTTAATTCGAACATCTCTGCCACCGACTCCCCATACTTCACCGGCATCTCCGCGAACCGACAAAACCACGTCATCCGTGAGCGGAAAATATTGAATGCCCGTTACATTAACGCGAATAAATTTTGTATCGCCGCCCACACCGGCAAAATCCGTTCCCAACGATAAATAATACCCTTCCGTCGGATTGATTCGACTGTCACGCCGATCGTAAGCCAACTCTTGCCCGATCATTGAAACCAATGTATCGCCTTCTTGCTGTTTAATATAAATGGAAGCATCATCATCAATATCGGTCACGTCATCTTTTCGCAACGTGTAGCGAACCGTTTGACGTAATCTGTCGGTATAATTCCATCCGAAGCGAACGGATCCGCCGATGGTATCGTAACTATACGAACTGTAATCGCTGTTATCGCGTGTTGTTTTAAACAATTCCACGCCGGCCAACAACGGTAAATCCATAAAATACGGGTTGGTCAATCCGGCAATATATTGTGTTTCGCGTTGTGAAATCATGGCATTCACATTAACAATATTGCCTGTTCCTAAAATATTGCGCTCCACAACGCCGACTTCAAACAACAATCCGTCATATGATGACCAGCCGACTCCGACGTTAAACGCACCGGTTGATTTTTCGGAAACCTGCACGTCAATATCCGTTTTACCAGCATCACCGTATACGGGAACCGTTTTAAAATCAACCTTATCAAAATAATCCAAATCTTCCACTTTTTGACGTGACCGCCGTAACTTTGCGGCATTAAACGCATCTCCTTCTTTAATACGAAATTCACGCCGAATCACTTTATCTTGCGTGCGGGAATTGCCGTGAATGTTAATTTTATTCACAAACACTTTTGCCCCTTCTTTCACTTTAAAAACAATGCGAACCGTTTTATTTTTTTCGTCTTTAAAGAACTCGGGCGTGACTTCGGCAAAAGCATATCCGGCCTCGGAAAACTCATCGGTTAAATTTTCAATGGTTTTATCAACCAATTCGGAATTAAACGTTTCACCTTTTTCAAACTCGAAACAATCAGTCAAATCGGTTTTATTCTTGCTCATATATTCGGGCAACACCACGCGAATTTCCGGTTGAGCAAAATGATATTTTTCTCCTTCATCGACTTCAATGGTCAACACAAAGCCAGATTTATCGGGCATAAGCTCAGCCACGGCGTTTTTAACTTCAAAATCAACGTAACCGTGTTTTAAATAGTAGCGCCGTAACATTTCCTGATCATAATTCAACCGATCGGGATCATATGTATCCGTGCTGCTGAAAAACCGATACCACGCGTTTTCTTTTGTAATCATAACATCTTTCAAATCATCGGATGAAAACCGTTCGTTACCGATAAAATTAATTTTTTGAACAACGGTTTTAGCGCCTTCATCAATTTCAAATACCACATCAACCCGATTTTGATCTCTTTTAATAATTTTCGGTGTTACCGTTGCCCCGAATCGCCCGTTACGTTTATAAACATCCAGCAACCTGTCAGCATCATTTTGAGCTTTACTTTGTGTATAAACCGTACGCGGCTTTAACATTATTTCCGTTTTTAAAATATCATCATCCAGCTTATCGTTTCCTTCAAAATACACATCGTGCACAATCGGATTCTCTTCAACATTAATCACTAACGTACCGTTGCGCATATGAACATCAACATCAGAAAACAAACCGGTTGCAAATAACGTTTTTGTTGCCGTATCTAAATCGCTCAACGTAACATTTTGCCCGTTTTGTAAATTTAAATAACTCATAATTGTTGCATTTTCCAATCGTTGCGTTCCGCTGATTTGAACGGTTTTTAATATCTCAGCCGATGCCGGAGATACCAGAAAGGAAGTTACTAAAAGTAATCCGAATAATTTTTTCATTCTATAATCCTTTGCAAAATACGTGGAACATCTAAAAACATGGTATACACCACCAATAAAAGCAATAACCCGATTCCAATCCCTAAAAATCCGTTTTGAATTCGCTCCGGAATCGGTCGCCGACAAACAGCCTCAACGGCATAAAAGAACAAATGTCCGCCGTCTAAAACCGGAATGGGCAACAAATTCATAAAACCGATAGCAACGGAAATTTGAACAATAAACATCAATAAAGATAAAACACCGCCGCGCATGGCATCACCGGATGCTTCGGCAATTCCGAGCGGTCCGCGCATATCTTTGGCGGAACGATGATCAAACAAAACCTGCTTTAAATAAATAAGCGTATCAGCCGTTATTTTATATATATCCGTTGCTGCTGTTTTAACGGCCCGCATAAAGCTGATATGTTCGTTAACCGTGACATATTCAGGTGCAGCCCGAATACCGATAAGCGGAAATTCATAATCTTTATGATAACGCGGTGTTAACGAAACCATATTTTGAACACCGTTTCTTTCAATCACAATGTCCAGCGGTTTTTCAAAATCGGTTACACGCACCACGCGCAACACATCGGTATATTCCCGAATGGAATTTCCGTTAATAGAAATGAATTTATCACCGATTTGCAACCCTGCCTCTTCGGCAGCAGACTCAGGCAATATTTCGCCGATAATCGGCGGCACGATTACTTCGCCCAAAGCCATAATTAAGCCTGTCAACAGCACAAATGCCGATACATAATTCATGGCGGGACCTGCAAAAATAATGGCGGCACGTTTCCAAAGCGGTTGCGCCATAAAGGTATATTTTATTTCGCTTTTTTTAATATGCTTTGTTGAAGTTTTTGCACTGGCTGCATCTTCATCGCCCAACATTTTAACATACCCGCCGAGCGGCAACCAACATACTTTCCAACGCGTACCTTTTTTATCGACACGATGCCATAATTCTTTGCCGAATCCGATAGAAAAATCAGTCACTTTGACTCCACACCGGCGCGCAACGAAAAAATGACCCCATTCGTGAACAATAACCACCAACGACAATACAAAAACAAATGCAAAAACATATATCAATGATGTCAGCATTAGAAAAAAGCTCCCGTTTTATCAAACAAAAACAATACAACCGCTGCCGCTACCGCTGCAAATAACAACCCGTCCACCCGATCGAATAATCCGCCGTGCCCCGGAATTAAATTACTGGAATCTTTAAGATTTAAGCGCCGTTTAATATAAGATTCAAAGAAATCGCCGATTTGCGACACAATAGCCAAAACGCCGGCAGACATTGTTAAACGCTCGGCCCAACCGTCGGGCAAAATATAGGGCGAATGCACTTGCACATAAAGCGTAAACACATAAGCGGCACCAAACGCAAATAAAATGGCACCGGCCAAACCCGACCATGTTTTTTTTGCGCTGATTTTCGGTGCCAGCTTCGGTCCTTGGACGGTTTTTCCGACGACATAACCGCCGATATCCGTTGCCCAGACAACAAAAAACAGCCACAAAACAATTTCTCGACTGATATCATCATTGACATAATAAATATAGCCCAACGACAACAGGGGAATACAAATATACAACATACCCAGAGAATAAGCCAAGCGCCCGTTTGTTTGCCAATAAACAATGGTCATTCCGAGTAAAGAGAGCCATAAGGCAAACTGCGGATTTCCCTCGGTTAAAAACGCCACCAGACAAGCAAAAAACACCATAATGACTGTTGAGGCCGATAGTTTTTTATCAAACATCATACTCCATTCCCATGCAAGGCCGGAACCCAAGGCTGCCAGCAAAATTGTATATAACGGAATGGAATATTCCTCATAAGCGGATTTACCAAACCAAATGCAGCCCAAAACCAACGGTGCCAAAACCAAAGCAGACAACGTACGCAAAAACAGATTTGAATGCATTTTTATAACCCTTTCTTTATAATTTTCTTAAATATTACAGATTTTCCCTCGGCTGTCAAGCACTATTCGCATCTGTAATAAGATGTTTTTATTTTTTTCACATGCAACTTTCAAAAACGGTATTTTTCTTCAAAAAAAAACGGAACGAAAAACACTCGCTCCGTTTTCTAAAAAAGTTTTTGTTGTTTTTTATTTTATTTCAAACAACTGTTGACTTCGGCGGCAAAATCTTCTTCTTTTTTTGCCAAACCTTCGCCCAATCCGAATCGGACAAAGCTTTTTAACGTTACATCAGCACCAAATTCTTTGGATGCTTGCGCAATCACGTCTTTCACTTTCTGATCGGGATCCATGATGAACGATTGTTCTAAAACAACCACTTCTTCATAGAACTTACGCAACCGACCTTCAACCATTTTTTCAATAATATTTGCCGGTTTTCCGGAAGCTTTTGCCTGTTCTTCATAAATACCTTTTTCATGTGCGATGGTATCGGCATCTACATCGGCAATACTTAAAAAGCGCGGTGCGGTTGCGGCAACATGCATGGCAATTTTTTTGCCGAGCTCTGTTAATTTTGCCGAATCAGCCGTACTTTCCAAAGCGACCAACACACCGATTTTACCTTGTCCCGGCACAATAGCCGTATGCATATACGGAACGACAACACCGTTTGCCACCGACACATGAGCAGCGCGACGCAAAGACATATTTTCACCGATTTTGGCAATTAACGCCGTTAATGCATCGGCAACAGATTTATCACCGATTTTGGCTGTTTTAATTGCTTCGATATTGCCTTTTTGAGCCAAAGCCACCGATAAAACTTCCGACAAAAATGCTTGGAATTCAGCGTTACGAGCCACGAAATCCGTTTCAGAATTCAATTCGACGACGGCTCCTTCTTTATCTTGAACGATTACACCGACCAATCCTTGCGAGGCAACCCGTCCGGCCTTTTTCTCGGCAACAGAAAGACCTTTTTTCCGTAAAAAGTCAATAGCTTGTTCTAAATCGCCGTTTGTTTCGGATAAAGCTTTTTTGCATTCCATCATACCGGCACCGGTTTTTTCACGCAGTTCTTTAACCAAACTTGCTGTAATTTCTGCCATTTTTCAAAACTCCTATAATAAACTGATTATATAAAAAGCGCGTAAGGGAAAACAAAAATTCGTTTTCCCTTTTTGTGTTCGGATTTATTCCGTAACCGTTTCCGAAGCAGGTGTTTGTACTTCTTCTTCAACGGGAATTTCCTGTTTGACAGGCTCTGCAATGGCGCCCAAATCAACACCGGCGGCTTTCAATTCGGCTTGCATACCGTCTAAAACGGCATTGCTGACCAAATCGCAATAAAGGTTAATGGCGCGCAACGCGTCATCATTACCGGGAACGGGGTAAGTAATACCGTCGGGGTTTGCATTAGAATCGCAAACGGCGACAACGGGAATACCCAATTTTTTAGCTTCATTGATGGCTAATTCTTCTTTGGGAACATCGATTACAAAAATCAAATCGGGACGACCGTTCATATCCTGAATACCGCCCAAGGAGGCAAACAATTTTTCGCGTTCGCGAGCAATATTAAGTTTTTCTTTCTTGGTCAATCCTTGAAATTCGCCTTTTTCCGTTTTGGAATCAATTTCCTTTAAGCGTTTAATGCTGGAAGAAATTGTTTTCCAGTTTGTGAGCATACCGCCCAACCAACGGTGATTTACATAAAACTGTCCGCATCGACCGGCAGCCGCGGCAATCGGTTCTTGTGCCTGAACTTTTGTTCCGACGAACAAAATTTTGCCGCCTTTGGATGCCACTTCACGAACGGCTTCCAACGCACGGGACAACATCGGAACGGTTTGCGTTAAATCCATGATATGAATGCCGTCACGCGTACCGTAAATATACGGAGCCATTTTCGGATTCCACCGACGAGCGTTATGTCCGAAATGCACACCGCATTCCATGAGTTGACGAATTGTAACATTTTCCAGAGTCATATAAAATCCTTTCTTTTTTCCGGTTAAACGTCTGCGATAAAAAAAGATATGAGAAAACGCGTTCTCACACCGGAAAGTGCGACCATAAAACTTTACGGGAACACTTAAATTTATCGCATGTGAATTTGCTTTCCTAATGAAAGCGTTAAACTTATACGCTTTTTTTTAAAAAATTGCAAGTAAAAAATTTATTTTAAACACATTTTTCCGTTTTTGACAGAAAAGGGAAATAATTTTATCGGTTATTTTCCGTTCGGTCGGCGAAAAAAGAGCGATGATATTTTTTCTTTGCTGTTTTTTTTTATTTTCGGCAAAAAGTGCCGGTTTGCACCATGCGCACCGGCGCGGTGGTCGAAAACAACAGGGTTTCACGCACATAAGGTATAACAGGTTTTGTTATCACGATTACAAATGTAACTTATTTCCCTACACTTATATTGTTATTGGCTCGTTGTCCATGCCATTGTCGTCGGCATTTGTTTTGTGCAACTGTTACCATCCCAATGTTCATTCCCCGGACACTCGATAACACATAAGGCTTTTAAATCAGCACCGGCTGCATAATTATAAGTAAAGTCTAAAGGTTGACCGGTGGTGGGCCATGTCGAATCAAGATATACAACGAGCATACTGCAGGAATAATTAGCATACTCAGAATTATATTTTCCTAAAGGCGTACTTGACCATACATTATGGGTCCAACCTTTCAATTCTTTCCATACAGTACCATTTTCACAACTTGGACCACTCCCCGCCCAGTTTCCGCTGGGTGTGGAAGTACATCCTAACTCCTCTACGGTCACAAGCCGTCCGGTTCCTCTATTTTTTGTTTTTTGTTTACCCAGCGCTTTGCAATATCCGTCGGCATCATACCAACTTAAATTTCCCTCAGTACTTAAGAAAAAGGTTTTTGAATTGACTGTCCTTTGTGCAGGCTCGTATAGCATTTTGCAGTAGTGTTTTTGACAATTTATTGTTGGCTCACCATTATTACATGAAGAATAAGTACAATTGCTGCCTGCACAATAATAACCTTTGTCACAATCCTCATCTGATGTACATATCCTGTTTTTAGTGGTCGACCTCGGAGTACTCGGTGTCGGCGTACTTGGCGTCGGTGTACTCGGTGTCGGTGTTGTCCATGCCATTGTCGTTGGTGTCGGTGTCGTCCATGCTACCGTTGTCGGCGTCGGCGTACTTGGTGTTGGTGTACTCGGCGTCGGCGTACTTGGCGTCGGCGTACTTGGCGTCGGTGTACTCGGTGTGGGAGTGCTTGGCGTGGGCGTCGGCGTTATCCATGCTGTTGTTGCCGACGTCAGCGTTTTTGTCCCTTTCGCAGGACTACAACACTGCACTTTAATTTCATAATTCAAGCAATATGGCATTGGGTATGGTCGTCCGCCGGGCTTTTGATCAAATGTACTACACATCAAGCCGACATGTTTATTACAAATGACTTTTTGTCCTAACTCTTCAAGCGGCATGTTAGGGAACCAGGCTGCTCGACATTGAATATCATTCACTGCCTGATTGGCTCCGCACAAACCTTCAACCGATTCAATATCGCCATCAGGCATTGCCACCGCAGCCTTTCCAGAGGAATTTACCCCCCCATGGGAATTTACCCAGTCCGTCCATTCACAATCAACTTTATCTTCAGAAACACAGTTTTTACCATTCCAAAACGGTCTATCGGTCGGACAAACGCATTCATTTTTGGTTTCATCCAATGTTGTTCCTGTCGGACACTTTATGCATTCTTTACCGTTCCATACAGTTTTTTCCGGACAGTTTTCACAGCTGTTTTTGTTCCAATTCCAACGAGGCGTATCGATAGAACAGGGATTGCAATATTTATCGGGATGCCACACGGGATATTTAACATTATCTTCGGCACATGTGAGACATTTACCATCTTTTTCTATCGGTTTCTCAGTCGGGCAAGTGCTTACGCATGAAGTGCCATCCCAATATCCACTCGCACATGCTGTGCATTTCTCGCCATCCCAATGTTCATTCCCCGGACACTCGATAACACATAAGGCTTTCATCTCGTTATCGGCTGCACCGCGGGGACTGACAAAAGCTCGTTCCATAGATGCATCAAGATTTACAGATAACGGGCTACAGGATCTACAATTATTATCTTCTATCCATATCCACGGAGTCCAACCATATAATCCTCGCCATATACCACTATCTTCACAATAATCATTACAATAATCATTGCCGACACACCCCAAATCTTTTTTGGTCACAAGCCGTCCGGTTCCTCTATTTTTTGTTTTTTGTTTACCCAGCGCTTTGCAATATCTGTCAGCACTCCACCAATTTACATTAGGTCCTAATAAAAAGGTTTGGGAACCGACTGTCTTTTGAAAAGGTGACTCTATAATTGCGCAGTGGCATGTACAATTTTCTACTGCCTCACCATTCCTACATGAGTAGTTATTACTACAACTGCTCACACAATAATAACCATCAGGACAATTACCCTCTGTCGGATTGTTACCCAGTAAAGATGTCGTTGTTCCTGCCGCCGTTGTCAAGGCCGCCGTTGTCAAGGCCGCCGTTGTCCAGGCCGCCGTTGTCGGCGTCGGCGTACTTGGCGTCGGTGTACTCGGCGTCGGTGTACTCGGTGTGGGAGTGCTTGGCGTGGGCGTCGGTGTTGTCCATGTCGCTGTTGTTCCTGCCGCCGTTGTCCATGTCGTGGTCGTTGTTGTCGTCGGCATTTTTGTGGTTGTCGTTGTCGACTTTCTCGTTGTTGTTCTTGACGTTGTTGTCGTCGGCATTTTTGTTGTTGTCGTTGTCGACTTTCTCGTTGTTGTTCTTGACGTTGTTGTTGTCGTTGACCCTTCTGCCGCAGGGTTGGTTACCGCCGGTGCATCATGATGTATCTGAGGACCGCGATTACCACCGGGTTCATCGCCTTGATTTCCATTCGACGTATCATCTTCCCAGCCATATTCCGACAAGTCTGAGCTGTTTTTATCCGCAACATCCGCAACAAAGGCTTCACCGTAATACAAAATAAATTCGCCATAATTTGCCGCTTCGGCAAAAGTAAAAGCTTTACCGGTTTCGCTTATCTCTTCCTGCAAATTCGACAGACGTCCGCCTTCGGTTGCTTTAAAGGTTGAACAATCTAAATTTTTTAATGCAATACACCCGCTTGCCGGATCATATGATTGAACCCCCTTCTTGTTAATACCTGCACAGGTTTCACCCCAATAACCGCTCTTAATTTTTTCGCAAACTTCTCTTGATATACCGCGAATTCGAACCGTATATCCCTTTTCGTTTTCAATTTGCACTTGAACCGGTGAGCCGGTTGCTGTTGAAAAATCTTCCTCGCGCGTGGAAAATTTGTTCGGCATTACCGATTTCGGCTTAACAATGCAGGGAAAACCTTCGCATGAATAAATGTAATTTTCCATTAAATCGGCCGTTCTGGCACCCGTTGCCGCCACGCTGAACGCATCAACCGTTTCGTTTTCTTTGTAAACTTGCATAACATATTGCAATGTCACAATTCCCATAACGGATAATACGCCGATAATCGATAAAACGCCAATCATTTCAACCATACTGCGCCCTGATTGCGTTGCAACTTTTTGCCCCTCTGACGTTTGATTTTGATGTTTATTTTTCATTAAAAAGTTCATGCTGATTCTCCTCTTAATGCATACATATATTTATTGTATAAATTAAACCTGTGCTTTTTGCAACACTTTTTTTCACTTTGTGCAAAAAAAATTTGTTTTTCATTCATTATTTCTCACTTATTTTCAAAATACCTGCGTTTTGAAACGTAAAAAAAACATATTCGTCAGACATACAGTTACTTTCGGCAAAAAAAACGGCGGAACATTTGCCCGCCGTCCTTTTTTAACCGCTGCCGATCAGAATTTGTATTTCATACTGATCAATCCGGAATGATTTTTGTAATTACCTTTGAACACACCTTCATATTCGGCGGCAATGTCAATTTTTTTGTTGATATTCAACCCGATACGCGTACCGACTTCAACGCCGAAACGCTCCATTTTATCAGGTCTGACCGTATATATCGAGCCGTTCAACAAATTAACGCGCATATCGGTATCGGGTTCGATAAAGTCGTACGTTAAAGCGACTTTAAACTCCGGATACCACATTAACGACGGCGTTAAGACATAGCCGATGCCGTATTGTGCTCCCAATACGCCGGTAACCGTCTGCCCGTTTGCCGAACTAACCGTTTGACCGGCCGTATCGGTATATTTCCGTTGATGCGTCCACATATACCGCGCACCGATTTCAGGTCTCAACACGCCGGTTGACCATTTGCCGAAATCGAACGGACCGACTTTATACCCAAACAGAACTTGCCCGCCTAACGCGTCAACATCGTAATCGGCATCAACAATGTGACGGAATACATGCTTTTCTTCATCGAAATTCGACCGCGTGTATAACGCTAACCAGTTGGTATAGAAGCGATTCGGTTCATATTGCCCGTAGAACGAAACCGTATGAGATCCGATTTCAACATCTCGACCGAGCGAATCGCCGTCTGAGCGTGTGTAGGCATAAGCCAAACCTAATTGCACCGCCTCTTTGATATGTCCGTCTAACCCGACAGCCAGACCGGCAGTATCCATATCCCAGCCTTTTGCGGCTTTATATTGCGATTTACCGTATAAGCCCTGCGCCCACAGGTTGGATTGCCTTTTCGGGAAACGATAGTAACGACCGTTATCAGATGCAATACC
Organism: uncultured Alphaproteobacteria bacterium; assembly: GCA_947586835.1. GTDB lineage: Bacteria > Pseudomonadota > Alphaproteobacteria > CAAHEQ01 > UBA3637 > RGIG4140. The sequence continues at coordinate 28,558 of CANPXT010000007.1, forward strand.
CGATGCAGTATGCAACCGTTCCGTAATCATATCGGACAACCGCCGTGTAATTTCTTGCGTATGGGCTTGCACAAGCGGCGTAACATCCGGCGCCAAAGCATCTAACGCCGCCCGATAAGAAGCCGAACCACCCTGTGCCTGATATGTTTCAAACAATTCGTTTTGAATATCTTGCGCCAGTTTGTTACCGGTTATTTCTTCCCCTTGCAACCAACCGTTTGCCGTCGCTTTTTCGTTTGAATCGCAATTTTCACAGTAATTTGTTTTATCTTCCCGAACGCAACCTTGACCTTTGTCGACAAAACCCGGCGCACATGAACACGAATTGGTGTTAGAATGATATACTTCACTCACCGAATTGCATTGCTTAACCATTTCGCAACCGGTGCCGACATTAACATAACCGCTCTTGCAAGAACACAAATTCGTTGTATCGTCATATACTTCATTGCCCGTGCAAACTTGTTTAACTTCGCAAACGCCGCCGACATCAATAAAGCCTGTCGCACACGAACATTTATTTGTTCTTTCATCTAATATTTCGTTGGCACCGCATTGCGCTTTTGCCACACAACTATCGTTAACAGACAAATAACCGTCGGCGCATTCACATCCGTTTTCCGATTCGATGTATTTTTCCGTTGTCGGATTACATTGCTTCTTCAATTCGCAACCGTTTCCGACATCAATATAATCGCTTTCGCACACACAGCTATCAGTCTCCACGTTATATGTACCGTGCAAACCGCATTCATTCTTGCTCGTCATGCGATATTTACCGTTACCCAGTGCAAAAACACCATAAAGATTATTGCTCTGCTCGGCAAACTCACCACTGATGGAATCAGCGTCTAAAACCTGATATTCGCGCGTTTCGTTCGCATCCAATTTTTGATTGAACGGTAAAACAAGCGATAATTTCGTTCCGCTGTTCGATATATCTATGGAATGCGCGGAAACACGACCGAATTTATCTGCACTCCGACCGACATGTGATACAATGCTGCTGCCGGCGTTTATGTTCAACTTATCGGCATAAAGCGTACTATCATTTTCCTCGTTATCAAAACTGCCCAAATCAATACGACTGTTGTTCAAAGTCACTGTTCCTTGTCGACGGGCATTGTCATCACCCAAATCTTTATCGGTATTAATGCCGTTGTACAATATAACGGCACTGTTCTCAAAACGCATGGTGCCGGCATTGTAAATCGTACCGTTTTGTCCGAAAAGCATATGCTCGGGCTCAACATTCGAATTATCATCGGATTTTTCATTGCTGCGATTGTTTAAATTCCATGTGTCGTGAGCATCACTGATAACCACTTCACCCGACTTTGCATTATAAAGATTGCTGCCTTGCGCTGCCGTGTTATCGGCAATGGTAATTTGAGAACCCGACAGAGTCAACTTACCTTCATTATAGATACCGCCACCGTAAGCAGTTGCCGTATTATCCGTAATTGTTGCCTTGCCCGACAAACTCATTTCGCCTTTATTCCAAATAGCACCGCCGGCATTTGCCTTGTTGCCCGTAAAGGAAGATTCACCCGTTATGGTTGCTTTGCCTTTATTGGCAACAGCACCGCCGTTATATCCGACTATGTTGTTTTCAAATGTTGTTTTGCCCGAAACGATTGTTGCCATGGCTGTTTCATCAATAAACAAAGCACCGCCGTTACCTGCCGTGTTGTTCGTAAAGGTTGATGTGCCTTTAATGGTCAACTTTCCTTCATTTTTAATGGCACCGCCGTCACTATATTGTCCGGTTGAGTTATGTTCAAAGGTATTTGTACCGATAAAACTCATCTGACCGCTCTTGGAATTCAAAACGGCACCGCCATGATTGGCAGAAGTGTTATGTGTGAACGTATTGGTTGTTGCCTCTGTATCCGTACCAAAATAAGCCGTACCGTTATTGAACACCGCACCTGATGATGATTCGGTTGCTTGGTTGTGCTCAAAAATATTTGTTCCGGTTAACTCGGCAGTACCGCCTTCGATTGCCAAAGCACCCCGACTGTCCGCCGTGTTATGCATAAATCGGTTCGTGCCTTTCATGGTTAATGATCCATAGGATGAAGAATTGTTCGGATTTGTTCCGTTAAGCGAAATGGCACCGCCAAATTGTGCCGTATTGCCCGAGAACGTGTTTGTTCCGGTTATGGTTAAACGTCCGTTCGCACCCGCATTCCAAACGGCACCGCCGGAAGACTTTGCATTATTACTCATAAACTGATTAACACCCTTTAAATTCATCTCGCCTTCGTTTGCAATCGCGCCGCCACTGGCAGAGGATTTATTATCTTGGAAAGTACTGGTTGTATTTTTTTCACCGGAAGACCATGATCCTTCATTATAAACAGCACCGCCATTCTTTGTTGCCGTATTGTGATTAAATGTTAAATCACCGTTAACGATAACTTTTGATTTTGAAGGATAGTTAAAGACGGCACCGCCATATTGCGTGGAATTGTTGTTATTAAACGCGGTACCGCCAAACGTTAACGTACCTTTGTTAAACACGGCGCCACCGCCATCGTTATAATCCGAACCGTCGGCAACGTTACTGTCGAATGTGGTGTTATCGTCCAGTGTTAAAGTACCCTCATTATAAACGGCACCGCCACCTCTACTTGTGTCTCCGTTACTCATATTTCCTGCGCCGGCTTCATTTTCGATAAACGAGGCATTTTTGCCGATAGTCATGTTACTGGCGGAACCGTTATAAACGGCACCACCTAATTGACCGGCTTTGTTTTCTTTGAACATAATTTCATTGCTGTTAATTGTCACCGTTGCAGAGATACCGCCCTTGGCATCGGCATAAACGGCACCGCCGTTGGTCCCTGCTTCGTTTCCTTCGAATGTGCTGCTTGTACCCGTTACAGTCAAAACGCCTTGATCCGTTGTGGAACGATCTTTACCGGGGAATAAAGCAATGGCACCGCCAACCACGGTTTGAGTACCCGTTACGGCTTTATTGTTTTTAAACTCATTTACGCCATCCAATGTTAAGTTACCACGGTTATAAATAGCACCGCCACCCATATTTTGAGCCTCATTGCCCGTAAAAGTATTGGTGCCTTTCAATTCCATAACGGCAGAATTGTATACAGCGCCACCCGACCGTTCTGATGTGTTGTTGTTAAAGGTGCTTACACCCTCCGTTGTGATTTTGGTTTCTTTGGTATAAGCCGTGTCACCGTTATAAACAGCTCCGCCCGAAAAAGCTTTATTATCCGTAAAAGAGGTTTTTCCCTTAAAGTCAACCGTTCCATAATAGTTATTAATTGTTCCGTTACCATCGGCAACGTTACTTTCAAACAAATTTGTACCGTTAAAAGTTGCCGAAGCCAATTGATTATATTTTGCCCCTCTGTTATAAAGCACACTGCCGGCAGAAGTGGTGGTGTTACTTTTAAATGTATTTGCGGAAGTACCATCTTCTTTACCGATCATCAACCCTTTGGAATTTTTGGAATTATTGGTATTATAGAACACGCCGCCCATGCTGCCTTTGTTATTTTCAAACTTATTCTCGGCACCGTTAAAGGTGATGGTTCCCTTTGTTTCGTTATAAATAACACCGCCACTCCCGCTGGCGTGATTATCCGTAAATGCGGTATCACCGCTAAAGGTAATCGTACCCGCGTTATCAATCGCACCGGCTTGACCGCCCGTACTATAATTTCCCGTAAAGTCGGCTTTATCACTAAACGTTATTTCATAACCGGAACTGTTATAAACGGCACCGGCTTTCTTAGAGCTGTTCGAAGTAAAAGTTGTCGGCCCTTCAAATATGAACGTTCCGACATTGTAAATCGCACCGGCACTTGTTGTGGCTGTATTGGACGTAAAGTCAGTTTTTCCTTTGAAGGTTGATTTTCCTTTACCGTAAATAGCACCGCCGCTGTTACCCGCAGTATTTTCCGTAAAAGTTGTTGTTCCGTTATATGTTAACTCACCGGCATTTACCGCAACCGCACCGCCGTTATTTGTTGTAGCGTGATTTTTAACAAACTCAGTTGCAGTATCAAACGTAATTGTACCGCCATTAGCATAAACGGCACCACCGCTCTTTTGGGCTTTGTTTTCTTCAAAGTGTACACCATTGAACTGAACAGCGCTTTCATCATTGTTTGTATATAATGCACCACCGTATGCATCGGCTTTGTTACACGTCAACGTGGCATTATTTTTGAAGGTAAGCGTACCTGAATTAAAAACGGCACCGCCGTTTTCATCGGCTTTATCACTTGTAAAAGTTGTCGTTCCGTTAAACGTTGCAGTACCCTTATTTGAAACACCTCCGCCGTTCTTCGCTTTATTATCGGTGTATGAACCCGTTATGTTTTGCGTAAAATTGCCTTCGTTATTTAAAGCACCGCCATCGGCACTTGTATTTCCGTTTTCGGCCGTAAAATTATCAACATTTAAAGATGAATTACTTTCAACATGAACCAATCCTTTTTCAGCAGGAGTTTCATTAGCTCTTTTAACGGTTAAATTTTCCAACTCGAATGAATCACCGTCATTGACTTCCATTGAAAAATCACCCGACATGCTGACTTTACCCTCACCGTTTGCTGTGAGCGGCGTTATGGCCATACTGATTAATAAAATTAAAGAAAACGATACATTTTTATTCATTATAATTCTCCTTTTCCAACTTTTATTTGTTAAAAAACGAATCGTTTACAACAAAGTAACTCACGGATTTGTTATTCCGAAAAGGCTTAAAAAGCAAATACTTATTTATGTATTTCATATATATCCTTTGCATAAAAAACACACATTCATAAGCTTTTTGATATTATCCTATTTTATTTTTTTAAAAATGTAAACAAAAAAATTGCCACAAATTAATTTTTTTAATCAATTATCATTACAATTTAAATTAACTGTTTAATTTTATTATGTTATTTTTTTATATTTTTTAAATATATCCGATTTAAATACTTTCGTTCGTATTTTTTCTATGTAAATTATAAATATGAAATATAGTTTATTAAATTTTTTGCTTTGAAATGCAACATTATTGATTGCAAATGATAAAAGGCGTCCGATGTACCATCAGACGCCGGTAACCTGTTTTGAAGTTGTTTTTAATTTAACAAATTCATTAAATCATTTGTGGGACTGGGCTTTTTCGATTTTCCCTCATATTCCGTAATCAACTGATCCCCTTGAGTTCGCTCTTCAGGCGTTAAATCCGCATCAACAACCTCCAATGCATTACTGATTGTTAATTTTAACGTATCCGCCGAATTTTGTTCAGCAATTTTCAACCATGCATAGCATTGACTTGGCCGTGCCGCATCAACACCGCGCCCTTCACAATAAGCCTTTGCCAACTGATATTGCGCATAAGCATCGCCGCTTTCCGCTCCTTTTCGATACCACTCGACCGCATCTTTATCGTTTTGGAAACGACTGCGCAACAAATCGCCGTAATAGGCATAAGCTTGTGTATCCCCTTTACCGACAGCAGAATCGACGGCCTTTTCAATCGGTGCAAAATTTTTATCAATACTTGCCTTTACAATCATATCCGGTTGAACACCATATTTACGTCCGTCCGTCAACAACACTTCCCCTTGTGCCAACATGGCCTGAACCGATTCGGCATCGTTAAAACCGGGAATAACGGGAGTAGGTATGAGTAACAAATCGGAAGCGGGAACCGACTTTTCCGCCGGGATCGGACGCCACTCCCGCGCTGCCCGTTGCCGCGCCAATACAACATCTTTCTTCTTGATTTTCTTTTCAACTTCATTCCGTTTTTTCCGTGCTTCTTCCCCGATTTCATCCGAGTTAAAAGCGGCAATGATGCTGTACCAGGCATATGCATCGGGCAAATTTTTCAATGCCGGCGTAGAAGCGCGCGCATCTGCCAAATCTCTTTGCGCCACCACATATCCTTGACGTGCCGCTCGCGATAACCATTTTAAACCATTCTCAAAATCTTGCGGGACACCGCGTCCGGCCAAATACAACCGGCTCACCCGATATTGCGATTTCATATCACCTTTTAACGCCCCCATTAAATAAAAACCGAACGCATTTTTATAATCCTGCGGCACACCGTTGCCTTTTTCATAAAACTCACCCAGCTGGTATAGCGCGTTCGCTTGTCCGGCATAAGCCGCACGTTTTAAATATTTCAAACCGTTTTCAAATTTTTCATCTTCCGAATCGGTAGCATCATTCAACAAAATTTCCGCCAACTCATAAGCCGCATCAATATTATAAGCACTTTCGGCTTTTTGATAATATTCAATGGCTTTTTGATCGTTTTTTTCAACACCTTCACCGTTAGCATACATTTTTCCCAAATAATAGGCCGCCGTAGCATCGCCTTCATCGGCTAAATAGGAAAACTCGGCAAACGCCTGTTCATAACGCTTAATACCGTAAGCCGTTAAAGCTTCGCTCAATCCGGCCCATGCTGATGTTGAAAAAAACACCGTTCCCAACAATATACTTAATAATTTTGTTTTTGACATTTTTTGACCTCTTGTTTTTTTTTGTCGCATCACCTTTTCCGCATGGAAAACAATCGGTTTGCTTGAAATTTCCTTATCGGAACTGCATTGCTTTTTAGCATTTCTCTTTTTCGGAGACGGAACAAACTCCGTATGCCGCGATGTATTCGCTTGTTCGTGCGGTAATAATTTATTATTCATTGATTTTAGCAAATACTCACAGATAAATTGAACGGTGGTGTCATCTCCGTTACTTTCCGTATCCAAAAACGTTTTCAGCGAATGCTTTAAAATGTTTTTTCGCTCTTTTTCGGAAAAACTCATTAAAGTTGTCATACCCTCCTGAATGGCATATAAAGCAGCCGTATGCCCTGCTTTATCCGACAAACAAACATTCGCGCCGGCATCGACCAACAATCGCGCCGTTTTCAACTGGTTATTCAAAAAGCAATGCATCAACGCCGTTTTTCCCTCTTTATCTTGGGCATCAATATCGGCATGTGCTTGTATCAGCTCTTGCGTAAACCCTTCCCAACCGTTACGAGCACATATAATCAACGGCGTTTCACCCCATCGATTTCTTACGTCAATATCCATATTTTTAAGTAATAATCTGGCACCGACAATATCTTTTTGTGCCAAAGCTTCAAACAAAGCAACCGACGAATTATGCTCTTGCACTGTTTTTTTCAATTTTTCAAACATCTTGTCAACCCCTTTTATTCTGACGAAAATTTTGATGAAAAAATTATTTTTTACACATTTTCCCATATTATAATTTATTTTTTTTAAACAATCAAATAATAATCGATGTAAAATCGATTTTTTTTATCTGATCACCTGAAAAATGCCGTACATACCTTAAAAATCAATTTTACATTTCTTATTTTACGGCAAATATTTTTGCGGATTAACCACTTTTGTTTGGTATCGAATTTCAAAATGCAACTGAGGCGTCTTTACGTTACCCGTTTTACCGACCGTCGCGATTTTCTGTCCTTTTTTCACTTTTTGATCTTTTTTCACCAAAATTGTATCATTATGCGCATAAGCCGTCATCCAACCGTTATCATGCCGAATTAAAATTAAATTACCGTACCCTTTAAGCTGATTACCGGCATAACCGACCGTTCCGCTTTCGGCCGCCGTTACCGCCGTTCCTTTGGCCGCGGCAATATTAATACCGTCATTTTGCATACCGTTTTGCGTTTTACCGAATGAAGAGATAATTTTGCCTCGAATCGGCCAGGCAAACTTTTTACCCGATTGAGCTTTCGGCACACTGACAGTTCGACGCGGCGATACAACCGTCGTTGATTTACTCGTTGTTGTCGTAACACGATTTTTTGATTGTTTTGAAGCCGTTTTAATTGTCGTATCCGTTCTATGATTTACCTGCAATACCTGTCCGACGCTGATGGTATAAGGCGCACTTAAATGATTAAGGCGCGATAATGCACTGACACTCATATTATATTTACGCGAAATACTGTACAATGTTTCGCCTTTTTGAACCGTATGCGTTTGTGTTTTCGGAATTCTTAACTTTTGACCGACAGCCAACGTATACGGTGATGTCAAATGATTTACCTCAATCAAATCCCGCAATGAAATATTGTTTTTTTTTGCAAGCGAATAAAGCGTATCGCCTTTATGAACATATAAATAGGTGCCATCGGAATGATAACTCGGCGTTAAAAAAATACCGCCGCATCCCGTCAAGAAAAAAAACAGGATACCCAAAAAGCTCAACCGTTTTATATAACTCATATTTTTTTTATACAGATGTTCCAACAAAAATGCAAGTTTTTTTCATAAAGACAAAAAAATTCCATCAAAAAAAACGGAACCGAAACGATTCCGCTTTTTTGAAAAATAAATACTTAAAATTTATATTGAACACCTAAACTGAACAAATCGGCATCGTTTGTGTATTTAATGCGATACGGCACACTGCCTTTTGTTCCGCCCGTTGCTTCGCCGCCATGCATAAAAATGTGCATATAGCCGGCATCAATCTGCCAACGATCCATTTGCCAGCTGGCCCCGAGAGACGTTAAGACACGCCGACCGTCCGGTACACGCGGGGTTCGATATTCGGGCGCCCGAATGGTTGTTTGATCATAGCCCAAACCGGCACGAACCGTCCACGCCTGATTCAAGCGATAATCAACACCGCCGCCGAAATACCAGGTGTTTTTCCACTTTTCATTTGTAGACGAAACAATCTCGTTTGTTAATGTATTGTAAATGTCCAACGTTTTAAAGCGACTCCACCGCGTATATCTTGCCGTTCCGGAAAACGTGAAATCAGCAAGATCATAAGCGCCTGCTAACGTGATTGTTTCCGGCGTCGTCACTTTGGCTTTAATATCCGATTGACCGTTCATGGCGCCGGTCGGAACGGTTCCCAATGTCATTTGCGGCAATCCCGTAACATTTAAGTCACCTTTTAACTCATGAGAAATTTTCGACCGATAAGATAAACCCAATCGAATATCTTTCCGCGGCGTTACGGTCACACCCAACGTATAACCTGCAGCGTAATCATCGCCTTCCATATCACTTTTAGATGAGTCAAAATATAAACCCGATTTTTCCACTTTACTTGTAAAATGTGCCTTAATATATTGAATATTCATTGCGGTACCGATGGAAAACCAATCGTTTACGGCATAAGATAAGGCCGGTGTCACATCAACGGCTTCCAGCTGACTCAACCCGGCTTGCGATTGAGCAAACCAATCGTTCGGATAATCGGTGGCCAAACCGAACGGCACATAAACACCCAAACCCAACGTGGTTTTATCGTTCAGCTTTTGTTGTGCGAAAATATGCGGTAAAACCCGTGTCGGACGAGAATGTCCGCGACCCGTTCGTGTACCTTGTCCCGTCGGCAAACCGTTTTGACCGATGGTTGCCGTCGTATCCATTTCGCCTTTATAGTCAAAATGCAAACTCACAACCGTTGCACCCGCTTGTACGCCGCTTGTTTCAGTGTATTGCATACCGGCCGGATTAAATGCCAATGCGGAAAAATCATCTCCCGTTACACCGACACCGGCAAAAGAACGTCCCAATCCCGTTACCGTATATTCCGATAACTGGAAACCGGCTCCCATGGCATGAGGCGCAAAAAAACATGCAATCGTAAGGCATAATAAGTATTTTTTCATCGTTCACCTTCCTTTTTTTGTTGACGATGCCTACTCTTATATGCTTTTTTCATTATTTGGCAAGCCTTTTTAACAAAAACACGACAAAATGTCATAAATATGTATTGAATATGTCACAATTCTGTCATAAAAACAGAAATTAAATTGACTTCAAATAAAAAAGTTGTTTTTTTCAAAAAAAGCCATATAATACACTTACTTCAATCAACGGAGAAAAAAATGCTTTATGTCTGGCTCTGTATCGGCTTGATTTTATTGATTGTCGGCGGTGATAAGCTGGTAGACGGCGCTGTTGCCGTTGCGCAAAAACTGCACTTATCGCCGTTTTTTATCGGCTTTGTCATTATCGGCTTCGGTACATCACTGCCCGAGCTATCCGCTGCGCTGATTTCCGTTTATCACAAGTCGGAAGGCATTGCGCTCGGCAACATTATCGGCAGTAACATTGCCAATATTTTATTGGTGTTGGGAATCAGTTCCTGCATTTATCCCGTTCAAGCCGTGTTTCAGACATATAAAAAAGATTGCTTTCTTTTGGTGTTTTCATCACTGCTCTTAACGGTATGTTGTTTGTATGGCGCCGTCAATCGCCTTGTCGGCTTTTCTTTTATTGCCCTCCTGTTGATTTATTTGATTGATTCTTATAAAAGCAATAAAACCGTTACACAAAAACAAAAATCAGATACAACCTCTTTAACGATTGATATTTTAAAAATCGTTCTCGGTGGCGCGTGTATGCTTTACGGTGCCGATGTATTGGTTGACAAAGCTGTTGAAACAGCGCACTTATGGGGTATATCGGAATCGGTAATCGGTTTAACGATTGTTGCCGTCGGCACATCGCTTCCCGAATTAACGGCAGCCGTTATTGCCGCCTTGAAAAAAGAAAACGGCGTAGCATTGGGCAATGTAATCGGCAGCAATCTTTATAATGCTCTGTTCATTACCGGTAGCGTGGCTTTGGCGCAACCTGTTCGTATTCCTCAAAATATGCTGACGGATTTTGTGCTCATGGATATAATTACGCTTTTATTTTGCCTGATTATGTTTTATCAGCATCGTTTTTCGCGGCTCATCGGCAGTATTTTTGTTGCATTTTATACCGCCTATATGATATATTTGTTTTAGGAGAGAAAAAAAATGATTCAAACGGTTGCGGTCGGATTAAGCGGTGGTGTTGACTCCACCTTATCGGCTCTTTTACTTAAAGAACAAGGCTTTCATGTCATCGGACTGACAATGTCGGTTTACGATAAAAGCGGCAAAGCCTTAAAAACGGCAGGAAAAGCCTGCTACGGTCCTGATGAAAAAGAAGATATTCAAGCCGTGCGTCTTTTGGGAGAACAGCAAGGCATTGAAACACATATCTTGGATTGTTCGGCAGAATATAAAGCCGTTGTACTCAATTATTTTAAAGAATCTTATTTATCGGGTATCACGCCTAACCCGTGCATCAGGTGTAATGAAACCATGAAATTCGGTCTCATGTGCGATAAAGCACGACAAGAAGGCATTGCTTTCGATTATTTTGCAACCGGTCACTATGCCCGTATCACGAAAAAAGAAAATGCTTATGTTTTGCAAAAAGGTGCGGATGAAAAAAAAGATCAAAGTTACTTTTTGTATCGATTAAGTCAAAATCAACTGGCGCACACGCTGTTTCCGCTCGGCAATTTCACCAAAGAACAAGTGCGACAAATGGCGCGCGAACGGAATCTGACCGTTGCCGACAAAGCTGACAGTCAAGATTTTTATGCCGGCGCTTATACCGATTTATTGGACACATTGCCCAAAGAAGGTAATATTGTGCACACAAGCGGAAAAATTTTGGGAAAACATAACGGCTTTTGGAACTATACGATCGGACAACGCAAAGGATTAGGTATTGCTTATCCCGTTCCTCTGTTTGTGGTGGATATTAACGCCGAACATAATGAAGTGATTGTCGGGGAAGCCGAAGCAACGCTGGGAACCGAAGCTTGTATTCAAGCGCTTGTATTCGGCGGCGGAATCACAACTTTGGAAAAACCGACGGAAGCACTTGTCAAATATCGCTCATCGGGCAAATGCGTCCCGGCGCGCTTAATTCAAACGACACCGGATTCGATTACCGTTCAATTTACCGAACCGCAACGCTCCGTCACGCGCGGGCAATCTTTGGTAGCCTACGATTTGAAAGACGGTATTTCCGTTTTATTGGGTGGGATTATTCAATAGCTTTTCAATAAACGGCTCTTTTTTTCTTGCGTTTTTTGAAAATTTTTGATATAGTTAAAAAAATAAAGGGATTCCAATGAAAATACTTGTTTTTTTATTTGGGGTGCTGAGCTTTGCAATGGCAAACGCAACCCCTGTTTATCATATGGATACTTTTGATGCCGATAAATGCGTGCATGGACGGGGCGGTACATGGAACGGTGCCTGCGCCTGTTATCATCTTGATCAACAAGGCGGACGGTATTGCGATACGGCGCCAACGGGAACCTGCCAAACAAACAATGATTGTCCCTCTGATTTTTATTGTCAAACAATAAATACAACAGGCGGTTTTTGCTACCAAACAAGCGGCTATGGTCCCGTTTCGGTGCAAGAAAACTTGTTCGTGTTATCCGATTCCGTTATGAACAAGCAAAGTGCCGATTATTTTTGTTCCTCTTTGGGAAAAGGTTGGAAATCGGCATCAAGAGCCGATTTTGCATGTGATTCGTCAGGTCCAGGGTGTTTGAACACAAAAAAATTTACCGCGCTTAAAAAAGGATTTTCCTTTCGCGGCTTTTTCTGGTTGGAAGATGAAATTCGCTTAAACACACCGCAAGCTTATTATGCCGATTTAATGGACGGCACGGTTTATCGCACGAAAAACGACAATCAATCTACCATACAGGCTTTATGCATTTTAAGGACAGAAAAATGAAACCGATTTTATGCTTGATTCTCAGCTTTTTTATTTCGTTTGGCGCACTGGCCGCTTTACCGAACGAAAATACCGATTTTAATGAAGCTTATAAAGAAATGAATTATACCTTTGAAGAGCCTTTTGTGCGCTTAAACCCTTATCGACGGCAGGAATTGGCAGCCGTTATTAAATTTCCGACAGAAAAGCCCGCCGCTTTAACCGTGACGGTTGTCGGACGCGACGGTGCCGAAAATTTAATCACTTCTTATCCTCAAAAAACAACGGAGCATACCGTTTTTGTGTTGGGGTTATATCCGGATTATCAAAATCAGGTGATTTTAAAAGCCGTTTATGATGATCATTCTTTTGATGAAACGAGCGTGATGATTCAAACGCCTAAAATTGAAAAACGCGCCTTAATTGTTGTTGAAAAGAAAACCACGCCCGATGAGCGATATTATTTTTTGCATGACGGCATTGTGTTTGATGAAAACGGCTGGATTCGCCTTTCCTTTGACAACAAAAACGAAGCCGTTTATTTATCGCACGGCGAATTGATTGCCGAAGACAGAAACCTCGGCTTAACCCGTTATTCGTTAGCAGGTGAAAAACTCAAACATTATTCCTTTCCCGAAGGGTTTACTTCCTTTGCGCACGGTATTGCTCAAAAACCGAACGGCAATTTTTTGGTCATCGGCTCTTTTACGGGAAAACACGCACGCTTTGAAGGACAAGAACAACTGACACAACGCGATTTTGTGATTGAAATTGATTTCACAACCGGCAAAACCGTAAATATTATTGATGTTGCGGAACGTTTAAATCCGGATCGCTCTGTTATTGTACGCTCGGCGGCTCAAAATTACGGTATGAATGATTGGTGTCACATGAATGCCGTTGATTATGATGCAACCGATAACGGCATTGTTATTTCCTGCCGTCATGCGGGGATTGCCAAAATAAATGAAAAAACAAAAGAGCTTCAATGGGTGTTCAGTCAACATAAAGACTTGGAAAAATCGGGGCGTGACGGCACAGGTCCGTCTTTAAAAGACAAACTGCTTACCGCTGTTAATTCTGACAATGTGCCTTATGAAAATGATGTTCAAATCGGCACGAAAGCGGTTGCCGGGTTTAAATGGCCCGCAAAAACGCATCATGTCAGTGTTTTAAAGGACGGACTCATCAGCGTGTTTGATAATTCGGGCGAATTATACGATAAAACAATGGTTACCACAAAAAATTCAAATGCTGCCGTCTACAAAATTGACTCGCAACAGAAAACCGTTTCTCTCAAATGGTTTGAAGCACTGCCTTTTGCAGCCGAATCAGCCTCTTCCGTTTTTTATGAACCGACCAAAAACACCGTTACGGTTTATTTAAGTACGGTAACGGATAAAAATCAAACGGGAATCTCTTTCGGTAAACTTATAACTTATGATTTAACAACCCATGCGGTGCTTTTTGAAGCAACCGTTTATCGCGGCGGTGAAACCTATTTTTATCGGGCGGAGCCGTTTTATTTTCCAAATCAACAAAAGGTATAATACCAAAATGGAACCGCATTTAAAAACATTGGAAGACGAATCAATTGATTTAATCAGGGAAGTTTGTTACACAAACGATTGCTCTCAAATTGTTTGTTTTTATTCCATCGGAAAAGATTCAAGCGTACTGTTGCATTTATTTAAAAAAGCATTTGCGCCGTTCGATATTCCCGTTCGGTTTATGCATATCGACACCGGTTGGAAGTTTAAAGAAATGTACGAATTTCGTGATAAAATTGCCAAACAAATTAACCTGATTGTTTATCAAAATCCGTTGAAACTCAATCCGTTTACCGACGGCCGGCGGTATACCGATGAAATGAAAACCGAAAGTTTAAAACAAGCCCTTGATTTATACGGTTTTAAAATTGCTTTCGGCGGGTCGCGACGTGATGAAGAAAAATCACGCGCCAAAGAACGAATGGTTTCGGTCAGAAATCAATACCACAAATGGGATCCCCGCAATCAAAATCCGGAAGTACCGCCGCTTTACAATACGTTTTATACCGATTCCACGGAATTGCGCGTTTTTCCGCTGTCAAACTGGACAGAAATTGATATTTGGGAATATATCAAAGCCGAACAAATTGAAATTGTGCCGCTTTATTTTGCGCATGAGCGCCGATGCATCAAAACACCTGCCGGACAATTGATTGCCACGCAAAACGAAACGGGAGAGCTTTTAAAAGTGCGATTTCGCACTTTGGGATGCTATCCCTTAACGGGCGCCGTGTTGTCAAATGCCTCAACGCTTGATGAAATTATTGAAGAACTGAAAACAACCGAATATACCGAACGCATTACGCGAGTCATTGATTATGATACGGACGGTTCAATGGAAATTAAGAAAAGAGACGGGTATTTCTGATGAAAAGTATATTTAAATTTATTTGTTGCGGTGCCGTTGATGACGGGAAATCAAGTTTAATCGGGCAACTGTTATTATTATCAGGAAACGTGAAAAAAGATCAGCTTGCCGATGCGTTAAAAGCTTCGAAAAAAAACGGGTCGGAAAAATTGGAACCGGCTATGCTTTTAGACGGTCTGCTTTCGGAAAGAGAACAACAAATTACCATTGACGTGGCACACCGCTATTTTGATTATGCCGATATTCGCTTTCACATTCTCGATTGTCCGGGGCATGAACAATATACACAAAACATGGCGATTGCGGCGGCACAAAGTCATACGGCGGTCGTGGTTATCGATTGTCAAAAGGGCATTTCCGAACAAACGAAACGGCACCTGGATATTTGTGCGCTCTTTCGCATTCGCTGCGTTTGCGTTTGTTTAACCAAATGCGATTTAATCAGTGATAAAAACGGTCAAATAAATGAAGAAAAACTCAACAGACAAATCACCGCTGTTCACGATTTTTTAAAAAATTATCAGTTTGATTATCAAATTTTACCGGTCAGCGCCGTCACGGGTTTCAATGTCAATGCTCTGCTTCAATTTTTGGTTCAATCGGCGCAAAAAGCACAAACGCAAAAGGAAACGGCATTTGTGATGCACATTCGCACTTCAAAAATGTATAACGGTTCACGATTTTATTACGGTAGTACGACAATTGATCCGAAGCCCGGCTTAAAATGTCGAATCTACCCGCAAAATCTGCCGGTCACAATCACGCAAACGCCGACACACGGCACCGTTCAATTGGCCGAACAAGTTGATGTCGGCAGCGGCGATTGTTTGACCGATATTCCCGTTTTTGTTTTCAACAGAATGCATCATCGAACCATTTGGTTTTCAAACCCGACCCCTCAAATGCTTTTAAAGCACGGTACGCGTGTGGCACGCGTTGTTTCTTATGAAGAAAACACTTTGGAGCTTGACAGAGAAATTATTTTCAATAACATTGATGACTTTAAGCCCAACGCTTTCGGTATATTTATTGATGCCTTATCCAAACGCACCATCGGCTGTTGCGTTTTTGAAAACAATACATTCAAACAAACAGACAACTATCGACAATCGTCGGTATTACATACATGTGTATCGGATAAAAATCACTTAATCAAAATATTAAATGAGCCGGATAAGCAAAAAGCCATAGATGAATTAATTCAAATGTTATTAAAACAAGGTATTTTATTAACGCTCAAATAACGGATACCAAAGTTTTTAAAAAACATCTTTTTTTCGCACTCCTTTTGAACTATATAAAAAAGATGAAGGAGTAAAAAATGACTGCGGATAAATTTGAAAATTTTACTGCTTTGCATGCATCTTATTTGAAACGGGTTTTCGATATTATGCCCGCCCCGGGGCAATCTCACTCTTTATGTTTAATTCCGCAATCGAATAACACACCGGAAGTTGAGCAATATGCCTGCGATTTGGTGGATTATTTTATCGGGGCAAAATCGGTGATTAAATATGTGTACGGCCCGCATAAAAATGATTGGTATTTAGGCTGTCGGAATCAGGAAGCACAAAAAAAATTAAATGTGTTGATTGATTTAATGATTTACAATAAAAGAAAAAAAGAAATTTTAACCCGTTTAAATCATTGCTTTGAAGGGACGTTTGTTTACGGAAAAGATAATCACCCGCAAGCGTGTTTCATACCACATAAAAAAACGGAAAATCTTTCAAAAACACAACAACAGCTGGCAACTTATTTCGGTTGGAAAAAAGATGAAAAAAACATTTTTTGGAGTGTTAATCTCGGTCTTTCCGCCCGCCTCATAACAGATATGAAACAACAAACAAACTTACAACTTAAAAAATCTCTTTATCAAGTAAAAAACCGTTAAAACTTAACGGTGCTTCACTTTTTCCAATACTGTCGACAAACTTTTTTTCTTCCATTGACTCGTCGTGACGGGAAGGCGTTTCATATCCGTGATTCGTTCCTTTAACAACTTTTTCAAAGCGGGCAAAATATCTTCGGCTTTCTTGCAATCAGCCCAGACAATTCCTTTGGTTCCCTTATATTCGGCTCTATCCAGCTTTAATTTGTCCAAACAGTTGTCCTCATAACAAAATTTCCACGGCAAACTGATCCAGTTAAACGTTGTGAACAAAGAGTAATCCATCAACTTATTTAAGGCCGGACGCGCCATTTTTTCATCATTATGTCCGCCGTCGGTAATATAAAAGAAATGAACCGCTCCCTCTTTTTCAAAACGCGTATGTCGCGCCGTAATTTTTTGAAGCGCACTGATGGTTGCATCATAAATTTCATCACCGATACTGCACACATCTTTCTGTTTAAAGAGAGCACCCAAATTACCGGTAATTTCCTTATCATTCATACCGGGTTCTGCCAAAAACCAAGCCGGGTTTGTCATAACGCCCACATACACGTTAAAACAATCATTTTTCCGAACGGCTTCATATAACAAACAACCTATTTCCAGCGCAAATTTTGAATAACCGCTTGCTTCGACACTGCCGGAAACATCAATAAATACACAAATATCAATCGGCGCTTTCTTGATTTTCGGCGCTACCGGATTTTTGTAATGTTTATAGTCATCAAAACCGATTTGTCGTCCGGTCATTTGTTTAATCAACAAACTTTGAACCGATTGAATATCCAAAGAATCATTCAACGCACCTTCGGGTATTAACTCATGTTTTTTTTCGTGTTTATCATCTAAATAAATGCTCTTTAATTGCGCGAATAAATCTTTCAAGGCTTTTAATTCCGATGGATATTTTGCAATAATTTGATTATAGGCATTTATATCTTTTTGAAACACCGGTTTTTGAAAATCATCGGAAAAAGAAGGCGTCCAATCACTCATATTTTCTGGTTGCCGTTTCTGTTTTTCCTGTCTCTCCTTTTGTTGGTTTGCTTCGTCAATAATGCTTTTCACATCTTTGCCGTCATCCGAATCGGCAACTTGTTTTTGCCGTGCACGTTGATTATTTTGTTCGTTTTGCTCGGCCGCATCGGCTTGTTGTTTTGAATTTTCCGATTGTTTTGAATCTTTCGATTGTTTGGAATTTTCCGATTGTTTGGAATTTGCTTTTCGCGGCAATTTTAAACTTGACCCGCCGGCACCCTCATTATCCCGACGATTTTGATCGGCGTTTTGACTTTCCTGAAACTCCTTTGAAATTTCCTTATCTTCTTGCTTTTGAGCCAATTTTTGATACATTTTTTCGCAGGTCTCTTTAAAAAATCGATTATAAATATCATCAACAATTTCCTGACGGGCCCGCGATGCCGCCTCAATTTTTTGAATCACATAAGAACGGGAGGAATGAATATCCAACGGTATTTGATAACTTTGAAGCCGCGCGGATAAAGCCGTCATTTCATTTAAAACTTCTTGCCTTGAAATAACACGCCCGTTTTGATCATACCCCTGCAGCCAATCAACATGAATACCCAGTTTTTCCCACTCTGCTCGTTTGTTTTCAAACAATCCGTTATTTGAATAAAAAGCCTCGCGCAACACGTTTTTCATATTTGAAAATTCGGATGAAGGCGTTCTTTCGTTTTGCGCCATTTCTTCAAAACCCTGATTGATTTTTTGCGCCAATTTTTTGGAGCTCGCTTCATTTTCAAACAAATGTCCCGCAATTAACAAACTTTGCGCCTCTATGGCACACACATCATACCGCAAATCCTGATGATACAACCCCTCATCCGTTAACAAACACCCGAAACCGCTGGCAAAACTGTTTTCGGCTTCATCATACACATAAAAATGAAGCTGAACCAAAACCGATAATTTAAAAAGTTCTTTTTCTTCTTCGGGCGTTAAATGAGGCTTTTTTTCCAATGCCTCAATGCGTTCCAATGTTTTCGTGCGCCACGGCGTAACCATTTTACTGCCGCACGAATGCGCTAACTCATGAAACACGGCCGCACGCGCATGTTCCAACCCCATCAGCAAGGCAAACAACATATCCATATTCACCAATTTTTGATCGGGTGAAAAATAATAGCCGATACCCGGATAATTCGTGCCGCCCCACCGAATTTTCATCGTATCATACACAAACCCGCGCGAGGCCAACATCACCGTAACATTTTGAAGCTCTTGCCGCATCACATCGGTTTCTTTGATTTGTTCCCAAATACGGCTATTGATTAAGCCGTTTTCCGATTGATTTTCCGCCGGCCACGTTTTCATAATTTTCACATCGGAAGCAATTCTGATTAACGCCAACGCCCAAACATATTGCAGCAACGGGGAATTGAGTTCGATTTTTTCTTTAACCGCCCCTTGTAAATAAGCCTGATTGGCCAAAGCCAACTGTTTTTTCAAAACCGAATCGTTTGCCTCATTCAAAGCCGCCGCCGTCTTTTGAATTTCCGTTAACATCAGCTGATAAAACTGATCATCAACTTTTTGATTCAAAAAGGCAAAACTTGTTGCTTGCCGCAAACGCGTCATTTTTTCTTTCATAATCGTTTGAAGGGAGCAATCGGTCATCAAAAAATCTCTGTTTTAAAAATCACCGTAAAAAACACGGCAAAAACGAGGGGTTCGTTTTAAAATATCCGTTAAAACCGGTTTGTTGATTAAATAAGCAGAAACCAATAAATCAGATCGGGTTTGTAACGCTTCTTCAAAATCGGTAACGTTTTGAACCTGATAAACGGCCTTTGTTTCGGCCAGCTCATTTAACACCCAATTTTCCGAAACGGCATAAACTTCGCAAAGCCCTATTTTTTCATACGGTTGTTCTTTGATTTTGCTTAACAACACACCGCGCATCAACGTGCTTTTTTTCAACTTCTGCCTCCTTCCCGACCTTGGGACGAAATTGTTTTTTTCGCCGTCGGTACCCGACGCTTTCCTTCCGATGATCCGCCCGCTCTTAACGGCAAAGCGCCTGACACCTTATCAAACATAATAATTTGTTCGATATCATAACCCTTCTTCGCCATTTTTTTCATCTCATCATTTGCGTTTTCAAGAAGCAATTTATTCATTAACATTTCTTCCACGCCGAAGATATCATCTTCCAAAAACTGCTCGACGGTTCTTGCCAAATTTTTCTGACAAGAGGGACTGCTTCTGTCGATATACATGCGATTCGGAGAAGAAAACACTTTTAAAACCGCCGGATTAACCGTGTTTCCCGCCACAAGAAGTTTGTTTTTGTTCTGATTATATATCAATAACAAATGAACGGGTTTCAGCGTTGTTAAATCCGTTGTTTTGGCAAACATGGCCCGAATCGGTCCCGTCTGAACAGATTTCTCTTCTTGCCACATTCCAAAAAGTTTTTCCGCATATTCCTCAATTTCCCTAAAAGAATCTTCCTTAACAGAATCCGATTTCTTCTTCGACGCAGGCTTATTCGACTCTGCAAAAGAGGCCTCATACAAAGAAAATAACCGTTCTATATTTTGATTTTTTAATTGATGAATGCTTAAAGATAACAATAAGTTTTCCGTTGAAATGAGCGTCCCTTGCTCATTTTCCTGCATCTTCTTCGAAGGCATCTTAAAATCTGCAATCGGCTGAATCAGGTTTGCTTTAACGGAATCCGGATTTTCATTAAAAACCAATAAATTCGATTGTTTCGCTTCTTTTTGATCCGTCAAAACATTTAATGCGGCCGCTAACGTGCTGATCGGCAAAACGGAATCATTTGTTTCATCTTCCAACTCGGGATATTTGTTTTTCAAAACGGCAACAAGCGCATCTCTTAAACTGCGATGAGCCATATTTGCGCCGAGGATTGTTTGAGAAATATCCACATTATATAAATCGGCAATCGTTTCACCGTTTGTTCGGGCTTCCAAAGTATTTTTACGGAAAATTAAATTCATATACCCCAATTCCAAAGCAGCATGATACATTCTGTCAACTTCCGTTTCATCAATTTTGCGCACGCCTTTATCAACGGGACAAAATGTCATATATAACCAATCGGCAATCACTTTTTCCAAATTATTTCCACGCGTTTTATATCGCAACAGTTCCTCCTGCTGCGCATCGGACGGGGGATTTTGATTTGTCTGCGCTTTAAAACTCGGAAAAGCCGACATATTTGAAACAGGCGCCTTCATATGCTCTGCCTCAATGAAAAAATAGGGAACGGTTCTGAAATCAATCATCCGTTTAGATAAATATGCATCATATTCCGGATCGATATCCGGTTTATTATTCATTTTAAGATAAGTACCCCGCTGATGCGCCAATTCTTTCACTTCATACAGAAAACGCCCTAATCTTTCCGATAATTTAATTATTTTATCGGCATTAGCAATATTCATTTTTTGCCATGAAGGAATGTCTTTTTTTTCTTGCTCCGTTAAACCGATTTCACGAACTTTTTGCAAGAAATCGATAAAATTCTCTTGTTTGGCTTCATCTTCTTTCACATTAAAAGCATCGCGCAAAATAACACCCGGCACACCGCCCATTAAATAGCTGCAAATCATATCGGCATAATCCGCAGGTGTTAAATCGGGAATGGTTTTCAAAGCAAACCCTTCCGGCACACGCGATAAAAACGGATCGTTAAACAATTGCGATCCCATACCTTCAATGGCTTGGTTTCCCGTAAAATTCAAATAAAACGTTTCGGGGATTTTATCTTTATCAATTATAATTTCCCGATTATCGGCACCCGTTATTTTAAATTGTGTGACACCCGGGGAATTTAAAAAATTCAATAAGCCGTATAAATTATCCAACGTGCCGAATTTGGCTCGATTTAATTCATCTAAAATCACGGGACGGCCGTAATCGGGTGATGCGGGATCAAACACGCGAAACAACTCGCCGTCTTTCATAACAATGCCAATGTTTGATTTATCCGACGTAACGGAAATATTTTCTTTTTGGCAAATATCATTCAACGTTTTTTGAAAAACCTGCATATGATATTCATGCTCATGCATGGTTTTTCCGTTAAACCGCACGGCAGACCAATCAACACTGACACGCCCGTTTTCATCTTCCTTCACGGCCGCACCCGCCACGCTTTTTAACAACGCCAGACTTTCATCGGATAAACCGTCTGCCCGCTGCATGTTGCGATACTTTATTTTCACATCGATGGCCGCTTTTTCGCGGTTGGCGGAAGAAGAATCAAACTCGGGATTTTCAAACAACGTTTTGGCATCTTTTTCAGAGCAATCGACCAACAATGCCCCTTTTTGATGCGTGATTCGCCCCCAATTGACAAAACAAAAAGTTTTACCCGTTCCCGGCGCACCCAAAAAACCGGATGCCCACGTTTTTTGACGGTTATTATCGGCTTTGTTTCGCTTATCAATTTCATCATTTGCGGCTGCCAACATACTTCGAACCGGCAGTTGACGAATATAGAGCCCATAGGCATAATCATTTAACGAAACACCGACCGGCGGCTCAACATTTGTTGCAATATGTATCGGTAAAGAAGCATCGGCACGCACACCCAATTCCGGCTGATACTCTTTTTTATCTATTCCCTGATGAACAATATCAATTAACGGATATTCCGGCGTTCCCAAAACAAATTCACTCATAATCGGCTCCGAATTTATTACAAAATACAGCGGTATTATATCAGAAAAATATTTTTATGTCAACTTATTTAATTTTTTATCCGTTCCAGATGTTTTTTTCGAATAATCTGCCTGATTTTCACTTTTAACGCATAGTCTAAATTTTTTATTTTTTGAATGTGAATGTCATACATTTTTCGGGAACAATCATAATTCAACCCCATATAAAGAAGCGGCAACAAGTGCATATCATTTAAAATTTTCAGCACATTTTCATCTTGTGCGGCTTTCATAATTTCATCTGCGTTTTGCTCTTTCACTTTATGAAACAAATAATAGGCATAAATTTGCCGATTACGCTTTTGAAGAAAATGCATTTTTTTCCGAATTTCCGGCTGACGATCCTCCGGGCTTTCTTTGACTGTTTTTTCAAACCAATCCTTCAGCTCTTTTTCAATTTGCGGTAATTGTTTTAAATCGAACCGCGCACCGTTATCCAGTAAAGCACGCGCCATTTTAAAAGAAGCTTCGTTTGCGTTTGAAAAAAGCGCATGTAACGGCAATTCATTCCATTTATCGGGACTGTTCACCGCAGCGCCATGCGATAACAGCAAACGAATAATTTTTTCTTTCTCTTGAACAATTTTTTCTTTATTCTTCCAATTCTCATCAACAAAAAGAGCTTCTTCTAACGGAGAAAAAAACCGCGAATGATAATTAACATCGGCTTTATATTGCAGTAACAGGCGAACTGCCTCAAACTGTCCCACACGCGCGGCACACAATAAAGCCTTATTGTTGCTTTCCTGTGATTGATGTAAATTTTTCTCCAAAAAAGGAATCATTTTAACGGCATCGAAATGAATCGCCGCCTCCAACAAAGAATCTTCCGCGCTTTCCTTAAAACCATACTTAATAAACAATGAAAGCATTTCTTGTGATTGATATCCAATCGCCGTCAGCACATGTTCACAACCGGCAACAGAGCGAAAATTCACATCAGCATGCTTTTTCAAAAGATATTCCAGCATCTCGCAATCATTATTTCTTGCCGCCGCAAACAAAAGGGAATCGGCATCTTTATAATTCACTTTGGCGCCGTATTCGCACAACAATTTAACCGCTTGCAAATTCTTTTTCTGCACGGCCATATGAATGGGATACTTTTCAATTTTTAATGATGTCAGAAATCGATTAAATCCTTCATCTTTGTCATGCCAAATCATAAAATTCGGATCAACACCTTCTTTTAAAAATTCTTCCAACTTTTCTGCGCGACAATCACCGCGCACTTCATTTTGAAATTTCTCTATAATCGGATATTCTTTATAATATTTTTCTTTAAAATCATTTTCAACTTTTGCATCGATTTTTTTACGTTTTTCCGCTTCATCAAGAGTATTTATTCCGATCATTATTGCCCGAACCCAATCTCTGTGAATATTATAACTGATTTGAGAAATTGATTTTCGATAAGTGCGCCATGTGGGAATGTGAGCCGTTCCCAAATATTTTTTTTCAAATAAATTCTCGAACCACATGTGCCGCCGTTCCTCACACAAAAAAGTGTTTTAAAAACAGAATTATTTTAACAAAATTCAAAGAATAAGTCAAGTTATTTTATAAATCCAGCTTACCGAAAACGGCAATTTTTGACCCTGTTAAACGCGCCCATAACCGATCACCGAAAGAATAATGCCACCACTCCGAAGGATAATTGACAAAGCCTGCTTTTGTTAATGCCTCGCGCAAAATCAGCCGATTTTTTCTTTGTTCGGGCAGAACGGGATAATCAAAATCGGCCGTCTCATCAAACCCGCGCACAACACCGCCCATATCATATTCGACGCCCGTTTTGTCACAAAGCGTCACATCAACGGCGGCACCGCTTTGATGCCCGCTGCCCTGTCGATACGGATTGGCACAAAAAACATCACATAAAGCAATAAATTCTTCCGATTGTTCATTCATTTCCGGATGAAGTGCTTTTTGTTCCCGAACCACTTTGTCCCAAAGCAATTTTTGTGCCTGAATCGGACGATAAGCTTCATAGATTTTAAAATAATAATTTTCGGGCAAAAACAATCGGGCATTTAACAACATTTGATATGTATATGTGCGAATACGCCGCTCTTTTGTAAATGTTTCATCAAAAAAAATAAAATCGGACGCGTTAATTTGCGTTAAACGCGGCGGATTTTCCACTTCCGTAATAAACTCGGGTTCCGGTAAATTTGCATCGCTGAACATATTTTTGTTTCCTTATTTACCCACGCTGATTTTGATAAGATAACTGCCAAATCGGTATCTCTGATCGACACACCGTTCGCATTTTTTCAAAATCTTTTTTAAACAAACAATATTGAACGCGCGGCTGATTTTCATAACCGCTTTTTTCAATAAATCCGACTGATTTTGCATTTAATTTTTCTGCCACACGCTTTGAATAAAAATTATCGGGATGTATTGTAAAATCAAGACGTTCAAACCGTTTAAAATAAATATTTAAAACATATTTTACTACCGCCGGAATTATACCCCGCCCCCCCTCATTCGGTGTAATAAAATATCCCAAATCTCCGTAAACAAGATGCTTATTTTGATCCAAATGCGGTACCATATCAATTGCCACACCGCCGATTAACCGTTGATCGGGTGTGCAAACAGCCATTCGATAAGTCGCTCGCGGATTTTGATGCATTTCAAATGCATTTTTTTCAAAAAAAGTTTCTATTTTTTGATTTAATTTATTCGCATAGTTTCTTGCATCATACGGAACGGCCAACGCATAATAGGCATAATAATTTTTATCTTTTTGTTCTTTTTGATTCATTGCATTGGCAATTTCCGTTAATGCCGGTTGATCATAAATCGAAAATTCCCTTAACGTAAAATTTTTTTGATTTGTTTCAAACATAGCTTGAAAAATTATTCCTTTCTGCCATATTTTTGTTTTTTCTCTGCCACAAATTTTTCCAATCGCTCTTTATTATTTTTCCAATATGCATAATTTTTATTCACATAGTCCAAAACCGAATCTATATCCTTTATTCCCTGTTCACTTTCCGGAAATTTATCGAAAACACCTTGGTAATAAACATTAAAATAAACACGAGCTCTTTCTTCCCGTACGCCAGCTCTTTTTAATTCTTCATATATTATTATCGGCAGTTTAACCGTTGAATCATAATACCGCGATCGATTATTCACGATGCTTTGATTGTGATTTCGCTTATAATAAAGCGTTTCAAACATAGCCGTTCCGCGCGCACCGGCTTCCAAAGTTGATAAGAAAAAGACATCATCTTCAAAAGTTAAATTTGGAATAAAATAAATTTTATGTTTTTTCAAAAAATCCTTGGAATAAATCTGTTTTCCGCTCGTAACGGGATACCCCGCAATCATACCGACGGAAAAACTGCGACCGTCAAAAGTTGTATTCCGATAATTTTTTAACGTCTTGGGTAATTGGGAATACCCATCCTGCATTTGAAACACACCGTTTTCATCAATCGGTTGAATGAAAAAAGAAATTAAATCGGGCCGGTTTGTTTTTTTGATTTGTTTTGCCAATTTAGATAATGCTTTCGGATCAATATAATCATCAGCATCAACAAACCAAAAATAATCACCTTTTGCGATATTCATTCCCTTATTTCGCGCAATGGATAATCCGGAATTTTTTTGATTAATAATGCGAATTCGTTTATCTTTCGCTGCATATTTTTCAATAACTTCCAATGAATGATCCGTTGATCCGTCATTAATAATAATCATTTCAAAACGCGGATAATCGGAAGCCAACACGCTTGTAATCGTATCGCCGACATATTTTTCATAATTATAAACAGACGTTATGACCGAAAAATAAGGAAGTTGAAAGTATTCATATATAGCAAGTCCCGCATACGTTAAAAGAGCACAAACGGTATACAACTCCGAAAACAGCACACATTTCTTCATATATCCTCCTCATTCGAATATATGCACTATATCAAAAACAATTATTCTCAGCAACTGTTTTTTTATTTATTTTAAATTTTCTTTAAAAAACGCCTCGATTTTATCAAACGGAATCTTTTCCATGTTATCATACAAATCAACATGATTGGCATTCGGTACAATCAGCAATTCCTTATTACTTCCCGTTAATTTTTTGAAAGCATCTTCACTAAAATAACGACTGTGAGCCTTTTCGCCATGTATCATTAAAACAGGCGAACGAATTTCGGAACTGTATGCCAAAATAGGCATATTGATAAACGATAAAGATGATGTCATATTCCAACCACCGGTCGAATTAATCGAGCGAGGATGGTATCCGCGTTTTGTTTTGTAATAACCGTAATAATCTTGCACGAACTGCGGTTCTTCTCCCGTTAATTTATCGGGTAACCCGGGCGCTGCAACATAAGAGTGATTTTGAAAATCTTTTGTTCGTTGCGCATTTAATTGTTCTTTTAATTGATAGCGCGCATCGGCATTCATGGCATCAAAATAGCCGTTGGCATTCACACGCGACATATCATACATGGTTGCCGTAACGGTTGCTTTAATGCGCGTATCCATAGCCGCCGCATTCAACCCCATTCCACCAAAACCGCAAATACCGATTAAGCCGATTTTATCGGCATTCACAAACGGTTGAACGGATAAATAATCCACTGCGGCGCTGAAATCTTCGGTGTTAATGTCCGGCGAGGCCACATGCCGCACTTCACCGCCGCTTTCACCCGTAAACGAAGGATCAAAAGCTAACGTGACAAACCCGCGCGCCGCCAATGTTTGCGCATATAAGCCGGAAGCTTGCTCTTTCACGGCACCGAACGGGCCCGCAATCACGATAGCCGGTAATTTTTCTTGTGTTTTGTTTTTCGGTGTGTATAAATCACCGACTAACGTAATACCGTATCGGTTTTGAAACGAAACTTTTTGTGTATCAACCAAATTGCTTTTTTCAAATGTTTTATCCCATACAATCTCATTTGAATCGGGGTTATTTGTTGCCGCCACTCCTGTTTGCGGGGCGGCCATTGCCAAACTGACGGCAATTGCCGAACAAGCTGCTGTTTTATTCATTTTTTTCTCCTTTTTATTTTCATATTTATAAAAAGAATAAAAGAAAAACGACCCTCTGTCAAGGGCAAAAACCGATCAGAAAAAAATTTTATACGAATAATTTTTGATTGACTAAAAAAACAAAACTCATTATACTTAAAATTATCTTTTAAGGAGGGTAAAAATGATTAAAAATATATTATGCGGTCTTCTTTTTTTCACATTCTTTTTTACAGGAGGAACATCTATGGCAAATACTTTATCACAAGAACAACAGGCTATTGTTCAAGTTGCGGTTCAAACGGCGCGCGGCAATATGAGTGCACTTAAAACGGCGCTCACAAACGCTTTAAACAGCGGTGTTTCGGTAAACACTTTAAAAGAAATTTTGGTTCAATCTTATGCTTATTGCGGTTTTCCGCGCAGTTTAAATGCTTTAAACGAACTGATGCAACTGACGGAAGAACGCTCTCATCAAGATGCACTCGGCATCTCATCATCTGTTTTACCGAATGAAAACAGCTTAAAAATCGGCACACAAAATCAAACAAAACTGGTCGGTGCACCCGTAACCGGCAAACTTTTTGACTTTGCTCCGGCCATTGATGCTTATTTAAAAGCGCATTTGTTCGGCGATATTTTCGAACGTGAAAATGTTGATTGGAAAACCCGTGAATTGGCCACCATTGCCATGTTGGCGGCAAGAACGGGCGTTGAAAGTCAATTAAACAGCCATATCGCCATCGGCAAACATAACGGTTTAACCAATGAGCAAATTGCCGAAATTTTAAAAACGGCGCAACAAGAAACAGCGAAAAACGTGTTATTTGGTTTTGGCAATGAAAACACGGCTTATGAAAAATATTTTATCGGAAAAAGTTATTTAAATCCGCTTACACAAACGGGTATTAACATTGCGAATGTGACTTTTGAACCGAAATGTCGCAATAATTGGCATATTCATCACAAAGGCGGACAAATTTTATTGGTTGTCGCCGGTCGAGGCTATTATCAGGAATGGGGCAAGCCGGCGCAAGAATTAAAACCCGGAGACGTCGTGAACATCCCGCCCGAAGTTAAGCATTGGCACGGTGCGGCAAAAGACAGTTGGTTCACGCATTTAGCGCTTGCCGTTCCGGCAGAGGGTGCAACGAATGAATGGCTTGAACCCGTTACCGATGAAGAATATAATAAATTAAAGTAAAGGAGGAAAATATGAGAAAAAATTTAGGAAACAAAACACTTATATGCCCCCTACCGGTATTTATTATTGCCACATATGATGAAAACGGTGTGCCGAATGCCATGAATGCCGCTTGGGGAACGCAATGGAATTATCACGAAGTCAGTATTTTATTGGGTTCACATAAAACAACCGATAATTTAAAGCTCAAAAAGGCATTTACACTTGCTTTTGCGACGAAAGAAACGCTAAAAATTTCCGATTATTTCGGATTGGAAAGCGGTCGGCGCCTCAATAAAATTGAAAAGGCGAAAGTTCACGTTGAAAAAAGTCAATTTGTCGATGCACCCGTTATTACGGAATATCCGTTGGTATTAGAATGCGAAGTTGTTGAAATGCGTCCCGTTGATGAAGATTTTCAGGTCATCGGAAGGGTGGTAAATGTGACGGCAGATGAATCAATATTAAACGAAAAAGGCGAAATTGACATCGGCAAAATGAATCTGCTCACGTTTGACAGCGCCGCAAATGTTTATCGTTTGGTCGGCGAACCGGTCGGAGCAGCTTTTAAAGACGGTTTAACCATTAAAAATAAATAAAGAACGTCAAACATACGTTCTTTGAGTTTAACAATATTTTGAAAGTCGTCCCATTTTTACGGGTTTTAAACGAGATATATTCGTATGGTATTTTTTACATAAACATCATAAGATGTAAGTTATAATTTTTTATAAAACAGCGTAAGCGGAAGAGAAAACCGTTCGGAAATTTTTTCTTGTGACAAATCCTGCCTAAAACCTGTTTTTTGATAAAATCCCACAGAGGGACCGTTTTTGAGAGTCCACGCTTCACAAACTTTATACCCTGCTGCTTTTTTTTCGGCGCAAATGTTTTCAACCATTCTTCGCCCGATACTCTGTCTCTGCTGATCGGGACGGATATATATTGCCATAATTTCAAAACACGACAGACGCGGATAAACAACATAGGCAAAACCGACAATCTGATCATTTTTCACTGCGACATAAGCAGTGATTTCAGGTTTCGAAAGAAAGTTTTTCGTACGATGCACGACATCTTCATTCAGAACCAACGCATTTAAATATTCATCCGACAACAATCCGCGATATGCCGCTTGATATGCTGCTATTTGTATTTGTTTAATGCTTCGGGCATCATCCGGCAAAGCTTTTCGAATTAAAATCATCACACAATCTCCTTTCCAATTAATTTTAATAATACCTCTTTTTTTTCTTTACGAGCAAGAAAAATCATTCGACACGATTTATTTTTAGTTTTTCATTCATGTTTCTCTTTTTTTATTTTGCACGAACAAATTTTTAATAAATAACGTCAGAACGTTAAATTAAGTATTGACATATTTGTTTTTATGGGTAATTGTTATTTTATAACTACAACCAAAAGGATATAATATGATTTACGGCTATATTCGTGTTTCAACAGACCATCAATCTGTAGAGAATCAGCGTTTTGAAATTAAAAAATTTTGTGCAATCAATCATTTAAAAGTAAATATGTGGATTGAAGAAACCATCTCTTCCCGCACCAGTTTGGAAGAAAGACAATTAGGACAACTTCTGAATCAATTGCGCGCCGGTGATATTCTTATTTCTACCGAATTATCCCGATTAGGCAGAAATTTATTACAGGTTATGGGCATCTTACAAAATTGCTTGGAAAAAGAATGTCAAGTTTGGACCATTAAAGAACATTATCGTTTAGGTGCCGATATTCAATCAAAAGTTTTAGCGTTCGCATTTGCTCTTTCGGCAGAAATTGAGCGTCAACTGATTTCACAACGCACCAAAGAAAGTTTACTTCGGTTAAAGGCCGAAGGAAAGCATTTAGGTCGTCCTTTCGGATTTCGATGTGCTTTTTCGAAACTGAAAAAGGAAAAATCTCGCATTATTGTTTTGGAAAAAAGCAAAATTTCGAAACGAAAAATTGCGCAAATGTATCATGTCAGTCGAAACACGATCAGTCGATTTTTAAAAGAAGAACGCTGAAAAAAAATTTTGAAAAATGTCAAAAAATCAGCACCGCTTACCCGTTTTATTTGTATGAGTCAAAATATTAATAGGAGATGCATCATGTCGGAACGAGTGAAATTTAATGCTAGTGTCAGTTTTATCCTTGAAAAAGATAATAAGTTTTTATTATTTTATCGAACAGACGGATATTTTAAAGATGGGTGGTGGGTTCTTCCTGCTGGGCATATAGAAGAAAATGAAACCGCCACACAAACCGTTATCCGTGAAGCAAAAGAAGAACTTGGGATTAGTGTGGAGCCTAAAGATGTTGTTTTTGCACATCTTGTTCATAATTTAGTAGGTGAAAACAAAAGAATGGACTTTTATTTCCTTGTGAAAGATTTTAAAGGAGAAATAAAAAATTTAGAGCCCACGAAGTGTTCAAGTATGACTTTTTTTGCAAAAGATGATTTGCCACCTTTAGAAAAAATAGCCCCTACCACATTACAAGCGTTGCAAAATATTTGGCAAACTGTTTTTTATTCTGAACGGTACCCCAATAATTAAAATTATGTAGTTCTATTAACTGGAGTGGTCATGAAATTAGAAGAACATATTAAAAATATACGAATACGAACATTAAAAATGACTCATACTGCTCAAGCAGAGCATATAGGTAGTTGTTTTTCGTGTATAGAAATTTTAGCCTCTCTTTATTCATCCGTTTTAGATTTGTCTTCAAATAATTGTAAAGAAAATTATTTTATACTAAGCAAAGGACATGCGATTGCTGCTCTTTATTCAACTTTCTGTGAATAAAGCACAGACCTGAAAAACACGTTTAAAAACGCAATATTTCATTATCATTCGGATTTTTTAATAAATCAGTTTTTTTTGTTTTTTATTTTTTTACCGTATTGAGAGATAAATTTAATTTTCGCATACAAATATAAACCGTTGTTATTTTTTAAAACGATTGTTTATGGTTCATGCGGAGAAATTACGGTCACATGTTCGCCCCAAGTGTAAAGATGCCAATCCATTTCCATACGACCGCCGCAACGAAAACGAACCGTCAATGTACCGTCGGGATTTTTGCGCACAGTTTGAGACGGATGAAATATATAATGAGAAGCCTCATCAGCTGTTTCTTTATCAAAAAGCCATTCCACATCAACCGGATCTTCCTGAAAAACGCCGAAAGATTGTTCCGCATATTTTTGAAGTGAAAAATCAGTCGGATATACAAATATATCAGGCAAAATCTTAACATCTTTGACGTTCATTAAAATAAAGTTATGCGGTAAACCGTTTCCAAAGCCGTCGGAGTGAATTGCCACCAGATAGTGATTTCTGTCGCCATATAAAAAACCTAACGGATTAAGCGTATTATAACTGGTTTTTTTGCTGTTCTTATTTTGATATGTGATCCGAATTTGATGACAAGACAAAATAGCTTCACGAATAGCGTTTAAAACAGCGTCATCAATTTTAATTTTCGGTCCCGGGCGACAGGCAATGCCTTCCGCACGCATCAGCTCTTCCGCATCCGGCTCGATTCTGCGAAAAGTTTCCGCCTTTATGGAAGCTTTGATTTTCTTGATAATGCCGTCCAATTTATCGGCTTTTTCATGCAAATGACTTTTTTGCAAAGCTTCCTTTGCTATATTGAGGCAAGATAATTCTTCAGCATTAAATTGAATAATATCGCGCAAGGTTCCCTGCGGAATATACCACCGTTTTTCCCGAGTTCCCGAATCCGTTTCGACAGTTTGAGGAAAGCGCAATAAAATTAAATTACGCATACGATCCGCCGTACGTTTGGAAACACCGAAATGTTTCATAATATCTTTTAAACTGACACCTTCACGAGAAGATTGCATCCATATGGCAAGATCAAGCAACTGTTCTGTTTTTTCATAAGACATAAGACCTCTCTTTCAAAAGCATATTTTACGGAATTTTATTTTAAAAAACAAGAAAAATATGTCAACAGTGCTTATGAACAGGTTTTTCAAGAAATTCAAGAAGTTATAGAATTAATTGCTCAGATGGTATTTAAAACATTTAACGGTGCAACAGAAGAAAAAATACATTTTTCTTGAAACAAGGCATAAAATCGTGTATAATAGCAAAATAAAGCAATATTTAAGGAGAAATGATAATGGCAATGAACAATAACAAAACCGTGCAAAAAACAATTTCCGATGAACGCAAAGAAAAATTAAAAGAAGCATTGAAAAAAGCAGATGAAGCCGATATAACAGGTAACACACAAGAATTTCAAGAAGCAACAATGGCGCTTTACACTTTCGGATCAATTCAAGATATAAGTGCTGCAGATGAGTTATTTTCTCATACCACATCAACGCAAACAAATACATCACAAAACCAAGAATACGCCAGAAAAAAAGAGGAAGCGCTGAAAGAAGCAGAAGAAGCCGAAATAACGGGTGATAACCAAAAATTCTGGGAAGCATCAATGGCTTTTTACGTTTATGGTTCCATTCAGGCGATAAATACTGCTGATGATTTATTTTCCGGAAAATCATCAACAGATTCGAAACAGTCATCTTCCGCCAAAAAAGCGCTTGCCCTTTATAAAACTCTTTCCGAAAAGGAATGGAAACAATATTTCGGTTTACTTGATACAACGCGGTTAAGTCAAGCACAATCCGAACGATTAAAAAATGATTTAAGAGACAGCGCCGAAAAAGAACCTTATTTACGTCGTTTAGTGCGAGAAACCATTCAACACGGCAAGCCCATTACCTTTTCCTCAACGCCCCGAGATCAAATAGCCTTACTCCGCAAAGGTGCTGCAGCTGATGCTGACTTGACAACCAGACATATTCGTGTATCACCGAGATACATTGATGATTCAGGCACAATCTTTCATGAAGTTCTTCATATCGGACAAAATGATGACGGTTTAGGTTCATATAGCCGTTCTTTATCGCGTGAATCGGTTCAAAAAAAATTGAAATTCATTGAAGCGGAAGCTATGTCAATCAGTTATTTATGTAATCATTATGAACCGCGATATTGGGAACCTGATTATTTTCGCAAACTGATTAAAAAAAATGAAAACGAACTGCGCGAAAATCAACAAGATATTCCTGCCGGATTAACCGATGAAGAAAAAGAACTTTTTATTCACTCACAAGCTGTTAATCGCACCATCGGTGCATCGATTCATATTTTAATGCAGCCGGAAGGAGAAAAGACTCAACAAACAGCCGCTGCTTACGGCATTGAATTAAATAAATATGATTTACAAGAACTAAATCAGTGGAAAAAATTTTATAACAATTCTCATAAAGAGTGGATCTGTCAGAATTTTTCCGCTCATAGAGTAACGTTTCCCGAACAAGAACAACGTGTTTATAACTATATTACCAATCGTTACCCCGTCTTAAAAGGAAAAAATTTTTATGTTACCGGTTTAACCGATGAAGAACAAAGAGCATGGAACATTCACGAATCCGTTAGCTTGTATATCGAAGAAAAAAACTATAGAAACGCACCGGAGAAACAATCTCTTCAAGATCATTTACAAAACACAGAGCTTAATAAAACCAACAAACCGGAAGCTTCAGAAAATGAAACACACAACACCCCCAAAATACAACAACAACTTGCACAAGCAACCGTAAACGAGAGTTTATCTGATAAAACCGTTGATACACAACCCAAACTATCTGCCACAATCAAATCAACGGCGCAAGAATATGAAGAAAGTAACAAAATCTCTTCAATTATCTTGCAAGAACCGGAAAAAAGTGTTTAACACCATTTCTTTTTTACTTGAAAAATTTTTGATAAAGGACAGTCAACAAAATTAAAGAATATTTAGGAGAAATGATAATGGCAATGAATGACAATTTCAACCAAAACGAAACCGCACGGGAAACATTGACATCTGCACACGGAGCCATTCAGGCAATCAACACGGCCGATGATTTAAATTCGAATCAATCAAAAATCGTCTCAAGTTATCCGATGCCTTCGCCGTCTCCTGCCCGAAAAGAACTGGCCGTTTATAAAACGCTTTCCGAAAAAGAATGGCAACAATATTTTGAATTAATTGATACAACGCAGTTAAGTCAAGAACAATCCGAACGATTAAAAAACTATTTAAGAGACAGCGCCGAAAAAGAACCTTATTTGCGTCGTTTGGTGCGAGAAACCATTCAACACGATAAGCCCATTACCGTTTCATCAACGCCCGAAGATTGGGAAAAATTAAAAAATGATAATGCCACAGGAGTTACTGACTGGAAATCAAGATATATCAGTTTGTTACCGGAAGTGCTTGTCACACCTGCCATGTTTCATGAAATCCTTCATATCGGTCAAGGTGATGACGGATTGGGGAGTGAACCGATTTACTATTCGCGTGAAGTGATTCAAAAACAACGTAAACTCATTGAAGCAGAAGCAATGTCTGTTGACTATTTATGCTATTATACTCTTAATGCGGAGGATACTCTCTCCGATGAGCTTGCATACGGAAAGAATACTTATGAACCTGATTATTTTCGCAAGCTGGTTGAAAAAAACAAAAAAGAACTTCATCAAAATCAAAAAAATATTCCTGCCGGATTAACCGATGAAGAAAAAGAACTTTGGATTCACACACAAGCCGTTAATCGAGCCATGGGTGCATCGATTCATATTTTAATGCAGCCGAAAGGGGAAAAGACTCAACAAACAGCCGCTGCTTACGGCATTGAATTAACGGATACAGATCTTGAGCGTATGAATTGGTGGAAAGAATTTTATAACAATGGTCATAAAAAGTGGATCTGTTGCAATTATTCAAAAGAAGGTACCTGGGGAACATATCATTCTTTTAATCTGGAAAGAACACAATTTATTCAAGATTATGTCACCGATCGTTATCCTGACTTAAAGGGAAAAGATTTTCTTGTCACCGGCTTAACCGATGAAGAACAAAAATCATGGGATATTCGCGAAAAAGATCTCTATTATAGTGATTTGTTCTCCGATGAACAAATTAAAGCACTTAATCTTTATTATCATAGTGACGGAAAAAATATACAATATGTGTTTTCAAAAGAAGCGAATTTTAATCGGATAGAATCGAAAACCCTGCCCCTTACCGAAGAAGAAATAAAATATTTACAACAGTTAGATGAAATTCAAAACGGCAAAAAAAATGAAGCGGATATGGCTATGCCCGATTCATTAAAAAATTTAATTGAGACACAGGAAAAAACTTTACAATATAACTCAAAAGACAAAGAGGTTGCCGCATTTAATGAATTGGTAGCATC
>CANPXT010000008.1 GCA_947586835.1 uncultured Alphaproteobacteria bacterium
TTATGCATAATATATTTTTGTTGCAAAATGGAGAGAATGTTGCTCCATGTCCAGTAAAGCACCAAACCGGCGGCAAACCCGCCCAACATAAACGTAAAAATAACGGGCATCCATTTCAGCACTTTCGCTTGTGTCGGATCGGCAGGTGCCGGACTTAATTTTTGTTGAATAACCATTGTTAAACCCATTAAAATAGGTAAAATACCAATGTTTAAAAGAGCAGGAACCGACCAATCAAAATAACCGAAGCCCGTAAAAACGGAAGTCGGATCGGGAACGGATAAATCATTGATCCAACCGTAAAACGGTGCCTGACGCATATCAATGGAAACGGAGAGCACCTTATATAGGGCATAAAACACGGGAATCTGCAAAAACATCGGCAAACAACCGGCGGCAGGATTGACTTTTTCCCGTTTATACAAATTCATCATTTCAATTTGCAAACGTTGTTTGTCATCTTTATACCGTTTTTGCAGAGATTGCATGTGCGGTTGCAGTTTGCGCATTTTTGCCATACTTTCATACGATTTTGTGGCAATCGGCAATAACAAAGCGCGAATGATGGTTGCAAAAACAATAATGGCAATGCCCATATTTCCCAAAAAGGCATAGAGCCAATTCAAAATATATAAGAAAGGCTTTGTCAAAAAGTAAAACCAACCGAAATCAATGGTTAAATCAAATTTCGGTATTTGATAACGCGATTGATAATCATTCAGTAAGTCAATGGTTTTAGCGCCGGCAAACGTTCGTGACGTATGCAGATAAGTTTGAGCCGGATCGATGGTAACGGTATCCCCCGTAAACACGGCTTTGTAAAGATTGGCTTCCGGCTTTTCAAAACGAATTATTCCTTTTTCGTTTGAATCCAAAATAAGGGCTGTTTGCCAATATTTATCGGTTATGCCGAACCAGCCGCCTTTCGTTACATGTGAAATATTTTCTTTTTCAACGTCCGTATATTTTTCTTCAATTAATCTGTCTTTTGCAACAGCAAGAAAACCTTCATGCACATTTGTCATTTTAGGCAATGTTTCCAGTCTTCGTGTAATTTCACCGCTGAAAAACACAGAAATCGGCATATCGGTTAAATTGGTAATTTTATCAACGCTTGAAAGCATATAGTTATCATCAAGTGTTAATTGTCGTTCAATTTTAACAAATTCGTTTTCGCCCGTTAAAACAATCGGATGATTAGGTGTTAATATCTGGTTATCTGTTGGGTGCAGATACAGCGTCGGTACCGGCGTATTCGTTCCGTTCCAACGTGTTTGGGTATAATAATCCCGATTGAGTAATGTAACGAAGGGACTGCCTTTTTTTGTTGTTTCTTTATATTTTAATAATTCGGCATCGGAAATGCGTCCTTGTTGCACATTAAACTTGCCTTTTAATGCTGCATTTTGAATGTCAATTGTTTGTGTAATGTTTTCAGGTGTGACAGAATCCGGTTGCTCATTTTGATTCGGGGTAGCGAAAGAGCCTTGTTCAAGCGTTTGCGCCGGTTGTATCGGTTGAACGGATTGAGCGGACAAGGCGGTTTCTTGTGAAGGCGTGACCGATTTATGTTCGGAAGACGGAAAAAGCGCGTCCATTCCGAATAAAATAAGCATCGTTAATAAAGCAGCGATGAATAAATTGCGTTTTTCCGTTATATCTGTTTCTTTTTTCATTTATTTTCCTTTTGTTTCGGTGGAACGGGATCATAACCGAATCCGCCCCACGGGTGACAGCTTAAAATTCGTTTAGTTGTTAAGATAGCACCTTTTCGTATTCCATGCAACAAAAAAGCTTCACGTGCATAGGCAGAACAAGTTGGTGTATAGCGACAACAGGTCGGTTTTAAAGGGGATAACACTTTCTGATACAGCCATATTAAAGCTAAGGCTGTTGTCAAAACACATTTTTGCATGGAATACCGAAGAGCTGATAAAAAGGGTTCGTTTTTCGAAAAAAATAATTTTTTCATTGATTTTCTCCTTCTTTTTTCGGCTTTTTCGGCTCTTCCAATGATTTTAAAAATTGATTTAAAATATACAGTACATCATTTTTCAATAACTCAAAGGGTCTGTCAAGAGTTGTGTTTCGCCCGATGAAAACATAATCGTATCCTTTGGGGGCTGCGGGTATAAAAAACAAACGCGCGATTTCTCGCATTCGCCGTCGAATGCGATTTCGAATAACGGCTTTTCCCAATTTTTTCGTAGTCGTAAAGCCGATTCGACTTATTTTTAAATTATTCGGAACAGCTTGAAATAACAGACCTACTGCACGAAACTTACGGCCATTATTGGCTGCGCGCAAAAAATCTTTGCGGTTACGAATGCGAATCGGTAATGAAAATGATTTTTCGGGCATTTGTTCCTCTGAAAAATGAAAGTGTCTTTTC
Organism: uncultured Alphaproteobacteria bacterium; assembly: GCA_947586835.1. Lineage (GTDB taxonomy): Bacteria > Pseudomonadota > Alphaproteobacteria > CAAHEQ01 > UBA3637 > RGIG4140. The sequence goes on from CANPXT010000008.1 coordinate 2,393, forward strand.
CGTTTTTATTAAAAAAAGGAACGGAGTCTCATATCGCGTCCCTTTATTTAAAATCTTTACACGCCTGTTATTTCTTTTAAGCGCTTAAAACTTTACGACCTTTCCGCCGACGAGCATTTAAAACTTTACGACCGCCCAATGTTGCCATTCTGGCGCGAAAGCCGTGCCGACGCGTGCGAACAAGTTTGCTCGGTTGATATGTACGTTTCATTGTCTTTCTCCATTTATAACGGTTATCATTTTACCAGTTGCATTTCACATTAAAGGTAGTTTTTTATACTTGTTTTTTTTATAAAAGTCAAGTGTTTTTTTCTTCTGTTCTATATTTTTTTTATTTTATTGAAAAAAAAGAATTTATTTTACAATATTTTTTTCTTCGAATCGATTGCTTTCAAAATTTTGTTATTATGAGCGATTAAAACACATTTTGATGAACCCTCTTTTGTCGGAAGAAGGGCGTTAGTTCAAAAAAATCAAGACTGTTTTATCGATTTTGTGGAAAATGTTTTTGATAAAGAGCCCAAGTTGATAAAATAATATTATCCAATGCGCTGTGTGTCGGTGTCCAACCGAGTAACGTGTGTGCTTTATGGGCAACAGCGGTTAATTGTGCCGGATCGCCCGGGCGTCTGGGGGCATTTTCGTGAGGAAAGGGCTTGATTAAAGCTTCGGTGCGTTTGACCATTTCCAAAACGCTGTGTCCGGTTTCGGTTCCTAAATTTAACACTTGGCTTTTGTGTTCTTTCAACAAATAATTTAAAGCCGAAACATGAGCCGTTGCCAAATCGGATACATGAATATAATCGCGAATGCATGTGCCGTCCGGAGTATCGTAATCTGTGCCGAAAATAAGCATTTTTTCTCGAATGCCGACAATGGTTTCCATGATAATGGGCAATAAGTTTTGCGGATTTTTTTCTAACCCTTGAACGGTGCCGGTTTCATCGTATCCGACAGCATTAAAGTAGCGCAGGGCAATGAATTTAATGTCTTTTAAGCGATCATACCATTCCAAAAAGCGCTCAATTTCCAATTTTGTAAAGCCGTAAAAATTAATGGGATTGACCGGATGCGCTTCATCGACTTTCGTATATTGCGGCGTACCGTAAACCGCGGCAGATGAGGAAAATACAATGTTTTTCACATTTTTTTTCGCCATGGCATTTAATAAATTCAAGGTTCCGGTTATGTTATTGGTGGCATATATTTCAGGCAATGTCATCGATTCGCCGACGGCTTTTTTGGCGGCTAAATGAATAACGCCGTCAACATCGGTCAAGGCTTCTTCCAACGCTTTTTCATTCAGAATGGTATTTTCAACAAATTCAATCTGTGGAAAAAGGTTGATTTTCTGTCCTGTTGATAAATCATCATACACGCGAACGGAAATACCTGCATTTAATAGGGCTTTTACGACATGTGCACCGATATATCCGGCACCGCCGACAACCAAGATTTTCATATTATTTATCTCCCGTTAAGTTTTGAGCGGCAAACTCCCAGTTTAACAGATTGTTTATCACGTTTTGCAGATAAGCGGCTCTGTTATTTTGCGTATCCAAATAATAGGCATGTTCCCATACGTCAATGGTAAGTAACGGCTTTTGATTGCCGTTTGTGAGAGGTGTTTGTGCGTTTGATGTTGAAAGAATTGAGAGTTTATCGTTTTCCGTAACCAGCCAGACCCAACCGCTTCCGAATTGAGACAATCCTTTTGCTTGAAGCTGATTTTTTAATTCATCGACCGAGCCGAAATCGCGTTCGATTAAAATTTTTAATTTTTCGGGAACGGGTGAGGCGGCGGGTTTTAAGCTTTGCCAATAAAATTGATGATTCCAAACCTGTGCGGCATTGTTAAAAAGAGTTTGATAAGACGAATCGCTTGCCGCCGTTAAAATAATTTCTTCCAGCGATTTATTTTCCAAATCGGTATTATAAATCAGCTCATTTGTTTTTTGCACATAGCCGGCGTGATGCTTATGATAATGAAATTGAACGGTTTTTTCGCTGATAACGGGTGCCAGCGCATTTTCCGCATACGGCAGATTTTGTAATTGAACAGTCATTTTTTCTCCTTTTCTAAAAATAATTATAGCGTTTTTAAAGATAATGCAAGATAAAAAATTTGCGAGATAAAAAAAAGTTATAAATATGCAAAAAATGCTTGCAATTTTGTCAGGAATCTGATAAGTTAAACTAAATTTATGCGGTTATGGCGGAATTGGTAGACGCTCAGCGTTGAGGTCGCTGTGGAGAATATCCGTGGAAGTTCGAGTCTTCTTAACCGCACCAAAAGAACAGATGCTTGTAAAGTGTCTGTTTTTTTTATGCATAAAATTGATTGTTTTTATCGAATATATTAATATTTTTCAATTTTTTTAAAGCTATTAAAAAAAGTATTGCAAGAAAACGCATATTTATGTATAATAAAAGCAGTCATAAGCAAAAAAGGAGTTTTAAAATGGCTGGAGAACATGTAGTTAAATCTAATGATCATGAAGTATGGTATAGTAGTGATACCGGTGTTTCTATCAGGGAAAGAGTGGGTAATACAATCGTTACTTATAATGATCACACCGGAAATGTTGAAACGATTTCCGTTCGTATTCCGAAATTCAATAATACGGACGCGGAGAAAGACGTTTATCTTTACCTTGAACCGAATACTGCTGATTTTCGCGAGGCTGAGGAACGGGTTGCTTCCCAACTTACTAAACGAATGAAAAATGCGAATTGGCCGAAATTAGAAAAAACTATGGATGCCTCGGCGTTTCGAGAATTGAAAGAGCGCTATGATACAGAACTCCGTAAGGAGGAAGAAGCCCGTAAGAAAGGAGTAGGGCTTGAAACGAATTCCGAAAATAAAGAAAATGTCATATCGGCATCAAAGAAAAGCAAACGGGAATATAAATATAATGAGTTTGGGGGTATTCAAAGCGAAAGTCTGGAGGGTATAACGCTGGAGTTTGATGAATTTGGAAAGCCGATCAATGGAGCCATTCAGATACCGTTCAATCCTGACGGAAATAACCCCGGAGGGAGTGGTGCTCCGATCATTTTTTCATGCGATGGAAATGGAATCTATGATCTTGTAGTAAAAAATTTCCCTTCTCCGAATTATAATCGAATGCATAATACTGATTGGGGCAAATTAGAAGAATATGCAAAGGCAAACGGAGAGGAAAAAAAGCTTAAAGAAGCGCAGGAACGTTATGAAGAAGGCAAACCCGGCTTGGTAGAGAGAGCGAGAGTGAATGTCGAAGAAGCTGTCGAAAAGGGCAAAGAAATGTACAACAAAAATATTGCTTCCGGTTTAAAAAGTATTGCTTTCGGTTTAAAAGAAATGGGTAATGATCTCAAACAGCTTGTTAGCGGTGACGAAAAGGAACAGCTTGTTAGCGGTGGTAACAAGGAGAATCAGCCCGACAGTAGTGGCAAGAATCAGACTCCGAGTAATGGTAATTCCGGCGGTGACGGAATCAAAAACATACTTAGACACAGTCAGGAGATTACATATTTGGAAGCGTTGAGGCTGCCTGAAGAAAGAACAACAGTTCAGTCTACCGATGATCACAACGGCACGCTTAAACAGAACAGTGGCGGACGCGTTCCTGATCCTTCCCAAGAAGATCCCGAAGCCTTACAGAAGCTCGTGAATGCATCCTATAAGCAAAAATGAATGAATAATGGCAATGAATAATTTTTAATTAAATTTGCTCTTTTATCCGCTCTTGTTTATCGAGAGCGGATTTTTTTATTGTTTTTTATCAATATTCTTAATACGGATATATTAATATTTTTCAATTTTTTTAAGGTTTTTTAAAAAAAGCATTGCAAAAAAACGCATATTTATGTATAATAGAGCAGTCATAAGCAAAAAAAAGGAGTTTTAAAATGGCTGAAAAACATGAAATTAAATCTAATGATCATGAAGTATGGTATAGTGATAACGGTGTTGTTATCGAGGAAAGAGTGGGTTGTGCAATCGTTACTTATGATGAGCGCACCGGAAATGTTGACGATATTGTAATTAGTGTTCCGCAATATGGGAAAACAGAAGATGGGAAGGAACAATTCATGTCTTATAGCCTTTCACCGGATACTGTGGCTTTTCGCAAGGCTGAGGAACGGGTTACTTCCAAACTTAGTAAACGAATGGAAAAGGCTGATTGGCCGAAATTAGAAAAATCTATGAATGCCTCGGCGTTTCGAGAATTGAAAGAACGCTATGATACAGAACTCCGTAAGGATGAAGAAGCTCGTAAGAAAAAAGAAGCCTTTAAGGAAGAATTAAAAAAATTAGGGCTTGAAACGAATTCCGAAAGTGAAGAAAATGTCGAATCGGCACCAAAGAAACGCAAACGGGAATATAAATATAATGAGTTTGGGGGTATTCAAAGCGAAAGTCTGGATGGTATAACGCTGGAGTTTGATGAATTTGGAAAGCCGATCGGAGGAACCATTGAGATACCGTTCAATCCTGACGGAAATAACCCCGGAGGGAGTGGTGCTCCGATTCTTTTTTCATGCGATGGAAATGGATTATCTAATGTTTCAGTAAATCTTTCAAAAAATCCTCCACTTTCTCAAAGAGTAGGAAAAGGCTATGACCAACGACTGGCAGATTTGTTTTCTTCATCAGAGTATAAGCGTATGCATAATACTGATTGGAAAAAATTAGAAAAATATGCAAAGGAAACAGGAAGGGAAAAAGAGTTTCAAGACGCGCAGAAACGCTATGAAGAAGACAAACCCGACTGGATATGGAGAGTGAAAGTGAATACCGAAGAAGCTGTCGAAAATGTCGAAGAAACGTATGATAAGACCAAAGAATTCTACAACAAAAATATTAAGCCGGGTTTAAAAGAAATTGCTAATGATCTCAAACAGCTTGTTAGCGGTGACGAAAAGGAACAGCCCGACAGTAGCAAAGAGAACCAGTCTCTTAGCGACGGCAAATCCGGCGGTAGCGAAAGTAAACAGCCGTCTGAGAGCGATGGTAAATCCGGCGGTAGCGAAAGTAAACAGCCGTCTGAGAGCAATGGCAATTCCGGCGGTAGCGAAAGTAAACAGCCGTCTGAGAGCAATGGCAATTCCGGCGGTAGCGAAAGTAAACAGCCGTCTGAGAGCAATGATAATTCCGGCAATGGCGGAATCAATAACACACTTGAAAAGAGTGGTGATAAACTCGTGAAAGCATACTTGGATGAGTTGAAGAAGTATGAAGATCAAATAGACAAGATGAATGATAATGGCAAAAAAATAGTGAATAATAATAATAGTGGCAGAGATTAATTAAATTCGCTCTTTTATCCGCTCTTGTTTATCGAGAGCGGATTTTTTTATTGTTTCTTATCAATATCCTTCGGGGGGTATACGTTTTGCTTTTCAACGGTGCAATATTTAAAAAATAATGTTTTTTAAAGAGATATACGGCAATTGTAAATCATAAAATCGACGACGGGCAGAACGGCTTTTCTTGAGTTTCCGTTCCTGCCCGCCTGTTTTTGATTATATTTTTTACAAATTTAAAAGCTGATATTAAAAAATTCCCCGATTCTGCCTCTGCTTGTTCATAAAATGAATATTCTTTTGAAATCAATATCATAAACAAAAAATGGCGTTTTTTCCAAAAAAAATGTTGCATTATTTAACCCTTTGTTTTATAATAACTCTGCGGGAGTTTCTCTCGATTGTAAAATAAGGTAAACAAAACCTTAATAATATTGTGTTTTTAGGCTCGGGGAGCTTTAAAAACAACTTAAATGAAAGGATATTAAAATGATGAAAAGAACAAACGAATCCGGTCGGTCAATGGTAGAAATGCTCGGTGTTTTGGCCATTATCGGTGTGTTGTCCATCGGCGCTATTGCAGGTTATTCTATGGCAATGAACCGCTATCGTGCCAATGAAACTTTGGATATAGCTGCCAAATATGCGGTTGTGTTGTTTTCCGCCAAACAAAAAAGTTTAGCATTTGGCACAAATGATGAAACACCTAACTTAAAAACAGCCGGATTAAATACAAAGGAAGGTAGCGATAGCACAACACCCGGCGGCTCATTAATTGCCAAAGATAAAGTGAGGTTTTCATCAAACGGCAGCGGCGTTCAACTTGAAATCAGTTTCCCGTCGGAAGGGGTTTGTAATGCTGCCACAAGCATTTTGGGTATCGGTACGACGGAAGAGGCTGTGTTTACCGATTGTAAACATAAATCTTCTTGCAATGTGAGCGGCGGAACCATTCAATATTGCTTTAAACAAAGCTAAACGGCTTTGTTTTTTTAGCACCTGAATTTCAGGTAAAAAACATAAAACGGGTAAAACGATTTGTTTAAAATTTTCGTTTTACCCGCTGTTTTTTTGCTTTTTTTTCAAAACTGTTCGTTGTTTTTTTGATAAATTTAAAAGAAAAAAAATATTTTTGTCATATTTTTCTTTACTTTTTTAAAAAAATGTGTATAATCATATAACAATGATGTATATCATCAAATAATTATGGCAACCGGAAAGGAGACTTTTATATGAACAGTAAAAGATTTTTACTCAATAAAATTCAATGGGCTCGTCAACAAGAAGACAAAAAGCTTGCGTTATTAGATATTATTGCGCCGACATCTGCCGTTCAGCCGATTTTGCAAGAAAAATTTCAGAAAGTGACACAATGGGCTTTTAACCATACGTCCGAATTTTGGAATGTGCTGGACGATATTTCTCAAAAATATCCTGCTGTTCAGCAAGAAATGCTTCAACGCTTGCCTTCCTCCGGTAAAGATATAATTATGCAGGGTATTAAAAACAGTAATCCCTGTGCTTACGTCTGTGCCTTGGGATCATCCGATACGGCCACGCTTTTAGCTTATTTCGGTATTTGGAGTAAAGATCAGTATGATCAATATCGCGGAGCACAAAAACAAATAGAGCAAATTAAAAAAGATACGGCAACCAAAGTTGCTCAAAAATTTATGGACGAACACGAAAATATATTTCCGATTGTGTTTCATATCAATGAATTTGAAGGATTCGATGAAACATGTGACTATTTAACCAAAAAAGGTGTTTATCTTAAACCGGATTATCAAACACTTCATCTGTTTTATGAGATGCGCGATTATTTAAAACTTGTTTTAGAATTAAATTTGGTTTACGCAAGTAATCGCTATGAGTTAGACGATTTTTTGCCCCCCGTTCACGATTGGATGTCGCACGGAAAAAATGAGGCTGTTAAAATGGCGCTGAAAAATACGGTTTTAATTATGCATAAAGAAATTACGGAAGATGAATATGACAGTCTTTATACCACCGCCATGACTTTATCAATCGACGGATTATTAAAATCATCGGCCGTTTTAGCGCAACATGTTGCCGAAAATGAAACACCGGACGGTATTCGCGCCTATTTGTTGTGCACTGATTTCAGTCGTGTTTTTAATGATAATTTAACCATGTTGAACGAACAACAACATAATGAGGAAGTCGGTTCCTTAATTGAAAGTACGCGCGCTTTTTTAAGAACATATTCAAACAATAAAGAATGGAATAACGAATGGATGAAATGGTATGATAATTGCACAAAATCGCTTTATATGGCGTGCATGAATAAACCTCAAATGATTGCGCGACAAAATATTAATAAAATCAATAATGATAATCAAAAAGGAAGAACACGTGAGTAATCAAAATTATTCTTTAAAGCAAATTATATCGCAAATGTATCAGAAAACAGTCGAAACATTGCAAGTGAATCCGCAAAAAAAGGCTGATTTCCCGAATATGATTGCTTCTCTTGGGTCAATTTACGGTCCCTATATGCTCGGTTTGATGAGTGCTGATGAAGCCTTTGAAATTTATACCGTTCAAAAAAACATTGCCGTTCAACGATTAAACAGTATGATTAATTTGCATATCGCGCAAAAGAAAGTCAGCGGTGAAAATTTAACGGCTTTACGAACATTTCAAAAAAGCTTGGAAACGAATAAACCCGTTGTATTTACTGATTTAATGACGTATTCCATCCCTTCCGAAAGTATTGAAAGATGTATTCCTTCTTTAAATGATGCCTTAACGGAAATGCACAGAGTAAATACGGTTTGGGTGCCCGGAATATATAATGAAATTTTTGAAAAATTAAAAACGCCTTATGAATTGCCTTTACAACAATTTATTGATTTATCGACTCTTATATCTTATCGGCATCAGAATCGGTTAATGTTTTTGCCTGAACATTTCGATGAGCGGACAAAATATCAAAAACTTATCAATGTCTTGTACTATTTGCACAACATTATGACAATTAATGCCGAATCGAAACAAATGCCGAAAGCAAACGAATCATGGTTTTGCATGGCTTATACGCTTTATGCACACCTTGTGGATGATATTGCACAAGTGTCGCGTGATGATATGTCTTCCGATGGCGCAATTCAAAAAAATTGTCAGGAATTAAAACAATTGTTGCCGACTCCGCTGCAACAAAAAACATTTGATCTTCATTTGAAAAAATTAACGACCCTCATTCGCGATTATATTTGTCGTTCAGCGCCGATATTGGTGGAAAGCTTTGATGATTATTTGCAGCCGTTTTTAACGGATTTATTGCCTGTTGATCATCAGGAAGCGATTGAAAATAATGCATTGAAACAGTCGTCGTCTTCGTCGTTAAAGAAAGATTTAAATCAGGTTTATCGTAAATTGCTGATAGATTACGGTATGGAAGAAATTTCAAATCCGACGGCGCCCTTTTGCTTTTTTTCCGATTATGAAATTTTGTATTTTATGGGTATTTTCAATTTAAAAGAATATGAACTCTGTCAAAAATACGCTCAAAAAGAAGTTACAATCACCGTTCCGAAAAGAAGTAAGGATAATTTTTTTGCAGGGTTATTCGATTTTGACGATGATGATGAAAATGATGAAGAAGGCGACTGCGAAACGGCAATAGTTTCTGTCGATAAGAGTATAAACGAAATTTTTGAGACGATTTTAGATTTGCCTGAAACGGGGTACTATGTTTTGCCGCTGAAAAAAGAATATTTGGCAGCGGTGCAACAATTAAAATTGGCCGGAAGCGTTTCTTTTTGTCTGTGTGATGCGGATAATGAAGTTATAACGGAAATGATGTCATCGCGTTTTGTGCGGTATCAGGAAGGTCAAACTTTTGAGGAAGTTGAAGCATATTTTTTGCAGGGTTTAATTATGATTGCAAAAAAATTACCGAATGCTCAAAATATGATGAAAAAATTAACCTTGCTTTCCGATGGTTATTGGACGGAATCTGTTTTGAAATTAAAGGATCTTCCTGCCTATGAGGGACGTTCGGATCTCAAAAATCAAGTGAATGAACATGTGAAGTGGTTGAATAATATGCCGAAAACGAATTTAACAACGTTTTCAAAGCGTCGCAATGTTTATGCGCAGGTTTTGTATGAAATGGATAAGGCAATTGCAAATCAAATGATAAGTCAGCCGCAACAGAAGGATATTGAATATAATAAAATGTGGTATCAGTTTCAAAATTATATAAAATTATTTAATAATAATTACTTAAAAATAACAAATAAAGAATATGTTAATAAAATTATAAAAGATCTCAGACGGCCTGAAAAAGAGCGTCAGTAAAATTAATTGACTGTCAAAAACCGTTTGCCCCTTAAAAAAAAGGGGCAAACGGTAGAGTTATAAAATGAAAAGAATATCAGTTACAGAGTGTTTCCATGCTTAAATGAAAGCAAATTCGCAAATGTATCAATGCCTTCCAAAACAGATGTCATTGATTTCGCATTGCCGAGCTTTGATAAACCTTCTAACAAACCGGTGATGTATTTGTGCGTTGTTTCTTTATCCGTTCCCGTGATTTTTGCAGCAAACTCTTCAATTAAATCAGGCATTTGAGCTTTTATGGATTCAGCGGGATTTTTAATCAGCTGCGATAACATACCCGCCGTACCGGCAGTTAAACCGACATTGGTTAAATTAATAACATTATTCTGCGGTAACAAAAATTCATCACGGTAAATGTAAAATTTATCATGCTTGGGACCGAGTAAGGTTAATTCTTCCCACTGTTTTTTGCTGCGTTTTTTATTAATGTTTTTAATAATTTTATCACGCAAGTTTTCGGCTTTGTCATAACATTTATATAAATGCTTAACAAGCGTATCAACCGCTAAACGATTCGGATGATCTGCCGGCATTTGGGAAGCATAACCCGATACACCCACTAATTCCAGTAAAACTTGCGCTTTACAATGAATAACATCGCTGATGTCATTTACCGTTAAATGCTCTTCGGCAGCTAAACGATTTTCAAGCTTTTCAATATAAGCATAGCGTGCTGCCTGTAAGCGAATGGCATCAGAGGCTTCATCTGAAATGCTTTTCGATTCGTTTTCTTGATTTTCCGCCGTATCAACACTTTTTAAGGCTTCATCTTGCGGAGATGTTTCATCAGATATGACGGGTGTTTTTGTCTCTGTGCTTTCTGCCATTTTCAATAATCCTGAAAAGAAAGAATAATTGACCTGTTATATTTTTATTATACACTCTTTTTATTCTTTGTCAACTCTTTTAATACGGAAAATGGATTTTGGGGTTCGTTGTCGGCTTCCCGATACTCAAACGGTTGGTTTGTTTGACGCGGAAACGGATCAAGATTCAAGCCGAATTGCTCCCCCAATAAGTCGCGAAAGGGAATAATGCCGTGCGGGCAATATTCAATCGGCTCATCGGTAAGATTGATTTTTTCTTCCTTTGTTTCCAAGGGCTTTTCATCGCTTAACAATAAAAGAAAATCGCTCGATACCGTATTTTCAAAGACTTCCAGCGTTACAACGCATTCCTGTTCGACAAGTGCCGAAAAAGACCCGCTCATTTGAATAATTTTTCCTTTTCGTTCCAAATGAACGTGTGCTTGATAATTCTTAACGGCCGGCACATCAAAGCGGGTTGCCAGATAATGCAGTGTTTCATGTGCGGCAGAAAAGCTTAAATCAATTCCTGCGGCCGGAATTTTACGCATATCCAACGTAAAAGATAAATCTTTTTTGCTTTCGGTTAATTTTTCCATTGACGAATGCCTTTTCTTTTGCTTATATATAAAATATGTTTAACATATAGCAAAGAAGTGAAAAATGTTCAAGAAAATCTTTTATATTTTAATCGGAAGCGCCTTGTTTTTATCGGCAGGATGCGGATTGGAAACCTACCAAAGCGGGGATTTACCCTCACAAAAACGGTTGGATATTGTTAAAGTCGGGTTTCCGAAAGACAAAGTAATTGAATTGCTCGGTGAGCCGGCTTTCAGAAATCGAATCGCCGGTGATGATTTTTATATTTATTCGAAAGTGGTGAAAAAAAGTCGTGCCTTTTTTGAACCGACGGAAACCGAAAGAGATCTTTACGTAATAACCTTTAATCAAATGAATTTGGTACAAAATATTGAACATTTAACGTTGGCGGACGGAAAATCAGTTGCCTTTGACGATGAGACTTCACCCGTTAAAGGAAAAGATTTATCCGTTTTCGAACAATTGGTGAAAAATTTCGGTCGGTATGATGCCGGCGGACGTGACAGCTCGGTCAGACAATAATTTGCCTCCCTTTTTTCCCGAACTTACCGACTTATGCAAATAAATGCCGGAATGTGCAAATAAAAACATCTCGTGTTTTTTCGAAAATATGGTATGATGGGTGTAGAATCTTCAAAAGTCTCTTTTGCAAGATTTTCGATCTCTGAAATGTTTTATCAGCGGTCGTTTCAAAGCAAATAAGTCATTTATTTGCTTTTTCTTCCGCCTTTTTTTGAAAATTGAAACGTTTTTTAAAAAAGGTTATGAATTAATCGGTGTTTTTACCGGTAAAAAGTTTCATATCAAGCATTTTAAATTTTAACCAAAGCGGAATTATCCTTTCTTCCGCTTTTTGTTATGACATAAAATGTCTTGATATTTTTTTATTTTTGTAAAAACAATTTTAATGAAAGAGAAAAAAAATGGCATTAGTATATAATGATATTTTTACATCAACCCTTGAAAGTCGGACCAGAACGTTGGCCGATAACGTAACCGCCAATAATGCTTTGTTGTCCAGATTACGGGAAAAGGGTAAAATCCGTCCTCTTTCCGGCGGTTCCAAAATTATTGAAGAATTGGAATACGGGCAGGGTGACGCCGTATGGTATACCGGTTATGATACCATTAACTATACGCCGAAACAATTATTTACTGCGGCTGAATATCAGTTAAAAATGTGTGCTGTTCCCGTTGCTGTTTCCGGTGAGGAAATATTGAAAAACAGCGGTGAAGAAGCGATGATCGATCTGTTTGAAAAACGTATTGATAACGCAATGAAAACCATGACTAATCAAATGGCAAAAGCCGTTTACAGTGACGGAACAGGTTCATCGGGCAAAGAAATCGGCGGATTAAAATTGCTTGTGGCCGATTCACCTTCTACCGGTACGGTCGGCGGTATCGATCGCGCTGCTTCGGGCAATGAATTTTGGCGCAACAAAGCAACGCAAGTTGAACTTACGCCGGAAAACATTACTGCCGAAATGAATAAAATGTATCTGTCGTTGTCGCGCGGTACGGATAAACCTGATTTAATTGTGGCTGATGATACGCTTTATACCATGTATGAGCAAATTTTATTACCGCAACAACGGTTTTCCGATCCGAAAATTGCCGACAGCGGTTTTGCGACTTTAAAATATAAAGGCGCCGATATTATTTTTGACGGCGGACAAGGTGGTCATTGCCCCGAAAATCATATGTATTTCTTAAATACGGATTATTTGTATTTGCGTCCGCATAAAGACAGAGATATGAAGGTGATTGAAGGCAATCGGATGGCAGTTAATCAAGATGCTCTTTATAAAATTATCGGTTGGGCCGGAAACTTAACCATGTCCAATGCGGCGTTGCAGGGTGTTTTAATTAACAACAAAGGCTAAAATACATAAAATTTATATTTTTAAAAAGAATCGGCGGTCGAAGTTTTTCGACCGTCGGTTTTTATTTTCTGATTAATTTGATGAAAGGACTAAAATAATGGATTCTGATTTTTTAACATTTAGAAATGTTATTGAAAATTCAAATATTGAAAAAGATACGTTTGCGCGTTTTTATGATCGTTCGGTCAAAACGAACGAAATCAATCCGAAAACGGGAGTTCCGATTTTTAAAGATGTGTGTTTTGTGGAAATACGCATTAAAAATAACAATACCGATATTTATGATCAACCGGCAAGTGAAGAAAAAAAAGCCCGTTTTCCGAATGAATATCGACAGTATTTAAAAGAAAAAGAAACGCGTCCGATCGGGACGGCCCTCGAAAACTTTTCGTTTTTAACGGCTTCACAAATCAATACGTTAAAATTTTATCATATTGATACATTGGAAAAATTAAGTGCACTCACACCGGAACAGGCGTCAGATTTAGATATAGTCAATGAGTATCATTTGGCGCAGAATTTTTTGGCAGGTGCCAAAAAGCAATTTGAGGTAGCCGGATGGCAAGAAAAGGTGACTCTTTTAAATCAAAAGATTCAAGAATTGGAAGCAGCGTTAAAAGCGGCGCAACAGAAAAAAACAACGTTCAAAAACACGCACAAGCGTCCTGTAAAAAGAAAAAAAACTGTTTAAGGAAAGGAAATACCATGCTCTTTGATTGGAATCACGATTGGCAGAATTATCTGTCGCAAATGAGAAAAAAACAAGCTGTATATGAGGCGGAAAATGCCGAATATCAGAAAAAATTAAATGAATTGGGACAGGTTAAGTCCTCAAATTAAAATTGAATAATATTAATTATATATGCGATAATTTAAAAAGAACCGAAAATACAGAAAAGGATGCTGGTTTTAATGAAAAAAGGTTTCATGGATTTATCAAAATTTATTGTTGTTTTATGGGGTGTTTCTGTCACAGGTTGCGCAGGATTTATATCATAACAAACATTTTTCCAAAAATAAAGAGTGTATCATTTTTTGATACACTCTTTGAGTATTAAATCAAAAGTTTAAAGGTTATTTTTTCTTTTTTTTCAGGACTTTTTTAGGTTCTTTGACCTGTTCTTTTTCTGCGCCTTCTTCTTTATATTTATAAGTATCTTTGTCGATTTTGACAAATTCTTCTTTCGGCCAATACCGCCATTCAATAGTCAAATCTTTATCATCGTTTGCGAAAGTAAAATTGGCACAATCGAAAGTTGTTTCTCGACACGCAACCGGATAATTTTTATTCATCCATAGCGTATCGGTCCAAGCAGGATGTATCAGCTTGACTTTTCGATCATGAGGCATATAGTAATATTGCTGTTTGTCATTTTTAATGATAAATTTTTCCGGAGCATAATTTTCCCAGAGCACCATTATTTCGTTGGGACTTATTTGATTAATTTTAGCGTAAATATCTGTTCCGATACGCCGATACCGACCGTCTTTTTCTTTTTCAATAAAAGCTTGCCAATTCGGATGAACTAACATAAAGTAATCTTTTCCGGAAGGGCAGTTCAGTGCAAAATAATTTTCTAAATATTCTTCCGGAAAAACATGTTTTTCAGCATTTCCCGCTATCATTTTTTTAAGAATCGGACATTTTTCGAAAACAGTATATTCGAATTGAATTTCCTCTTTGTTTGGTGTGAAAAACATTGAAAAAGCTTCTTTATGCAGGTTTGTGGAATTTGTTTCAATGGCAGTATAGTATTGTTGACCGTTTGTGGCATGAAAACGCATATATGCAACCGCATCTGATAAAGAGGCTAATTTTCCGCCGTTTTTAACAAACTGGAACCAAAAATAATAATCTTCGGCAGCGATATAATCATATCGGTATGTAATATTGTGTTTTTGAACAAATGACCGTTTGAACATTGAGGCAATATTATAGAAGTTATTGTAGAATAATAAATCAACTTCATAATAGCCGGGCATATGTTGAATTTTATATTCATCATTGGGCATATTTGTTTCCGGTGTCGGGAATATGGTCATATCCGGTTGTATAATGCGCAAATTTGCCGAAACCGCATCAACTTCCGGATGATCTTTCAAAAAATGAACTGATTTTGCCAACCGATCAGGCAACGAATAATCATCACTGTCCATAATGGCAATGTAGGTGCCGCGTGCCGCTTTCATACCGCGATTGCGCGAAAAAGGAATGCCGCGGTTTGTTTCATTCCGTATCACTTTAATGCGCTTATCCAGCTTACTGTAATCATTTAAAATTTTCGACGTGTTATCCGTAGAACCGTCATCCACGATAATAAATTCATAATCGGTAAACGTTTGAGATAAAATGGATTCAATGGCGCGTGATACCAAATCTTCCCTGTTATATACGGGCATAACGACAGATACGGTCGGATGAAAAGATAATCGATTGATAAAAAATAAAGAAATTAATAAGATAATTATAATGCCCGAAAAAATGTAAGGTTTATATGAACGTACATGTTTTTTAGTCATAAAAAAGGTCTCCTTTTTGAAAAATTTTATTCATTTAAGCATAAAATATAATTTAATGCAAGTTATTTTTGACGAAAAAAGAAAACGACTGAGATATATGTTCCTGCTAATATTCAAAAATGCCGAAATATACCGTTTTTTGCCGATAAAAACAGTTTCTTTTTTTTATAAAGAAGCGTATAAATAAAGTATAATAAGAACGTATAGGTGCTTTTTTCAGAAAAGGCGCTTTTTTAATAACAAACAATTTTCGGTTTTTCAAAGTTCCAACTTTGAAAGCCGATTTTTTTATGGAGAAAAATATGAGTACCATTTTAGAAATATGTCAAGAGGCAGCCTCTTTGGTTGCCACGCAAAAACCGACGGATTTATTTGATGAAAACGCACAACAATCTGCCATTTTTTTAAGCATTGCTAAAGACACACTGGACGGACTGCGGCGATACGGAGATTGGCAAGAATTGACAAAGGAAGGAAAACTCTTGGTAATTCCCAATAAGCAAGTTTATTATATTCCCGACTTTTGTCCCGATTTTTTTGCTTTAATGCCCAATACCGTTTATATTCGGGATACGGCGGAAAACGTAATCGGTTCCATCTCACCCGAACAATGGCAACGTGAGCGGTTTTTTAACGGTGGAATTCAGGATTTACAATTTAAAATTCAAAATAATTGTATTTGTTTTTTAGAGCCGCCGCGACATCGTTGTCACATTGTTTTTTATTATCGTTCGGCAGTTATTGCATTGAATTTGAAAGAAAATGATGGAAACAGCTGTGGATGCGCTTATGAAAAAACATCTCTCACGGATAATGATGATATTCCGGTTTTTGATGAATATTTGGTTAAGTTGGGTATTATTTGGCGGTGGTACAAACGCAACGGTATGCCGTATGAAGAAGAACTGAACGAATATGAAAAGGAAGTCAAGGCAAAATTTGGCAACGGGTTATGTTTAAAAGACATCTCGTTAATCGGACGGGTTTTTCAACCATTGAACGGAGGTGTACATGTCGTATCGCATTGTTAACAGAAAAAATAAATCGGTTCATTATGTTTTGCCGTGTCCGACAAACGGGTTAAATGCGCGGGACAGTCGGGATAAAATGGCTCTGACCGACGCGCTTGTCATGGATAATTATTTTCCCTATACCACGCAGGTTTCTTTGCGGCGCGGATATAAAAAATATATTGAAGTGCCTTTTACGGTGAAAACACTGGCGGTTTTTAATGCTTCCGCTGTCGGAAACAGTCGTTTGTTTGCCTTTGGTGACGGCACGATATGGGATATTTCAAATCCGCAAAAACCATATGATTATCAAAAAAAATTCACCTCGAACGAATGGCGTATCTGCCAATTTAAAAATCGTTTGTTTGTCGTGAACGGAGTGGATCATCCGCAGGTTTTCATTCCGCATGAAAACGATGTCGGTTCTTGGGAAGATGTTGCTTGGACGGGTGAGGGATTGAATCCGTGTAAATTAACGGGTATTGCCGCTTCAAAACAACGCTTGTGGTTGATTGAAAATAAAAGTTTAACGGTTTGGTATTCCGAAGGCGTTTCGGAAGTGCAGGGAAAATTAATTCCGTTTGATTTCAGTACTGTTGCCACGCGTGGCGGATATTTGACGGCCGTCGGCTGTTGGACGCAAGATGGCGGGCAGGGCATTGATGATTTAACGGTTTTCTTAACTTCCGAAGGGGAAGCATTGGTATATGCGGGTTCTAATCCGAACAGTGCTGATGATTGGCACTTAAAAGGCGTGTATCAAATCAGTCGTCCGATCGGGCAGAATGCTTTATTGCAGTATCACGGTGATTTGGTTGTTATCAGTGAAGCGGGATATGTTCCGCTTTCAAAAGCATTGGCGTTACAAAACGCAACCGATGCGCAAATAGCATTCAGCGATCGTATCCAAGAGCTTGTTTTGGATCGCATTCAGAGATATCAAAATAAATACGGCTGGCAGGGTATTATTTATCCTCGCGGCGGCTATGCTTTGTTCAATGTGCCGTTGGCAAAGGGCTTTGAGCAACATATTGTCAATACGACAACGGGTGCTTGGTGTCGTTTTACGGGTATTGACGCCTATACATGGGCATTGTATCAAACACGCCTGTTTTTCGGCACTAAAAATGCCGTGATGCTGTTTGATGAAGGCTATACAGACGACGGAACACCCATTGAAGGGCATGTCGAGCAGGCTTTTTGTGATTTCGGTTCGCCTTATTTGAAAAAAATACAACTTGTTAATGTGCGAACAAAATCTTCCGGATACTATGCTTTGCAAACTTATTGGAATACCGATTATCAAGATGAGCATATCATCAATACCGTTTCTTTTGACATGCCGAGACTTTCTCCGTGGAATGGAATGAAGTGGGCATCAAAAGAGCAAAAAACAAAAAGTTACTGGGCAACATTGGCCGGAAAGATTTTTTCACAATGGATCGGGTGCAATGCTACCGGTTTTAAGTTTAGTTTGGTTTTTCAAACAAAAACAAAAGGAATGTTGATTGATTGGTATGAAACGGGTGTGCGTTATGAACAAGGAACGGGAATTTTATAATTCGGCACCGAGCATTGAACGATTGCATGAGAAAACAAACCGAACAAAGAGTATTTCCGATGTATTGTTTGACAAAGATTTGCTCACGGTGCCGTGGGTATGTCGGGGATTGGGCATTCCGCCTGATTCTCTGCGTGTTTTTATGGCATTGGCATTTGTTCGAAACGGTGTTTTGTTGGGCAGTTTGCTCTTTCATGACGGTTATGCCGAAAAAGATGTGTGGTGGACATTATATACCGTTCACCCGCTTTGGTGCACTCGACAATTTTTAAAGAAAGCCTTCCGAGCCGCTTTTGTTGATTTGAAGTGTCAACGAATTGGTGTGCTTGTGCGGGCAGATAATATCCGATCGCTGAAATTGGTTCGGCGATTGGGATTTCATGAAGAAGGTTGTTTACGTCAATTATGTGCGGATAAAACCGACTGTTTGGCTTTCTCGATGTTGAAAGAAGAATGCCGATGGTTGTAAACGAGCTTCAAAAAAATAAACAGAATGCAATGGGGCATTCGCGCGGCGGCGGTACGCAAAAAAATAAGGAGATAAAATTATGAGTAAAGCAATCGGATCGGTGCTCGGAACAAATGTCAAAGCAGATACAAGCGCCGCTCAGAATTATTATAATTATTTAAACGGCATTGATACGTCATCTGCCGATCAGGCGACACAATCAATGGCCGAACAGGCGCGTCAAATGTCGGAAAATCTTTCTGATTTACCGAATTATCAATTTTCTTTGGATACTTCCGATGAAAGCGCAAAACGTGTGGAAAATGCTGTTTTTCAATCGTATATTGATAAATTGCAACCTTTACATGAAAAACAAACGGCTGATTTGGAAACAAAATTGGCTAATCAGGGGTTAAGTGTCGGCAGTCAAGCCTATCAACGCGCCGTTAATGATTTGGCCGAACAACAAAATGCCGCTTATAATCAGGCAGCCTACAACAGTGTAACTGCCGGACAGGAAGCTTTTAACGATTATTTGAAAAATCAATTATTAGGCGCGAATTATACCAATACGGCACGGCAGGATTATTTAAACAGCATTTATAAATTGTTGCAAAACGCACCGACAAATTATGAAAAGCAATTAAATATGTATGCCGCTCAAAACGGTATGGCTCAACAACAGGCAAATGCGCGTCAACAAAGTTTTAACAACACGACCGGTGCCGTTTCCGGACTGTTACAGGCGGGCGGCTTTCTTGCCGGATTATAAAGAAAGGAGAGGCTATGAGACAATATACATCGACGAGTGATATTATCAATATCGCTAAAATGGCGCCAAAGCCTTTGGATATGACAGCTTATGCGGGATTACCGCAATCTTTTATCAGCGGCTATATGCAAGGGCAACGTGCGCAACAAAATCAACAAAAAATACAATCTGTAACGCCGAATTATATGCAAAAAAGCAGTGAACAAAATATAAGAATGTACAAGCTTAATGATGAGCCAGAGAAAAAATATTTTGACGCATCACATCGTACGGGTTCTCAAAAATGGCAACAAGCCGATTCAAAAACACCTTTTGAGGAAACTCCTGATCCGTTGTTGGATTATATACCCGTCAATCAACGAGAATCTTCCGATTTTTTATCGGTCAATGATAACGGAAATGCCGTTTTGACATCAACGCCGATTTCTGCGACGCATGCTTTACCGAATGGGTCTCTTCCGGAAAATAACACACCTTATTTTGAAAATCAGGCATTTGACGGCGTTAATTTTATGCAAACAGTTATGAGCCCCGATGTTAACATGACGGCGGATCAGCGTCGGGCAAAATTGCTTCGAGACAGCGGTTATCTTTCGTTGAATTATTAAATAAAACGATTTTTGTTGAAACAATTGAACGGAGAAAACAATGTCAAAATCAATGGATCGATTTTATGAACTTTTGCATAAGACAATTACAGGTATTTTAATACCGGTCGTTGTTTATTTGATGGGGGAAATCCACGACATGCAAAAAGAGGTGTCAATTTTTGAACTGCGCGTTGCAAAAGAGGCCGTACAATATGCCATGCGAACGGATATTGTTCGGGTCGAAACAAAAATTGATGAGCTTAAAACACTTATTATTCAAGAGATTAAGAAAAAATGACATCTGCCGTAACAACTGCTTTAAAACAACGTGTTTTGCGTCATGAAGGGTTGCGTTTAAAAGTTTATACCTGCCCGCGCGGTAAATTAACGATTGGAATAGGGCGTAATTTGGAGGATAAAGGTATTACGCGCGCCGAAGCTTTTTATTTGCTTGAAAATGACTTAAAACACGCCGAATGTGATTGTCAAAACGCTTTTCAGTGGTTTGAAAAATTAGATACCGTTCGTCGCGGTGTTGTGATTGAAATGGTTTTTAATTTGGGTTTCCAAGGTTTTTTGGGCTTTTGTCGATTGATAAAAGCATTGACGATACAGGATTTTGATGCCGCCGCGCGCGAAATGTTAAACAGTCGTTGGGCGGTACAAGTCGGACATCGTGCCGAAAAACTGGCAAAAATTATGCGAACGGGAAAGGAGGTGTGATATGAAGGAACGGTTATTAGATTATTTAAAGAACAATCGAAAAAAAATCATTACTTTTTTGATTGCCGGTATTTTGGCTGCTGCCGGTATTGCAGCAGACGGTACGGTAATTGAAAACGCAATCGGTATGATTTTAGGATTTTAAAATTTTGAGCTTAAAAAGGGAATATATCGGTTAATCGGTATTTGTTTTTATGGCATTTAATGCTCTTTTAGGCGTTCGAGTCTCCGGCTTCACCATAAAAAAAGACAGACATGAAGTCTGTCTTTTTTTGGTGGGCGCTTGAGAGACTCGCATTGATAAATATCAATGCTTCGTGCAACAGCATCTAAATAAAAACATCGGTTTACATAAAGCAAACCTCGTTTTTATAAGATGATGTTGGGCTGGCAATGAAAAAAGCAAAGCAATTTGCTTTTTTCAAAAGCGCCCTCTTACGCGTTCGAGTCTCTGGCTTCACCATAAAAAAAAGACAGACATGAAGTCTGTCTTTTTTTTGGTGGGCGCGCAGAGACTCGAACTCTGGGCCCGCTGATTAAGAGTCAGCTGCTCTACCAACTGAGCTACGCGCCCCCGTTAAGCTCTTTATACGCTATTTCGTTTTAAATTGCAAGTTTTTTTTCATTTTCCTTCTTTTTTTATTGTCTCTTCGTGTCATTGAAGCTCTTTATCAAGGAAAAATGGAAAAAAAAGATGCCCTTTTAAAAATTAATTTAAAACTTTAAAATATTTAAATAACTGTTTGTTAAAAATAATTAAAGGATATTATATGTCATACATTTCTAAAATGTTTACTCCTTTTCAACTACCCGACGGCAGTGAAGCTGCCTGTTCGCGGGACATCGATGCCTATTTGCGTCGCACCGGGCTGACGGTGGCATCGGATTATTCGCCCGAAACGCTCAAAGCGATTCGGTTTGCTCGGGAAAAGGCGATGCGAGAGTCGCTTTTCGCATCTTTTATTCATCAATATCAAAGGAAAATATGGAATGAAAAATAATCAATTAACAAGAGAACTCTTAAATAAGGCTTTTGATGAAGCCAAAAAAAAGAGTCTGACAGAAGCTGCATCTCAACCCTCGGATCAAACCGAATCGCAAACTGAGGATTCATCGGAACAAGTGCGGTTAATCAGTCAAGAATATGCCGATCGATTGGACGAATTGCCTGCCGATTGGCGACAATATTTAATTAAGTTAGATGCCGAATATACGCAAAACAAAAAAAGACAAAGCCGACAATTGGATCATTGGTTGGAACATTTGTTCGGACTGCGTGATCAACAGGTGTGTTGTCATACAGATGAAACTCCGCGCGAATGGGTTGAAAAAATGGCGTATATCGAGCATATGCTTTGTGCGCAACCGAAACGGACTTTAAGCATTTTGTCGCAAATATATTTATCGCCGACTCTTTCTTATTGTTCCGAATATGCACCGATTACAAATTATTATAAAAAGCGTTGTGAAGAAAACGCAAAAAATTGGCTTTGCAAGTGTTTGTCCGAAAAAGATCAGAAGGGAAATGCCTGTTTCCCATACAAAGAAGCAGTGATTGAATTAATTTTAACATTGTTAAGCAATCGGTTGGCACCGGATATTCAAAAAGCCTATGATATGGCAGTTTGGATGAATGAAAAAACGCGGGCGCAAATGATTGATTCGGTTTTGAACGATCGGATTCGTCAAAAAGTCGATGAAGCACGAATTGCACGCGAAAAAAGCTTTTTAACAGAGGGGGCTTTCGATATTTCGTCTCAAAATAAAACGGAAAAATCAACACGGGAACTTTTGGAAGAAGCTTTTCGAAAATATCGAACAAAATAAGAAGGAAAAAAATAAGTAAATCATTCAGACAGAGCGTTTCGGACAGACGGTAAGCGCTCTGTCGTTTTTATTTTTAAAGGAGAAAAAAATGCCATTTGACAGTGAAGGAAATTTTACACGCATTCATAATTGGGAAGAAGACAGAATTAACGGTATTGAAATTGTTACCGATCATCACGATGCGGAAGATGATAATTTTGCCGATGCCTTTAATAAAACGTTTTTACGTGACGGTCGTGTACCGATGGAAAATCATTTAAATATGGGCGGATTTCGGGTACAAAATTGTGCCGATGCCGTATCCGGTTCTGACGGCGTCACCAAAAATCAGGTAGATTCTTTAATTCAAAACAATGTGTCTGATATGAAAAATAATTTAGATAATGTTTCCTGTGTCGGTGATATTAAAGCCTCTTTGATTGATCACAATCACGGAACATGGCTGTTATGTAACGGACAAGCGATTTCCAGAACCGAATATGCGGCGTTGTTTCAATTAATCGGCACGCGTTTTGGCAGTGGTGACGGTGTCAATACATTCAATATTCCCAACTATCAAGGTAAATTTTTACGAGGGATGGGCGGGGATTCTGCCAATAATATTGCCACAACGCAAAAAGAGAGTATTCCTTTTATAAAACACCGACATACGATTGTTATTGATGGAGCCATGAGTGGTGGTAACGGAAAGTTTATAACGAGAGTTTCCAACTCTTCTTCCGAAAACTATGATTATTCATTGGGATTCCTCGATTCGGCGCAAGAACCGACCATGGGTCATACATCTTTGGGTACTCAGGAAGGAAATTTATCCGTGAACATCGGAGAGCATGTGACGCCGATTAATCAGGCCGTTTATTATTTTATTAAAGCCAAAAATGTTTAAGGAGAAAAAATGAGTCATAAAATTACGGAAAATGCCATATGGGTAACACAAGGCGATTCACTGCCGATTTTATTGGATTTTCATCAAGATATTACCGATGCGGAAATTAAAATGCAGGTCAGAGATAACAGCGGTGAGGTGGTGATTGATAAGAAAACAAAGGATCATTTAAATGCGTTAAAAGGGCAGAGTATCATTCAGCTGACCGCTGCCGATACCAATCTTCCGATCGGTCGTTATGTGACGGATATGGAAATTACTTTTTCAGATGAGACACGTTACACTTTTTATCCGTCAAAAGTGGGTACGGTGGCTTGTTTTCATGTGGTTGATCAAATAACAAAGGAGAATTTATGAAACAAGATGTTGATATAATGACAAATTATTTGTCGGTTGATATCGGACCCGAGGTTTTATTCGTAAGCCCGGACGGCAGTTGGATTCGTTCAGGGCGTGATGAAATTAGAGCATTTGTTGAAAAAAAAGCTAAGCCGGATATTGAGAATTTTACGGAGGAAAAGAAAGAATTATTTAATCAAAACGCACAGACAAAGACAAACGTGTTTGATGAGAATGCTCAAACCAAAACAAATGCGTTTGATGAAAATGCGACGGTCAAGACGGATGCGTTTGATCAAAATGCTCAAGCTAAAACGAATGCATTTGATGCGAATTTTGCGGAAAAAACGGCAGATTTCGAAAAAAATGCCGAAGAAAAAATAAATACATTTAATTTGAACGCTACGGAAAAAACAAGTGTTTTTAATCAAAATGCTGTGACAAGAACAGATGTATTTAATTTAAATGCTCAAACGAAGAGAGAGGAATTTGACAATAATGTCACACTTTTAACCGAGACTTTTAATGAAAATGCTGCGATAAAAACAAGCACATTTGATAATAACGCCGCGGAAAAACTGTCAGCATTTAACAATAACGCCGTTCTTTTAACCGAAGCATTTAATGATAATGTCGCGACGAAAACAAAAGTATTTGACGATAATGCGCATGAAAAAAACGATACCTTTAATGAAAATGTGGTGGCAAAAACAAACGTCTTTAATGAAAATGCTACGGATCAAACAGATGTGTTTAATAAAAACGCTCAAGCGCAAACAGATGCGTTTGATGAAAATGCTGTGAATCAAACGAATACGTTTAATGAAAATGTTGAAACGCAAACAGGCATATTTGATTTGCATTGCACGAATAATACAGAGGTATTTGATTCAAATTTTGCGGAAAAAATAACGGCGTTTAATGAAAATGCAACAGAAAAAACAAATTCGTTTAATGATAATGCGCAAGAAAAGACAGAGGCATTTGATGAAAATGCTGTGAATCAAACGAATACGTTTAATGAAAACGTTACGACTCAAACAAAAGCGTTTGATGATAATGCTGCCGTCAAAACAAATGCATTTGATGAAAATACCTTAGCTCAAACAAAAGTATTTAATGATAATGCGCAAGAAAAGACAGAGGTATTTGATGAAAATGCCAAAACACAAACAGATGCGTTTAATGAAAACGTCGGTGTTATAACCGGTACGTTTGATGAAAACGTAGCAACTCAAACAAAATCATTTAACGATAATGCTGCGCTTTTGACCGAAACATTTGATAATAATGCTACGGAAAAAACAAACATATTTGATGATAATGCGCAAAAAAAGACAGATGCGTTTAATGAAAATGCCAAAACACAAACGAATACGTTTAATGAAAATGTTGAGGCACAAATTACCGTTTTTGATTCGCATTGTGGTGCTAATAGCAGTATATTTGATGAAAATGCGCAAGAAAAAATCGATACAATCAGTGATTATGTCAATCGGGTAAAAGAATTTGTCGATCAGGCAAAATCATCTGCCGAATTAGTTTCAACCTCGGTTGAAACGGTCACACAAAAAGTTGCAGATGCCGTCACTTCGGCAACAAGCGCAGCCGATTCGGCAACAAGCGCCTCTTCATCGGCCGCAACAGCCACGCAGAAAGCTACGGATGCCACTACGTCGGCAATCAATGCCGCTGCCAGTGAAGCAAGTGCATCATCATCGGCTGCAACGGCCGCGCAAAAAGCAGCAGATGCTGTTGCTTCGGCATCTGATGCCTCTGCTGTTGCAACCGCTGTCGAAACATCGGTTCATGATGCTGAATTATGGGCTATCGGCGCAATAACCGAGCGAACGGAAGGTTCGGCAAAATATTGGGCAGAACAAGCAAAAAACAATTCGTCCGTTAATCTTCCCGTCGCAACGGAAAACGTGAAAGGCATTGTTTGTTTATCGAGTCAAAAAAACGCAAGTGACGGTACGGATGATACAACGGCCATGACACCCTACAAAACAAGGTGTAACTATGTGGCATTAGATACAAGTCAAACCATTACCGGAGAAAAATATTTTTCCACGACTTGCTCATGCGCTTCATTAGTGGTTAATGGAAAAGCAACGATACAAACACCTGCAGTAACTTCAAACACGAATGAAGCAGCTTCAACGGCTTTTGTGCGTTCGTTCGGACTAACGGGTTACGGAATAAATGCACCGAATTATTCCGGCGCTACCGGCATTTCAAGCAGTTATACGCCAACGAAAAACGGATATATTGTTGCGTCTTGCTATATAAACGGTTGGAGCAGTGCCAACGTTACGATTGATAACAAAACAGTGTTTTCGTTTTTCCCTCAGGGAGTTTCTCAACAACAAAGTTGTACTAACGTTTCTCCTGTTGCGAAAGGTTCTACTGTTAAGTTTGAAAACTGTGATTGTCAATTTGTTCCATGTAAAGGATAAAAAATGAAAAAATATGCAAAAATTATAGATGAAAAATTAAAAACGTGTGTTGTTCTTATCCATGATGAGGCATACGATGAATCGTTTCGTCAGGAAGGATATTCTCTTCAAGAAGTTGAACAAGGATATGATTATAATTGGTATATTAAAGGTTTTGCTCCTTCAAAACCGCAAGAATTGATTAATCGGGAACGCCGGTCTTTGTTATTACGACAGCTTGAAGAAACCGATTACATTGCTGCAAAAATTGCCGAAGGTGCTGCCACAAAAGAAGAATATGCAGATGTGATTGCCAATCGGCAAAAATGGCGTGATGAGATTAATTTGTTAGAAAACACAACATTTTAAACACTTTCTTCCGCCAATAATTCCAGTTCAAGCCATTTATTTTCCAACGCTTCCAAAGCCATTTGAGCCGCGTGCAGACGGTTTGTCGCGTCAAGAAGTTTTTGTTTTTCTTGGTAAATGCTCGAATTGTTCAATTCTTGGTTAATTTGCTCAACAATTTTGGTTTGTTCGGCAATTTTATTCGGCAATTCTTTTAGCAGATGCGCCTCGGTAAACGTTAGTTTTCGAGGCGTATTTGTGCCGGGATTTTCTTTTTTCTTTTCGCTGATTTTTTTTGTCGCAACGGAAACACTCGGTTTTTTATCGGCTTTTAGAGCCTCTAACTGCGCGTAACCGCCGGCATATTCCTGAGCACTCCCGTCACCCGGCATATAAATTAAAGACGTAACGGTTTTATCCAAAAAATCACGATCATGACTGACAATCAATATCGTACCTTCATATTCGGCTAACACTTCCTGTAACAAATCGAGTGTGTCGGTATCCAAATCATTTGTCGGTTCGTCAAGTACCAGAAAATTTGACGGACGCGCCAGTAAAACGGCCAGCATCAATCTGTTTTTTTCCCCGCCCGATAACGCACTGACGGGCATTTGCGCCTGATCACTCGTAAACAAAAAGTCTTTTAAATATGAAACAACGTGTCGCCACGCACCGCGCACAAAAATATGATCGCCTTCGGGGCAAAGTGTTCGCCATAATGTTTTTGTGATGTCAAGCGTGAGACGTCCCTGATCGAAATAGCCTTCTTCCAAATTTTTTGCCAAACGAACCGAGCCTGAATCGGGTTCCAATCGTTTGGTTAAAAGTTTGATGAGTGTTGATTTTCCGGCGCCGTTCGGCCCGACAATGCCGATTTTGTTTCCGCGTAAAATACGGGTTGAAAAGGATTTTACAATTTCTTTGTTTCCGAATGATTTTGAAATGTTTTTCGCTTCAATAATCATTTTCGATTGAATCATTCCTTTATCGGCCAGCATTTTAACGGATCCTGTCGGAGAGAGCTGTTCTTTGCGTTCGGCGCGTAATTGTTCCAATCGTCGCAGTCGTCCCATATTGCGTTTGCGTCGTGCCGTTACGCCTTGATGCAACCATTTTGTTTCTTCTTCCAAGCGTTTATTTAAATATTTGCAGGCTATAATTTCCTGTTCGATAATTTGTTCCTGCCATTCTTCAAAATAGGCATAACCTTTATTTGTTTGTCGTGCCGTGCCTCTGTCCAACCAGAGACAGGCATTTGAAACGCGTGATAAAAAGCGCCGGTCATGGCTGATGACAATTACGGCGCTTTTCATATTTAAGATGAGTTTTTCAAGCTTTTCAACCGTTTCAATATCCAAATGATTTGTCGGTTCGTCAAGCAGTAACAAATCGGGCTCACTGATGAGTGCTTTGGCCAATGCCGCTTTTTTACGTTCGCCGCCAGATGCCGTTTCGGGTTTTAAATCGGCTTTGAGCTGAAAAGTTTCAATTAAAATATCGGCTTTATAATCAGCGTTGCCATCCGTTTCATCCAATCCCGAAAGTACGACGTCGCGCAAGGAAGCATATCCGTTAAAATTTTCTTCCTGCGGCATCAGAGAAATACGCAGGTTCGGTTCGGCAAAATAAAATGCCTCATCGCATTCGATTTGACCGGCAATCACCTTTAAAAGCGTTGATTTACCCGAACCGTTTCGACCGATCAGACAAATTTTATCGTTTCGTCCGATGTAAATATTCGCCTGTTCGAACAAAACGCGACTGCCGAACGACAGACGAGCATTTTTAAGGGCAAAAATCGGTGCAATATCTGACATTTTACTATTCTGCTGATTTTTTCAAAACTTAATCGAAAAACAAGAAAAAATCAAGTTTTTATTTCATTTTAAAAACAATACATCAGTCCTTTTTGACACAATTCTTTGTAAATCGGCTGATTTAAACCCAAAAGCCTGATAATTTCCGTCGGCTTTAAATCAATGCTTACGGAAAAAGCATGAGATACGCCGTTTTTTATTTGTTTGACAACGGCGCTCGGTAAATCGCTTTTTCCGATACAGGAAGAAAGATAAACAAAGCATTCGTCAAAATCTTTTAAATACTCAACGGCCAATTTTCGTGCGTATAAGTTTAAAGTCAAATCGGCTTTTGAGGGGTCTTTCGTCCACGGACTGCCGCCACCGACAGGGCAGGCACCGGCATAAAAATCGCAGGCAAGTTTGCGTCCCGTCACGCCGCAATCGGCAACGGAAGAATGACACGTATAGTTTCCCGTACCGTTAATGATCAGGTTTTTCGGTATTTGTCCGAGCGTTTCAATCACAAAATCCGTTAAATCAACCGTTTTCAGCATGGGAATGGCTACAACTGCCGTTTCAATGGTGCCCGTATCATCTTGTGTGATTTGTGTTTTAATATCCAGTCCTAAATTATCAGATGTTTTCGCTTTTTCGTAAAGAGCCAGATTGAGTTTTCGTGCTTGAACCAATTCGGCGGGCATAAAATGTGTGTTTCGGACGGCATATCCCACGAAAATGCCTTGATCGCCCCATCCGTTATTGATTACGCCTTGTGCGATTTCCGCCGATTGCAGCCCGATGAGATTGAGAATGTTTATTTTTGACACATCAATGGCGTTTTGTCCCCAAAGACGCGCGTAACGCTCGTTATAACCGATTGTTCTTAAAGCGTTTCGAACGGTATCGTCCAAAAACGAAAAATCGTGAATTCCGCCGATTTCGCCGCCCAATACAACGGTATTATCTTTAATCATAACTTCCACGGCAAACTTAACGGACGGATTTTGTTTCATAGCTTCATCCAAAAGAGCGCAAGAAATGAAGTCGGCCGTTTTGTCAGGGTGTCCCAAAGAGACGTATTCTGCTGTTTTTAACATTGTTTTTCCTTTCTTTTTTTACCCGCTTGTTTTGTGAAAGGAAGCAATAAAAAACCGTCGACCGTTATATCGTTACGGCTGACGGAATAGTTTATGGCTCCGTTTAGTCCTCATGAACACGAGATGTGTTTGAATCGGGACAAGTGGAGATAAATCCGATTCATTTGTCAGCATACAATATTTTTTATGTAATGCAAGAAAATTTTTTAAAGAACGGCAATTTTTTTTGTTTTGACAACTCCTTTATTTTTTGATAACATAAAATAAGCAAGTTTTTTGTATTTGTTTAAAGCTTTAATTTTGTTGTTTAATTTATTGATTAAAAAGGGATATTTATGAAATTTTTTAAATTTTTTTCTTTACGGCCTTCTCCTTTTCAAGAGGGCTTTTGTCCGGTAGGCGACGGACACGAAATTCATTATATGGCGTTCGGAAATCCGAAAGGAAAAACCGTTATTCGCTTTCACGGCGGGCCGGGCGGGGGTGCATCGGCGCATCAGGTAACGGCGTTTGATTTAAAAAAATATCGCGTTTTGCTTTTTGATCAGCGCGGATGTAAGTTCTCGACAAGTAAAGATATTTATCGCAACAATACGCCTTATGCCGCTGTGGAAGATGCCGTTAAATTGTTAAAGCATTTAAAATGGCCGGTTAAAAATTTAATTGTTGCCGGTTCCTCTTATGGCGCATTGCTGGCATTGTTATTTGCCGAAAAATATGAAAAATGCGTGAGCGCGCTTGTTTTAAGTTCGGTGTTTTTGGGGCGCAAGGAAGATTTGGATTGGACGGAAGAAAGTCGGCGTTTTTATCCTGATTTAACGGATGAAATGCATCAAAAAATCAAGAAAAACGAATCGCTGGCCGACGGTTATTTTCGGCTGATTTCATCTGACAGTTATCAAAATATTCAAACGGCGCTTTCCTATTACGGTCAATATGAGCGCAATTTAGGGCTTTTAAATCCGGCGTTTCGGCCGTTAAAAGCCGTTTATGACAATGATGTGCGTTCGTTAAGAATTTTTCTTTATTATGAAGTAAATCGCTTGTTTTTAAAAGAGAATGAAATTTTAAATAACCTTTATAAAATAAAGAATATTCCCATGTTAATCGTTCACAATCGCTTGGATATGACTTGTCCCGTTGCGGGCGCTTATCAACTGGCACAGCAAGCCGAACGGGCGGAGCTTGTGATTGTATCCGATTTGGGGCATGTTTCGGCAAAGCTGCAAAAAGTGCTGAAACACCGAACGAATGCTTTTTTAAAAGCTTTACGGTTATAAACGAGCCGGGCGAGGAGAAATTTATCCGCTCACCCGAGTGATAAATAAGCACAATCAAACCTTTCAGCCGTTAAGCCGTACGGGAAGTATTTACGGAAATGCCCGTTTGAGTGTTTTCGGATTCTTCCGTAACATTTCGACTGCTTTTTCCCAAAGAAGCAGTCAGATTTGACTTCGTTTCCGTTTCAGCAGATGTTTTGTCCTTTTGCGCAGCGGTTGTTGCAACTCTTCGCGACCCGGTTTGCGCTTGGTTAATAATATTTAAAACGGCTTGAAGATTTTCTTTTATATCTGTATCGGATTCTTTACTTAATTTTTCTTCAATATAGCTTTTAGGCGTTTGTCCCTTGTTGTTTTGAATGTTGACATCAGCACCCGCTTTTATTAACAGCTTTACAGCTTCAGTATCCTCTATAAAATACAACGGTGTATTGCCATTTTTATCTTGGGCATTCACATCAGCACCGTGAGCTATTAACTCCTGCACCACTTCGGTGTTTTTTGCAACATGCAACGGTGTTTTGCCCTTGTTATTTTTGGCATTCACGTCAGCGCCGTTTGCTATTAACGTTTTTACAATGTCGTTTTTCTTTAATACCGAGGCTGCATGCAACGGTGTACTGCCACCGTTACTTTTAGCATTCACATCACCACCGTTTGCTATTAACGCTTGCGCCACTTCGGCATTTTCTGCTAAATACAACGGTGTATAGCCACCTTTACTTTTGGCATTCGCATCGGCACCGTGAGCGATTAACGCTTGCGCCACTTCGGCATTATCTGCAACATGCAATGGTGTTCGGTCATATTTATCTTTGGCATTCACATCGGCACCGTTTGCTATTAACGTTTGCACCATTTCGGCTTTTAGTGCAACATGCAACGGTGTTTTGCCGATTTTATTTTTGGCATTGACATCGGTACCGTGAGCGATTAACGCTTTTACAATTTCATTATTATTGAATATCGAGGCTGCATGCAATGGTATATTGCCGTTTTTGTCCGAGGCATTGACATCAGCGCCCGCGTTTATTAACACCTGTGCTACATCTGGACGTCCTTTTAATAAATGCTGCAGCAGCGGTGTTTCACCCTTGTTATTTTTGGCATTGAGATCAGCACCGTTTGCTATTAACACCTTTATCGTTTCAGGATGCACAAACCAATGCAGCGGTGTTTCGCCCTTGTTATCTTTGGTATTGACATCGGCACCTGCGTTTATTAACGTCTGCGTAAGTTCGGTGCGACCTTCAAATGGGAGATCTGCCCAATACAACGGTGTTCGACCATCGTTATTTTTGGCATTCACATCGGCACCGTTCGCCAGTAACAGCTTTGTAACTTCGGCGGTGTGTGCATGATGCAACGGCGTATCGCCAGATACATCTGTGGCATTCACGTTTGCACCTCTTCCTATCAGTTTTTTTGCTTTTTTATAGTCTCCGCCTCCGACAGCATCCATTAAGGGGGTTACGCCCTCTTCCCAAAGCGGATTATCAATGCTCGGAGGGGGTATTATTTGTCCTTTACCGCTTTGCACGTTGGCCTGTGCTTGGTCAATCATGTTTATAATATCTCGCATGAGTTTATGATTCTTAGATAATATATCATTATTTAATTGTGCTTCAAGATGGCTTTTGGGTGTTTCACCTTTATTATTTTTAAGGTTAAGATCAGCGCCGCTTGTTATTAACACCCATGCAGCTTCGATATCTGTGAAAAATCCGATCCTATCTGCGATAATATGCAGCGGTGTATCGCCATATTCATTTTGGGCATTCACATCGGCACCGTTCTTTATTAATTCTTTTACAGTTTCAGCATCGTTCAAACCATGCAACGGTGTAGCGCCCCATTTATTTCGGGCATTCACATCAGCACCGTGAGCTATTAACGCTTTTGCAACTTCAGGATTCTCTGTCACATGCAACGGTGTTCGCCCCTCTATATCTTTGGTATTGACATCAGCACCGTGAGCTATTAACGCTTTTGCAACTTCTTCGTGAGCATCGTCTACATAATATAGCGGTGTAGCGCCCTGGATATCTTTGACATTGACATCGGCACCGTTCGCTATTAAAAACTGCGCAACTTCATCACAACTCCTATAGGTTGCCCAATGCAACGGTGTACTGCCATAGATATCTTTGGCATTGACATCAGCACCGTTAGCGATTAACAACTGCGCAAGTTTATCATCAAGTATCTTATGCAATGGGGTTATGCCATCTTTATCTTTGGTATTTGTGTTAGCACCTTTGGCAATAAGGTCTTTTGCTTCATCTAAGTTACCCAAAAAGCAAGCATGACTTAATTGTGTTGTGCCGGCTCCATCAATCGGATCATCAATGTGCGGATCTTTTTGACGATTGTTTGTTACCATGAGAAACCTTCCTTTCGTTTGTGTGGGTTGTTTTTATAAAAAGCATTATACAATAAACGTAGGTCTAGTTGGTGCACTTTTTTGCACGTTTTTCAAGGCAAGCATTTTGAAAACAAGAAAAGAATAACCGATTGAAAATGAACAAAAAACAAGAAAAATAAATTTTTTCTGTGCAAAATAAAAAAAGGTGTTGCATTAAACGTACGTTTAATTTAGGCAGTGATAAAAGAAAAATTTATTGATAATATAAACTTTTATGTGTTATCAAGCTTTTGCGGAAACACTTGTATACCTCCGTGAAAAAGGATATTTTGAATAGAGAAGGGCAGGTTTGCTGAAACATATAAAAAAAACGACCGCATGAAATGCAGCCGCTTTTTTTTTAATTATCTGAAACTAATTTTGAGCGTTGTTGTTCACCGAAACATAAACTCTGTCTTTGAATGAACGCTTGAATTCAACAACACCGTCTGCCGTTGCAAACAATGTGTGATCTTTGCCCATACCGACATTATCGCCAGCCCGATAAACCGTACCGCGTTGACGCACGATAATGTTTCCGGCAATAACGGATTGACCGCCCGATTTCTTTAAACCTAAGCGTCTGCCTTCGGAATCACGACCGTTTCTGGTACTACCGCCTGCTTTTTTATGTGCCATGTTGCCTCTCCTTTACTCTTAAGCTTTAACGTCCGTAATTTTAACGACTGTCAAATCTTGTTTATGACCTTTTTTTCGCCGATATCCGTGCCGACGAATTTTTTTGAAAATAATAACCTTTTCACCGCGTGTTTGTTTCACGATTTCGCCGCTGACTTTTGCGCCTTTAACCGTTGGCGTTCCGATTTTATCACCAACCATTAAAACTTCTTCAAATTCAACGGTCGAACCGGCTTCACCGGCTAACTTTTCAACGATAATGACGGAATCTTTCGTTACTTTATATTGTTTTCCGCCTGTTTTAATAACTGCAAACATTTTCTCATCCCTTTACTTTTTTTTGAAAATAGGATTGTTTTATACACGATTCTTTTTTGTTTGTCAATCAAAATTTTTATTTTTTATCTTTTATTTTGATTTTCCTGTTTCATTCGCTCCCAAAACGGATGATTTTCTTTTAACCCGTGCGGCGCCATTTTGTGTAAAGCTTCTTGCTGATAAGCCCGTTTGCAACAATCTGATAAATGCATTTGCAATAATGTGTGTTTCATAAAGACAATATAATCACACGTCGGCTGTTTCTCTGGTTTTAAATTATTGATTCGCTTGAATATCGTTTCCTTTAAATTGGGATGATTTTTGTCCGTCAACCATTCATCACGCGTGTTGAATAACGAAAATACGGGCATGGAATCTTTGGCGCGTTTGACTAATGTTTCAGCGGCCGAATCCTCCCACATTGAGATGTAACTGTTATCATCCAAACTGACAAGCGTGATCTGCGATTTTTGAAAAAAGTCAAAATCTTCCGCCTTTAAAGCCTTAATTAACAAATCACTTGCCGTCATATAATGCGCAATATTCCGATTTTCCCTGTTAACAGCTTGAAAATCATAGCCTTTTTCGGCTAAACATCCGATTAATTGCGGAGTCAACGTGTTTTGAGCAGCCAGTTTGTCGGCAAACCTTAATCCGTTCGGCAATGTACGGTTTAAATCAACGCCTCTGTGCGTTAACCATGCAATCGTAACGGGTCGAAGCAAACGATTATCGGCTGCTTTATTTAAAATTTCCCCGCTTTCCATGCGTACTTCTTCTTTTTTCTTGCCTTTTAACAATTGCCATAAATGCCTGATTTGCTTTTTTTGCTCGTTATATATGTTGCCATTTACGGTTAATTCGGTATCACAGTGTTTTTTTATTGTTTCATACATGTTTTTTCCCTTTCCTGATTAATTGTTGACGGTGAAAACAAGTATACACGAAATAATATGTTTTGTCAATATTTTTTTCTTTACTTTTGTTAAAAAAAACGATATTTTTGTATGAGAGGAAAAAAATTAGATGAAAACATTTAAAAAGACAACCAAACCGACACTTAAAACTTATTTTTTTACGGGTGTTTTGGTCACGGCTCCCGTGGCTATTACGCTGTATGTGGCGTGGAAGCTCATTACTTATATCGATACAAAAGTCACGGCTTTCATTCCTTCGCAATATAATCCGAACGAGCTGCTTCCTTACGGTATCCCCGGGTTGGGCGTGATTTTATTGCTTATTTTCTTTACGCTTATCGGTATGCTTACGGCTAACTATGTCGGGCAGGCGCTTGTAAAATTCGGCTATCGTCTTATTAATCATATGCCGATTATTTCGGGACTTTATAATGCTATTCGCAAAATTTTTGAAACACTGATCGGTAACGGGCAGAATAAAGCTTTTCGTCAACCGGTTTTGGTTGAATATCCGCGCAAAGGCTTGTGGACGATTGCGTTTGTGACAGGACCCGTCTTTCAACCGATTGAACGAAAAATTAAAACAAAGCTGTTGGCTGTTTATGTGCCTACAACACCGAATCCGACATCGGGCTTTTTTCTGTATGTGCCCGAATCAGATGTTATAAAACTTGATATCAGCGTGGAAGAGGCTTTAAAGCTCATTATTTCAATCGGCATCATTAATCCGCCGAACAGAAAAAGACGGGTTTTGAAAAATAAGAAAAAATCAGCTTAAAATCAGCTCTTTTCGTCATTTTCCGCCTGAATAAAGGCTTTTAAGGCTTCTAAATCGCGTGATGCTAAAATTTGTCGGT
Source organism: uncultured Alphaproteobacteria bacterium (assembly GCA_947586835.1). Classification (GTDB taxonomy): domain Bacteria; phylum Pseudomonadota; class Alphaproteobacteria; order CAAHEQ01; family UBA3637; genus RGIG4140. The sequence continues at coordinate 38,121 of CANPXT010000008.1, forward strand.
AAACTTTGGCATTGGCACATCCGTGATAAAGTCCCATGAGATGCGGACAAATAATTGAAAGCGAATCACGGTGTGATTCTAAATAAGGAATCATTTTTTCCAAAATTTCCCCTCGCGTTAATACCGGATGATGATCGTGATAGATGATTTCATCAATCGTACTCAATGCATACGGATTGCCGTAAGCCAAACGACCGAACATAACGCCGTCAACGTGTGTTAAATGCTCAATTGCGGCTTGTGTTGAAAAAATATCACCGTTAATGACAATCGGCAGATCGGGAAAGCTTTTTTTCAGACGATAAACCGTTTCATAATCAATCGGCAGACGTGCCGATCGGTTTTCTTTGGGTGATAAATTGAGTTTCGCACGTCGCGCATGCACAATTAAACGTTGACAGCCGGCTTGTTTCATTAAATCGGCAAAATGAAACAACGCTTCAAATCCGTTCGGTTCGTCGAATAAAGCAATGCGCGTTTTAACCGTGACGGGCAGGCCGCTTTGAGCCATTTGATAAACGCATTCGGCCGCTATATGCGGTTGTTTCATTAAAACGGCACCGAAAGCACCCGATTGTACCCTTGGCGAGGGACATCCCGCGTTTAAGTTAATTTCACAGTATCCCCGTTCTTTGGCAAAGCAGGCGCATTGTTTCGCCAGATTGGCATCACAGGTACCGATTTGCAAAGCCAGCGGTTGTTCCGCGGGGTTAAAATCCAATAATTGTTGCCGGTTGCCCAACAAAAGAGCAGGGGCAGCAATCATTTCCGTATAAAATAAGGAATGACGACAAATCAGACGGAGGAAATACCGAAAATGTCGATCTGTCCAATCCAGCATGGGTGCAATGGATATTTTATAAGCAAAATGATGCGTGAGATTATTTTTTTCTTGTAAATTTGACATAATCAGATTATACTATAAAGAAAGAAAAAAAGAAAGGATTATTTCAATGACTCTTACATTAGATGAAATGAAAAAGGTTGAAGCCTATTTACAACAATTGTTTTGGAATCCCGAATTGAGTGTTCGTCCCGGGACGGGACAGGATGCTCCGGCCGAAGCTTATGTCGGCAAAGAGTTTATCGGCGTGATTTATAAAAATGATGACGACGGTGAAATCTCTTATGATTGGACAATGTCAATTTTGGCGGAAGATGTGGAAAAATTTTAAAATACAGGTGATCAGTTGGAACAGCAAAAAAAATTTTTAAGCGATTTGGTTCAGGTGCAAAATGCTTTTAATTTCATTCAAGATTATCCTTTAAATGCGCTTGATTCTTTAAAAAAATTAACTTCGCGACAACGGTTTATGGCAGCTCATCTTTTAACCGATTATTTAGATATGATTGCCGATGTGAGCGCCTATGAAGAAAATGTGTTGAAGTCATTTTCGTTCAAGGAACGTCAAACAGTTTTGTATACGTTGGAAACACAACCCGATCCGTCACTTGTTTCTCATTTGCCGCCGGCATTAGATTCCGCTTATATGAAAATTTTTAACAATACCAAAGTAAATTTTAAACGCTTCTATTCGAGAGCCGAAGCAATTGCTTGCCATGCTTTTAATACTTATCAAACCGATAAACCCGATCCGGAAGAGATTGATAAACGATGTGAAAATCTTGCAAAGCTGTTAAGTGAAGTCGTGAATGAAGATGTTTCTGTGAACGGGGAAGAAACGGCACAAAAAAACAGACCGCCTTATATTCAAATGCCCGTTTATGAAAAAATCAGATTGGCATTGTCAACTTTTGATTTTTTTGAACGGAAGGAACGTCTTGATCAATTGCACAAAGAGTTGGAAAGTGTTAAACCGATGCGCATTGACTCAACGTTGGAGGGATTACAATATCGGATGAATCATAAAGGGCAAAAGCTTTCCGATACCTCCGAAATGAAGGCAAAAAGATTACGACAATTGAAAAAAGAGCGCTTGATTCGAAAAAAATTAGCTGCTGAAAATAAACGGATACCGCAAAACAGAAAACGTTTTTCGCTTAAAAGAATTTTATCGACTTTGTACGGTCGAACGGATCATTCTTTTTAAAGTGCTTTATTGTTGATTATAAAAAAAACACCTTATCTGTCGTTGAAAGAATTTGAAACAAGTTTTTTGACATCAAGCGACTTTGTTTTTTTGCCGGATTTATAATCTTTTTGTGCTTGATAAGTTTCTAAAACGGAAACAATTTTTTGATACCCCGATTCTTTGGCAATATCAAGTGGTGTTTGTCCGAATGCGTTTCGAACATTCATATCGGCACCGGCTTCCAGTAAAATAGGAATTGCTTTGATGACATTACAAGAAACAGCTTTGTGTAATGGCGTACAATTCATATTATCCCGATGATTAACATCAGCTTTTGCTTTAATAAGCATTTTTAAAGCCGCCGGAGTATCAAGCCAGACAAATGAATGCAGTAAAGTTTCGCCCTCATTATTTTGGGCATTGACATCAGCGCCTGCTTTTAAAAACGTTTCCGCCAATCCGATTGTATAATATGTAAACAAATGCGCCGGTGTGTTGCCGTTGACGTCTTTAGCATTAATATCATTACCGGTTTTGAGAAGCATATCTGTCATTTTATTCAATTCGCGCGTGGGGGTAACATTTCCTTCAATGCTTTCCGGCCCATTATAGGAAGCTAAAAAATGCAAAGCGGTTGCATGTTCATAATTATCTGTATCATTCGGGTTTGCGCCGTTTTTAATGAAATTTTTAACTGCTTTTAAATCGGCATACGAACACGCTTGATTTAAATCTTGATAGAACAATTGCTCCATTTTATCCTCCGATTTTTTTCATAAATAATACCGTAATAATATCAGAAAATTCATCTTCTGTCAAGAGGAAAACAAAAAAGGTAGGTAAAAAGCGGCACAAAGAGGAATTTATGTAATTATCTGAATTTATTTGATTTAATTCCTCTATTGAATAAAAACCAGTATTATTACAAGTAACAAAAAGGACAAAGAAGCAACTTGATAGTCGCTTCTTTTAACAGTTAATTAAAGTATTATTTTAAGGGAAAACAACCGGAAAAAATGATTTATGTTTGTTTATGGATTATCAGAAATATCTTTTATTATTCACCGGAAACAAGTCACTGATTTTATTTCTTAATTGTTATATCTGTGTGCGGTTGATTATATATATGTTTTTTTTGTAACGAACAGTGTAAGTAAGATAAATATTGTCTCAAATCGGGATAAAAAATGAAACAGCCATTATTTTTTTATCAAAAATGCGTTTTTTGTTTGACTTTTGTCAATTTTTATGGTAAAAACATAAAATATGTTAAAGAACATTTTTTGATGAAAGGAACATAAATGTCACACAGATTAATTGATTATCAATTGCTATTTGCTTATGAAAATAAAGATCGGCAGGAAATAAATGAATTAAAAGCCATTGGAGCATCGGATTCGATGAGGGTTTGGTGTGAAGAAAGCAAAATCTCGGCTTTGATGTTGGCATTTTTGTATAATGATATAACGGCTGCCAAAGTACTTCTTAAAATGGGTGCCGATATTAATCTTCAAGATAAAAACGGGGAAACGCCTTTAATGTATGCCGTCAGAGAGAAAAATGTCTCAGCCGTCAAACTTTGTCTTCAAAACGGTTCCAAAATCGATATTCAAAACAATAACGGAGAAACGGCATGTGATATTGCTCGGTATATGGACTGTTCTCAAACCGTTAAAATATTATCAGAACAGGAAAAAACAGTAAAGCAGGCCCGTCAGGTGGCGCAACATTCAACCGCAAGCATTCAAAAAAATATTCGAAGGAAAGGAAAAGAACAATGCCGATAAAAAAGGAGGAATTGAATATCAAACAATTCGTTCAAACATATTTTGACAATTCAAAACCGAATGTTTGTGATTTCGATGATTTTAAACAGGTGAGAAAAACAAGAAGAAAACTTGTATTTGAAAAGCAAGAATCTGATATAAAAGGTTTTATTCGAAATTATTTTCAAAAAACGCGATAATTAAAACGCTTTCGGGTAAACGGATAAACGGTTTTGCTTATCCGTTTTTTTTGTGCCTTTTGTTGATTTTCCCCTGTTGAGAGATGTTTTTTGTGCCTATGTAATTGAAGCGCTTGACAAGCGTTTGTTTTAATGATAATCATAAAAGGAGAAAAAAATGACGAATTTTACATCTATTGAATTGGAAGGTATTAATGCCGAAGGGCAAAAAGAAACCTTTAAATTGGCTGATTTTAAAGGCAAAAAGGTTGTTCTTTATTTTTATCCCAAAGATAACACATCAGGTTGCACCAAAGAGGCATGCCAATTTCGTGACAGTTATAATCGATTGTTAAAAAAGGCGGTGGTAATCGGTGTCAGTCCCGATTCGATTGAAAGCCATCAAGAGTTTCAAAAGGCACAAAATCTGAACTTTATTTTGCTTTCCGATCCGGATCACACATTAAGTGAGGCTTTTTCTGTGTGGCAAGAAAAAAGTATGTACGGTAAGAAATATATGGGCATTGATCGCTCCACATTCATTTTAGATGAAGACGGAACCGTTCAAAAAGAATGGCGAGACGTGAAAGTGGAAGGACATGTCGATGAGGTATTAAAAGCCTTAAATGTCGATGAAAAATAAGGAATAAATATGGAACAAACACAATCGGGTTTAAGAAAACGTATTTGCTTTGCAGGAGCTGTGAATGTTGGAAAGTCATCGTTGATGAATGCTTTAACGGAAAATACCGTTTCGCTTGTTTCCGATATTGAAGGCACAACGACCGATTCGGTTTGCAAAGCTTATGAGATTTTAGGTCTGGGCCCGATTGTGTTTTGTGATACGGCAGGCTTCGGTGATACGAGCGAATTGGGCAGTGTTCGCGAAAAAACGGCGTTGCAAACGCTGGATTGTGCCGATGTCATTGTTTTGGTGCGCGTTAATGACCGTAAGGCAGATTCTGTTTCCGAGCGTGTGGTTGAAGAAGCACAAAAACGGCATATTCCGCTTATTACGGTTTTCAATAAGTGTGATATTTATGAAGCTCCGGCAGGAGAAATCGGCATCAGTGCCAAAACAAAAACAGGACTGAATAAATTGGTGCAAGAATTAAAGCGTGTGCTTTCGAAAGCCGATGAAGAACATTTGCTTGACGGCTTAATTGAAGCGGGGCAATCGGTTTTACTGGTCACACCGATTGATTCTTCCGCGCCGAAAGGACGCTTGATTTTACCCCAGGTGCAAATGATCAGGGAGTGTTTGGATAAACGCGTGCTCACAACGGTTGTTGAGGTGCTTGATGTTCCCAAAGCCTTTGAAAAGCAAACATTTGATTTGGTTATTACCGATTCAAAAGTAATTCATGAAGTTTTATCCTTTGTGCCGGTCGGTGTGCGTGTTTCAACGTTTTCCGTTTTATTTGCCAAGGCAAAGGGCGATTTTCAAATTTTTTTGGAAGGAGCCGAACATATTGATCGCTTGCAGGAAAATGATACCGTTTTAATTGCCGAAAGTTGTGTGCATACAACGAACGAAGATGATATTGCACGCACCGTCATTCCGAAGCTGATGCAAAAATTTACGGGAAAAACTTTAGTATTTGAGTTTGCGCGCGGAAAAGTTTTGCCCGATAATTTATCGAAATATGCATTAATTGTGCAATGTGGCGGTTGTATGCTTTCGCGCGGTGAAATGATGAGCCGGGTACGCAAAAGTGTTGAAGCGGGTATCCCCATGACAAATTACGGATTGACTATCACGAAATGTCGGTGCGGCAGTTTAAAACGACTGACTTATTAGATGAAATAATTTTAGCAGAATCCGGATCATTTGACATAATAACAAGTTTTTTTCCTTTTTTTGCCGAAAAATGCTGATTTTTACCGAAAATACCTCTTTTCTTTTTTCCGAAAAGGGCGTATAAAGAGTGTATCATCAGTTAAATTTATCAGCGTTGCTTTTATAAGCAACGTTTTTTTTATGTCAAAGGAGAAACAATATGAAAGAACCGCAAGCCCTTTCAGACAGGCTGTTTATTCGCTTGGAACAGCCGGACGCTTCACTGATTTTAACAAATAATATCAATCATCGGAACATAGGAACGATTGTCAGTGTCGGACCTTTGGTTAAGAGTGTGAAAACAGGGGATAAAGTCCTGTTTCATATTTTCGATGATTTACCGACTTATGATCCCGATGTTGTTGTCATTCGGGAAAAAAGCTTATTAGGGATATTTAAACAATAATTTAACAGAAAAGGATAACAAAATGCAAAAGACACAATATGAAACGTCTCAATCCGTGAGTCGTTGGCTGGATCGTATTCATCGTGCCGAACGGGTTTATGAGCCGTATTTTGACTTAATTCGAAGAACACGCGAGGCCTATAAATCTCAGAACGGCGATATAACGACTGCGTATAATATTTTCTGGTCAGGAGTAGAAACACAAAAACCGTTTCTTTATTTCAAACGCCCTGACGCATATGTGGATCGTATTAATAAAGTTGCCACGCCGGCAGAGCAGGTTGCCTGTAAAATTTTGGAACGTGCTTTAAATTGGAACATAAATGCCTTTGATTTCGACGGTGCGGCAAAATATGCCCGAAATGATTTTCTTATTTCCGGTTGCGGTATATTATTTGAAGCTTATACGCCCGAATTTCAAACGATTTCTTTGCCGGACGGCAATGTGTGTGACGTTATTACAAATGAAACGGTGGTTACAAACTATTGGGATCCGTGTTTCTTTTTGGCAGATACCGATCATGTGGGTGTTTGGGAAGATGTACAGTGGATTGCGCGAAAACTTTTGTTAAATCGTCAAAAAATTGCAGACGAGTTTGGTCAAAAAGCGGTCGATAAATTAAATTTCAAACCCTCAGACACGCCGGAAAAAAATGTGTGTGTTTATGAAATATGGGATAAACAAAGCAAAGCCGTATATTGGATTTCACCTCACTGTCCCGATAGTTTTTTAAAGAAGATCGGTGATCCTTATCATTTAAGCGGTTTTTTCCCGTGTCCGAAACCGCTTTACGCTACTTTAACAAACGATAGCCTTATTCCGGTTCCCGATTACAGTATGATTTCCCGTATGATTGACGAACTCAACGGCATTGTGGAACGGATGCGGTTAACCATGCAGGCTATTAAGGTAAGTGGTGTTTATGACGGAGCTTTTCATCGATTGGGGGATATTTTTGAAAAAGATGTCACTCTTGTTTCGCTGGCGGATTTTGATCGCTTGAAAGAAAACGGCGGTATTCGCGGCGTGATTGATTTTATTCCGATTGATCAATATATCACGGCATTAGAGCAATTAGCGCGTCGACGGGATGATGTGGTCAATCGCATTTTTGAAATTACCGGCGTTTCCGATATTATGCGCGGCAATTCTAACGTAACGGAAACGGCAACGGCGGTTGAACGAAAAACAAATTTCGGCACGCTGCGCAATCAAGATCGGCAAAATGATATGCAACGCTTTATTGCCGACATCTATCGCATTAAGGCGGAAATTATTTGTGAAAGATGTTCGCCGGAAATGTTGGCTTCGTTTGTGAATCCGTCTGAAAACACGACGCCCGAAACCATCGCGCAGGCCATTTCTATTTTAAAGCATCATAAGTTGGAAGGCATGTTATTGCATGTGGAAAGCAACGGGGTTGTGAATGCCGATAACGAGGCTTTGAAAACCTTGAAAGGTGTTGAAACCATTACGTGTTTAATCAGCGATGCGTTGCCGATTGTATCGATGCAACCGTTATTGTTACCGCTTTATCAACGGATGATTATGGCGGTTGTGGCGCAAATGCCGCATACGCGTTTGTTTGAAAGCGTGATTGATAAAACGTTCACCGCCATTCAATCCGATTTGGCTCAAACACCTTCAAAACAGGCCTTGGCGTCAAGTCAATTAAAGCGTGAAAAGGACAAACGGGAAGCGCTGGAAGCACAACTTGGCGATATGCAACGTTTTAATCAAAAAATAACGTGTTTAAAATTGGCGCAAACCTATGAAATTGAAAAAGATAAAATTAAGCTGGAAGAAGAAAAGAATCGGTTGAAAGCGCTTGAATTAAATATGCGTATGAAAGAAAACGAATCGGCAAAAGCGCCGACATCTTTACAAAAATCAATACCGCAGCAAATTGAAAAATAAAGTTTTTAAAGGAAAAGCGGTCAAAAACGAAAGGGAAAACCATGAGAAAAGAAAATAAAACAACCGCTTTGCCGGCAGTGCCGAGCGAACCTTTAATTGACTATTCGGTACGCGACAGTTTTTTAAAGCTGTGCCATATTCAGGAAACGGCATTGGCGCTGGAACCCAAGCCCGATTTTACGGCAGCTTTAAAGTCGGAAGAATTGAAAGGCAAATTGTGCGGCTTATATCCGGATAAGAAAAAACAAGTTCTCGAACAAGAATCTTATCCGGTTATTGCCGTTCAGTTTGTAGAAAAAGGAGATGTTAAGTGAAAAGTGCTTCAAAAAGCGATTCGGTCACGATTGAGCAAAAGAATCGGCATATTATTCAAATTCCGTCTGTTTTTAAGCCGCTGTTAAGTTTGAAAAAGCGCATTAAACTTTTTTACGGCGGACGGGCAGGCGGTAAATCTTATGCTTTTGCCGACAGTTTGTTAATTAAAGCGCGTATGCAAAAATTGTTTATTATTTGTTTGCGCGAAATTCAAAACTCCATTAAAGATTCGGTACACAAATTGCTTGCCGATCGCATTCAAGCACATCAGTTGAGCGATTATCGGGTGAGTGATATGAAAATTGAAAACTTAATGACGGGGAGCACCTTTGTTTTCAAGGGACTTCGTGATCAGGACAGTGATAAAATCAAGTCATTGGAGGGGGCGGATATTGCGTGGATTGAAGAAGGACAGCGAATCTCAAAAAAATCGTGGGAAATATTAGAGCCGACCATTCGAAAGAAAGATTCGGAAATTTGGATTTCCATGAACAGGGAAACACCGACCGATCCGATTTGGGTTGCGCTTTTTAATCAGCCCGACAGTTATGTTTTCAAGCAAAAAGTGAATTATACGGATAATCCGTTCTGTCCCGAAGAAATGATAGAATTAGCTGAGCGGTGTCGGGAAAAAAATGCGGTCGATTATGCGCATATTTGGCTTGGCGAACCCAAAGCGGGCGGTGATGAAAAACTCATTCCGTCCGTTTTTATCATTCAAGCGCAGGAACGGGGAAAAGTGGCGGGAATCGGGCAAAGTTTACCGGTCGGGAGTGATGAAAATCAGCTGATTATCGGGCTGGACATTGCGCGTTTCGGTGATGATGCCACGGTTTTTTGTTTTCGCACGGGCGGTAAATGTGTTTTTAAGGTATATCACAAAAAAAACACGGTTGAAACGGCGAATTTGGCGGTGCATTATCTTCAAACGCTCCATCCGGCGCGGTTATTTTTAGATATCGGCGGATTGGGTGCAGGTGTTTTTGATATATTAATCGCGCGCGGTTTTGCAACGGTTGTACGCGGTGTTAATTTTGGCGAAAAAGCACGACTTTCAGACAGATATGCCAACAAGCGGGCGGAAATGTGGGATTCGGTTCGTTTGTTTTTAAGCGAATCTGATCAGGCGCTCTTACCGCCGGATTCGGATTTGTGTGATGACTTATGTGCCGTGAATAAAAGCTATGATAAACACGGGCGCCTGCTATTGGAAGATAAAGTGGCATTAAGGCGGCATTTGGGGCGCTCAACCGATCGCGGTGATGCTTTGGCGCTCACGTTTGCCCGTCCGATGGGGAACATATGTGCGCAACCTGAAAATCAAGGATTAACGCTGGAAGAATTGTTTAAAAATCAGTCTTTTAAAAGAACATGGTAAAAAATGAAAAATATTCCTGAACATGGTAAGTTTAGAGGAATTGGGGTGCACACCGAATTGCGCTGAAAGTGAATTAAGAGAGGAGTTGGGTAAGGAAGGTTGGACAGCAGATCAGGTATGGGCAAATCCAACCGTTGATAGTGGGAGTTCCTGCAAGGGGTACGCCGTAAGCCTCGGTCATATTTCCAGTTACAACCACCATGGTCGCGACGGCACTGACTCCGCCTTATGTAAGTGAAGCCCGCCTAAAACAGACGCTTAAAATCACTTTTGGCAGGTTAATAAGCTTTTATAAAGCGCGTTAATTCCAATATACCGTAAATAATTAAATACAGACCGATTACGACGGTAATTGTGACCGTTCCGATGACGGGCATGGCAAAAATGAAAAGCGAAAAAATCACTCCCAGTATACCGCCCCAGAAGAATACTTTCCACATTGAATTTTTATCAGAACGCATTTCCCAACCCATGACTATTTCGGCAATACCGTTAAATAAAATCCATAATCCGAGAATAATCGGCATATTGAAGGCACTGATTCCGATGTTGCTTAAAAAAAGAACACCGATGATGAGATCTAAAATCCCTAATGCCAAAAACATGGTCGACTTTCTTTCGCGAAATGCCATTAAATAACCGACGCCCAACAAAATAAAGACGACGCCGACAATCATTGCCGAGGCAACCAATGCCGTTATCGGATTAAATAAAACATAAATACCGCTTAAAATAAGAATGATGCTGATCAGTAATAACCAAAAACTTTTACCGTTTTGAACGGTTTTCGGCATAAGTGTTGTTTCCATTTTTTCCCTCCTTTAAAATAGTTCTTTATTTATATAGATTGTTTTTGTCAACTTGCAAGTTAATCAACATTTTTTTTGTTTTTTTTGTTCCCGAAAAACGAAAAATTACTTGACAAATACTTTTAAATTGTATATCATACTTGCTTCAAAAAAGATGGATATATTTTAAATAAAGAGGTCAGAAAATGGAAAACATGAAAAAAATTAAAGATAAAAAATCGGTTGCAATTAAAAATGCATTATATGAAAATGCATCAACCAATCATCCCGCTTTTAAAATGGTTGAAAACGGTGATATCGAAAAATTAAAAGAATTATCATTAGAGGGTATTATTAATGAAGAAGTTGACAATTTGGGTAATACCTTGTTGCACAAAGCCGTGCGCTCCGAAAATATGGAAATGATTAAAATTGTTTTGAAAATGAATATTGATGTTAATGCCAAAAACAATATGGGTGAAACGCCGTTGCATGTGGCTGCTAAATTTAATAATGTGTTGGCTATTAAAGAACTGTTACAGCATAAGGCTGACGTGAATGTCACGGATAATAATAAATTAACGCCGTTGCATGTGGCTGCCGCTCATAGCGATGTCGACGGTTTACGATTGCTGATGGCGCATGGTGCCGCTATTGAGGCCCGTGATAAATGGGGAACGACGCCTTTGTTTCGGGCATCATCGGCGGCAAATGTTTCCGAATTGATTCATACCGGAAAAGCCAATGTGAATGATCAGGATATTTTGGGAAATACGCCGCTGTTTTATGCCGCATGGCGAAATGCCGGTAATGGTGAAGTTGTGGGTATGCTTTGTTTCTACGGCGCCGATCCGATGATGAAAAATTATCGCGGTTTTTCGGCTTTGGATATTGCCCGAGAAGAAAAACATCCCGAACTTGTTGAAAAAATGCAACATTATATTGTAATGGATACATTAAAATCGTTGGCTGCTCAAATTGAACAAAAAGCAAAAAATATTCAGGAAATTTTGAAAGATACTTACGTCAGTCAAACGGCAAACAATGATTTAAAATATAATATGACGCGTTCGTTAATACGCTTGAAAACGGTTGAGCTCTTCTTAAAGCGCGCAGATTATCAGGAACAATTGAGAAAATCAATTACGGAACCGCAAGTTATTGCCGCTCAAAAAACAACCGATACTCTTTATACAGGTAAGGTTAATACAACAACTTGTAAACAATTAAACAAAAAAAATGTTCGGACAAATTCGCAGTTGGTGACGGGGCAAAAAACAATTGAGCTGCCGAATAATGAAAGAAGCAGAGAAAATTAATTAAGCTTATGAAAGAAAAAACCGTCGGTTTTGTTGCCGGCGGTTTTTTTGTGCTTATTTGTAATTTTTATGTGTTTTTTTCACTTCTGTTTCGCTTGCGTGTTTTTATTTTCTCTCACATATTATACTTGTATATATTTCAAAATGAATTTGTTTTTATACATGAACATATTTAAAAAATTGAACCCGAAGCGAATAAATCAGTCAAGACGTGTTTACCGAAACGCTTGACGGAATGTGCGAGCTGCTTGCGAAATACTGCGTGTGGACTCGGAAATATCCCGAACGGCTTTTGTGTAATCGCGTAATGAACCGCCGTAGCTTTGTTTCACTTTACGACCGTCAGCCGTTACATAAGTCACGGTTGTTGCATTATAAGAATGGTATTCCTCACAGGAAGTAATGCCACAGGTAACACCCGCAGCAGCAATAACCGCCAACGGACGCACACGGCGTTTTGCAAATTCTTTGACGGCTTTAATTTTTTGCTTTGTTTCTGAAAAGAAATCCATGATTGCCTCCTTCAAAATAAATCATTCTTATTCAAGCGCTATATAGGTAGTTTAACATGGTTGTGCGGTTTTGTCAAGCAATTTTTTTATTAAAATCCGTATCTTGAATAATTTTTATTGCGGGTAACGGAAGGGTATTGTTGCCCGTAAATGACCAGGGGTTTGCTTGAATGCCAAGGCAATGCACCGAATGCAAGTCCTAAATGATGAATGAGACGATCTTCGTGACGAAAGTCCAATCCGTATGGCTCGTCGGGTAAATATTTTAAATAAGCTGTCGGATTTTCTTTTGTTTTTATAAGTACATCTAAAATTTTGCGCGAAAAACAAAGGGTCGGACCCGTTAACTCAGTGTCGTTCTTTCTGAGATAGGTTGTATCCAGATCTTCCGTCAGCAGCAGGGTATCGGAGGTATATGTTAAGTGTACTTTTTTATCCGGATTGTTGCGAAGATTATAGTTCGCTTCATTTAATTTCTGGTTAACGGTTTCAAGATAATCAGGCGCATACCAATCATCATCGTCGATTTTGCAAAAATAATCGTAGCGGGATAAATCAACATTTTTGATCGTATCCAATAAATTAAATAACTGTTTTTTGTTGACGTCATATCTTAAAAATAACCGTTTTTCTTTAATATACGGGCGCCATTCTTTTTCAAATGTCAGCCAGCTTTTTTCGGGATCAACGCCTTTTACGGAAACGGAAATGTCAAAATTTTGATAAGTTTGATTCATCAAACGAAATATTTGTCCCGATAAAAACATGGGACGCTTAAATGAAGAACACATCAGTAAAAATCGGTAATTTTTTTGAGAAGGATATGCTTTGCGATACATCGTATAACCGGTAGTTACGCACAGAAGTAAAAGAATCAGCAGTTTTATGGTCAGTTTTTTCATATGTGTCTTTCATTTTGTGTCTTTATATTAATAGTGAGGAGGCGGCGTTTCTTCAGATAACGGCTTGACTTCGGTTTTATCAAGAGAATCGATAATTCGTTTCAATTGTTTTTCTATTTCCGTTACTTGTTTGGCCAGTCGAAAAACTTCATCGCTCAATTCATCGACCGTTCGTTCCTGTGAAGCAATATGCATTTCAATTTCCGCTATTCTGTCGATCATTTTTCACCCCTTCTTACTCTTTTAAAGGAAGACATATGAAATGTCAACATAAAAAAATAAAATTTTTACTTGACAAAAAAAAGTGTTTGGTGTATAACTTTCTTTGTTAATTGAAGAGGCGAGGGTTGCCTCAAAGGCTGCCTCAAAATTAACGTTTTTTTTAACTTTAACAATTGAGAGGAAAAAATGCCTAAATTAAAATCAAAGAGTGCCGTTAAAAAACGGTTTTCGTTGACGGCGAGCGGTAAAATCAGAGGAACACAATCCTTTAAACGCCATAACTTAATGTGCAAATCACAAAAAATGAAACGCAATGCGCGCGGTAATACCGTGATGAGTGCGGTCATTTCTAAAATCGTCAAAAAATATTTAATCGGTTAAGGAGGTTTGTATGGCTAGAGTAAAACGTGGCACAACCGTTCGTGCAAAACATAATAAAATTTTAAAACTGGCAAAAGGATATCGCGGTCGCAATTCCAAAGTTTATACCGTTGCAAAACAAAAAGTTGAAAAAGGATTGCAATATGCTTATCGGGATCGGCGCGCCAAAAAAACCGAGATTCGTCAACTCTGGATTGCTCGTATCAATGCGGCCGTCCGGCAAAACGGAATGGTTTATTCGCGCTTTATGAACGGATTAAACAAAGCCGGTATCGTGCTGGACAGAAAAGTGTTGGCCGATATTGCTTTAAATGATGCGAAGTCCTTTGAAGCTTTGGTTGAAAAAGCAAAACAAGCTTTATAATTTTATAAAGAAGTGTCAGCCTGAAAAAAAAAGAGCCTTCGGTTATCGGGGGTTCTTTTTTAATGCTTTTTTTCTTGCGTTTTCTTTGTTTTTGTGATAGTATTAAAAAATTAAATTATAAAGTCAGGAGTGTTTTTATGCGCGTTTCGGCAAATGAATTATTGCATCAAGCCGTTGAAAGCGAAAATATGGGAAAATTAAAGGCTGCCGTTATGGCCGGTGCCGATGTGTCTTGTGCGGATAAAAATAAAATAACGGCATTAATGAAAGCTGTTCAGAAAAATAATTTGAAAATGGTTCAATTTCTATTATCGGAGCAGGCAGATGTTAATGCAATCTCAACAAACGGGAAAACGGCTTTATCATTAGCTATTGCCAATCACAATACCGGAATAGCGCTACGTTTAATGACATACGGAGCCTTGTTGACCGGTCAATCGCGTTTTTTGAAATCGACGCCGTTGATTGAGGCGATACAACATAAAAATATTGAAGTTTTAAAGTTATTGTTGTTTCGGAAAGTCAATGTGAATCAGCCGGATAAAGACGGCAAAACCGCTTTGTCGGAAGCAATTGTTCATGACTTTGATGCGGCGGTTTCTTTGCTCTTAAAAGCCGGCGCTGATGTGAATGCTGCCGATAAAAAGGGAGTCACACCGTTAATGAAGACCGTTCAACGGCAAAATAAAGAAAATATTATTGCTCAACTATGTTTGCACGGTGCTGATTTAACACGACAAGATCATTCCGGTCGTACGGTTTTTGATTATATTCCGACGGCTCGAACGGCGCGTATGGTCAAAGAATGTGTTTTGACATATCAAATAATAAGTGCCGGTAAAAATAACAAAAGTCAAGTTGATGCAGTAATGATGAAAATGCGTAAGGATATGCAATTGCATCGATAGAGAGATTTCGAAAATTAAGTGAAAAATGAATATTAAGGATGGAAGAAATGCAAGGAAAAGAAGTAGATATTGATTTAGCAACCTCGACTGACGTTTTGCGCTTTTTGGAAAACGGCGGAAATGTCAATGATTTTGATTGGGATGGAGAAACACCGCTGATGATTGCCGTTCAACAAAAAGATAATGATTTGTTTGAACGGTTATTACAAAAACACGCTGATATAAATGCTGCAAATGCTTGGGGTGAAACGGTTTTAATGATGGCGGCCGAACGAAATGATGTCCAATGGGTTTCGAAGCTTCTGGAAAAGGGGGCACAAATAAATCAAAAAAACAAACATGGCGAAACGGCGTTATTTTATGCCGTTCGTGCCGATCGGTCAGATATTGTTCAAACATTAATGCAAGCCGGCGCCGAGTTAAACATTCAAAACGAGCAAGGTCAAAGTGCTTTAATGATTGCTTGTTCGCGTCGCAATGCGGATATTGTTAAAGATTTGTTGAAAGGAAAGCCGGAATTAAATAAAACCGATAGAGAGAAACGTACGGCTTTAATGCATTATTTGGAAGGGTCTTTGCGCGGGAAAGATCAAGTCGGAAAAACAGCATTTCTGTTAATGACGGCCGGTGCCGATTTAACTTCAACGGATGCAAAAGGAACCACGCTTTTTGAAATGGCCTGTCGAGCGGGCTTTTATGATTTTGCTGCCGAATTGCTTAAAAAAGATACGGTTAATATTCAATCGGTGTCTGATGAAAATAAGCTGATGGCTTGTATTGCGGATAATCGGGAAGTGAAACAATTGCTTTCGGAAAAATGTTTGGAACGACGAAAAGCGTTAAAAAATAATCAGAAAAACTTTTGGACAAGGCTTTTTGGGCGGTCTCAAAAAAATAACGATCGAAACGCTTAACACGAAAAGTAAACATGTCTTGCCGGATAAATCAGAGCCTGTGTTCGGCACGGGAAGTGATTCTTTAAAAAAAATTATTAAGAAAGTTAAAAAAAAAGCTTGTTTTTTGTGTAAAAAAAGGCTAACCTAAACCCGAAAATTAATTTTTTTTAAAGAAAGGATTTTAAAATGGCAGGTAGTATGAATAAAGTGATATTGGTCGGTAACTTGGGACGGGATCCCGAAATCAGACACACAAACGCAGGGCAGAAAATTGCCAATATTTCCGTGGCAACTTCTGATGTTTGGCGTGATAAGTCGGGTGAACGGCAAGAAAAAACGGAATGGCATCGCGTGGTGGTGTTTAATTCAAATCTGGCCGATTTTGCCGAACGTTTTTTGAAAAAAGGTTCCAAAGTCTATGTGGAAGGATCTTTGCAAACAAGAAAATTTACCGATCAAAGCGGACAAGACAGATATACAACGGAAATTGTCATCGGTGCATATCGCGGGGAATTAATTGTGTTGGATCAGCGTTCGGACGGCAATAATGCCGGCGGATTTGCTGCTGCCGATTCCGCATCGAACGGCACGGGATGGGATACGACACCGCTTTCGGGCGGCAGTGCCGAAACGGTTGATGATGAAATTCCCTTTTAGAAACGCTTAAAAACATAATCGGTAAAAATCTTTAAGTATTTTACCCCCGAAAAATGCGGGTTATCATTGATAAAAAATAAAAAGAAAGTTGAAGGAAATGACTGAAGAAATCAATTTAAATCAAGAAATTGCAAATATTCCAGCGACAGCGACAAACTCAACGGATGTTCAGCCGACCGCCATTGAAGAGGAAATGCGCAAGTCATACTTGGATTATGCCATGAGCGTGATTGTATCACGGGCTCTTCCCGATGTGCGCGACGGTTTAAAGCCCGTTCATCGGCGTATTTTATTTTCCATGAATGAAAACGGCTATGATTACAATAAACCTTTTCGGAAATCGGCACGTATTGTCGGCGATGTGATGGGTAAATATCATCCGCACGGTGACAGTTCCATTTATGAAGCCATGGTGCGTATGGCACAAACGTTTTCTATGCGAGTGCCGCTTATCAGCTCACAGGGAAATTTCGGCTCCATGGACGGCGATAAAGCGGCCGCCATGCGTTATACCGAAGCACGATTGGCGCAAACGGCGCATTGGTTATTGGAAGATATTGATCAAGATACGGTTGATTTTCGTCCGAACTATGATGAAACTTGTGAAGAACCGGAAGTTTTACCGGCACGGTTTCCGAATATTTTGGTCAACGGTTCGGGTGGTATTGCCGTTGGTATGGCTACCAATATGCCGCCACACAATTTGGGTGAGGTTTTATCAGCGTGTATTGCTTTAATTGACAATCCTGATTTAACGAGTGAAGAATTGATGGCTTATGTGCCGGCTCCCGATTTTCCGACAGGTGGTATTATTTTAGGGCGGGGCGGCGCGCGTTCGGCCTATACAACCGGTCGCGGATCCGTCATTATGCGCGGTCGGTGTTCCATTGAAGAAATCAAAAAAGACAAAACCGCCATTATCGTGACGGAAATTCCCTATCAGGTTAATAAAGCGCAAATGATTATGCGTATTGCCGAATTGGTGAAAGATAAAGTGATTGACGGCATTTCCGATTTGCGGGATGAATCCGATCGGCAAGGTGTTCGCGTGGTGATTGAATTAAAGCGAGATGCGCATCCGGAAGTGGTGCTCAATCAGCTTTATAAATTTACACCGTTGCAAACGAGTTTCGGAATGAATATGTTGGCACTGAACAACGGTCGACCGGAGTTGATGACGTTGCAATCCATTTTATCTTCATTCATTCGTTTTCGGGAAGAAGTGGTACGCCGGCGTACGGTTTATCAACTCAACAAAGCGCGCGACAGAGCGCATGTGTTGGTCGGATTGGCGATTGCCGTTGCGAATTTAGATGCCGTGATTGAAATGATTAAAACATCGTCGGATTCAAATGTGGCACGGCAACGTTTAATTGAAACAAACTGGGATGCCAGCGATGTTGCCGGTTTGATTGAATTGATTGACGAACCGGGGCGCAAAGTGGTTGACGGGCATTATACGTTATCCGAAGCACAGGCACGGGCGATTCTCGACTTGAAATTGCAACGCTTAACCGGTTTGGAACGCGATAAAGTGCACGGCGAAGTCGGTGAGTTGGCGGGATTGATTAAAGGGTATTTGTCAACATTGGCTTCACGCGAGAAAATTTATGCCATTATTCGCGAAGAGTTTGAAACATTAAAAGCACAATATCCCGATGAACGGCGTACCAGTATTGAAGATGCCGAGTTTGAGCAGGATATGGAAGATTTAATTCCGCGTGAAAATATGGTTGTTACGGTTTCCGATAACGGATACATTAAACGTGTGCCGCTTTCCACATATCGGGCCCAACATCGGGGCGGTAAGGGGCGTGCCGGTATGTCCACGCGTGAAGAAGATCAGGTGTCGCAATTATTTGTGGCTTGTACGCATAGTCCGTTGCTGTTTTTCTCAACACGCGGTATCGTATATAAATTAAAGACATACCGTTTGCCCGAAAGTTCACCGCAATCATTGGGTAAAGCGCTTATTAATTTATTGCCGTTGCAACAGGGTGAAACAATTTCGACTATTTTAACATTGCCGGAAGAAGAATCCGCGTGTGAAAATCAAACGGTTGTGTTTGCAACTTCCAGCGGAAACGTGCGACGCAATCGCCTGAAAGATTTTTATAACGTGAATGCTAACGGTAAAATTGCTATGAAGCTTGACGAAGGTGACACGTTAATCGGCGTACAGATTTGTAATGACGGCGATGATGTTCTGCTGGCGGGTGCACAAGGTAAATGTGTGCGTTTCCCTGTTGCTGATTTGCGTATTTTCGAATCGCGCGCTTCAACGGGTGTACGCGGTATGAAACTTGCTGCCGGCGATCGTGTGATTTCGATGAGTGTAGTTAAACATGCCAAAGCCGATATTGATAAGCGAGATGCTTATTTGAAAGAAGCAGCGGCAATACGACGGGCAGCCGGTCAGGCGGAAGAGGGTGAAAGTCTTGAAACAACATCGACGACCGTTCAACTCACGCCTGAGGAATTTGAAAAAATGGCGCGTGAAGAAGAGTTTATCTTAACCGTTACGGATAAGGGGTACGGTAAGCGATCCAGTGCTTATGAATATCGAATTACGGCGCGTGGTACATCGGGTGTGGTTAACATTAAAACGGACGAAGGCAAGCGAAAAGCCGAAGTGGTTGCAACCATGCCTGTTCCGAATGATGCGCACGTTATGTTAGTGACGGACGGCGGTAAACTCATTCGAATGAAAGTCAGCGATATTCGCATTGCGGGACGGAGCACCATGGGTGTTATTCTGTTCCGTTTGGACAACGATGAAAAAGTTGTTTCGGCAACGTGCATCACCGATATTGACGAAGATGAAGCTGATATGCCGGCAACGCCTCAATCAGATGAAACGCAGCTGATTGAAAGTATTAAAGATTCCGATTCGGTTCATGAAGCCGATGTGGAGGAAGAATCCGAATCCGATTCGGAAACGGAAGAATAAAAGCCTTATTCCCTGTCGGTTTTATTGAAATCGGCAGGGAAATTCAAACAACAAAGGAGGGAAAATGAAAAAGGCACTTTTAAGTTTATTGGCAGGATTATTTTTAACAACAAGCGCAGGAGCACAAGATATGGATAAAGAAAACACAATTTATTTGGATACAAAATATGGTCGCACGGTAATTGAATTGTTTCCTGATGTGGCGCCTAATCACGTGAAACGGATTAAGGAACTGACCCGTCAAGGCTTTTATAACGGTGTAAAGTTTCATCGGGTTATTCCCGGCTTTATGGCACAAACAGGCGATCCGACCGGAACGGGAACCGGTGGTTCGGGTAAAAAATTAAATGCCGAATTTAATGATAAACATCACGGTCGCGGTACGGTTTCAATGGCGCGTGCCATGGATGAAAACAGTGCGGACAGTCAATTTTTCATTTGCTTTGATGATGCCGCGTTTTTAGACGGGAAATACACTGTTTTCGGACAAGTTACCTCGGGTATGGAATATATTGATGCCTTAAATGCCGGTACTTCTGCCAATAACGGTAAGGTTGCCAATCCGGACATCATTGTTAAGATGCAGGTAGCTGCTGACGAAAAATAAAATTAAAGTCGACTTGAATATTTTAACTCCGACAGATAAAAAATTTGTCGGAGTTAATTTTTTTTTGATATTTTGTTTCAAGAAACGTTAAAATTATCCTTAAAGACAAAAAATGTCATATGATTGGTTATATTATTCGCGTGATTTTTTGAAAGGAATGGGATTTATACTTTTTGGCGAAACCGGCTCCCCGTTTGGCGAAACTTGCTCCCCAAAAATACTCAAACCACTGCTCTTATTCGGGTTGGGAGTTATCCCTATTTTTTTTGGAATGGAATCATCCAATATTTGGACAATGGCAGCAGCTTCCTCTGAAAGTTTTTCATTTGTAATAGGCGTGCTGTTTTGTTTAAGCTTTCCGATTAAATTGATTCCGATAGCATAATCTTGAGCCGTATAACCGTTTTTATCCGTCAGTAAAGCATCAGCACCGGCATTTATAAGGCTTTTTACCGTTTCAATGTCACCTCTTTCAGCCGCATACATCAGTGCCGTTTTTCCTTGCTTGTCAGCTTGGTTGACGTTTGCGCCGGCTTGAATTAACATATCTGTTTGTGCTACCATTCGAGCGCACATTAAAGGCGTTTTACCATCATTATCACCTTGATTGACGTTTGCACCGGCTTGAATTAAATCTTTCATAATCGGAAGTGCTTCAGCCGCTGTCAGCGCTTGTTCCCCTTCGGCATCCGCTATGATAAGCAACGGCGTGCTTCCGTCGCTTTTGCGGGCGATATTTGGATTGGCGCCTTCATGCAATAATTTTTGAATTGTTGCATGATTCGCTTCTTGACAAGCTTCGATTAGGGGTGTGTTTCCCACTTTATTAAAACGATTGACGGTTGTATGAGTAGATTTCATCATTTTTTTTCCTTTCCGGTTGGGTTAAAAACTATCTGAATAACATTATATCAGAAAACAGAATGAAAGGCAAGCTTTTTTTTATTTTTTAACAGATTGATATTATTATAAAAAAATAAATTAAATAAAAAAATGTATTTTTTTTGAAAAAAAAACTTGATTTTTTTTTAAAGTCAGTGTATAAATCTGTTCATTCCTTCATGGATGTGTAGCTCAGGTGGTTAGAGTATTACGTTGACATCGTAAGGGTCGCAAGTTCGAGTCTTGCCACATCCACCACTTAAAACCGTTATGGGGGTGTAGCTCAGTTGGTTAGAGCGTCTGCCTGTCACGCAGAAGGTCGAGGGTTCGAGCCCCTTCACTCCCGCCATTTAAAAAGCCGTTGTTTCTAACGGCCTTTTTTTTATCTAAAATACTGAATTACCAATTATTTAAATGATTTGCCATATATTTTAAACCGGAAAGCGGAATATCGTTTTTAATCGTTAAACAAACGGGAATATTTTTTAGATAAGGACTTAATACCCCTTTTTGTTCAAAGATTTTCTGAAACGGAAAGTGCGTAACCAGTTGACGCACAAAAACATTATTAAGTAAGTTGCCCACTAAATAAACTCCGCCCGTTGTTTTAAATGTAACGGCCATATCGCTGCAAAAAACGGCTAAATATTTTAAAAACAACCACCAGCAAAGAAGGGCGGTTTGATCTCCTTCTTCTGCCAGTGTTGTCATATCAGCCGGCTCCGTTACGATTGTTTTGGATTGCGATTGATTTTGAAGAACGAACGAAAATGCCGTTTGCATCTCTTGCATTTCTTCATTTAAAAAAGTATTTATCCAATCAAAGCCTTTTTCTTTTAATAAGCGATACAGGAACAATAAGCCCGGTCCCGAGAGAACGCGTTCAAAAGAAACATAGCCGATTTTTTCGGATAAAGCCTGATTAACAGCCATCATTCCTTTGGAAATACTGCCGATTAAGGTATGTCCGCCTTCCGATTCAAAAACACGCCAGATATTATTTTGTTCAGGCGTTAAAAAACACACGCCCAAACCCGTTCCGGCTCCGATAACGGTTCGCGGTCCGACGGATAAAGCGGTTGAGCTGCTGAGTGAAATATAATCGGTTTCTTCACAATCGATTAGCCCCAGTCCTTGTAAGGAAAAGTCGTTGACTAAAATCACTTCTTTTAAATGAAAGGTTGTTTTTAAAACAGTTTCATCAATAATCCAGTGATAATTTGTTAATTGAATGGCGTTATTTTTTTTTATTCCGGCTGCTCCGATAATAAAAGCGTCAACACCGCTGTTTGTTTGAGCCAAAAAAGAACGAACGGCACTTTCAAACGAATCAAAATGCCTGATTTTATAGGTTGAAGAGGCAATAATCTCTTCTTTTTGATATAAGGCGAAACGAACATTTGTTCCGCCGACATCCGAAAGTAAAAATGTTCTCATAAAATACCTTTAAATTGATTTATTACACACCATACATTTGAACAAACACATTTGATGCCATTCCAAAAGCGCTCTAAAATCGGTTGTGAATAGGCGCTTCCCAAACAACTTAACAAATCATTGCTGCACGAAAATGTAAAATCAGGT
Source organism: uncultured Alphaproteobacteria bacterium (assembly GCA_947586835.1). Classification (GTDB taxonomy): domain Bacteria; phylum Pseudomonadota; class Alphaproteobacteria; order CAAHEQ01; family UBA3637; genus RGIG4140. The sequence goes on from CANPXT010000008.1 coordinate 60,928, forward strand.
GTTGCGAAAAAAGCGCCGAGTAAGCAAATAAACGTAATGCCGAGAAAAATAAAAATAATACGAATCATCGTTTCCCCATCCTTTTTTTAAATATTTCTTCAGCCAATTCCAACTCTTCCGGCGTATTAATGCCATGCAGTTCATTGGCATCTCCAATCACAATATCGCGACGTAACCCTTCTGCTTTGGCCAGTGCGACAATATCCGTTAAATAATATTCTTGTGCAAAATTGTTGTTTTTGATGCGTTTTAAAAGTGTCAGTAAATGTTTTCCGTTAACACACATAACACCTGAATTGCAAAGTTTAATTAAGCGTTGTGCATCGGTTGCGTCTTTATATTCCACAATGGCATCCAATCCGTTTTCACCCATAATGAGACGTCCGTATCGACGCGCATCTTCGGGAATAAAGCCGACAACAACAATATCTGCACCTGATTGACATTTTTCAATAATCTGATGAATGGTTTGAGGTTGGAATAACGGTTGATCACCGAATAAAATTAAAGCGCATCCTTCAAAGGGTTGAATTTCTTCTTCGGCAGCCAATACGGCATGTGCGGTTCCCAAACGATGGTGTTGAATAACCGTTTTATACGGTTGAACGGCTTTTTTAACATCGTCCATTTCGGGACCGATGACAACCGTAATATCCGTGATGCCGGCTTTTTCAACAGTATTTAATAATAAGTTGATCATCGGTGTGCCGCAAATTTGATTCATGACTTTCGGGCAGGGTGTTCCCATACGCGTTCCCATACCTGCTGCCAAAATAATTGCTTTTGTTTTCATTCTTATTCCTTTTCTAAACAAAAATATCATGATCGGTTACATAAGCTTGTAACAGGGGTCTTAAAGAGGCGGTCGTATCAGAAAGATAACATGATAAAAATTCATGTACCTTTTCTTGATTCATCGAACGAATGACCGCTTTAATTCGGCCAAGCGCTGCCGGATTCATGGAAAGTTTTTTAAAGCCTAATCCGACCAGAGCAACGGCTTCCAACGGATGTGAAGCCATTTCACCGCAAACGGAACATTCAACACCTGCTTTTTCGCATGTTTGTTGCACAAATTGCATCATACGCAAAAAGGGCGGTGATAAGGTATCATATCGCGACCAAATAAGGGGATTGCTTCGATCGGTTGCGAATAAAAACTGTGTTAAATCGTTTGTTCCGACGGAAATAAAGTCAACATATTTAACCAATTCTTCCAATTGAAACAGTAAAGAGGGCACTTCAAGCATAGATCCCACTTTAATTTCTTTGGGCATAACCTGTCCGCGCTCACGTTCACGTTGCAGTTCTAATTCAAGGGTTTTGCGTGCTTCCGCAAACTCGGCGACGGTTGAAATCATGGGAAACATAATCCATAAAGTTTTGCCGGCGCAGGCGCGAATAAAAGCACGCAACTGTTTTCGTAAAATCGCGCGTCGATCTAATGTAACGCGAATGGAACGCCACCCCATGGCCGGATTTTTTTCATTTCTGTTTTCGAAATAAGGCAAAATTTTATCGGATCCGATATCCAACGAGCGAAAGATGACGGGTTTTCCTTTCATTTCGCTGATGAAATGTCTGTAAATAGCCGTTTGTGCCGTCACGTCAGGCAATTTTTCGCTGGACATAAACGGTAACTCCGTTCGAAACAAGCCAATACCGTCATAAGTTACGCCGCGCATATTCATTAAATCTGTTTCCAGACCGGCATTAATGTTCAGTGAAACGGCAAACCCGTCTTGTGTTACGGCCGGTAAAGAGCCCATTTGTGTTAAGCGTGTTTGCAAACGTTTTTGTTCTTTTAAGCGGGCTTCGAACTCATCTAAAATTTCATCGGCGGGATTAATGTATAAAAAGCCGCGATCAGCATCCAATGCCAACACGTCATTATTCAGAACAAAAGCGGATATATCTTTAATGCCCGATAAAATGGGGATATTATAAGAGCGCGCCACAATCACGACATGCATTGTTTGCGAGCCTTCTGCCAGCACAATGCCTTTAATGCGCGAAAGATCGTAATCCAACAATTCGGCGGGGCCTAAACTTTCAGCGACCAAAATGGCGTTTCGCGGCAATTTTTTGGTTGATATGAGTTGTTTACCGTGAAGAAGGCGGATAATGCGACTGGTTAAATCACGAAAGTCATGGATTCTTTCTTTAATGTAAGCATCTTTTGTTAATTCCATTCGGCGCACCAAATCGGAACATACTTTCAAAACGGCAGCTTCGGCGGATAATCCGTTTTCAATTTCTTGTTTCATTTGCTGCAACCAGCCTTTATCATGCACAAACATGAGATATGTTTCTAAAATACCTGATTGCTCCGATTTTGTATCAGGCTTCATAATTAAATGATTAATTTCATCTTCTGCCGTTTTTAAAGCAGCATCCAGCTTTTTAATTTCCTTATGAACATCATCGGCCAAAACGGTATTTAAAACCGCTCGTCGATGAATATAAGCATTTCCGAGTGCGATACCGGGGATTAAGCGCGTGGCTTCAATTTTTTTATGTTGATGCCCTGTTGATATTTTCTTTTCGGTACTGCCCGTGACCGATAAGTAGAGAATATCCGCCATAACAAGGGCAATAATTTGCAATATGTTTAACATTTCCGGCGGATAGGTAAACGCTTGCTTTGTTTGAATACTGATAACGCCCAATAACACGTTTTCATAAAAAATGGGAGCTCCTGCCAACGATTTAAATTGTTGTTCATTGGTTTCCGGTTTTAAAGAAAAACTGGCGTGTTCCGGAGCATTTTCAAAGGCTTGCGGTTTTTGTTGCAAAGCAATTTCACCGATTAATCCTTCACCCAAGCGCAAAAATGTTTCGTGAACGGCTTTGGGATTCAATCCGACTGTGGCATAAAGTTCCAGCACATCGCCGGGACGAATTAGATAGCAAGAGCAGACATCAACACCTAATTTTTTAACAATTTCTTGTAAAATCAGGTTGATTTTTTCTTCGACCGGTATTTTCAAGGGTACGCATTTTCGAATGCATTTCAGCAACTCGCTGTATTGCGAAGAAGAATTATGCTTATGCAAAAGTGAATGGGTCATCAAAAAATCTCGCTCTTGTTTTTTTTAAGTTTACGTTTTCTTTTTAATTCCGTCAAGCCTTTTTTTAGAAAGATAAAGAAAAGCGGATATTTTTATGAAAAAATTTTTCAAGCAAAGCAAACATACAAAAGGAGTGGCACTCAATTTTGATTTTTGATTCAGCCGGTCGTTTTTATTTTTTGCTTAAAATAAACGTACGTTTTTTGCAACGATTTTTTTCATTTTACGCAGAAAAAATTTATTTTTCTTGTTTTTTATTCATTTTCAATCGGTTATTTTTTTCTTTTTTTCAAAATGTTTGCCTTTAAGAATGCGTAAAAAAGTGCACCAACTAGACGTACGTTTAATTTATACAATTAAGTATGTATGCATAGAGGAGGATCAGCATGAAATTTTTAATGAAAAACAAACAAATAAAGCAACATCAAGTACAAGACGAGTGCATGGCTGAGATATGTGCGGGAAACAGAGTTCAATCGCAAGCCGGTCGGTCGATGATTGAAATGATAGGTGTATTGGCGTTAATCGGGTTATTGTCCATCGGAAGTTTG
>CANPXT010000009.1 GCA_947586835.1 uncultured Alphaproteobacteria bacterium
ATATCACTTTTAATTTCTTCTTGTAACAACCCAAGTTCGGGCGACGTTTCCACGCCGCCCGTTCTTTTTTTGTGTAGAGAAAAATATCACCCATCTTTATAAAAACAGTTGTCAAACACAGATATTTTTTCTATAATGCATTTGTTAATCGATTTTTAAAGTCAGGAAAGGATTTTATCATGGAAAAAAAATATCATGTTATTTGTATTAAATGGGGACCCACTTATTATGGTCCGGATGATGTGAACAAACTCTGTTCCATGATTAAACGAAATACAAAATATAAAATTGATTTTCATTGCTTTACCGAATATCCCGAAGGATTAACGCCTGATATTATTGTGCATCCGTTGCCGGAATTCACAAATGTTAATCCGGCCGAAAAAGAGTGGGCGCAAAAATTTACTTATCGCAAAGAAGCTGCTTTATGTGATGATCACTTGGGCGGTCTCGAGGGGAAAAGAGTGTTCTTTTTCGATTTGGATTCATTAATCGTCGGTAATTTAGATGAGTTTTTTGAATATCCCAAAGATGATTTGTTTTACATTATTAACGATTGGCATTCCAAAGGTGATAAAATCGGTCAAGCCAGTTGTTATTCCTTTGTTGTCGGCACATTAGGCTATATTAAAAGATATTTTGAGGAACACCCCAAAGAGGTGGTTGAAAGATTTCGAACGGCATCACAGGAATATTTATCCCATAAAGTAATTGAAAAATGGGGAAAATTAAATTTTTGGCCGGATAATTGGTTTAAAAGCTTTCGTTTTCATTGTCTGCCAAAATGGTACCTTCGCTCGTTTGTCGAACCTAAAATACCGGATGTGAAGGGTTTGAAAATGATTGCTTTTCACGGTTATCCCGATTTGGAAGATGCTTCGAAAGGAATCTGGTGTTCGAATCCGACGGATAAAAAATATCCCCGCGGAATTAAAAAATTATATAAACACCTGAAACCAACCCCGTGGATTAAAGATTATTGGAAATAATTATTTTTTTCGTCCGAATAAACGCTCAATATCGTTGAGTTTAAGTTCAATGTAGGTGGGACGTCCGTGAATGCATTGTCCGGCGGTCGAACAGTGTTCCATTTGACGCAGCAGTGCGTTCATTTCATCGATTGTTAAAACGCGCCCGGCACGAACGGAGCCGTGACAGGCAATGCGTGCGCAAATATCTTTAATTTTGTCTTTCAATAAAATGGTATCGTCATATTCCGAAATCGTATCGACTAAATCTTGTACGAGTTTTTGAATATCGGTTTGCGATAACAGTGCCGGAATTTCACGTACGGCAACACAATCTCGTCCGAAAGTATCTATCACAAAACCCATGTCTTTTAACTCATTGGCACGCTGATTTAATATCATTGTTTCATCAGGGGATAAGGCAATTACTTCCGGAATGAGAAGAAGCTGCGTTTGTGCATGATTGGCCATATTTTGCGCCAGTTTTTCATAGGTTAAACGCTCATGCGCCGCATGTTGATCGGTAATGATGATGCTGTCCAACGTTTGCGAAACGATGTAAGTTTTATGCAGTTGCGCTTTGGCATATCCCAACGGCGGAAAAGTTTCGCTTTGATCTTTGTTTTCTTGCGGGGGTGAATCGTTCGGATTGAGATTGGGTTGAGATTCGGAAAACGCGGATGTCGGTGTTGTTTTGTCGGGCATATCTTTTTTCACACTGTATCCGATATGCGGTAATGTATAATCGGTTGCCCATTGAGACGGAACAACATCGGAAACGGAATCGGACATCATTTGCATTTGCCGATTGTTTTCAAATATCCGCTGATGTTTGGGAGACGGAAAAGAGGAAGGTTGACTTTTTTCCAGTGCTCCGATACCGATGGCGGAAGAAGTTTTAAAGCCGCTTTGAGCTAAGGCATTGCGAATGGCAGCCACTAAAAATCCGCGAATTTTGGCACTTTCTTTAAAACGAACTTCAATTTTTGCCGGATGAACGTTAACATCAACATTTTCATTGGAAAGCTTTAAAAATAAGGCAAGAACAGGATAGGAATCGTGCCCGATTAATCCTTGATATGCGCCGCGAACGGCTCCGATAATAATTTTATCGCGAATGAAACGACCGTTAACGAATAAATACTGTTCGGTTCCGGTGGAACGGGTATAAGTCGGCAAACTGACAAAGCCTTGTAAAGCCATATCTTCATAAACTTCATTAATCGGTACGGCATTTTCGTGAAACGATTTTCCGATAACTTGCGCAACGCGATCAAACAGTGTCGGTACAATCGGATAATTTAAAATCTGCCTTTTATCATCGGATAAAATAAATTGTATGTGCGGATAAGCCATGGCAATACGATTGATAATTTCTTTCACGCTTAAATATTCGCTTTGATCCGATTTTAAAAACTTTAATCGGGCCGGTGTGGCAAAAAACAACTCTTTCACTTCAACCGTGGTGCCGATCGGATGTGCTGTCAGCATCGGTGGAAACTTCTGTCCGCCTTCAACTTTTATGTTCCATGCTTCCGCCGAATCAGGTGTGCGCGACGAAATACTTAATTTGGCAACCGATCCGATTGAGGGCAGTGCCTCACCGCGAAATCCCAAAAAATTAATTTCAAATAAGTCATCATGCGGTAATTTGCTGGTGGCATGTCGTTCAACGGCTAACGAGAGTTCCTCTTTGGTCATACCTTTTCCGTTATCCGTTACGGAAAAAAAGGTCTTACCGCCGTTTTGAATTTTAATATCAATTCGAGTGGCACCGGCATCAACGGCATTTTCAATCAATTCTTTTAAGGCGGAAGAGGGGCGCTCCACAACTTCACCCGCTGCGATTTGATTAATTAAATTTTGCGGTAACAATCGAATGGACATAAATTTTTATTCCTTTATTTATGTTTTAACACATTTCTTTTTTGTCGGACGGTTTGAATGAGCGCATTGGTGGAAGAATCGTGATGAAGCGGTTGACTTGAATCGATAAGTTCCGTTAAAACGTTTTTCGCCAACTGTTTTCCGAGCTCAACGCCGAATTGATCAAAGCTGTTTACGTTCCACAAAACACCTTCGGTAAACACTTTATGTTCATATAAAGCAATTAAGGCCCCGAAAGTATAAGGCGTGATTTTTTCAATCAGAATTGTATTGCTCGGTCGATTGCCGGAGAAGGTTCGAAACGGAATGAGCTTTTCATCAACGCCTTGCGCACGGAGTTCATCGGCGGTTTTTCCGGTCATCAGTGCTTCGGGTTGAGCAATAAAATTCGCCAGTAAAATATCATGTTGTCCGACAGCTTCATTCAGTGAAAAAACAGGCGCGATAAAATCAGTCGGAATGAGATGCGTACCTTGATGGATGAGCTGATAAAACGAATGTTGTCCGTTTGTGCCTGCCGCTCCGAACAGAACGGGACCGGTTGAAAGCGTGACGGCATTCCCCGTTTTTTGAACGCTTTTGCCGTTGCTTTCCATATCCAGTTGCTGTAAATAAGCCGGCAGACGATGCAAATATTGATCGTAAGGTAAAACGGCATAAGATTCGGCGCCTAAATAAGAAGCATACCATGCACCGATAATGCCAAGAATAACTGGCAGATTTTTTTCAAACGGCATTTCTTGAAAATGCTTATCCATGGCATGTGCGCCGGCTAACATTTCCGTAAAACGCGTATAACCGATTCCGATCATGAGCGATAAGCCGATGGCAGACCAAAGCGAATAACGCCCGCCGACGAAATCCCAAAAAATAAACATATTTTCAGGATTGATTCCAAAAGCTTTAACGCCTTCTGTGTTAGTTGAAACGGCAACAAAATGCTTTTCAATAGCTTTTTCGCCCAGTTTTTGCACCACCCAATTGCGCGCCGTTTGCGCGTTTGTCAGTGTTTCTTGCGTGGTAAATGTTTTGGAAGAAATAATAAAAAGCGTTGTTTCGGGATTACATTTTTTCAATGTTTCGGCAATATCCGTTCCATCAACATTGGAAACAAAATGAAAGCGAAGCGAATCGATGCGATAGAATGCCAAAGCATCATGCGCCATGGCCGGACCTAAGTCGGAACCGCCGATACCGATATTAACGACATCGGTTACAGCTTTTCCCGTTGCCCCTTTCCAAGAGCCGTCACGTACTTGGTCGGAAAAGTGATGCATTTGTTCCAACACACGATTAATTTCGGGCATAACATCTTTGCCGTCAACATAAATCGGATGATTATCCCGATTGCGCAGCGCTGTATGCAATACGGCGCGATTTTCGGTTGTATTGATTTTTTCACCTTGCATCATGGCATTGATTTTTTCTTTTAAATGCGCTTCTTTTGCCCATTGTAACAAAAGAGTCATTGTTTCATCGGTAATGAGATTTTTGGAATAATCCAATAAAATTTGATTTTCAAATGAAGCGGAAAATTTTTGAAAACGATTTTGATCTTCCTGAAAAGCCTTACGTAAATTTATTTTTTGAATGGTTTTGGCATGATCGGCTAAGGTGGTATGAATCATAATTTTATCCTTTTAGTTATTGTTTTTTATTCGGATTTTTCACCTGTCGGTTGATTTTCCGTTGGTGTTTTGGCTTTGGGTAACACATAAAACTCAGGCGGCATCACAATAGATTTTCCGTCAACGATTTGCGTGCTTTCCAAAGGCGGCTTTGATTCGCTGCATGCATTGATAACAACAAGTAACGGTATAATAAACAGTATTTTTTTCATTTTTGTTCCTTCTTTTTTAAAAACAGTTTAAGAAATAAAAGACCCGCACCGCAACAAATAGCCGTGTCGGCTATGTTGAAAGCGGGCCAATGATAAGTATGATAATAAAAGTCAAGAAAATCAATAACACTGCCGATACGCACGCGATCAATAACATTGCCGATCGCTCCGCCCAGCACCAGTGCCAAACAAGCTTGCACAAATTGATCGGATTCACGGGTAATCCAATAAACAATACCGATGCAAATAACAATCGAAAGCAAGCTTAACAAATAAGGGCCATAAGCATTATCAAGCGATAAAAATGAAAAACTTACACCCTTATTATGGGTTAAATAGAAATTGAAAAAAGGCAGAACAGGTACGAATTGATGTTCTGACAAATGCATAACGGCAAGATATTTTGTCAGTTGATCCAGAATGATGGTCAGCGAGCAAATCAGATAAATCATATTTTTTCTCATAATTGCACATCATATCATAAGAATTTTGAGTTGTCATCTTTTTTTTGTTTCTTTTTTAAGATTATGTGTTATAATAAAGCTATGGAACAAGAATTAAAGCGACCGGAAAGAAAAACGGCAGACGTGAAAGTAACCGATGCCGATATGATTTATTTTTCGTTGGGGCAAAAAGATTCGCGCCCGTTTGTTCTGCCCTCCGAACGGAATGATTATCGCTCCGATGAGCGAGCCGTTCGATTGGTCGAAGCTGTGCGAAGCGGTAAAGAATTATCCGGGTGTGATTTTGCCGGAATTAATCTCAAAGGAGCCGATTTATCGGGCGGTTTATTTGACGGGTGTAATTTTAAAGGCGCTGTTTTTTATAAAACAAAAGCAGAAAATGCCGATTTTTCAAACTGTTGCTTTGATGAGGCTTATTTTGAAGACTCCGATTTGAGCGGATGTGATTTTTCGGGCGCTACTTTTAAACGGGCATTTTTTAAGAATAACAAAACACAAAAAGCCTTTTTTGATGAAGAGAGTGAAAAATATTTAACGGAACTTGAAAAAATCATTCACCTGATCGAAAGCGGGGAAATTGACATTCGCACGCTTTCAAAAGAAGATTTGATTTGTCTGGATGTGCGTCGGTTGGATTTTTCCAAAATTGATTTAACGGATATTGATTTATCCGTTTTTGCTTTGGACGGTATCAATTTATGCGGCACATATATTGATCCGAAACAGCTGATGAGTTTAAACGGCTGGAACAGCTATTGTTTGGATGTGAGAAAAACAAAAGAAAAAACACGCGAGCGGTTATGCCGTAAAATAATGTTGGATCGGGAAGAAGCTCTTGAAAATTATCGGCAAGAGCAATTAAAAAACAAAAAGAAAAAGGAAATTCAAACAAAAAACAATCGTCGTCCGAATAAAAAAGAGCCCGAGCGAGAAGAAAATCGTGCTTGGGGAATTCAAAAGTTTCATGAAGAACGGGTACAAAAAGAGGCCGAACATCAAAAACAACTGCAAGAAGAAGTTAAACAAAAACAGGTACAATTAAACAAGCAAAATATAACGGAAAATCAAGTCAAAACGGAATATCCGAAAGAAAAGAAAGAACAAAAAGAGGCATTTATCGAAAAGATTGATGACAAAAATGTTTTGAAAACAAGGCCGTACGTTGCGGAACAACAACTGAATGTACAATTAAGAAATCAAAAACTTGAGGACAAACAAACGGAAAAGACGCTTGATTTTGATTTCCGAAAAAATGATTTTAAGAAAAATACTTTCATCGAAAAGGAAGCTGCTTTTACCGAAAAAGAAACTGTTTTTGCCGAAAAGGAAACGGTCGGTTCTTCCGGTAAAGTACCGCAGGCATCGGCAAAAGAAAATATCCCGAAAAATGAGCCCAAAGTCATTGTGTCCCATACCGAACCACAGGAAAAGAAAGCCGAAATTAAAGTAACAAGCGAATTGGCTCGGCAGGAGGCATATTTTGCCGAACAAGAACGATTGTCGCGTCAGACAGAACTTGAACAAACAATGGAAATCCCACCGGTTTATGAAGAAATGCCGTTGCAACGGGAAAAACCGTTGAAACCCGTTAAACCGACTGATGATGAAGAAACTGTCCATGATTTAACCAATGCCGGATATACCATCGAAGAGATTTCACAAATCGTGCGGGAAAAAGGACCGATGCGTGTTATCACAAAAGCGCAGAATATGCGTCCGGTTAAAGGAAAAACGAAAGGATAAGAATGGTTATCAGATGGGCGCCTGAAAAAGTATCAACCAGAAGCTGCTTAAAATGGTGGTCGTGGCGCGCTTTGCTGGGCTTTGTTTTGTTTTGGGCATGTGCTTTGATTTGTTTTCCTTTATCTCAGGCCATTTCTTCTCATTTTGAAAGTAATATTTTAGAAATTTATGCTTCTTATTTCGGCAAAGTATTTAAAGGAAATTGGAGCTTACCGTTATGGGAATATTGGCGATGGTTTAAGCTTTTTTGTTTTAATGAACCACGCCATTTTAATTGGTATGATTTTGCGGCTTGGCGAGTTCCGTTAATTGCCATGGGTGCTTTTTTCTTTTATGAATTGTGGATTTGTTACATCAATCCTTATCATTTATTTCCGCAACGATTTGGGGACGGGCGTGAAGCTTCACCGAAAGATATTGAAAAAATGGGGCTGTATTCCGGAAAGCATTTATTGATTGGCATATTTGCCGATCGGAAAATGAAAATGCCGGATTGTCGGTCGGTTTTTTGTATCGGAGCACCCGGATCGGGCAAAACGACCGGTGTGATTATTCCTGCTATTTTGGAAGATCGGGATTCAACGCTCATTATTCATGATCCGAAAGGAGAAATTGCAAAATTAACAAGCGGTTATCGTTCAACACTGGGTCCGGTCTTTAAAATGAATTGGATGGGAAAAGATAATTATGAAAAAGGAATTTATTGGCCGTCGTGGAATCCGATGGGTGACGGTAATTTACCGTCATTACAAAACGGTCGGGAAGGGTATATCGATAACTTAATTTCTTTTTTAATTCCCGACGGTCCTTCCGGCACCGATCCGTATTGGGTTAAAACGGGACGGGGTTGCTTAACGGGATTGGCCGGCTATTTGTGTGGTAAGGTGGATCAAGCTAAGGCGAATGATTATTTTTTATCGCGCATAAAGCAGCAGACATTCGATGATGAAGATTATGAAATATTGATCAGCTATTATGAATCGATGCGAGATTTTCCCGAAGTTTTGGAAGCCAAGGAAAAAGCAAAGCAGCATAAAATTACGGCGCATAACTATTTGCCCGTCGGCACATGGGATTTAATTCCCGATGAATGGCAGGGACACGATGCCTGTTTTGCCATGTTGTTGGATATTATCAATACCGCGCAGATTCGATGTAACGCTGAAATTTCCGAACGACAAAAAAATCAGGATGTTACGGCACTGGATTTAGATGCTTGGCAAATGATTTTTGAAAAAATTGTGTTGGAAACGGCTTATTACGGTTATGGTCGGCGTACGCTTTTGGAATTAAACCAAGTTTTAAGTTTGCCGGACAAACAAAGAGGATCGGTAATGTCAATGGCATTGTCGGGAGTGAATATTTTTAAAAATTCTGCCGTTCGGTGTCGCACCTCGTTAAACGACTTTAATTACGATCAGTTACGGGGAATTAAAGATGAAGAAACCGGACAATATAAGCCGGTAACCATTTATATGTCGGTGCCGTATGAAGATTTAAAATCGTCCGTTTTGTTAAGCACGCTGTTTATTAATATGGCAACACAGCATTTAATGTTGTATGGACCGAATGAAGGTAAAGTCGGCCCTTGTTCCGTCGGCTTTATTTTGGATGAGTTTCAACATATGCCTTCATTGGAGAGTATTACGGACGGTATTATTTTCGGGCGGGTGAAACAAAATAAGTTTTTGGTTTGCGTGCAGGATTGGCATCAAATTTCATCGAAATATAATGAAGAAACCACGCGTGTTATTATGAGTTCCGTTGCGGCAAAAATTATTAAACGGCATAATAATCCGGAGACAAGAAATATATTGACAAAAGGAATTGAAACATATACAAAAGTTGATAGAACTTCTTATGAACGGTCGTGGAGTTGGTTTGATTGGACAGGTCCGTTAGTGCCGGGTCCGAAGCAGGTAAAAGTGGGGTTTGATTTATATTTTCCGACAAAACGCAAAATTAAAACAATGTCCGATTCTCTTATAAGCGGCAGTAGTATTTTAAATATGCCTCCTAACAGGCAAATTGTTTTATATGCCGGACATTTAGATCGTCCGATCAACAAGGTAACAACGCCGCTGTATGATAAAGTGCCGGAATATAAGGAACGGGCAGCTTTAAAACCGGCGCCTGCCATTCCGTCTTATATTATCAGAAAAACCGATGAAATGGCCAGAATATCCGATTTACACGTTAAAACCGTCTTGTCGGATGAAGTGCCGTCTTCTTAATCGGATACCTTAAATTATTTTATATTCTTTCGGCTTTTTTTGGTTGCATTTATGAAGGTAAAAGACCTAGTCAATTGTTTGATGTTTTTATAATTTCAAATTTATGACAGGGGAATTTTATCATGCAAAAAGCACACTTTTATTTTTTAACAGGTGTTCTGGGTTTCTTATGCTTTGCGCAGGAAGCTACGGCACAAATGCAAACATCTTATGAGAACGGTACGCCACCGTATCGTTTGACCGGCAGTCGGGTAGCACCGATGCATCCCGTTCAAACAGAACAACGTAAGGCACAAATAAAAGCAGCCGTTCAAGGAAGTCCCAAATCCGAAAGGCTCAATCAAACGCAAAAACAGTTGATACGTGAACGCGCCGTGAAAAGAGAGCAATTAAATATTCAAAAACAAAAATCATTGCCTGAGAAGGGTTCTGATACTTGGGAAAAGACAAAAGATGTTACAGCCGAAAAATGGAGCGATGTGAAAGACGCTACAGCCGATACTTGGGAAAAGACGAAAGATGTCACAGCCGAAAAATGGAGCGATGTGAAAGATGCCACAGCCGATACTTGGGAAAAGACGAAAGATGTCACAGCCGAAAAATGGCAAGATGTTAAAGAAGGTACCAAAGAAAAATGGCAAAATATGACAGAAACAAATGAAGAAAAGGCATCGCGCCTTCATCAAAAGGCACTGCAAAAAACACACGATGTTCATCATCCCGTCAAAGGGGCTGCACATAAGAAAATACCAATTAAGCCGGTCGTGAAAGAGTCCGGCAAGCCTTTATCTCTTTGGCAGAATATTAAAGGCAGAAACGGTGGTGATGTTTTGAAAAATAATGTTGATGTGCCGGAAAATACGTGCTTGAACGGAAAATCCGGCGGTGATGTGCCGGTATTAGGTGCCGATGAAACAACGCATCCGGTTCCGATTGTACATGGTAAAACGGCACGCGGCAGAAAGGCAACAAGTCCTTCTTTTTTAAGTCGTGCCGATAAAGATGTCAACAGTTGGGCTAATGCTTATGCACAAGCAAAAAACGAATTGTTGAAAGAAACGGGCTTATCTTATACGTTAGATGTTTCTTTAATGGGACAACGCGGAGCGCCTTCGGGACACATTACTCCGTGGCAAACACAATATTACGGTGCCGCCACTTGGGATATGTTTCAGTCGGATACATGGGGTAGCGGTTCTGCCAACTTGGCATATGAGTTGGTGCGTTATTGGAACGGAAACGGGGCCGAACTCGGCAGCAATATCGGTGTTGTAACGCCTTTAAATGATTATACGGCAAAAGCGAACTATTTTTATGAGTTGAGTTACACACATCAAATGCCGGGTAAGTTAAATTGGCTCAGCGTAACGCTTGGTCAGTTTCCGATGTATAATTTTGACGGTACGACTTACGATTCAAACCAACAAATTAACTTTGTCAACGAATCCTTTGCACAAAACGCCACAAGTACTTATCCGTCTGCCAGTTTGGGCGGTTATTTAACTCTTTCACCGGATCCGTTTTGGAGCATATCTGTCGGCGGACAAGATGCGCGTAATATTGACGGAAATAATATTTCCACGAATCACTGGGGTAAAAAATTTACCTCGTTTATCAGTGGAACGATTAACCCGAAGAATAAATTGGGGCAGGCAACTTTAAGTGTTTTGCTTTATAACCAACCGTCGGTTGATGAACAGCCGGAAAAAACACGCGGATGGAGCGTGAATGCACAACAGAATATGGGTAAAAAATTGGCAATCTTTATGCGTGCTAATGGCGTGAATAAAGGTGTAAACGGTATCAGTCAGTCGTATGTGCTGGGTGGTGTTTATAATAACCCGCTTAATCGAAACGCATTGGATCAAATCGGCTTTGCCGGAGCCGTGAATAAGCTGGATAAAGGGGTAAACGGTGCAGGTTCGCGCTCGGTTGAAAATATGTTGGAAGCTTATTGGGCGTGGGGAATCAGCTCGTTTATGACAATCACGCCGGATGTGCAGTTTTACATTAATCCCGGTTTGAATCAAAAATCGAATACGGCGACGGTTGCCTCCATTCGCGCAACAATGATGTTCTAGTTGATTTCAACGGCGGATAAAAAAATCTTACCCGCCGTTTAAAATGGAAAAACATTAAAAATGTTCAATCGGATCATTCAATTTATCAGTTTTTTCTTTTTCGGATTGGCTCTTTGGTTAATTATCAAAGAGGTTGAAAAAGTCGGCTTGGAAAAAGTATGGCAACTCATGAGTTCAACACCGCTTTGGGTTTTATTGATTGCCGGTTTTTTTGTTATTGCAGATTATGTTGCATTGGCGTGTTACGATGTGTTGTCATTGGATTATATTCGGTATAAATTGCCGTTTCGAACCGTTTTTAAAACGTCTGCCATCGGGTTTGCCGTCAGTAATACGGTCGGACATGCTTTTATTTCGGGCGGTGCCGTTCGATATTTGTTTTATACGCCGTTGGGACTGTCGCGCGCACAAGTTTTATTACTTATTGCTTTTGAAACGTTAACGCTTTTTATGGGTATGGGAGTGATTTATGTGATTGCCACACTTTTATTGCCGTTCACGCCGGCACTGACCGATCAATCGCATTTGATAACATATTACGGTATTTCGTTTTTAATCGTATGTGCCTTTTCGGTTTATTGGTTTTGGGTTATTAAGTCAAAACGTGCCTTTAAAATCAGCGGTGTTACCCTGAAAGCGCCTTCCGAAAAATTGACCGGAGTTCAGTTGCTGCTTGGTTTTGCAGATAACTTTTTGGTTTCATTGGTGTTTTATAGTGTACTTCGTTATCATCTCGAAACGCCGTTTCTGCCGGTGTTTATTGTTTATACCATTGCGCAAATAACGGCGTTGGTTTCGCAAGTACCGGGCGGATTAGGCGTGTTTACATCATTGTTTTTATTGCTTTTTCCGCATGCACTGGCAGAAAAGGGTGCCGTTTTGGCGAGTTTGTTTGTTTATCGGGTTCTTTATTTCATTATTCCCTTTTTATCAGCATTAATTTATTTAGGAATTTATTTATTGAAAACGCATTTTTTAAAAGGTAAAACAAAAACGGTTCAGCACATTCAATAATTCATTTGTTTGCGATTACCTTTTATGTAAGATATTGAAAAATTTAAAAATTATTTATAATAAATCAATTTTGTTTATTTTTTAATAAATTGTCCTTTTTGATTGACAAAAATAATTTCTTTTTTTATGATAAAGTTGTTCAATCAATCGGATTGAAGGGTAATAAAAGGAAAAAAACATGAAAATATTGTCGAAACAAAAAGAGACGACACCGATGTCGCAATTATCGAAATTAAATCGGGTTATCGGACAAATCGAAGGGATTAAGCGCATGTTAGAAACAGGGCGTTCCTGTTCCGATGTGTTAACACAGTTACGTTCCGTGCGCGGTGCGGTTAAATCTGTTGAAAGCAATTTATTGAATATGTTTTTAAAAGAATATATTTGTCGTCCGTTTGAAAAGGAAAAAGAGCGTGAAAAAGCGTTAAAAGAAGTGAGTGAGCTTTTTTCACGGTTTGAAAATTAACGATTTATTTAAGTATTTTTTATCATTTATTTGCGCATTTTATACACGGGTATTCCCAAATTGAGTGTCGGTTTTATGGCTTTGACAAGGTGTAAATGATTGACGGGATAAAGTTCCGTAATCACAACGCAAGAATCGCTGATTTCACGGGAAAGTTTTAAGCCCACACGTTCCTGCATGGTTTTTAACAGATAACAAAAAACAATATCGGCTTTTTCACAGGAATAATTCATAAAGTTTTGTTTATGCCATTCAATATTTTTTAATTTTCGTGCGCGAAACAGTGAGAGAAGAATTAAAATCCAATCATATTCAATGCCGATAAAGTGATGTTCGGGAAATTCTCTTGCCAAGGGCAGTAACAAAGAGCCGCTGCCGCTTCCCAAATCAATGACCGTCATTTGTTTATCGGCTTTTTCAAGTTCTTCACGGGCCAAATCAAGCATATGTTTTTTTGATTTTCCCATACTGGGCACAAAAGGCGCAAACATGCCGAACCGACCTTTCAGCAAAGAATAAACGGAATAAAAAATATATAAAAGAGCACCGTATCCGATTAAAAGAATTAAAAAAATAAAATATTTCATAAAATCATTCCTTATTTTATATTAAATTAACAAAGCTCTTATTTTCTGTCAAGTAAAGATTCTGCAAATAATAAAATATTTTAAAATCATATAAAAAAGATTGATTTTAATTGAAGAATCTGCTATTTTATTATCAATTTTATAAAAGGAGTTTTCATGAATAAAGTTTTAAATATGGCTTTAATGGGCGGTTTGCTTTTAAGTACGGCATCTGTTGAAGCGCAAGTTGTCAGTAATGCGGCAGCGTTGCGCGAAGCAGCAAAAATTCAACCGACTCGCGCCGTGCGTCCCCTTTCTTCCGGATCTTTATCGGCTTCCGTTATCGGACAGGTTCCTCCTGCGGGGCAGTCAATTCCCGTTCATCAAATTAAGGAACCGACTCAAATGGTTATGCCGGGTGCCAACGGTACCTTTGTACCCGCAACCATTGTGAAAACACCTGATGCATCTTCAAAAACGGGGCAGGGCGTTGCAACTTTGGTGCCGTCGCCGAATGTCAGTTTAGCGCCTGTTTTGCAAAAAGCGCCGTTAGTCAAGCCGGAAGATAATGTTGTTTTAAGCAGTATCACGCCGGATATTGCTCAAAATGAGCCGACAGGTTTTAAGCCGGTGGTCAATATCGCTTCAACACCCGGCAGTAATATGCAACCGGTTGCCCCCGATGATAAGAAAATGAAATTGCCGACTTTTACCAAAGATGAAATTTTCTTTAATAACGGTATTTTTTATGTGAAAAACGGTAAAATGCCGCTGACAGGCATTGTGCAGGAAAAAACTAAAGAAGGAAAGCTTTTGGCAAAAACGCATTTTTTTAACGGCTTGCCGCACGGTGAAAGTCGTACCTATTATGAGAACGGACAGGTACAAACCGTTGAAATGTATTATCAGGGACTTTTAGTTGATAAAGCTGTTTCCTATTATGATACCGGTAAATTGCTCAATGAAACAACATTTAAAATGGGGCGTCCGGACGGTGTATCCGGTATTTATTATCCTTCGGGTCAATTGCATTTTGAAACACATTACAAAAACGGTCTGAAAGACGGAACGGACAAAGAGTTTAGCGAATCGGGGCAATTATTGTTGGAGCGTCATTTTACGAATGGAGAGTTGAACGGTGAAGTAAAAGAATATTATCCGAACGGAAAACTGAAAGGCGAGGGAATGTTTAAACCGCAAGGACCGGAAGGAATTGTCAAAACTTATTATGAAAACGGGCAATTGCAATCGGAAGAACATTACAAAGACGGATTTAAAGAAGGAATTTCAAAGTCTTATTATGATTTCGGCGCAGTGCAACAGGAAGAAAATTACAAAGCTGATTTAATTGACGGGGTCAGTAAAGCTTATTATCCCGACGGCAGTTTGGAGAACGAAGTTTATTTTAAATCCGGCAAGCAGGAAGGTACCGCGAAATCTTATTATCAAAACGGACAAATTAAAATGGATTTGCATTACAAAAATGATTTGCCTGACGGAGAAATGAATACTTATTTTTCGGATGGTAATTTGCAATCGCATGTGGTAATGCGTGCCGGACAACCGTTAGGAAAATCACAGGAATATTATGAAAACGGTCAGTTGGCGATTGAAAAAACGTATGAAAACGGCGTGCAAAGCGGTCCCTTTATTGCTTATTACGAAAACGGACAAGTGCAAACGACGGCTCTTTATCAAAACGGAGTTCAAAACGGTGAGTTTGCTACCTATTATGAAAACGGGCAATTAAATACGCGTACCATTTTGAAAGATAATGTGCCGGACGGTGAGTTTAAACAATATTATCCGGACGGGAAAATTTATATTGACGCGGCATATGTGAACGGGCAAATGCAGGGAAAACAGCGAATTTATTATGCAAACGGTCAGTTGCAAAGTGAAGATGAGTATCTTAATAATTTATTAAACGGTGAAAGTCGCACCTATTTCGAAAACGGTGTTTTAAGAAGTATCGCGCACTTTAAGGACGGTAAAAAAGACGGAACTGCTCAAATATATGATGAAAACGGCAAGCTTGTTTTGGAAATGGAATTCAAAATGGATGAACTTTTAAAAACAAGTAAAAAGAGCGATGAAACAAGTGAATCGGTGAAAGAACCGACAAAGACGGCAGAGGTAAAAGAAACACCGAAGGAGGCGACAAAAGAAGAAAAAACAGATGAAGCTTCCAAAGCCGAAACGGTTAAAGAACCTGTTAAGATTGCAGAAGAAAAAACCGTGTCCGAAGATAAAAAAACAGCGCAAGGAACGGCTCTGTCTCAAAAATGAGAAAATCATTCAAAACAACACCTGAAAAAATAACAAAAAAAGAGCTGATTGTTCGGTGCTGGGTTTTGTTTTATACCTTTTTTAAAATTGCCTTGTTTGTGGTTGGCGGCGGGTTGGCTATGTTACCCGTGATTGAAGAAGTTTTTTTGCGTAAATATAAATGGCTCAATAAAAAAGAAATATTGGATATGGTGATTTTAACGCAAACCGTTCCGGGGTTAATTGCCGTTAACGCATCTTTATATGTCGGATCGCGTATAGCGGGATTTATCGGGTCGGTAGCAGCCTTAATCGGCGTGATGATTCCCTCTTTAATCATTATTTGTTCGATTGCTTATTTTTTCCCTGATTTGAGCCCGAATAATACCTATATATTAAACGGTTTTTCGGGCATTCGAGCGGCAGTGACGGGTGTTTTTGCCATAACGGCATGGCGTTTGGGAAAAGAAATTGTTCATTCCGTTTGGGACGGATTGGTAATTTTAATTTTGCTGATCTTACTGCTGGCAAATGTTTATCCGCTTTATGTGATTGTGTTTTCCATGCCGATCGGATTCTTTTTAATTTTAAAGAAGCAAAAAAAGCTCTTATTCAAGGAGAAAAAACATGAGTAGTCTTTTTTTGTTTTGTCAGTTTGCCAAATTCAGTGTGGTTTTGTTCGGCGGCGGTTATATGATTATTCCGCTGTTGATGACAACTTTTGTGGAAGAAAATCCTGTTTTTTCATTAGACACATTCGGAAATTTAATTGTTTTGTCACAAATCACACCGGGTGCCGTCAGTTTGAATACGGCAACATGGATCGGTTTTACGCAACGGGGTGTTTTAGGTGCTTTATCCGCTTCTTTGGGACTTGTGTTGCCTACCGTTTTTCTGTCGTTTTGTGCCATTACCGTTTTGGATCGCCTGGAAAAAACGCTTTTTATGCAAGGCATATTAAAAGGGGTGAGATATGCGGGTGTTGCCATGATTTCTTATGCGATTGTGTTGTTTGCGGGTATGTCGGTTTTTACACAGCCCGTTCCGTGGAAGCGCTTATATGATTTTATAATGTCGGATACTTCTTTGCAAGGCTTTGCCGTTAATCCCATTGAAACGGTCGTAGCGGGACTTGCCTTTTTCAGTGCTTTGAAATTGCGTCTTTCCATGATACAAATTATGATTTCGGGTGCCCTTGTCAGTATTTTGTTACATCTGATGTTTTAATTGAAAAGAAAATCCCGAAAAAACTTGATTTTTAAATGTGTTTCGGGTATAGTGCCTTCATTGATCTTAAAAAAGGGTATTTTAAATGTCAGATTTATCGCATATTCGCAATTTTTCCATTGTGGCTCATATTGATCACGGCAAATCTACGTTGGCGGATCGGCTTATTCAAAAATGCGGTGCCGTTTCCGATCGGGAAATGAAAGAGCAGCTTTTGGATAATATGGACATTGAACGCGAACGGGGCATTACCATTAAGGCGCAAACCGTTCGGTTGAATTATCGGGCGCAAAACGGCGAAACATATATTCTGAATTTAATTGATACGCCGGGTCATGTCGATTTCGGCTATGAAGTCAGTCGTTCTTTGGCGGCTTGCGAAGGATCGCTTTTGGTGGTTGACGCAACGCAGGGAGTTGAAGCGCAAACGCTTGCCAATGTTTATAAGGCGTTGGATGCTAATCATGAAATTGTGCCGATTATTAATAAAATTGATTTACCGGCGGCTGATCCCGATCGGGTTAAAATGCAAATTGAAGACGTCATCGGCATTGATGCGAGTGATGCCCCGCTGATTTCGGCAAAAACGGGAATCGGTATTGATGAAGTGTTGGAAACAATCGTTCATCGGCTGCCGGCACCGAAAGGTAATGAGGCGGCGCCTTTAAAAGCCATGTTGGTTGATTCGTGGTATGATGCGTATTTGGGCATTATTGTATTGGTGCGTGTGATTGACGGTGTTTTGAAAAAAGGCTTGTCTATTCGAATGATGGCAACAAAGGCTGTTTATAAAGTTGAGCGCTTGGGCGTTTTTACCCCCAAAATGACCGATTGCGATTCTTTGGCCGCAGGCGAACTCGGATTTATTATTTGCGGGATTAAATCTATCGGCGAAACGCGTGTCGGCGATACCATTACCGATGATAAAAATCCGACGCAAACGGCACTTCCCGGCTTTAAACCCAGCTTATCCGTTGTGTTTTGCTCTCTGTTCCCCGTGGATATGAGTGATTATGAAAACTTAAAAGAATCATTGGGAAAATTGCAGCTCAATGATGCCGCTTTTCAGTTTTCACCCGATAAATCAACCGCCTTGGGGCAGGGCTTTCGATGCGGCTTTTTAGGGCTTTTGCACATGGAGATTATTCAAGAGCGGTTAAGTCGGGAGTTTAACTTGGATTTAATTACGACCGCACCGTCGGTTGCCTATAAAGTGCATTTAACGAACGGCACGGAAATTGTGACGCATAATCCCGCCGATATGCCGGATCCGAGCAGTATTGCATTTATTGAAGAACCATGGGTCAAGGCAACTATTTTAACGCCCGATGACTATTTGGGCAGTATTTTGCAACTCTGTTCCGAACGACGGGGCGTGCAAAAAGATTTAACGTATGTCGGTAATCGTGCCATGGCGGTTTATCATTTGCCGCTCAATGAAATCGTGTTTGATTTTTATGATCGCTTGAAATCCATATCCCGCGGATATGCCAGTTTTGATTATGAAGTTTCCGATTATGAAAAAAGTGATTTGGTACGCGTGAATATTTTAGTCAACGGCGAGCAGGTTGATGCGTTGGCATTTTTAGCGCATCGTTCCCAATCGGAAAGACGCGGTCGGCAAATTTGTGAACGCTTGAAAACACTCATTCCCCGTCATCAATTTAAAATTCCCATTCAAGCCAGCATCGGCGGTAAAATTATTGCTCGTGAAGATATTGCCGCTTTCCGAAAGGACGTTACGGCAAAATGTTACGGAGGAGATATTACCCGAAAGCGCAAACTGTTGGAAAAGCAAAAAGAAGGCAAGAAAAAAATGCGGCAATTCGGTAATGTTGAAATTCCGCAAAGCGCCTTTATTCAAGCTTTAAAAATCGGTGATGAATAATAAATAAATTATGTTGAAAACAAGTTAAGTCGATTAAAAAAATACCCCGTTTGAAAGCGGGGTATTTTTAAAGATAAGTTAAACTTATTCTTCCGTTGTTTCGGCGGTATCTTTGTCTTCGCTGATACGTGCCGCTTTACCGAATAATTGACGCAAATAGTAAATTTTGGAACGTTTTACTTTACCGCGCCGAACCACTTCAATGCTGGCAACATTCGGTGAATACAAGGGAAAAATTCTTTCTACGCCTTCGCCGAATGAAATTTTGCGAATAACGCAGGAAGAATTTAAGCCGTCGTTATGACGGGCAATGCAAACGCCTTCATAAGCTTGCAAGCGTTCACGGCCTTTATCTTCAACGATTTTATACATAACTTTAACCGTATCGCCGGCTTTAAAATCAGGAATTTTTTTGCCCGATTTGGCGATTTGTTCATTTTCCAATTCTTTAATTAAGTTCATGATACTTTCCTTTCATATTTGTTCCGATCCGGATATTTTTCCCACAAGTCCGGTCTTCTTGCTTTGGTTAATGCAAGCGATTGCGCCAAACGCCATTCTTTAATTTTGGCGTGATGCCCCGATACCAAAACTTCCGGAACCTGATACCCTTCCCAATTTTGCGGTTTTGTATATTGCGGATATTCCAATAAACCGTTTTCAAAACTTTCATCATATTGAGAGGTTTCATTTCCCATAACAGTCGGTAGGAGGCGGACAACCGCATCTAACATTGTTAACAGCGCCGGTTCGCCGCCCGACAGGACGAAATCGCCGACACTGATTTCTTTAATTTGCCATTTTTCAAGAATTCTCTGGTCAATTCCTTCAAATCGTCCGCACAAAAACGTTATTTCGTTTAATTTTGCCCATTCATGTGCCGTTTGCTGACGAAAAACTTCGCCCCGTGGCGAGAGATAATAAATCGGACCGCTTTCATAAACGGATTTTAACGCCGCATCAACAACATCCGGCTTCATAATCATGCCGGCACCGCCACCAAATGGCGTATCATCAACCGATTTATATTTATCGGTGGCAAAATCACGAATGTTCACCACATTAAAGCTGAATTTTCCTTCGCTTAAAGCTTTTCCTGCCAGCGAATACCCCAAAAAGCCGGGGAACATTTCCGGATAAAGCGTTAACACGTTAATTTTCATGCAACACTCCTTCCAATCCGATCGGCAAACAAATTTCCATATATCCGTCTTTAACGGAAACAACCGGAAACGTTGCGTTTGAAAAATCAAACGGAAAAACTTTGCCGTTTGATAATTGAATGTTGATAATATCGCCGGCACCGAAGTTTTCAACCGATAACACTTTGCCGAACACTTTCCCTTGATTGTAAACCGTTAATCCGATTAAATCGCAGTAATAATATTCATCTGCTTTTTCTTTCGGTAATTGAGCGCGTTCAATGTAAAGAGAAATGCCTTTTAAAGTTTCGGCTTCATCACGCGTTTCAATGCCTTGAATGCGTGCCAAAACAATGCCTTGCTTTTGATTTAATGCTTTAATTTTAAACAATCGCTTTTGTTTTTGATCCGTAACCGATTCAAACGATCCGATATCCATCGGATTTGAAAGATACGATTTAATTTTAACCGCGCCTTTCACGCCGTGAACATTGATGATTTGACCGATACAGACGAGTTGGGACATTTTTTATTCCTTATTCGGCAGGTTGTTCCTGTGTTGCTTCCGCCGGAGCTTCTGCCGGTTGTTCTTGAGCAGCCTTGGCAGCTTCTTCCGCTTCACGAGCGGCAGCTTCCTCCGCTTCACGAGCGGCAGCGGCTTTTTCTTGAGCTTCTTTCAACCGTTCTTGGGCTTTGGCTTTCGGAGCCGATTTTTTCGGTTGTTCATGAATAGTCGGTTTTTCCGCCAAACCAATTAAGGCAAAGAGTTTTTGAACCCGTTCGGTTAATTCGGCACCTTGGGCCATCCATTTTTTCGCTGCTTCAACGTTCACGCGAAGCGCATCGGCATGATCTTTCGGCAATAACGGATTGTATGATCCCAATGCCTCAATAAACCGACCGTCACGTGGGGCGCGTTTATCGGCAACAACAATTTTATGAACCGGACGTTTTTTAGAACCGCCGCGGGCTAAACGAATACGTACTGACATATATTTTTATTCCTTTCATTGTTTTTGTTTTACCGTTCATAAACCGCACATAGAATAATTGCACCAATGCACGAACCATCGCGGATTGATGTATCTCCTTAGAGACTGAAAATACTATTCCAGTTTATGAAAGATGTGTTTTTATACCATATTCTTTTTTATTCGTCAAGCAAAAAAACGTAAAAATAAAGAAAATGTTTATTTTTTAAACGGATTATATTTAAAAGAGGCAGGAAGCTGATTGCCGAAATTTCCCATATCCGGCAGGTTGCCGCCGGTTAAAGTATTCATTTTTTTCATCATGCTCATCATGCCGAGCGGACCTGTTTTCTTAAAATATTTCATCACTTGTGCCATTTGTTCAAATTGTTTTAACAAGCGATTGACATCACTCACTTGTACCCCCGCGCCCGCCGCAATGCGTTGTTTCCGCGCGGCTTTCAATATATCGGGATTTTTGCGCTCTTTGGGTGTCATGGACAAAATAATGGCTTCCTGATGTTTAATGATTTTATTATCAATATCCGCCGCATTCAGTTTGCTTTGCAGTTTGGAAAGTCCCGGAATCATTTTCATAATGCCTTTTAAATCTCCCATTTTGTTAATTTGTTGAATTTGTGACAGCATATCGTTTAAATCAAAATGCCCGCTCATCATGCGTTCGGCTGCTTTTTGCGCTTCTTCCTGATTGATTTTTTCCATAGCTGTTTCAACCAGCCCGACCACGTCGCCCATTCCCAAAATGCGATCGGCAATGCGTTTGGCATCAAACACTTCCAACGCATCGGCTTTTTCACCCACGCCCAAAAAACGAACAGGCGTTTTTGTAACGGCGCGCATGGATAAAGCGACACCGCCGCGGGAATCGCCGTCGATGCGCGTTAAAATTGTACCCGTAATGCCGATTTTTTGATGAAATTGCTCGGCAACATTTAAGGCATCTTGCCCGATGAGGGCATCAACCACCAACAGACTTTCAATCGGTTTTGCCAAGTCGCGAACGGCCATCAGTTCCCGCATCATTTCTTCATCAATGTGCAACCGACCGGCAGTATCCAAAATAAGCACATCGGCTAAATTATCCCGCGCCGTTTGTAACGCACGCTTTGTAATTTGCAGCGGCTTTTCGTTTGCTTCAATCGATAAAACGGGTAAATCGTTTTGGCGTGCCAGTTCCGTTAATTGTTCACGGGCTGCCGGACGATAAACATCTAATGAGGCCAACAAAACTTTTTTTCCTTCTTTTTGAAGGCGTTTAGCAAGCTTTGCCGAAGAAGTTGTTTTGCCGGAACCTTGAAGTCCCAACATTAAAATCACGTTTTGTTGATGCGGCAGTAATTTTAACGGTTCGGTATTGCCCAATAATTGAACCAGAGAATCGTGCACGATTTTCACCACCGTTTGTGCCGGTGAAACGGTTTTAATCACATCGGCACCGACGGCTTTTTCGCGGACATCGGCAATAAAAGATTTCACGACGGGCAGGGCAACATCGGCTTCCAAGAGGGCAATTTTAATTTCCCGCATGGTTTCATCAACCATACTTTCCGTTAACACGCCCCGACGGGTTAATTTGTCAAAAACGGTGTTCAGTCGTTCCGATAGTCCTGTAAACATTGATTTTCCTCCGATGATTTATAACGTGAAATATTTTTGTGCGTCTGCCAATTCTTGCGGTGTATTAATATCGGCCGGTGCCTCTTCAATCAGCTTGACGGAGGGAACAATGAGCGCATAAATACTCATGCCGTTTTCCAGCGCCCGTAATTGTTCCAGCTTTTCAATATTTTCCAATACGCCGACCGGCAGAGAAACAATTTTGCGCAACGCCGTTGCCCGATAAACATAAATGCCGATATGCCAATAAGCAAAGTGATATTTTTCAACGTTATCTCGGTTAAACGGCACGAGAGAACGCGAAAAATAAAGCGCACGGCCGAAGTTTTCATTGTCTTTCAATCCCATGGCAATTTTTACATGCGTGGGATCATTCATTTCTTCGTCTGTTGTGATTTTCATTCCGACCGTAACAATATCGGCCTTTGTTTTTTCCAAAATATCGGCTAATATAAGATTGAGTTTCGGATCGACATTGATTCCGTCGCCCTGAAAACTGATGGCAATATCATATTTCGTGCTTTGCGGATCAATTTCTTTTAATGCGGCAGCAATTCGATCGGTTCCCGAAGGCAAAGACGGATCGGTTAAAATGCATTTGGCACTGAATTTTTCCGCCACTTCAATAATTTCTTTATCACCCGCGGCAATATAAACATCTTCTTTCGGGTGAACGGCAACGGCATGTTCATATACATGCTGAATTAAGGGCTTTCCGTTAATGATTGCCAGCGGCTTATTCGGTAATCGGGTTGATTTTAAGCGGGTCGGGATAAGGACGGCTGTTCTTGACATTTTTCAATCTCCTTTTGAATACGATGAATAATTTCCTGTTTCACTTGCGGCGGATATTTTTTCCCCGGCTGATTCCACACGGTACCCGGCCAATAAGGATCGGTATCGTAGCGACAAATCACATGCACATGCAGCTGCGGCGTTAAATTTCCGATCATGGCAATGTTTGTTTGTGTCGGATGAAAAAGGGTATTCATGGCTTTTTCGGCTGTTTCAATTTCTTTCATTAACGTTAGGCGTTCATCGGTTGTCAAATCAAGCATATTCCGCACGTTTTCCTTTCGCGGCACCAAAAAAATCCACGGACATAACACGTTATCTTCAAACAAAACCGTTGAAAAAGGCAATTCGCATATAAAATCTTTTTGTTGTAAAGCAGGGTGCAATTCAAACATGCTTTTCCTTTCAAATGTTTCTTAATCGGCAAAAGTATTTTTAATAAAACTCGGATAAATTTTAGCACGTTTCAAAATATTGTCAAGTGTTTCTCCGTTCTTTAAAGCATTTGCCGTTGTGCCCGTTCCGGTAATCAGCACAGATTTCAAGCCGGCATTGATGGCTCCTTGAATATCGGTTTCAAGCATATCGCCCGCCATAACGGTTTTAGATTTATCGGCTTTCATTTTCAACAGTGCCGTTTCAAAAATCAGCGGATAAGGTTTGCCGAAAAAAGTGACTTTTCCGCCGTTTTTTTGATAATAATCTGCAAATATGCCTTGTGCCGGCAATTTTTGATTGTTTTGCATAAAAAATGTATCGGGATTGGCGCACACGGCCGGCAGATTTTTTTGTAATGCCGTGTTTAAATCGGGTAAATAGCTTTCAAAAGGACGAGAGCCTAATCCGCTGAAATAAATGACATCGGCCTTTGACACCTCTTTTGTTTCATGAGAAGCAATCGATTCAAACAGCGCGTGATTTTCCTCGCCCAATACATAATAGTGAAAATGAGTTTGATGTGAAAGCACTTCGAACAAATGATTTTCGATTGCCGCTTTGCAAAGATTGCCTGATGTGATGACTTCATCGAAATGAATGCCTTGAATTAATCCTTTTTGTGCTTTTGAAGCGCAAAAAACCGATTGAACGGTTGTCATGTTTGATATGATGCAAACTTTTTGACCTTTTTGTTTTAAATTTTCAAGTGTTTTTAAGGCGTTTTCATAAAAATCCGTTCCGTCCCACAAAACGCCGTACATATCCGTAAAAAGAGTGTTGATTTGATCGTCCAGTTCGGAAAAAGTGTTTATTTTTTTTAAGGTTGACATTATTTTGTCACTCCCGGCAAATCCGGTTTTTTAATTTCATACATATTTTTTGCAATACGAATCAACTCTTGCGCTTCCGCAGGACCCAAAAAGCTTTCGATACGCACTTCTTTTTGTTCCAACACCTTATAATCTTCAAAAAAGCGCTGTAATGTTTTAAGGGCATGCGGTGGCAATTCGTTAATATGATGATAATTGTTATACATGGGATCATCCGCATGTACGGCAATAATTTTATCATCCGATTCGCCGCTGTCAATCATTTTCATCACACCGATGGGACATGCTCGCATAATGCAAAGCGGTTCTGTGGCAAACTGGCTTAACACCAAAATATCCAACGGATCATTATCATCGCCGTATGTTTGCGGAATAAAACCGTAATTGGCCGGATAATGAACGGCACTGTATAATATGCGATCTACTTTCAATAAACCGCTTTCTTTATCCAATTCATACTTAATCTGCGAACCTTTCGGTACTTCAATGATGGCAGGCAGAATTTTCGGAAACGACGGATAATGGTTGACTTCATGCCAAGGGTGCATTTTAAAAAATCCTTTCTACAATAAAAATAATTTTTTTACTTTAACACGGAAAAAATGATTGTCAAGGTAAAAAACAGTTTTTTTGCCTTTTTTCACTTGCAATCGGTTGAATTTCTGCTAAACTGATAAATACGGACTTTGTTGAATGTTTTTTTTAGGAGGTTTTATGAGCGCATTATTGATTTTAGCAGGAATTTTGGTTGTTTCGGGGTTATATGTTATTTCGCTTTATAATTCTTTGGTAACGGGGCAGGTGCAAACCAAAGAGGCATGGAGTACGGTTGAAACGCAATTAAAGCGGCGGTATGATTTGGTGCCGAATTTGGTTGAAACCGTGAAAGGTTATGCCAAACACGAATCGAAAACGCTTGAAAATTTGGTGAATGCCCGTAATATGGCGATGAGTTTAAACGGCTCGACCACGCAAAAAGAGCAGCATGAAAATATGTTAACGGGCGCCTTGAAATCGGTTTTTGCATTGGCGGAAAATTATCCCGACTTAAAGGCTAATCAAAACTTTTTGGATTTGCAAAATAAATTAGCCGATACCGAAGATAAAATTCAAGCCGCACGGCAATATTACAATACGGCAGTGATGAGTTTAAATCGCAGAATTCGCATTTTTCCGAGCAATTTAATTGCTTCGCGGTTCGGCATAACGCAGGAACACTTTTTTGAGTTGGAATCATCGGAAAAAGAAGCGGTAAAGAACGCACC
Organism: uncultured Alphaproteobacteria bacterium; assembly: GCA_947586835.1. GTDB lineage: Bacteria > Pseudomonadota > Alphaproteobacteria > CAAHEQ01 > UBA3637 > RGIG4140. Next base: position 25,726 of record CANPXT010000009.1, read on the forward strand.
GAAGATTCAATTTTAGAGAAGGGCTGATTTTATGGCAACACCGGTTACGGCGTTTGAGCATATTCGGGCAAATAACGTGAAAACGTTTTTATTGCTGTTGTTGTTTCCCTGTTCGTTAGCGGCTTTGTTTTATGTTGTTTGTTTATTTGTTTTCGGCGGCTTGGACGAAGAAACGCTTGCTTTTGTGAATCAGACGGTTTTAAACGGGTTACCGTGGATTTTCGGTATTGGTTTTTTCTGGATTCTCATCAGCATTTTTCAAGGCGATAAAATGGTGTTGGGTTTTGCCGATGCACAACCGTTATCCCCCAAAGGCCGCGAGAATAAAGAAATTTATAAGCTTGTGGAAAATACGGCAATTATGGCCGGGTTACCCATGCCCAAAGTTTATGTGATTGATGATGACTCGTTAAATGCTTTTGCGACGGGCTATTCGCCGAAAAGTGCCTCGATTGCTTTAACGCGCGGTATTATTCATAAATTAAAGCCGGCAGAATTGCAAGGTGTGATTGCGCATGAATTGGCGCACATCGGCAATCGCGATGTTCGATTGGATATGATTATTGTTGCAGGGTTGGGTATTTTTGCTTTGTTGGCGGAAAATTTGCGTTTTTCCCTGTTGCGAACATCATCGCGACGTGATAATGACAAAGGCGGCGCTTTAATTTTGGCAATTTTCATTACTTTAATGATTTTTCATTATTTTTTGGCACCTCTCATTCGATTGGCGGTGTCCCGAACGCGTGAATATGCGGCTGATGCAACGGGGGCGCTCATCACGCATCATCCCGAAGCGTTGGCAGATGCGCTGATGAAAATATCCGGTGATCCGCGGGTTGAAGTGCTTGATGCCAAGCCGAGTATGGCAGCGCTTTGCATTTATTCGCCGTTAGAGCCGAAAGCGGCGCTTTCAAGCACGCATCCGCCGGTTGAAGAGCGCATTAAACGCCTGCGAACCATGGCGGGCATGGAAATTATATCATAACAAGGAGGAAAAAAATGGCAACGGAAGAAAAATACATTCGCCCCACGTGGGATGAATATTTTTTGGAAGTCATGCATGCACTTGCCAAGCGAGCAACGTGCGGGCGCGGACGAACGGCATGCGTGATTGTAAAAGATAACCAAATTGTTGTGTCGGGATATGTCGGCTCGCCGCCGGGATTGCCGCATTGCGATGATGTCGGGCATTTAATGAAAAAAATGATCAATGATGACGGCACTATTTCCGATCATTGCGTGCGAACCATTCATGCCGAACAAAATGCCATTTGTCAGGCGGCAAAGCGCGGTGTTTCCATTGACGGCGCGACTATTTATTGCAAGCTGGCACCGTGTCGCACTTGCGCAATGTTACTCATTGCCTGCGGTATTAAACGGGTTGTGGCGGAATATAAATATCATTCGGGCGGCGAGGCGGAAGAAATGATGTTAAAAGCCGGCATTCAAATTGATTATATTCATGATGAAGTTTTAAATTATAAATAGCGTTTTTTAAGTCGGGTGCGCGTGTTTAAAGATAACAGCGCCGACGCAGGTGGTGAGAGAGACTGGTGGGGTCTTACTTACATAAGGGTTTACCGCTGATGTTGCGATTGCAGTTGAAGACGGTACCCTCCTTGAAGCATACGTAGTACACGTAGGTGGTGTTGTTACTATTACTACCATAGGGTGTCTTCGTGTAGTAACAATTTGTTGTTATGCCAGCCTCATTCAACTTCTTCCATAATGCATCTGCATCGTCGGAACATTTGGTGAGCTCAGTTGTCTTTGGGCATCCCAATTCCTCTAAAGTTAGCATCTGTCCTGTTCCCTTCCCTTGAGCTTTTAATGCTTGGCAATATCTTTCCGCACTCCACCAGTTCATATTTGTGTCCTTATAATAATAAGTCGTCTCTCCTACCTTCACTTCTTTCGGTGTCCCTATATCCTTACAGCTATAGGACTTGCAAGGAAGTTCAATACCATCAGAACACATAAAGGTCTCGCAATATTGATTATTCCCACAATCTTCATTTTTTGTGCACTTTTTTTGTGTCGTCGTAGTCAGTGGCTTTGATGTTGTCGTTGTTGCCGTTGTGAGTGTCGGTGTAGTCGTCGTCGGTGTAGTCGGCATCGGTGTTGTCGGCATCGGTGTTGTCGCTGTCGGCGTCGTTGGCGTTGGTGTTGTGGGCGTCGCTGTCGTAGTGGTAAATGTCACTGCCGTTGTCATCGGTTCATCTTCCTCATCATTGTTCACAACACCCAAATCTGTGGTCGAAAACGCCACTTCTATTTTGTTTTCTGAGGCGCAAATGTTCCAATCCGTATCATAATAATCAACTTCATTTACTTTTATATCATCCGTATCTTCCATACTATCTAAAAGTGTCACTAACGGTTTGCATACGCCCTCTGAAATGTTCGATACACTGATGAAATATTCATCTTCCGTCTCTTCCTCTTCTTCCGTGGCATTATTAAACCCGAAATCAACTTTATATTTTTCGTTAAAACTCAAATGCCCTAATTCTTCGCCATCATTATCGTATGGCTCACCTAAAAATAAATCGGCACCTTGTGCTACTTTCATCTTCATATCGTTACGCATTAAGTTGATTTCATTCGCAATTTGATTTGCCTGATACCGATCCATTGCCATTTTATAGCCTGCGATTCCCCCCAATGAAATCACACCGATAATAGCCAAAACACCCAGCATTTCAACCATGCTGCGCCCGTCTTGTGCCTGATTTTGTTGTTGTTTTAATTGTTTATTTTCTTGCATTTTTGTGAATCCTTTCTCCCGTTTGATTTTTTCTAAATTGTATAAATTAAACGTAGGTTTAGTTGGTGCACTTTTTTGCACGCTTGAAAGAACAAACATTTTGAAAACAAGAAAAGAATAACCGATTGAAAATGAACAAAAAACAAGAAAAATAAATTTTTTTTGCAAAAAATGAAAAAAAGTGTTGCAAAAATCGTACATTTATTTTGTGCAGTAAAAATATACTTAAATATTGATTTTTCAATTGTTTCTTGACTCCTGCCGGTCTGCGCCTTATGTCTATAAAAAATTAGCTTTTCGCGGGGGAAAAATGACAAAAGAGCGCTTTTTATTTATGGCTGTTATATTGATTTTACTGGCTTTTATCGGCTTTTTGGCTTATCGACAATTCTATGATAAAAAAGAAAATCTTTCGACGATGACTACCGAAAAAACAATACCCGCTTATGCCGGTACCGTTGTGCAAGAGCAAAAAATAACGCTTACACAGACATTTATCGGAACGGTTGCTCCCGTTCATACGGTTGATGTGTTGCCCTTTATCAGCGGATTTATCGATCAGGTCTTTGTGAAAGGCGGACAAAAAGTTCTTGCGGGAGATAAGCTGTTTATGTTGCAACAAAGGCAATATTTGGCACAAAAAGAAGTTGCCGCAGCCAATGTGCAATCGGCGGAAGCAACGCTTAAAAATGCCGAGATTTATTTAAACAGAATTAAAAAAACAAAATCGGAAGCCGTTTCGCAAACAGAATTAGATAATGCTCAAACGTCTTATTTGTCTGCCGAGGCTCAACTTAAAGCTGAAAAAGCAAATCTTGCTGTTGCCGAAGTTAATTATGATTATACCGTCATTAAAGCGCCGATTGACGGCATTGTCGGTAATATTACAATTACCAAAGGCAATTATGTTGCACCATCAGGTCAGCCCCTGGCGCGAATTATTCAACAAACACCTATGCGCGTTCAGTTTTCCATGAGTAATAAAGAATATTTGCAAACCCGAATAGCCGGTCGTTCGTTGTTTGACGGGTGGATTATTAAAATTAAAACCGCCGACGGTAAAATTTACCCGCAAACGGGAACATTTCAATATATTGATAATATGGTAACGGGCAATACTTCCGGTATAACCGTTTATGTCGATTTTCCCAATCTCGACGGATTGTTAATGGCAAATGCCTATGTGGAAGTGTTGCTTGAAAAGAAAATTAAAGGCATCATTCTCGATAAAAATCAGGTGCATTTGGTGGAAAACGGCGCTTATGTTAATGTGATTCGAAACCATAAAATCGAACGGCAAAATGTGGAGCTCGGATGGAGTGTCGGACAAAATTATGTGATTGAAAAAGGCTTGAAAATCGGCGATTTTGTTTTAAACGGAACTATTCCCGAAGCACTTTTGAATACGCCTGCGCAACCCATGGTGCCGCATACGGTTGAAAAGGCGGGCGCATGAATTTTTCACGCTTTTTTATCGATCGTCCCCGATTCGCTGGTGTTGTTGCCGTTGTGATGGTGTTGATCGGATTGATTGCCCTTTATTTGTTGCCGATAGCACAATATCCGCAAATCACGCCACCGCAAATTGTTGTGTCGGCCTCTTATCCGGGCGCCGATTCCCAAGTGTTGGTTGATACGGTTGCCGTTGTGATTGAAAATGCCGTGAACGGCGTTGAAGATATGTTGTATATGGAATCTTCATCCGATGATAACGGAAATTATACTTTAACAATTACGTTTAATATCGGGACCGATGCTGATATTGCGCAGGTAAAAGTGGAAAATCGATTGCAACAGGCAACGGCGCTTTTACCTGCCGTCGTGACGCAGGAAGGTTTAACCGTTCGAACGCAATCAAGCAATATTTTGGGTTTTTTGGTGTTGTCTTCGCCTAATCAAACTTATACCGGATTGCAACTCAGCGATTATGCTTATACGCATCTTAAAAATCCGTTGGAGCGTATTGCCGGTATGGGAAACGTGAATATTTACGGGCCTCAATACAGTATGCGCGTTTGGCTCAATCCCAATAAAATCACGTCACTCGGCTTGACAACGCAAGATATTATTGAGGCAATCGAAAATCAAAACGTTCAAGCGGCCGTGGGCGCTATCGGTGCGGCTCCGTCGCCGAAAAGTAATCAAGTGTTGTATTTAAGTGCGCAAGGCTTTTTAAATCAGCCCGAATCGTTTGAACAAATTGTGGTCGCCGTGTCACCCAACGGCGGTATCGTGCGCTTGAAAGATGTGGCACGAGTAGAATTGGGCGCCGATACCTATGACGTTCATGCAACATATAATAATCAAGCTTCGGTTATCGTGGCATTAAGTCAGCTGCCGACGGCAAATGCGTTGGATGTGATGAATGCCGTTCAAAAGGAAACGAGTGTTTTGGAAAAATCGTTTCCGGCAGATATGAAATTAACGCTGGCTTATAATTCCACCGATTTCGTGCGCGCTTCCATCAGCGGTATTATTTCAACACTTATCATTACGTTTTTATTGGTAATGATTATTGTTTTTCTCTTTTTGCAAAATTTAAAGGCAACCCTCATTCCCATGATTACCATTCCTGTTTCGCTTATTGCAACATTTGCGGTGTTGTATGTGTTGGGATTCAATTTAAATATTTTGACACTGTTTGCCGTTATTTTGGCTATCGGCTTGGTGGTTGATGATGCCATTGTTGTTGTCGAACGCGTTCAATATTTAATGAAGTATGAGCAAAAAAACGCTTATGATGCCGCCGTTCATGCCATGGGTGATATTTCGGGCGCCATTGTGGCAACAACGCTTGTGTTGCTGGCTATTTTCGTGCCGGTCGGGTTAATGGTCGGGTTGACGGGGCAGATTTATCGTCAGTTTGCGGTAACAATTATTGCTGCCGTTTTGTTTTCCGCACTGAATGCGCTCACGTTAAGTCCGGCTTTATGTGCCATTGTGCTCAAAGAAAAAACACCCCCGCAAAAAGGTTTTTTTGCGTTCTTTAATCGTTCGTTGGATAAAAGCAAAGACGTCTATTTAAAAGGCGTGCGCTTTTTAAGTGTTTATAAATCGGTGTGTCTTGTTTTACTGGTAATTGTGTTTTTGTGCGTCGGCTTTTTGTTCCGCTTTTTGCCGACATCTTTTATCCCACAGGAAGATCAAGGCGTGTTGTTTGCCAATTTACAATTGCCGAGCAATTCTTCCTTAAATCAAACGCAGGCATTGATTGATTCGTTGACTGACGATATTTTAAAAACGGAAGGAATTCAATATGTCATGGGAATTAACGGCGAGAGTTTATTGGGCGGTGCCGGTGAAAATATCGGAATGTTGGTTATTGGCTTAAAGCCGTGGGCAGAACGGAAAACGAGCGCTTTATCCATGAGCGCCATACAGGAAAAATTAAGTGCCGCTTATCGTTCCGATCCGGAAAAAACAATAGATTTCTTTGCCTTGCCACCCATTCCGGGTATCGGTTCCGCCGGCGGATTATCGTTTCAGTTAAATGCGTTAAATCCTGCCGCTGAAACAAATGAGTTGGCGCCGGTATTGGATCAATTTTTAGAAGCCTTGAACGAAAGCGGTGTATTTGAATATGCGTTCAGTACGTTTGAGGAGGCTTCTCCGCATCTGTATATAAATATTGATCGCACGAAATTACAGTCATACAATGTTCCCGTGGCAAATGTGTTTAACGTGTTGCGTCAAAATTTGGGATCGGCTTATGTAAATAATATCACCTTGGCGGGGCAGGTTAATAAAGTGATTGTTCAGGCTGACGCGCCCTATCGATTGCAAGCGGAAAATATCGGACAACTCTATGTCGCTTCCGAAACGGGCGAACATTTACCGCTCAAAGAATTTATAACCGTATCAAGTGTTTTAAGTCCAAAGTCCGTGTCAAGATTTAATCAATATTTATCCGCAGGCATTACCGCGCAAGCCGGACAAGGCGTCAGTACCGGTACGGCCATTGACGAGGTTTTGAAAATCGTACAAAATACTTTATCCGAACAATTCGGTATTGCTTGGACGGGATTAAGCTTGCAAGAAGAAAAAACACAAGGATTGTCGTACATTTTAATCGGCGCTGCCTTGTTGTTTTCCTATTTATTCCTTGTTGCACTTTACGAAAGCTGGTTGATTGCTTTTTCCGTGATTTTAGCAAACGGATTTGCCGTTTTAGGGGCATTAATCGGTTTAAAAATAATGGGATTGTCCATCAGTCTTTATGCTCAGTTGGGAATAGTTCTTCTGATCGGATTAGCCAGCAAAAATGCCATTTTAATCGTGCAATTTACTTTGTCTTATGTGAAAAAGGGACACGCTGTCTTATCGGCTGCCTTAACGGGTGCCGGTGAGCGGTTTCGCGCCGTTTTAATGACGGCCTTAACATTCATTTTGGGAGTGATGCCCATGTTGTTTGTGTCGGGGGCAGGTGCTGCCAGTCAGCATTCACTCGGCACCAGCGTTGTTTTCGGTATGATTGCCGCAACATTTATCGGTGTATTTTTCGTACCGGCATTATTTGCCCTGTTTGCCGGATTGATTTATAAAACGCCGGTTTCCGACAAAAAAATTATAGCGGTTTCACATCAAAAAAGGAAAGAGCACCCATGAAATTTTTTATTTCTTTGTTTATTTTTTGTATGATTTTGTTTTTGCTTATTTTTTCATTTCGTTATCATACCGGCGAACCTGTTTCGACCTTTGATGAAGCCGGAGATGCCTTAACGGATACGGGTGTGCGTGCACAGGAAGAGACAAGCGAACAAATGCAGGAAGAAGAAACGGTTTCGGAGTCTCAAGAAGACGGCACTACTCTTTTGGATGAAGCAGTTAAAGCCGGTAAAGAAGAAGTAAAAAAATGGGAAGAAAAATCGGCAGTGTTCTTTGCTTCATTTGAAAAAGAGGATAAAGGCTCAACATCTCAATCAACAAAGGACTTTCAGAAATGAAAAAAATTGTTTGTATGGGCATTTTTTCGTTATTTTTAATCGGGTGTACGCTCGGACCTGATTATCATCAGCCGAAATTTTTTTCCGATCGGGCACTTGAAAAGGCTTTGGATTTAAAACCAGATACAACACATTGCCTGCCGTTTCATCCGTTGAATTTTAATGATGATACATTAACGTTTTTAATGAAAAAAGCCGTGAAAAATGCGCCTACGGTGCGTTTGGCCGTTTCGCGCGTGCGTCAAGCGCGTCAAAGCGTGAAAATAGCGGCGGCATCTTTGGGACCGACACTTGATTTGACGGCAAGCAGATCGTATGAAAAAGAAAGCAAAAATATGGGGCTTGCGCTTGATGAAGATTTTTATCAGCTCGGGTTTGATGTCAGTTGGGAAATTGATATTTGGGGCGCCAATCGGCGACGGTTGGAACAAGCCGAAGCGCAAGAACGGGCATCTTTTGAATCTTTAAAGAACGTTTATGTTTCATTGTTGGCCGAAACGGCGCGGTTGTACATTGACTTGCGTATGCAGGAAGAATTATTGCAAAAAGCGCAAGAAAACGTTAATTTACAAACTGAAACGTATCAGCTTGTAAAAGATAAGTTTGAAACGGGATTAACAGGCGGTGTGAATGTGAATCAGGCAAAATATTTAGTGGAAAGCACGCAAGCTTCCGTGCCGCAATTAAAGTATAACATTCAAAGCGATATTAATGCATTGGCTGTTTTATTGGGTGAAATGCCGCAAACGATTCAACATATTGTTCAAGATCGTGATAATCTGATAAAACGTTCTTTCGATTATCCGATTGAAAAATTAAGAGAATTTCCTGTGAATATTGTGCGAAACCGCCCTGATGTACGGGTAGCGGAGGAAAATTTAATCGGACAAAATGCTGCCGTCGGTGCAGCCGTTGCGTCGCTGTATCCGACGGTGTCGATTTCAACCTTTTTCGGTTTGCAATCCGTTCACGCGGATGATATATTTGAAAAAAACAGTTACGGCTATTCAATATCACCGCATATCACACAACCCCTTTTTCATTTTGGTGCACTCAAAAACAATGTGACTCTGCAAAAACTTATAAAAGAAGAATATGAAATTCAATATGAACAACAAGTACTGAATGCCGTACAGGAAATTAGAAACGCGTTATCGGAATTGGAAAATGAAGTGCGCGCCAATCGTTTTTACAAATCATCGTATCGGCAAATAGCTAAGGCGGCTGATTTGTTGCGAAATCGATATAAAAACGGGTTGATTGAATATTCCGAAGTGCTGGATTCCGAACAACGACGGGTCGAAGCACAAACAAATGTCATTCAATCGAATGCGGCACTTTATCAGAATATTGCGGCATTTTATAAAGCCGTCGGCGGAGAAGTGAATTCGGCTTTTGGCGAACATTAATTTTTTTTAGAGGATTTTGATGAAAAAAAGAGAAAAATAACATTTTTTTTATTTTTGTTAAGAAAATAATTACCATTATTCGTTACAATGATACCGAAAATTTTAATTTATAAGGATCATTCAATGCTGAAAACAAACTGTATCTTGCATGGGGATTGTATAGAAATGATGCGCACATTACCGGATCAATGTGCGGATGTGATTTTTGCCGATCCACCTTATTTTATGCAATTGGGAGAAGAATTATATCGACCGGATTCTTCTCATGTCAAATCAGTTGACGATGCTTGGGATAAATTTCAGGATTTTCAGGCTTATGATTCATTTACGCTTGATTGGCTCAAAGAGGCGCGGCGTATATTAAAAGATAACGGCACGTTATGGGTGATCGGATCATATCATAATATTTTTCGTGTCGGCTATCATTTGCAAAACTTAATGTTTTGGCTCTTGAATGATATTATTTGGGTAAAAGTCAATCCTATGCCGAATTTTAAGGGAACGCGCTTTACCAATGCGCATGAAACATTGATTTGGTGCGCTAAATCAAATCAATCGAAATATACGTTTCATTATGACAGCATGAAAGCCTTTAATGAAGATTTACAAATGCGTTCCGATTGGCATTTACCCATTTGTAACGGTCCCGAACGCTTGAAAGATAAAAATGGAAAAAAAGTGCATACCACCCAAAAGCCGGAAAGTTTGTTATATCGGGTTATTTTAGCTTCCACCAATCCGGGAGATGTGATTTTGGATCCGTTTTTCGGAACGGGCACCACCGGAGCCGTTGCCAAAAAGTTAGGTCGAAAATATATCGGTATCGAACGGGAGCAAACTTATATTGATTATGCTCAAAAACGGCTGGATGCCATTTCTGAAATAATCGATGATACCCTTTTGGAACCCATGGGGTCGAAAAAAACAGAACCGCGCATTCCTTTCGGGTCGGTTATTGAACACGGACTTTTAAAACCCGGGCAGAAATTGTTTGATGCCAAACGCAAGTTTTGTGCCGTTGTGCGGGCAGACGGTTCTTTGCAAACCGGTGCACAATCGGGTTCTATTCACCGTCTTGGTGCGCAATTGCAGGGTATTCCGTCTTGTAACGGATGGACATTTTGGCATTTGCCGAGTGAAAAGGAAGGCGATAAGAAAATGATTGCCATTGATTCCTTACGTCAACAACTCAAAGAAGAAATTTTTGTATCATCATATTAAATAAAAGGAGACAGTATGAAAAAATTTATTTTATGTTTAATGACCTGCTCATTTTTAAGCGCTTGTGCCACAAACCCCTATACGGGAGAAAGTCAGGTTGCCAAAACCGCATGGGGAACAGGAATCGGTGCGGCGGCCGGTGCGGGTATCGGGGCTCTTGTCGGCGGGAAAAAAGGCGCACTCATCGGTGCGGGTGCCGGAGCACTTGTCGGTGGTGGTGCCGGAGCCTATATGGATATTCAGGCGCGCAAATTACGGGAAGAGTTGGTCGGTACGGGCGTGCAGGTTGTTGAAAGAGACGGTAAAGTTTATTTAATTATGCCGGGCAATATTACATTCGGTTCCAATGATCATACCATTCAGCCAAACTTTATTCCTACGTTAAATTCAATTGCCAAAGTGATTAAGGAATATAACAAAACAATGGTGCAGGTAACAGGTTATACCGATAGCACGGGTTCGGCTGCATTGAATAACGGTTTATCCATGCAACGCGCCAATGCGGTTGCCAATTATTTAAGATTGCAAGGTGTTTCATCCGACAGATTGTTGGTAGACGGTGCCGGATCAAAAAATCCGATTGCGTCAAATGCAACGGCTGCCGGTCGCGAACAAAATCGTCGGGTTGAAATTGTGTTGATTAATAAAGATTAATCATGATTTTCGGACTTTTCAGATGGTGGATAATAAAGTCATTCAGCTGCTGCCGGACGGAACTTTAACGGTGAGTGAACCTGTTGAAAACGGTGAGAAAACCGTTCGATATTTTGATTCACGCCTGCAAATGATTTTAAATATTGTTGAAAAAACAAAAGATAAAACCGTTATTACAAAATATATGCCCGACGGTCATTTTATTCAATCAATTACCGTTGAAACAAAAGACAGCTTTACGGTTTATGCCCCCGACGGCAAGACAAAACAACGGGAAAAACGATTGGCTCCTGACGGTAACTGGTATGAAGTGGTTTATCAGAAAAACGGAAAAACAGTGCGTCAATCATCGGTTTTTTCTCCTAACGGAACCGTGAAAATGATTGTTTATCAACCGGACGGTCAAACAAAAGCGCAGGAAATCAAACAAGATGAAAAAGGCTTAACTCAAACCGATTTTTTCGCATCGGACGGACAAACGCTTTTAAAAACCGTTGAAGATTTAAGTGACGGGTCGTCTCGTACCGTTTATTATCGATCCGATTCGGGTGTGATAGAACGTGTTGAAACCGGTCCGTTAAAGGGAGAGCCTGACTCGAACGTTTATTTGCTTGAAACGTATGATGTAACGGGCACAAAAATTGTTTCATCCGAAAAACAAAGCCGATAGAGCGGTTATTTCTCTTGACGGTATGGTTTGTTTTTGATAAACTGAAAAAATGAAAACACTTTTTAATCTTTATTTAAAGCTTTTTCATTTTTGGATGCATTTTCCGCAAAAATTACGTTTTTTGTTGGTTGGCGGGTATAATACCTTGTTTTCTTATGTGTTGTTTGTTTTGTTCGTGAACTTTTTCGGTAATGAAACGGCACAAATTTCGTTATTGGCAGCTTATGTTATTTCGTCTGTCAATAACTATTTAACGCAAAAGTTTTATGTGTTTAATACGCGGGGTGATTATTGGCAGGAATATATTAAATGTTGCTCCGTTTGGCTGGCTTCTTACGGTGTGAATGCTGTTTTGCTGTTTTTATTGATGCATTTACTGCATTTGAATCCGTATATCGGACAATTAAGTGCCATTGTATGCGTCATTGTTTTTAATTATGTGCTTTTAAAGCATTTCGCTTTCGATTCGTCCGGTTTGAAGCGCATAAAGCAATTGTTCACGCGTTGGCGGTAGTTGATGAACGCCTGCATGAGTTGTTAAAAAATATCCCGTTAAAGCAAGGGCTTGTATCAAATGTAAATTTTCTGCCTTTTCTGTCGGGTGGCAAATAAATGACGGAAGCGGTAACAGTAAATGCGCATAAGGTGTTCCCTTTTCTCGGCTGACGGCGCGACCCGTTTTCGGTGAAATAAAGGCTAAATCATCGGCAGAACCGCCACCGGCGCAGGTTGTTAAATCAAAACCGAAGCCTAATTCTTTTAATAAATCAACTTCCCATAAAACATAACGTTTTATGATGAATGGTGCCGAGAGATGACTTAAAAAGTCAAGAGTCAGCGTATATAGTTGTTCTGCTTTTTGTCGTTCGGGCAAAACCGTATTTAAAAGAGCGCACAGAGAAGATAAAATATAAAGTCGAAATTTATCGTCTAAAAAATCGGCATAAAAAGAATGGCAGTCGTCCAAATAGAAACGACCTAACTGTTCGGATAAACGTGATTGCCACCGAAGATCATAAAATGAGCCGACTTGTGGCGGTTTTTTTGTTTTGACCACGCCGAGACAGCGGCCGTTTTCTTTTGTTAATACCGATAAAATATAATTTTTTTCCCCGAGCGGGCGAAAGGAAAGTAAAAGAGCATTTTGTGTTTTAAAAGACGGCATTTTGATCTTACACGTTATAATCTAAGCCCCATTCGGCATAACGAAAAGGATCGGTTGACCAGTTTTCTTTAACGCGTACCGTTAAAAACAAATGAACATTCGTTTCGAGTAATCGAGATAAATCATGTCGAGCCGATTCGCCGATTTTTTTAAGCATGGTTCCGTTTTTTCCGATAATCATCGGTTTTAAACTTTCCCGTTCGACAAAAATAGTTTGTTCGATACGAATACCGCTTTCTTTTTCTTCCCACTTTGTCGTAGTAACAGCCAGTGTGTAAGGAAGTTCTTGTTGTAAATATAAAAACAGCTTTTCGCGTGTGATTTCGGCAGCGAATAAGCGATCGGGTAAATCGGATAAATTATCTTCGGGAAAGAGCCAATCCCCTTTAGGTGCCAATGACAACAAATATTTTTTCAGTGCATCCGTCTGTTCGCCCGTTCGTGCCGAAACCATAAATGTTTCGGTAAAGATTTCCTCTTCATTGAAACGTTGAATTAACGGTAAAAGCGCTTCTTTTGAAACCAAATCGATTTTGTTTAAAACCAAAACGGCTTTTCGGTTGGCTTTTTTTAAAGATTTTATAATAGAAAGCGTATCTTTATCCAAGCCTTTTTTGGCATCGACAACCAATAAGCAGGCATCCGATTCTTCTGCCTCCGTCCAAGCTGATGCAACCATGGCGCGATCAAAGCGTCTTTTGGCTTTAAAAATACCCGGCGTGTCAACCAACACCAGTTGCGTATTATTTTCAATTACAATGCCTCGAATGCGACAGCGTGTTGTTTGTGCTTTGGGTGATACGATTGAAACTTTGGCTCCCGTCAGCTGATTGACCAAAGTTGATTTTCCGGCATTTGTGGCGCCGAGTACGGCCATAAAAGCAAAATGAGAATCCGTGCATGAGTTTTGTGCCATATTTATTCCTCGGATAGTTTATCTAATAATTGTTTGGCAGCTTTTTGTTCGGCATCTTTTTTCGAATGTCCGACGGCTTGTGTTTCTCCAAAACCGTTGATTTTTACTTCAACGGTAAATTGCGGTGCGTGATCGGGTCCCTTTCGTTCAAGAGTGGTATATTGAGGCATTTTTTGACGCTTTTGTGCCCATTCTTGCAAAGCTGATTTGGAATCTTTAATGGTTTCATGTGAACGATTCAATAAAGGTGTCCACCAAGTGCGAACGAAATACCTTGCTTTTTCAATGCCTTGATCCAAATAAATAGCTGCAATTAAAGCTTCACACACATCGGATAAAACAGAATTGTTTTGACGCAACGTATTATCTGATGTAATGAGTCGTTTCGGCAATCCGATTTGTTTTGCAATTTCCGCCAAGGTTATTTCTTGAGCCAATAAAGTAAAACGCATGGCCCAATCGCCTTCGGTTTCATGCGGAAAATGATGATAAAGCATATCTGCCAAAATCAAGCCCAACACACGATCACCCAAAAATTCCAAATGTTCATAAGGTGCGCTTTTACCGTGATTTGCCAGTGTAAATGCCCGTTTATATATCGGGTTGTCAGTTATAAATGCATCGACGGGAAGAGAGACGGATGTCATTTTTTATTCTATCCCCTTAAATAAGCGATTTGATCGAATAAATTCCGGCCAGCGCCAAAATTGCCAAAAACTGCCGTTGCCGTTGTTGGAGTAAAAAATAAAACGCGCTTTCCCCTCTAAATTTGTCATGGGGACCGATCCGAAAAAGCGACTGTCTAATGAATTATCGCGATTGTCACCCATCGCAAAGAAGTGATTTTCGGGAACGATAAATTTTTTCGTGTTATCGGGTATCGATTCGTCATTATTTTCAAAAATAGTGTGAACAACGCCGTTCGGCAATGTTTCGGCATATTCAAAAAAGGTGTTTTTTCCCATTTCCGTATTGAGGGTTTTCTTGCCGATGAGGTGCCGATCAACCATTTTGTCATTAATATAAAGGCGACCGTTTATCATCTGAACGGTATCACCCGGCAGTCCGATAATGCGCTTGATGTAATCGACATTTCCCGATAGTTGCGGTTGAATTTCCGGCGTCATACGAAAAATAACGACATCACCGCGCTTCGGTTCATGCGCAAAAAGTTTACCGGAAGGAATAATCGGAGCGGAAAACGGAAACGAGTGCCGTGAATAGCCGTAATCATATTTAGTGATGAATAAATAGTCACCGATTAACAGAGTCGGTATCATGGAACCGGAAGGAATGTTATACGGCTCAAAAGCGCAGGAACGCACGGTTAATGCTATAATCAAGGCCCAAAAAATACCGATAAATTCATGCCAAATATTTGATTTTTTAGATTTTTCGGTTTTTTGTGCTTTTTCTGTCTTTAATTGTTCTTTTTTCATTGAAATCAATCCTTTTATATGTTATGTTTTTTTTATTCGTTACTTTAACACAGAAAGAATCGTTTGTCCATGCTAAAATTTGAAATTAACACAATAAATAAAAAATCTCGCCGCGGTTTCATTCATACGGCACACGGAATCGTGCAAACGCCGGCGTTTATGCCGGTCGGAACGGCAGGGACCGTCAAAGCCATGATGCCCGAAAGCGTGAAAGCGACGGGTGCGGAAATTATTTTGGGAAACACTTATCACTTAATGTTGCGTCCGACGGCCGAGCGTGTGGCTTCATTCGGCGGATTGCATCGGTTTATGAATTGGTCAGGACCGATTTTAACCGATTCGGGCGGTTTTCAGGTTATGAGTCTGTCAAAACTGCGCAAAATTACGGAAGAGGGGGTAACGTTTCAATCACATTTAAGCGGTGCAAAACATTTTTTGTCACCCGAACGATCGATTGAAATTCAATATTTGTTGGATTCAAACATTTCAATGGCTTTTGACGAATGTGTGAAATTTCCCGCCGAATATAAGCAGGTGCAAAAATCAATGGAGCGATCCATGCGGTGGGCGGCGCGCTCCAAAGCCGCTTTTAAAGACAGAGAGGGATACGGTTTGTTCGGTATTATGCAGGGCGGTATGTATGAAGATTTGCGAATGCAATCCGTGAAAGCGTTAACGGATATCGGTTTTGACGGATATGCCGTCGGCGGATTGGCTGTCGGTGAAGGACAAAAAACAATGTTTGAGGTGCTTGATTATGCCGCTGCGGCACTGCCGGAGGATAAGCCGCGTTATTTAATGGGTGTCGGACGACCGACGGATATTGTCGGTGCCGTGAAACGCGGTATCGATATGTTTGATTGCGTGATGCCCTCTCGTTCGGGACGGACCGGTCAGGCATTTACGTCACAAGGTGTGTTAAATATGCGCAATGCTTGCCATATTGACAGCCATGAACCGTTGGATCAGGCCTGTTCCTGTCCGGCGTGTCAAAATTACACGCGCGGGTATATTCATCACCTCATTCGATGCGGTGAAATTTTGGGAGCAATGTTGCTGACCATGCATAATATTTGGTTTTACGAAAATTTAATGAAAGAAATTCGCACGGCCATATCGGAAAATCGGTTTGATGACTTTCACGATACATTCATGGAGCGCTTTCAAGAAGAGAGGAAAATGTGAAATCTCTTGAAAAACAAGATTCTGATAAAAAATTGACACCGGAGAGTCACATAACAAGGGCTGCGAATCATGAAGAATGCCCGAAAAAAAAACAACCGATTGTTTATCATCGTCGTTCATATGAAGGATTGGAGCGCTTAACGAAAGAAGTGCATGCTTTAACGCAACCGATTTTAGGAAAACGCGGTTTTGGCGGCGTGGAAATTATTGAAAATTGGACGGATATTGTCGGAGAAGATTTAGCGCCGGGTATTCGACCGGAAAAGCTCACTTTTGAAAAGCAATCGCGCATAAACGGAACATTGCACGTTAAAAGTGCGGGCGGGGCGTTTGCTTTGTTGTTTGAACACCATAAACAGCAGGTGATTGATCGAATTAATTCCTATTTCGGATATACTGCCGTTGCTCAAATTAAAATCAAGCAAGGAAAATTAACTTTTTCTTCTCTGTCAAAGCCGGAATCGTCTTCTGAAACATTTTCAAAAGAGGAATTGGAAGCACTTCAAGAAAAAGCTGCTTTGTTTGATGATGAAAAATTAAGAGAAACTTTTTATCAAACCGGATTGGCTTTTTTAAGAAATCGTCGACGATAAGAAATGTTTTTTCTTGACGAATAATGAAAATACCGTTATAAATTGTTTCAATATAAAAGGAATGAAAATGTTTTACTTTGATGCTCATTGTCACATACAAAGCAAATGTCGGTTTGAAACGGCTCAACAATTGAACGTGAAATATTTTATCGTCAATGGAACGCATCCGAATAATTGGAAAGAAATTCAAAAAGCTTCCGAAGAAATACCGGCGATGTTACCATGTTATGGGGTTCATCCGTGGTATATTGATTATTTGTCCGGTGAATGGGAGCGACTGTTAAGTGCTTATTTGAACAGAAATCCGGCTGCCATGGTGGGTGAAATCGGGTTGGATGGCAGTAAACCTGATTTGCTTCGGCAATCAGAAGTTTTTGAAAGATGTCTTCAATTGGCGAAGGTTTATCATCGTCCCGTTCACATTCACGGACATAAAGCTTGGGCGAAGATTGCCGATATGTTATCGTGTTATCCGGATACGGTTTTTTTACTGCATCGATTTTATGCGGAAGAGCCGATGGTTCGTCGGTTTTTAAAGTTTAAAAATGCTTATTTTTCCGTGATGTCAGCTCGTATTGCTGCTTTTATTCCGCCGGAAAGAGTGTTGATTGAAAGCGATTCGCCCGATAAATGCAGACGGTTGGAAAATGTAATTGAAACAGCGGACAGATTAGGGTATGACTGGAAACAATTGGATCAAAACTTTATGAACTTTATCAGTCATGTGCCGGCTGTTCACGCTCGTTTGTCGGAGGAATTGTTCCGGTGAAAACGGAATCGTTAAATACGCGAACAACACTGTTGTTGGGAGACAAAGCCATGAGACGCTTGAAAACGGCGCATGTGCTAATTGTCGGAATCGGTGCGGTCGGATCCATGGCCGCCGAAGCTTTGGTTCGCAGCGGTGTTTGTCATTTAACGCTTGTAGATTATGATAAAGTTTCCGTCAGTAATTTAAATCGCCAGATTTTTGCTACAACCGCGTCGTTAAACCGGCCGAAAGTGTGTGTTGCCGAGGAACGATTGCGTTTAATCAATCCGCAAGTAAATATTCGAAAAAAAGAGCTAAAAGTTGA
The DNA here is from genome assembly GCA_947586835.1 of uncultured Alphaproteobacteria bacterium. Lineage (GTDB taxonomy): Bacteria > Pseudomonadota > Alphaproteobacteria > CAAHEQ01 > UBA3637 > RGIG4140. Next base: position 43,764 of record CANPXT010000009.1, read on the forward strand.
TGAGCATACAATTGAAACACTCTTTGATGAGCCGATTGATTTTGCCATTGATGCCATTGATGCGTTAAATGCTAAAACAATTGTGATTGAATCATTCATGCAAAAGAAAATCCCTTTTGTGTCCGCGATGGGAGCTGCATTAAAAACAGATATGACACGCGTGCGCATCAGTGCCATGAAAAAAACAATTGAGTGTCCTTTGGCGGCTTTTGTTCGCAAGCGATTACGCCGTCGCGGCGTTGATTTATCATTTCCCGTGGTATGGTCTGATGAATGTGTCTCCGATAAAAAACATTTATCGCCCGCTGATGAACGGGATAGTGCCGATCGGCGTCTGATGGGATCCGTTATGACAATTACGGGCTTGTTCGGGCTGATGTGTGCGCATGAAGCCCTTTTGTTTTTAACACAAAATGAAAAGAGTTTTTATGATGGACGTGTTTGAAATTGAAGAACCGATGAATTCGGTGTCCAATTCGGAAGAGAACCGTGATGATACCGAAACATTTTCATTTTTAGCGCCGTTAAATCCCGAACAACGAGCGGCGGTTGAGCATACCGAAGGACCGTTATTGGTTTTATCGGGTGCCGGTACGGGAAAAACACGAGTTCTGACAACGCGTACCGCTTATATTATAGAAAAGCGTTTGGCAAAGCCGTATCAAATTTTAGCCGTAACGTTTACCAATAAAGCTGCATATGAAATGAAGCAGCGATTAGAACAAATGATTGGTGCGGCGGCTTTTTCCGTTTGGTTGGGAACGTTTCATGCCATTGGTGTGAAAATTTTGCGAAAGTATGCCTCAAAAGCGGGTTTAACTTCCGATTTCTCTATTTTAAATACCGATGATCAGGTGCGGTTAATGAAAAATATCCTGACGGAGCAGGGAATTGATATAAAAAAATATAATCCCGAAACGATTCTGGAGATTGTTCAGCGTTGGAAAGATAAGGCTTTGTTGCCGCAGGAAGTTAACGCTCGAGAAAGAGCAACGCAACTTGGCAGTTTGGCTTATGATTTTTATGCACGATACCAAAATCGGTTGCATTTGTTGAATGCCGTTGATTTTGGTGACTTATTGTTGTTGCCGATTGTATTGTTTCGCAATCATCCGGATGTTTTGGAAGAATATCAAAACAAGTTTCGTTATATTTTGGTTGATGAGTATCAGGATTCGAATGTGGCGCAATACTTATTGTTACGACTGTTGGCGCAAAAATGGCATAACATTTGTTGTGTCGGCGATGATGATCAATCTATTTATTCGTGGCGCGGTGCGGAAGTTGATAATATTTTGAGTTTTCGAAAGTTTTATCCCGATGCAGCTATAATTCGATTAGAGAGAAATTATCGTTCGACGGCACATATTTTAGGAGCGGCATCGGGCTTAATCAGTCATAATGAAACCCGATTGGGAAAAACATTAAAACCGGCAGATGAAGAAGCAAAAAGCGGACGTAAAGTTTTGGTAAAAGGCTTTTGGAACGGTATGCAGGAAGCTGATTGGATTGCCGAACAAATAGAGTTATCCCGAAAGCGCGGTATCAGATTATCGCAAACGGCGGTTTTGGTTCGGGCAACGGTTCAAACGCGCTTGTTTGAAGATGCTTTTCGAAAAGAGGGAATTCCTTATAAAATTATCGGCGGATTTAAGTTTTACGAGCGTGAAGAAATTAAAGATGCTGTTGCTTATTTGCGGTTGATTTTAAATTCAAATGACGATTTGGCGTTTTTGCGTGTTATCAACAAACCTAAGAGAGGTGTCGGTGCCAAAGCCTTGGAAGCCATTACCGAAACGGCACGCGAAAAGAAAATCAGCTTGTTTGACGCTGTTGCTTGGGTACCGTTAAAGGGAACACTCCGTCAATCGTTGGATCATTTTACCGATCTTATTAAACAGGCGCGACAAAAAGCCGAAACGGCATTATTACCCGAAACGGCACGCTTTATTTTAAATGAAAGCGGTTATATGCAAATGTGGGAGCAGGAAAAATCGCCGGAAGCCGACGGTCGAATTGAAAATATAGAAGAATTATATAATGTGCTGCATGAATATGAGAATATACGCGATTTTATTGAGTATGCTTCATTGGTAACTGATACCGATGAATCGGCCGAGGAAGATCAATTGGTTGTCATGACGCTGCATGCCTCAAAAGGTTTGGAGTTTCAAAATGTGTATTTGGCTGGGTGGGAAGAAGAATTGTTTCCGCATAAAAAAGCCATCGATGAAGCCGGTACGGACGGGCTAGAAGAAGAACGTCGCTTGGCTTATGTCGGATTAACACGTGCCAAAGAGTTTGCAGCGATTACCTATGCGAACAATCGAAAAATATACGGTCATTGGGTGAATGCGTTACCCAGTCGTTTTATTGATGAATTACCGCCTGAGCATATTGAAACGGATACACAAAGGTATGGGTATGCTTCTGTGAAACCGGCTTGGAAAAATCAGCAATTTTATTTCGAAAATAATGTGGCAGATGAAAACTTTGATTCCAACGCCGATGAAGGCACTGTTTTTGACAGAGGTCAATGGAAACGTGAACGTTTTCAAAAAGAAAAAGATGATTTTTACGAGCGTAAGCCGTCGCGGGTTTATCAAACTAAAGAAACGGGATCGCGTTTGGGAAAACGTGTGCACCATGAAATATTCGGGTTCGGTGTGGTTGTGCATGCCGAAGGGGAACGATTGGACGTGCGCTTTGATTCGGGTGAAATCAAAAAAATAATGGCTCGTTTTTTGGAAGAAGTGGGAACAAACCCGTTTTAACAAGGTATTGTCGCTTAAATATGGATAAGAGATGAAATTTTCATTGTTTTTTTTATAAAAAAATGCTATATATAAAAAAGATTTATCAGATGCGGGAGAAATAAATGCAGCTTTTACAAAATATTATAGACAAGTATGTGAAGAAAATGGGCCCCTTTAAATTGCTTTTATGTATTTTGGCGGCTATCGGGGTTATTTATCTTTTATTAATGCCGAGCTTTTCTGAATATCAAACAATGACAAATGAAACAATGGAGCGTATGCAAATTACAGATTCTCAAGCCGGAGAGCAGTAATGACGGACACGCTTTTTTCAAAGCTGAGCAGACAGCCGTTGGCAGATCGATTACGTCCGCATCATTTGAATGAAGTTGTCGGGCAGAGTCATTTGCTGGCTGATAAAGCGCCGTTAATGCGTATGATTAAAGCGAAAAAATTAACGTCGTTTATTCTTTGGGGGCCTCCCGGGTGTGGTAAAACAACCGTTGCACGTATTTTGGCGCAAGAAACAAATATGCATTTTGAATCATTATCGGCGGTTTTTTCGGGCGTTGCCGATTTAAGAAAAGTTTTTGAAGCAGCTGCTCAGCGTCGTCGAATCGGTCAGGAAACGCTCTTATTCGTGGATGAAATTCATCGATTTAATCGGGCGCAACAGGATGCTTTTTTACCTTATGTGGAAGACGGTACCGTTATTTTGGTCGGCGCAACAACCGAAAATCCTTCGTTTGAACTGAACGGCGCGTTATTATCGCGGTGTAAAGTTTTTGTTATGAATCGATTGGATGATCAAGCATTGGAACAATTGATTTTACGTGCGGAAGAGGTGTATGCACATTCGTTGCCTTTGGATGAAATTGGCAAAGAATATTTGAAAAATTTGGCAGATGGGGACGGTCGCTATTTTTTGAATTTAATCGAAACGGTGTTTACCTATGCCGAGCCTAATGAAATATTGGATAAAGCGGCGTTGGAATTGTTATTGCAAAAACGATTACCGAATTATGATAAATCGGGCGACGGGCATTATAATTTAATTTCTGCCTTGCATAAATCGTTAAGAGGGTCCGATCCGGATGCGGCATTATATTGGTGTGCCCGAATGGTCGTTGCCGGTGAAGATATTAAGTATATTTTGCGTCGATTAACACGCTTTGCCACGGAAGATGTAGGGTTAGCCGATCCGTTGGCTTTGTTGCAGGCGCGTGCCGCTTGGGAATCGTATGAGCGATTGGGTTCGCCTGAGGGTGATTTAGCTGTGGCACAATTGGTTGTTTATTTAGCAACGGCGCCGAAATCCGTTGGTGTTTATCGGGCTTGGAACAAGGTTTTGAAACGTGCGGTGCAAACCGGTACGCTTATGCCGCCGATGCATATTTTGAATGCTCCTACAAAATTAATGGAAAATTTGGGTTACAGTCAAGGATATCAATACGATCCCGAAACGAAAGACGGCTTTTCGGGACAAAATTATTTTCCCGAAGGAATGTCGCGTGAAACTTATTATGAGCCGTTTGAACGGGGTTTTGAACGAGATATTAAAAAGCGTTTGGACTATTGGAATGAACTTCGAAAAAAGAAACAAGCGAAAAAGTGATTGCAATTACAGAAAAAAAAAGATATATTAAAAAAATAAATTAAAATGAGAGAAAAAATGACAGGGGTTCAAACAATTATCGTTTCAAAAGAGGAGGCTGACATTCGGCTGGACAGGTGGTTTGCGCGTCATTATCCCGATTTGAAAAACGGTATGTTGCAACGGTTGATTCGCAGTAAAAATATTCGGGTGAATCATTTAAAAACTTCGGCGGATTATCGGTTAAAGGAAAATGATGCCATTCGAGTACCGCCTATGGAAATCGAGAGCAAAAAAAATGAGCCGATGCGTTTATCCAAAGCCGATGAAGCTTTTATGAAAAGCTTGGTTATTTATAAAGATAACGATATAATTGCCCTTAATAAGCCGGCAGGATTGGCCGTACAGGGCGGATCGAAAACGGTTCGACATATTGACGGTTTGTTAGATGCGCTTCGGTTCGAAAAAAATGAAAAACCGCATTTGGTTCATCGGTTAGATAAAGAAACGTCGGGCGTGTTGCTTTTGGGACGAACGGCAACGGCAGCAGCAAAATTAAGTGAAATATTTAAGTCACGAAAGGCGCAAAAAATCTATTGGGCTGTTGTCAGCGGAAAACCGAAGTTGCTATCAGGGAAAATTGATGCACCGCTTATGAAAGCCGGAAATAAACAAGGCGGTGAGCAAGTTAAAATTGATTTTGAAAACGGTCGGCCGGCTCAAACACTTTATCGTGTAGTCGATTCGCTGGGGAAAAAGGCCTCGTGGTTGGAGTTATCGCCGCTGACGGGGCGAACGCATCAATTACGGGTACACTGCGCATCGGCATTAAACACGCCGATTATCGGAGATGAAAAATATGGCGTTTCAAATCAGTCGTCTTTGGGGCTTAAAAACGAAAATGTAATGCATTTGCATGCGCGCGCCATTCGAATCATGTTGCCACGCAAAGAAACTTTGATGTTAACGGCCGATTTGCCTATGCATATGAAAGAAACGTTTGATTTTTTAGGGTTTGATGAAAGGGCGTGCGCCGATTCGTTTATTTATTTTAAAAAGGAGGATAGCTGATGAAACTTATATTAAAGCTTTTTTCAATTCTTATTGTTCTTCTTGTTATTGGTGCGGGAATTTTTCTTTGGACATTTGATATTAATCAATATCGGGGTACGATTGCCGATGAATTAAGTGCCGTTATTCAACGTCCGGTTTCGATTGAAAAAATTGAAATGAAAGCCTCCTTTGTTCCGACCATTCGGTTAAGAAATTTGGTCATCGGTAATCCGAAAGGTTTTGACAAAAAAGAATATTTTTTAACGGCAGATACGTTAGAAGGAACCATTGCTTTGGCACCGTTGTTTGAAAAACGGATTCAGATTTATGATATTAAAATCGGAAAAGTGACTCTCAATGCCGTTAATACGCCGCAAAAGAATAATTTAGATTTTTCCGATATTGCCACAGAACAAATGCAATACGGATCGATGAGTACAAATGCGGAAATTTCTTCTTATTTGAATAATTTAAATATTGATGATATTAGTGTTTTAAGAATTGATGTATCTTATCAAACCGGCACGAAAACTTATCGTTTTTCTTTAAATGATATTAATATTCAACAATTAAAAATGATGAAGTTTGTTTTGGATTATGATAACAAAATAATTCGATTCTCCGGCAATTTTGATTTAATGAGACTATTGACTCGTCAAAATAATTTTGTGTTTAACAGCGAAATGGAAATCTGGGGCTTAACGGGTAAATTATCCGGCAGTATCGGTGATATGAAACAATTTAAAAATATTTTGCTGAATATTGATATGTACTCTGATCAATTTTCGAATGTTTTAACGAAGGCTCATGCCCCTTTTATATTGCCTGTTTCCTCATTTACGTTATCCACAATTTTAAAAGGCGATTTAGAAGAGTTATCGGTTGAAAACTTTAAAATGAGTATGGATAATGCCTTGGAAATTAATTTAAAAGGCAACATTTCGGATGTGGTAAATAATTTAAACGGAACCATAGAAGGCGAAGTGACTTTGGCAAAATCGTTATTAACGGATATGTATGGTTTAAGGCCGATGAGTGTTGCCATCAAAGGCTCGGGCTCAATCGACCGATTAAATATTGAAAAGTTTTCCGTAAATGCTAATCGTTCCGATGCCGATATTGTAATGAGTATGATTAAAAAAGATGATAAATATATCATTAACGGAACGGTTGATTCCAATTATTTGGATAAAAATGACTTTATAAACAGTGAGGAAAGAAAAAATGTCGTGCCGATAAAACAGGCAGCAAGTCCCAAAGCAAACCAGCCGACCGCTTCAACCGAAAAAAATATTATAACACGCTTGAGCGGGCAAATTAACTGGAATTTAAAAAATGTAAAATTGCTTGATTCCTCTGATGATTATTACGGCTTTTTCGGAAGAACAATTATTGATAATGACACAATAACGTTCTCTCCGTTACAAATGCGAACCATAGCCGGATTTTTTAACGGCACAATTAAAATGCAAGGCGTGTCAACAAAAATGCCGATAACGCAAGTCAACATTTCGGGGGACAATATTAATTTAGATAAGTTTAAAATGTTTTCGGAGATTGTGACGGGTTCAACGGCTAATTTGTTGGCAAAATTGAGTACGAAGGGATTAAGTCTTGATGAAATGATTGCCTCTTTGAACGGAACGGCCGAAGTTGAAATTACCGAAGGACGTGTCATTAATAAATGGTTTAATGCTTTGCCCGAAACAGTGGGTTTGTTGCAAAAAAATAAATCATTTTCTTATTCCAAAACAGATATGGAAAGTTTGTTAAATTGTGCCGTTATTAATGTGAAAGCAACAAACGGTGTTTTGTCTCTGGATAAAAGTGTTGCCGTTGAAACTTCAGCGTTAAATTTATTGCTGACGGGAACAATTAATTTACCCAAGCGCAAAATGAGTTTATCCATTTTACCGCAATTGCCGACCGTAAAAAAGTCAAAAGCGCTTTCTTTGGCACAAGTGATTCGGTTGGAAGGAACATTCAGCTCTCCGTCCGTGCGTGTTGATGGGGAGGACGTGTTAAAAGAAGCGGCAAAGTTCGGTTTTGACAAATTGTTGAATAAAATCGGACTTCAATCTGAAGATTCCAATACGACTGTCGTCGGATCATTATGTGAGCTGGCGTTAGGACATAAACTCAAAGGAAAAGTAACAGATCAATCGCAGTCGCAAGTGACCGCATCGACTGATAATGATAAGAATGCAAAATCGGGTACGAAAGTTAAGAAAAAATTGTCGCCGCAAGAAGAACTGAAAAATCAGCTGATTAAATCACTTACTTCGGCGATTAAGTAAGAGCGAACAATGGAAATAACGGCTCATTTTTATGTGTTCGGACGTGTGCAAGGCGTTGGTTTTCGTGCGTGGACACGAAGGCAAGCGCAAGGTTTGCAGATTAGCGGCTGGGTTCGTAATCGGCAAAACGGGTGTGTGGAAATATATGCCGTCGGTGAAAAAGCGTCAATAGAAAAGTTACAACGTCTTTGCTTGTCCGGTCCGATGTGGAGCTCGCCCGAAAGATTAGAAGCCGTCAGTATGCCGAATGCTTTTTTACCGGCTGTTGAAAACGGTGTTTTTTCACAGGAAGCAACGGTATGAAGACTTTTTTCTTGCCTGAGAAAATACGCACTGTGACGGGCATTCGTAACAGCTTTTAATATTTTTATCGATGAGGTCCCGTTAAAACATCTATGATGCGTTTATCAAGGGGTGGAGGCGCTTTTTTAACTTTTTGCCATTTCCAATCTGTTTTTTCGTTTTTAATGCGTGTCAATGTGGCAGTTTTTAAATTTCTGATAATATAATAGTATGTGTTTTTGGTTGTCCCCAGATCAATTGTACCGTCAAAATTTAAAATATCTATATTATAACTTTTGTTGGTATATATTGAATATGTCGGTAAATGCAACAAGGAATATTTCATCAGATTTTCGGCAAGTTGTAACGTTTGCTTCAGTTCCTTATCAAAAGTTCGGTATTGAAGTTCCGTATTATTTTTTTCCGGATCACTCAAAAGGAGGAATTGTTTTTCCAAGGCATTCTCTAAAAGAGCTCTCTCTTTTTTGACAGTTTGTAATTCTTTATCGGATATCGGATTTAATAATTTATCCTTTGAAAAATGATATTCAAGCATTAATAAATAGGCGATACGATCAGCGTTTTCAATCACTTGGATCGGATTTTTCTTCGGATAGTCAAGCTTCATAATGCCATAGAGTGTTTTTGTATCTAAATCATTATAGCCGTTATCAATCAATGTCAGATGTTTTCTGTCTAATGTAAAGAATTGAAGGAAATTACCGCTTATATTTACTTCATATAAGCTGGTATTTGCTTTCTCCGCCCGTTTTGTTTTTAAGGGTACATTTGCAAATTTTTTAAAGAAAGCCTCACGTAATTGCGTGTCATTTTGCCAGCGTGTGCTCCAGTTCAGATGAGTTGCCAACATTTCTTCCAATTCCGCTCGTGAAAAAGTTGCTTCTCCGCCTTTTCTTTTTAAAGTGTATAGTAAAGCCTGTATAAACGCCGTATTTTTTTTATCACGCGTTGAGGTGTTTTCATCTAAAATTCCTTGTGAATATAAAAAATAATCTTCCAATAAATTACTGTTAATCCATTGACCGTTAATGGAAATTAAATCAGGCAATCCTTTATCTGTGCGTGATTGTGCATAATAAAGAGCACCTTCTTCATTATGAGATGTATAGAAACCCTTACCGTAATCACCACCGCCAAATCGCGGATAGACCAGATTATCATAAGGAGAAACATGATAGACTTTTTTATTGGTAACGAACATTTTTAATGCTTTATTTGTGAACAAACTACAATTATTATACAAGAAATTTTAATAAAAAGCAAGTTTTTTATTTTAAGTTATTTCTTTCCACCATTTGTTGAATTTTTGATTTTTGTTTCGTAATTTAATCACTTCTCCGATTTTTGGTGTTATAATATTTAAATCGGCAGTTTGGTTTAATGCATCTGTTTTTTCCAAGGGGTCATACCATGCATGATTACAAATCGAAAATTTTGAATTATGTATCAGTAAAATTCTTTTCGCTTTCAAATCTGTTGCCGCTTTGATAATTTCCTCAGGTTGTTCATGTATATAACGCCAATTGTTATCATATTGTCCGGCTTCAAGTAATGTAAAATCAATTTCGCCGAATTGTTCTGCAATCTTTTTATAATGATCATCATAACCGGAATCGCCGCTCATATAGAGCCTGAAATCATCAGTTTCAAACAAAAATGATGCCCATAGAGTGCGATTTTCAAATAATCTTCCTGAAAAATGTCGTGCCGGCAAGCAATGAATTTTTCCGTTTGCAATTTCTATACTCTCAAACCAATCAAGTTCCTGAATAATGGCATTGTCATATCCCCAATACCTGAAATGCGAACCGACACCAAGTCCGGTGATAACATTTTTAACTTTGGGCTTGAGGGCCGTAATTGTTTCGTAATCCAGATGGTCATAATGGTCATGGGTGATAATTAAATAATCAATTTCCGGCATATCGTTCGGCGAATATATATTTGTTCCTTTAAACGGCACAACGTTATACGGTATAGGTGATGCATTGTTACTGAATACCGGATCAATTAAAAATGTTTGACCTTTTAACTGAAAATAAGCCGATGAATGACCAAACCAAATAAGTAAATCTTCGTTTTTATCAAGATTTTTTAAGTCCGTTTTGACAGATGGAATATTTTTTACGGGTTTAGTATCCGGATGATGCCCAAAATAAAAATCCCACATTGTTGCCAAAAATCCGCCATTACCGGTCATTTTCGGTGTGTGATGCAAATTATGAAATTTTCCTTCAATCTGATGAGATGATTTTCTGATTTTTTCCAAGCTTATTTTATCCGGCAAATGTCCGAATTTTGCCAAGTTTAAATAAATACCGCCGCTTGTAATCAATATAGCTAGAATTCCCAGTAAAAATTGTCGTCCTGTCATCATGAGTCCTTTTTCAAAATCATTTTAAGTATCAGGTTTGAACGAAAGTACCTCTCTTTTAAGCGCTTTATCAGTAAAACCGATTTTAATCCAATCAGGCATTGAGGGGATCATGAGTATATAAAGACCTTTTTTCATGATGTGCACCTCATTACGGATAAAAGTTTATTCTTAAAAAATTAAAAAAGCAACACATTTTTGGGGGTTATTTAAACAACAGTTTGCTGCATTAAAATTTGACCGGGCAGAAGAGGGGTTGTTCTCGGGCTTTCGCAGGATAACCTGAATAAGTGTCGTTAACAGACATTGTAAGTGATAAAATATCTTCATATAACTTTATATGTTCTGGATGATAAGAATTAAAAGTTTTTATTTGCATTTTTTGTTCCTTTTGGATATTTTATCAATCATAACGTGAAATAAAGAAAATTGAAAAGAGTATATAATGCACAATATGAATGTAAAAACAAAATATTATAATTTATTGAAGTCCGGGAAAAAGACTATTGAATTACGTTTGTTCGATGAAAAAAGACAGAAAATAAAAGTAGGGGATATGATTACTTTTTCTGATGCATCTGATTCAACGGATACATTTCAAGCAAAAGTAATACAATTACATAAAGCCGAAAACTTTAAAGATTTGTGTCAAAAAATTAAACCGTCACAGGCAGGATTTACAACAAAAGAAGAATTACTGACTGTTTTGGAAGAATTTTATACGCCCTTTGCTCAAAAAAAATTCGGTGTCGTTGGAATTGAGATTTCTTTACATGATAAATAATAGGCCTTCTTTATTTAAGTAATAAAATTGTTTTTTTATTGACTATTAATAACTTTTAATTTATATCGAATCAAGTTGTTCAGTTTTTCACAAGGTTTTATGTTATGGAAATAGTTATAAGTATTGTGATTTCAGTATTTTTATCAGTTATTACATCTGTGATTGCTGTTCAAAAGGATTTATTTGTTACAAAAGAAAGGTGATTAAAAGAAAATTTGAAAGCTAGATATTTAGAAAGGATAAAAAAAAGATGTTTCTATTTATAAATAAGAGTGATATAGCTTATAAGGAGATAAAATGAAAATACATCAAATCAGAAATGCAACATTAATTGTAACTTATCATCAGCAAAAATTTTTAATTGATCCGTGGCTTATGCCAAAAGATTATATGCCGGGTTTTGAATCTGCCGTTCATTCAAATATACGTCAACCGCGTGTTGATTTGCCGATTGATATTGAAAAGATTGTTGATGTTGATGCTGTTATTTTAACGCATTTTCATCCCGATCATTGGGATGAGTTTGTTGCAAAGGCTTTAAATAAAACTATTCCTTTTTTTGTGCAATCGGAACAGGATTCTGAAATTGTTAAAAAAGCTGGTTTTCAAAAAGTTAAAGTTATAGAAGAAAATACCGTATTTCGGGATGTTCATCTTTATAAAACAGGCGGACAACACGGTAAACGCGAAATTATAGAGCCGCTTTGCAAGCAAATTAATATGCCTTATGACGCGATGGGTATTGTTTTTCAAGCGGCAGATGAAAAAACTTTATATATTGCCGGTGATACGATTTGGTGCGCGGAAGTTAGGCAGGCAATTGATACATTTCAACCGGCGGTTATTGTTGTAAATGCCTGCGGAGCAACATTGTTGAACGGTGAAAAAATTATTATGGATGATAAAGATGTTCAAGCTCTTGCAACTTATGCACCGTCAGCAACCGTTATTGCCAGTCATATGGATACCGTCAGTCATTTAACAACGACAAGAGAAGATATTAAAAATCTGGGATTAAATAACGTTCTTGTGCCGGCAGATAATGAAATATTGCAATTCAATTAAAAAAAAACAAGAATTTAAGAGATGTTTTTCTTCTGTTTTAAGTTGTTTTCTTTCAGCTTAACAAGAGTTGCTTTCCCGCCGTGTTTGTTTATTATTTTCACGAATTTGCGTTCCATTTGCAAGTGAATACACCGGCAAGTGTTGACTTTAAAAAGCAAAGTTGAAGGGGTATGAATACTTTTGAGCTTTGAAATCAGGATAAGGAATATTAAATTCCGGAACAGGACTCTCCCTTTAATTTATCCCTCTTTTTCCATTCTTAATCTTCGTTCAAGCAATGTTTCTCCTTCATATTCCCAATAAGATGTTCTTTGCGGCTTATATTTGAAATTACTGAGCTTTTGTGCTAATGCCGATAATGATGTTTCTTTGTCCTCGTATTCAACTGTTCTTTTATTATCTTTTACGAGGCATTTTTTTGTTTTGTCATAAATATATGTCAATTCTGCTCCGACGGGAATTTTAAGGTTTTTAAATGTCATTTTTGTTCGGCGTGAAGTTTGCGCTATATCATCTTCTTTTTGTTCTTTTTCGGAGGGTACAATGCGTTTCAGATTTTCCAAATTATTATTCAAACGGGCAATACGCTCCAAAACCGAATAAGCCTTGGAGGGAGATATTTGAAAAAATTCACGAACTCTTTTTTTACCATGTTCCGTTTCTTCAATGGAATGAAGAGAATCATCAATTAAATCAAACATCTTTTAATCGCTGATGAATATCTTCATTATCAGTAAAACCGATTTTAACCCAATCAGGCATTGATGGGTTCGTAAGTATATATACAAGACCTTTTTTCATGGTATGCTCCTCATTACAGATAAAAGTTTATTCTTAAAAAATAAAAAAGCAACACATTTTTTGTGGTTATTCAAACAACATGTAAAATTTGACCGGACAGAATAGGGGTTGTTCTCGGGCTTTCGCAGCACATAAAAAAAGCGGACACTTTTCAGTATCCGTTTTTATTTTTTCTATTTGGTCGTCATTGCCAGCGATAATGTGGAAAAATATATCACTTAAAATCGTACTTTATACTAGAATTATTTTGTTATTTATTTTCAATGTGTTATAAGTAAATTTTATCCAATTTTTAGATGAGGCTTTTATTTTTCCTATCTAATCAAGCAGTGGTGAGTTTTAGTTGTGAAAAATAAATAAAATATTGATTTTTATGTTTTTTTATCGTTATAGATATCTGTATCATCAAAAATGGAGGCCCCAAGTTAGAAGAAGTGGAAAAATTAAATAAGATTATTCTTTCAGATTTATTAAACTATCTGGAAATAGTTGAAAAGTGGTGAGATTACTGAAAAAGGAATAGAAAAGAATAAAAATACTATTGACATTTTTTTTTTTTTGATATGCTCGGTGTGTTAGGAATGTATGACGTAACAGTTTATTTTTAAAAGGAGGTTAATGTGACTGAAATAGTTAATGATACATGGAAAATGAAAGCAACAGAAGCTTTAAAAAATGGTTGCACAATTAATGGAGATGGTCCAGATTTTGTTGAGTTCCCTGATATGGTTCAATAAAAGTATATTCCATGTATTCAAATAGTTTTATAAAAAAAACTTTTGCAGAGTACTATGAGAGACCTGCAGAGGTTCAGATGGATATTACAAATAAGTGCAATTTTGATTGTTTGTATTGCTATAATAAAGGAAATTCCCGTTTGGGAAAGCCAGAATTGTCTGATGAAAAATTTTTAGAGCTTGTTGATAAAGTTATTAAAGAGTTAAACCCTGTAACGATAGTTTTTACTGGTGGGGAACCTTTGATGAGAAAAAATGTTTTATTAGAGGCAATTCATAGGTGTAATAGTTCTCGGATACGAGTCGCAATTAATACGAATGGTTCTTTGCTAACAAAAGAAACTATTTTAGAATTAAAAAATGCTGGTTTAGGGGCTATTCAAACTAATTTAGATGCAGCAGAAGCTGCTGTTTATACTAAATTGCGAGGTGGAACAAGTTCGTATGAAAGACAGATTAACACACTTAAGAATTTAGTGGAATTTTTTGGTGCTGATCGAGTAACAATTATTCAGGTTGTTACAAAGTTAAATTTTCAACATTTAGGAACTCTTTCCGAATTTATCCATTCTCTTGGATTTAGGAAATTAAAATTATTGGATTTTGTTCCAATGGATAAATCTCATGTTGATTTAATGCTTTCAAAAGAAGAATGGTTGGATGTTTTGAAAACAGTTAATTCTGTAAAAGAAAGAATGGATTTAACATTCCGTTTATGCCACGCCTTTTTGTTTATGACAGATGAATATAAGAATATAAAGTTTCCGTTTTGCATGGCTAGTAAGTTTTCATTGTTTATAACTGCTGATGGCTCCTTATTCCCTTGTAATCATTTGAAAAGAGAACCTTATTATTGTGGAGACGTATTTGCAAATAATTTATTAGATACATGGCAAAATAATCCTGTTCTTAATAAGTTTAGGTATTATGATTATAGTGATAAGAAGTGTGTATCGTGTATAAAATATAAGCAATGTGCCGGAGGGTGTAAAGCTCTAGCAAATGTTTTAAAAGGAGATCCTTTTGCTGGGGATCCTTCGTGTGATATTTTAAATTATTTATAAAGATTTTTAAATGAGTAAAAAAGAAACTGGATTACATATTTTAGAGATTGAACTTACAAATAAGTGCAATCTCAATTGTGCGCATTGTTATGTTGATAGATCTTTATCCAAAGAAATGCCCAAGGAAAAGGTGTGTGAATTAATAGATGATGCAGCTGATGCAGAAGTTACTCGATTAGTGTTTACCGGAGGCGAGCCTCTTTTATCATCTAATCTTTTTGATTATGCTCAATATGCAAGAAAAAAAGGGATTAAATCCCTTTTTTTACTAACTAATGGGTTATTAATTAATGAAACTAATATTGAGAAATTGCATTTGTTTGATGAGATTCAAATTAGTTTAGATGAGTTACCTTCAACGCAACCATCTATACGAAAAGATTATTTGAAAAAATTAGAAAAAACGTTTTCTTTGTTACGTAAAAATAATGTTTTTTTCTTATTTTTTGTAACATTAAACAAAAAAAATTATATGGATATTGAAAAGTTTATTTCTTATGCAAAAGAGCAGGGGGCAAATATTGCATTTAATTGTTTAATTCCTATGCATCCTGAATTAAATAATTTGACTCTTTCACATAAAGAACTTTACTCATCATTAACACAACTTATTGAAAAACAAAAGTTAAATTCACATGTTTTATGTAATCATCATTTTAGATTTTTGATAGATCGAGAAAAAAGGTCAGATTTATTGTCGTTACCTAAAAATAGAATTGTTGGCGGATGTTTGGCTGGTATTGCGGCAGCTTATGTTTGTGTGAATGGTGATGTGTATGGCTGTCCTTTCTTAAAAGTTTCTGCTGGAAATGTTTTTGAGAAAAAGTTTTTTGATATATGGGAAAATAGCTCCATTTTTAATTCGATTAGAAATCGTTGGGGTTATACGGGCGCATGTGGTAAGTGTCAGTTTGTGAATATGTGTGGTGGTTGTAGAGCTGTGAGTTATATCAAAAATGGTAGCATTACAGGAAGTGATATAAATTGCATAAAGGGGATTTCAAATGTTGATTAGAAAGGCATGTAGATATGATGCAGCTTCGATAGCTGAAATTAGTGTTATAACATGGAAAAAAACATATGAAGGTTTAATTGATCAATCTATTTTAGATGCTCGAGAGGTTACTTCAAAACGAATTTCTCAATGGGAACAGCGAATTTTGCATCCTAATGATACGATTGTCTATGTTGCAGAAGAAAATAGTAAAATTTTAGGATATCTTTGGGGGGGGATAGGACGTGATGAACGATTTTCTGAAAAGATGGAAATTTATGCTTTGTATGTATTGCCAGATTGTCAAAAAAAAGGGATAGGTAGTTTACTGGTTCAAGCTTTTAAATCTTATGTGTCTCAAGAAGATTTTTATGCGTTTGTGTTGTCAGGTAATCCATCTGAACGTTTTTACTTGAAAATTGGGTGCCGAAAAGATGAGCGATTTAAAATGGATGGTGAATTAATCGAATATCCATTCATTTTTTCATTCAGAGGGTAAACTGCTATGTTCGATAATGTTGTAAATCTAGCTCAAAAGTTAATTCAGTTTAAAACTATTTCAGGAAATTATGAGGAAATTGTTCAGTGTATTTCATTTTTGGATTCTTATGCAAAAAAAAATAATTTATTTATACAGGTTTTTGATAATCAAAATAAGCCTGTTGTTATTTTATCAAATGAAAAAACAAGGTTTTTTGATGTGATGTCTCTTGGACTGCTGAAAACTACACCGTTAAAAAATATCCGGGATTATCGAGATGACACATTTTGCATTAAAATATATCGGGCGAC
>CANPXT010000010.1 GCA_947586835.1 uncultured Alphaproteobacteria bacterium
GTGCTTGCAACCCCATCACATGCAGAACGAATGACGATTGTGCCGAGGGTTATTATTGTGTGAGCGATGATTGCAGCAACTCATCATGTGAAGAAAAAGATTGTAAAAAATACCAATGCAAAATCATAGAGTCACCTTTTCAAAAGACAGTCGGTTCAAAAAACTTTTTATTAGGCCCCCAGGTAAATTGGTGGAGTGCCGACAGATATTGCAAAGCGCTGGCACCAAACGGAAGGCTTGTGACCTTAGACGATTTAGGATGTAATGATACAACTCAAAACTGTCCAAATGGCTGGATTTGTCTCCCACGCTGTAAGGAGGGCGGGGTATGGCACGAATTGTATGGTTGGGCCACTTATGTATGGTCAAGTACACATGTGAAAGATTATCATATGCAAGGTTATGCTAACGAGTGTTCCATATTCAATGTAGCGCTTGATGCAGATGCTCACACCACCCACGCCAATCTAAGCTGGAATGACTTTAATAAGACCTTATGTATTGTTGAATGTCCGACTGATAAACCATACTGGGACGGCAACAGTTGCTCAACGCAAATGCCGACAACAGTTGATCCGGCATTTACAACCACAGCATGGTCAACAACAATGCCGACGCCGACACCGACACCGACGACAACCACAACATGGACTACGTCGACGCCAACGACAACGACGACATGGACAACGCCGGAAACAACAGCGGTATGGGCAACGCCGACACCGACGCCAAGTACTCCGACACCAAGTACTCCGACGCCAAGTACTCCGACGCCAAGTACTCCGACGCCGACAACGCCGGAAACAACAGCGACATGGGTAACGCCGACACCGACGACGCCGACACCGAGCACATATAGGTCAACAACAACAACAACAACCACCACCACAACTACAACCAGTAGAACCAGAACCAGAACCAGTACCACGACCACGAAGACAACGTCGACACCGAAACCGAGTACTCCGACGCCGACTACAACCTCATGGTACTAAGGGGGAACGTTCTCTGATTCTCGGCAGATATGGGACGGCGCAACATGTGCCGTCCGGCTCTGTGTCGAGAATCAAAGAAACAGTCTCAATTATTATTTTTCGGCTTTTTATTTTCGCCTCGCCGCACCGACTCACGTTCCACGCACCGTCACTTTTCGCCGAAAATAAAAAAAACTCATCACCTGCCGAAAGGCTGATACTGATTAAAACATAAACCCTTAAAAATAAACACGCGGATTCGTTTGAATACCGTGTTCTTTTAACAAATGCGGAAAATCAGACAGCGCCGCTTCAACTTCTTCAATCATCTTTTTCGTTTTAACTTCGCTCACACCGGCTAACCGTGCCGTCATCATTAAATCATCATTCAAAATGTGTCGCCCTTTGCCGTTTACCATGGCCGTTTGCTCCCCGTTCATTCCTGCCGAGGGAGTTATGTCATAAGCCGGCGTCATTTTCCATCGATAATCTGCCGTCATCATATAGGAAAAATTTTTCGTGTGATCATCTTTGTTGCCGGCTTTCACATTAAAAATCATCAAGCGAACCATTTTTTCCACTTCGCGCATATCGTGCGTTAAATGCGCCGTTAATCGCATAAGATTTTCATAATCTAACGTCGGCATTCGATGCGAAGCATGCAACAGCCCGCATGCACTGTGAATGTGTATCTTATCGCCTCCATGCCGATCAAACCGCGCCGCACCGAAATGTCCCGCGCACTCTTTCGATTCAAATAAATGCGTGTCGGGCATATCTATCCCTGCTTTTTTGGCCATAACCGAATAAATATATTCCAAAGCGCCTAAATTCGGATTATCATATTTCGATGAAAACTTAATAATCCACGGATTAAAATCTTTCATGGCCATTCGCCCGCTCACAATGGTCTTGTAATCGCTTGACACCAATGCCACGATTTTCGGACGCGCACCCGCCGCCGATCCGTTCAGCCCCTTTAATCTGTCCAGCAATTCGGAACTCGATCCTTGTATAATTTCCACTGCCCCTTTGGATAACGAATCTAATTGCAAAATATCTTTTAAATTGTCATTTTGCGTCGGCGTCGGATCATATTCCAATGCGCCCATTGCCTGTGAACCGATAATGGACAGCCGATGCAACGGATTAATGGCATAATACGACAAACCCTGCTTTTGTAAATATCTGTCCAAAAGCAAACAACCCCACCCGTCGGGTAAACTGTCGTTAAAAAGTCCGAACAAGCCGTCAAACGTTTGCTCGTTATCAACAAAAACCCCACTTTTGAGCGGCAGCATAAACGGCGATAACTCAATGCCGGTTTTTAAAAATGCCGGTGCATATTCAAACATAATTCGCTCGCGACGCTCCAAAACGCCAACGAATTGTCGCTTTTGATAGGCATTTAAATAAACATTCAAGCGAATCATTTTTCCCTCGCACCTTTTACTTTAACAAACCACGCTTTCGCGGTTTTTCGGTATGCGAAGAAAATAAAGATATTTGCGAAACATGCGTTGAAAATAACGCATTAAAATCATTGAGACAATTTAACGTTAATGCAATTTTTAAAAGCGATTCCAGCGCAATTTGCCCCGTTGATTCAAACCGCTTTAATGAACCCAGACTCACGCCCGATCTTTCGGCTAAACCGCTTTGAGATAAATTGGCATTAAGACGGGCAGTTTTCGAACGGCGCGCAATTTCCATAGATATTTCCGCCGGTGTTTTTAACATAATGGACATTATATTATCTCTTATTTCCTTTTTTTGCCTATTATAGATTATATATTATCTTTTAAAATTTGTCAAGCAAAATAATACATCCGCTGTTCATTTTTTTTTGTTGCGTTATGAAAAAATTTCCGTATTATAGAACTATCGTTATTCAAAAAAGGAAAAACACAAATGCGCACCCGCTTAAAACAGCAGATACGATCAAGGATTTTTCTCTTACACATGCTTAAAATATTTCTCATCATCGGGGCAATCAGTATTACCTTCATCACTGTTCCGCGAAATCGTGAAAATATAAATAAACCTCCCGAATTAAAAACCGACTCGTCAACAAAAACGGAAAAAGAAGTGACTTTAAAGCATGATATGTGGTCGGATAAGGTAAAAATCAAGGACAACCGCTTTTGCCGAAGCACTTCATCCGACGATTGCGCTTCGGTAACCTTTCAAGGATCGAATCTGATTGTTAAATGGAATCGTTGGCCGGAAGAAACTTTCGTTCAAACCAATCAAAATACTTATACATATACTGCAAAGCCACTCCCGGAAAACACCGCAAAATCACTCCAAAAAAGTATCGAACAACAATATTCCCTGTTCGATTATTCTTTTAAAAATCCATTTATTGTCGTCAACCCTTATAAAACGGCTCCGCTGACCGCGCTGATAAAGTTTGCAACGGATCAAAAAGCCCGTATTACCTTAACCATTCACGGCAAAGACGGATCACCCGATATTACGCATACCTTTCCTGCTTTTGAAACTGAGCATTCCCTGCCCGTTTTGGGCTTATATGCCAATTATAAAAATCGTGTGACAATAACAGCTGCATTTGAAGATCACTCCACGCAAAAAAATACCGTCTCCATTCAAACAAAAGGCGCCTCCTCTACCGCACAATGGTTTGTTCTTCAAAAATCAGATCAAAAATTTTATTATTATGCGACATATACATTTGATGTGTTTGATGAAAAAGGAAATTTACGCTATTTCTTAAATTTGTCCGGCTGGCGTCACAGCTATTTCTTCAAAGATAAAATTTTTGTGGAAGATTCGAAAGGCATTTATCGCTATGATATGCTCGGCTTTCCGGAAAAGCATTATACTTATCCGAACAATTTTTACACATATATTCACGGTATGGGTCATAAGCCGAACGGTAATCTGCTTGTTTTCGGATCATTTAATAACGTAACAGCACTGATCGACGGGAAAAACTTGCCCACTCATCGCGATTTTGTTTTAGAGTTGGATTATGAAACGGGCAAAGAAGTGGCACGTTACGATTTGGCGGAAATGCTTAATCCTGACAGATCATTAATTGTCAAATCAACGCAATATGATTATAATAAAATAGATTGGGCGCATACCAACGGCATTTCATATGATGACGAAAACAAAGCCGTTATTGTTTCCGGACGCCATTTCGGCATTGCAAAAATCGATGAAAAAACAAAAAAGCTCATTTGGTGGTTTACCCCCCATCAACAAGTGGATAAATCAGGACGGAACGGTCAAAACGGTTCGCTGAAAGATAAAGTTTTAACGGTGGTTGATCGTAAAGGTCGTCCGTACGCACAAGCCGTGCAGGAAGGAATTAAAAATGTTGCCGACTTTAAATGGCCTTTAAAAACACATAGCGTTTTATATGCCGGCAACGGTATTTATTCCATTTTCGACAATTCCGGCGAATTGTTTGATAAAAAACTTAAAACAACAAAAAATTCGTATGCAGCGGTTTATAAAATCGATGATAAAAAACGTACCGTCAGACAAATTTTTAAAAAAGATTTAAATGTACATACCGATACCGGTTCAATCGTATATGTTCATCCGAAAACACAGGAAATATGGACGGAAATCGATAACATACCGTCTGAACATAATTATGTTGTGAGAAACAGCTTTTTTATACGGTTTGATAAAAACGGAAAAAAATTATATGAGGCTGTTTTACCGAATCGTCACGTATATGCAATCATCCCGTTTAAATTTTATGAAAATAATTTCCTTTTTCCCGTTCGGTGACTTTTTTATTGACTTACCTTTTATTTGTATGTTATAAACTTAAAATATTTAGATGAGGGAATTTATGAAATTAATTATTCAAATATTTATCGGTATTTGTTACACAATGTCCGTTTTTTGCATCGGCGTATTCTTTGAAAGATCGGTATGTCCCTTTTTATATCATACTTTTCATAAACCTGTTATTTCCGTAGTCATGTCAACCTTTAATCGCGACCATGCCTTGCCGATTGCCATTGAATCAATTCTTAATCAAACGTTTAAAGACTTTGAATTTATTATCATTGATGACGGTTCAACGGATAGCACTTGGAAAGTTATTCAATCTTATGCACGAAAAGATAAACGCATTGTTCCCCTGAAAAACGAAAAGAACAAAGGTTTAATTTATTCTCTTAATCGCGGATTGGATCAGGCACGCGGCAAATATATCGCCCGCATGGATGATGATGATAAATCTGCTTTATTCCGCTTTGAACGACAAGTGTGGGCCATGGAAGAAAATCCCGAAATTGTTGTCTTAGGAACGGGTATCATGGGCCCCACAACTCAACCGAAACATTATTATTCTTATCCGATGATACGCGATCCGGATGTTGTTGAAATTGATACTTATCTCTCTTCCGGATTAGCACATCCGACCATTATGATACGGCGCGATTTTATAGAAAAATATCATATTCGATATGATCCGAAATATTTATATGCGGAAGATACGGGCTTCTATAAAGACGTGTTGAACAACGGTGGCAAAATTACTTCAATCAGTGAAGGTTTGTTGCATCTCGGATACATTAATAACGTAACGCGTCCCGACAAATACTACAGCACGCAGGGCGAAACATTTAAAAAAGTTCAAAAAGATAAATTAGCACCCTTTTTCGATGCTCCCTATGAAATATTGGGTGCCTTTAACACCGATAAAGATAAATGCACCATCTTAACACATATGAGTAATAAAAATTGGAAATTGCATATTTTAGATCAAGATTTACTGGATACAAGAAAGAATCTCTTTTGCCGGAAAGTGTCATTGCTCCGTCATTCCGTCAAAGTCATTCATGATTTTTGGGAAGATCATATTTATGTTAATCCCAAAGATAAAACAATTTTCCGTGTCAATGTTCCGTCTGAACAGGGCAAACTTATTCGTGAAGATAATCAATCCGTCACGATTAAATGGGACAGTTATCCGCCGGAAGTGTTTCAAAAAGAAAAAGGCGGCACTCTTTGGAGGCTGAAAAAACAGTAAAAATAAGGTTTTATTATGAAAAATATTTGTTTTACCATCTGTTCGATTTTTATTTTCTTTTTAGGTTTTATTGCGGAGAGAGACTATGATATATCCGAGCGAATTTATGGTTTTTTTTATAAACCCGTTATTTCCGTAGTCATGTCAACCTTTAATCGCGAACAGGTCTTACCGATTGCCATTGAATCAATTCTTAATCAAACATTTAAAGATTTTGAATTTATTATCATTGATGACGGCTCAACGGATAACACTTGGAAAGTTATTCAATCTTACGCACGAAAAGATAAACGCATTGTTCCCCTGAAAAACGAAAAAAACAAAGGTTTAATTTATTCTCTTAATCGCGGATTGGATCAGGCACGCGGCAAATATATCGCCCGAATGGACGATGATGATAAATCTGTTTTGTATCGGTTCGAAAGACAAGTGTGGGCCATGGAAGAAAATCCGGATATTGTTGTCTTGGGAGCAAAAATAACTCCTTCGCAAGATCCGCTGACAAAACCGACAACACCACCTTTGCTCACTTCGCCCGATGAAATAGCGTTAAACACATATTTTACATCCGGTGTGAAGCATCCGACCGTTATGATGCGCCGTGATTTTTTAAACAAACATCATTTACGATATGATCCGAAATATTTGTATGCGGAAGACAGCGGTTTATGGAAAGATATTTTAAATAAAGGCGGTAAAATATCATCTCTTAACGAAACGTTGGTTTATTTCAGATATAGTAAAAACGTGTCTCATCCGCCACGTTATTTGCAAATTCAAAATGAAACATATAAGCATATTCAACAGGAAAAATTCACACCGTTCTGGAAAGATATTCCGTATGAATGGTTAAGTATGCAAATTTCCAATGAACATAAATGCATTATTTTAAAGAAGATGATTGAATCGAATAAAAAATTGAAAATTTTAAATCAAAAAGTATTGGAAAAACAACATCTTGCCATATGTGAAAAAGAAACATTAAAAAAGAACGGTATTTTAGTCATTCACCCGCAGTGGTCGGATTATCTTTATATAAATGACGATCACAAAACTTTTTTCCGAATCGATTATCCTGATGATACGGGAAGAATTGTTCTGGAAAATAACAACACGGTAACAGTTCAATGGGACAACTGGGGTGTTGAAGTCTATAAAAAAGAAGATAACGGTAAAAAGTGGATTTTAATAGAAAATTAAGACCTTTTGTTTTGTATTTTCAATTTTTTTTCACATTTATAACTTTTTTTGAAAAAAATACCTTGACTTTCAATTATCTTTATGGTTTGATACAACCGAAAACGCGACGCTGAACGCCCAACGGAATAAATGAATATTTAATCTCCCCAAACGCCCAAACGCCGCCAAAAAATTTATAAATGAAAGAGGAAAAAATGTTAAAAAAATTATTTGCTTTAGTTTGTGCCATGTCTCTGTTAAGTGCTTGTGCCACCAAAAAAGACGGTGCTGATTTATACGGCAACGGTAACGGCGGTTGGAATGATGATGTCAATATCGCCGATTTACAAGAAACACAAAACACACAAAAGTTCCGTGATGAAACACCGAGCGTTGTGTATTTCTTATTAGACAGCTCCGACTTAACGGCTGATGCACGCCAAAACTTGGCGGAACAAGCCAAATGGTTGGTTGAACATCCCCGTGTGTTGGTTGTCATTGAAGGTCGCTGCGATGAACGCGGTACGCGCGAATACAACTTGGCATTGGGTGAACGTCGGGCAATGGCCGCACGTAACTACTTAATGGCACAAGGCATTTCATCTGATCGTATTCGGGTTATCTCTTACGGAAAAGAACGTCCGGTTGTCTTAGGTTCTTCCGAAGAAGCCTGGGCTCAAAACAGAAGCGCCACCACGGTTGCTTATTAATCATTGATGAAAAAAAGCCTCTTCTCTTTATTCGGGAAGAGGTTTTTTTTATACATTTTTTTTAAATGAAGAAAAACTTTTTTAGCCGGAATTAATATAAAAATCTCTTGATTTATTTTTAAGTTTATTTTATGCTTAAATAACGAAAGGATTAAAAATGCGCGCTTCACTTTTTATTTTTTGCAGTTTTATATTATTGACTGCCTGTCATAACGAAAGCATTCAACCTTCGTTTAAATCGGAAAACACATTTGAAAACGGCGTTATGCAATCCACACCGAATTTTGCACAATTTCGAGAGATTCCCATTCCCGAAAACGCAACGATGAATTTGGATAAAACTCTATTGTTCGGCAATGATCCGCTGATTGGTCGATTAGCCTTCAAAGTCCCGTATAATCAAGCGAATATGTTTGATTTTTATATGCAGGAAATGCCGAAATTCGGATGGCAGGAGTTGACAAGTATTCGCGCAACCAACAGTTATTTAACATACGCCAAAGATAATCGCGTTGCCACGATTTTATTGGGGTCATCCTCTTTAAACGGCACGGAAGTAATTTTTGACGTATCACTGAGTAAAAACGCAAACGCAACGAAAAATTATTACTAATGAAAGGAAGAAAATGCGTCTCGGGTTTTTATTTGCGCCGAAAAATACAAATTCACCTGATGTGTTGGGAGCATATCCCGAATATATGCAGGTAAAGGCACTGCCCGAACGACGGTATATGAAAACAGCGCGCTTTTTGGCGGTAATTATTATTCTCAATATTGCTTTAACCATTTTAATTGCTTCGTTTATCATTTATTCTGCCGATCGAGTCGATATTTCCATTGCCAATCGACGCGCCGTGAATTTATTCACCATCGATTCATCGCGCAAAGTTATTTTACCGGCAGAATATGAAGAAATTGCCGTTTCGGCCAACAGCTTGTATATTGAATCAATCTTGCGCAATTATATTCAATTACGCAATGAAATCGTGTGGGATAACGGCGCCATGCAAAAACGTTGGGGAAGCTCCGGTCCCGTTTCCGTTTTTTCCAATCACAAACTGGTTTATGCTCCTTTTCAAGCGGAAGCTGACTTAATGTACAACGAATCGCGTACAAAAGGATTCGTGCGGGATGTGCATATTTATGAGCTCAAACGCGTTCACGGCAACACATGGGAAGGTATATTTGACACATTCGATATGCCTATTCCGAATGCTTTTAATCCGCTTTGTCCGTGCGAAGATAATTCAAAAACCTGTATTGAGTGCAAAACTAAAAATGCACTGGCACACCAGCGGTTTCGCGTGATTATACGAATCGATCAAAGGGGCACACCTTCCAGCACAAATCCCTTCGGGTATCAAATTCAAACATACAATGTGCTGTATATGCCCATTCACGAACGAGAAAAATATTGGAACACGCCCGCTGATTTAAAACCTGAATTATAATAAGCTTTCTGGGAAATTGAAGCTTGGTTTAACTTATTTTGTATCGAAAATTTTAAAAAATACGAAAATATTAAAAAAAGACTTGCTTAATTTTATTTTCTGTGATAAGAAACTTTACATCGTAACAACCAAAAAAAAGGAGGAATTATGCCGTCAGTTGTTAATGGTGATAAATGTGTTTTATGTAAGAGTTGTACGGAAGTTTGCCCGGTCGGTGCTTTCCATGAGGGAGATTCGCAAGTTGTCGTAAATCCCGATGATTGCATTGAATGCGGTGTTTGTATTTCCGAATGTCCGCAAGGTGCTATCTCTTCTTCCGATGAGGCCGATGCCAAATGGGTTGAGTTTAATGCCCAACAGTCTGCCGAATGGCCGAAAGCATAACTCTTTAACAACATTTATAAAAACCGCTTTCATTTCAAAAAAGCGGTTTTTTTATATACGGGTATTTCATCAAAATAAAATTTATTTTTTAAAAAAACATATTTTTTTATTGATATTTTTGAAAATATGGTTTAAAAAGGAAATTATTTTTAATCATACAAAAACAAAAGGGAAAAACAAATGAAAATTGTTCTGGATACGTCAAAACTTTTCCGTTTTCCGATCGGGGAAACAAAATATAAGAAATTAACTTGGCTTTGTTCGAAGCTGATAAATAATTTTGATATGATTGGCTCAATCGTATTAACGTTAGTTGCC
This sequence comes from uncultured Alphaproteobacteria bacterium, assembly GCA_947586835.1. Lineage (GTDB taxonomy): Bacteria > Pseudomonadota > Alphaproteobacteria > CAAHEQ01 > UBA3637 > RGIG4140. The sequence continues at coordinate 10,037 of CANPXT010000010.1, forward strand.
TTTTTTGTTATGTTCGGTTTTGATGTGCTTAACGTATACAACACCAATTTTGTCGTTATGGGCGGTGATTTTACGGTTTCCTATTTAGGGAGCGTTTTTTATCGGTTAGATGAGTGGCGTTGGCCGATTTTTACCCATACGAATCTGGCGTATCCTTACGGTATCTCCGTCCATGGAACCGACGGCAGCCCGTTGCTTTCTCTTATTTTCAAAGTTTTTCATAAATTTTTTGGGCTTCCGGCTGAAACACAGTTTGTGGGTATCTGGATGTTAATCAGCTATGTTCTGCAAGCTGTTTTCAGTGTTTTAATTTTTAGAAAAGCCTTTAAAAACAAGTTCTTAATTATTGTCAGTTCTTTATTTTTCATAACCTCACCGATTATGTTAATGCGGGTTTTCGTGCATATTAATTTACAGTGCCATTTCATTCTGTTATGGGCTATTTATTTATGGCTGAACGATAAACTGGAGAAAAACGAATGGATAGCCATGGGCATCATTCTTTCACTGGCAACATTAACATGCCCCTACTTTTTACCGATGGTCGGCGGATTCTTTTTCATCTTAATTTTGAAAAAATATTGGTTTGACAAAGAAATCAGCTTTAAAACAACTTTTTGGGGCCTTGTGTACTTAACCGGTGTGTTTTTGTTCTGGTTTTACATGTTGGGAATGGTTGAAAAAGAACAGGTTTTGACAAGCGGCGGCTGGCGTTCGTTAAGCTTAAATTTAACGGCTTTATACAATCCGATTTGGAGTCAATCACGCATTTTCTCAACCTTAACACCGAATGCCGATTTTGATGCCGATAATTACTTCGGTTTCGGGTTGTTAATTTTGTTAGTTATGTTCTTTCCGTATGTCAAACATCTGTTTAAAACGGAAAACTTAAAGAAAAACGCACTGATTTCTTTGTTGTTGACCGGTTTTGTGGTTTATGCTTTATCGAGCCAAGTTAAATTCGGAACCGCCGTATTGTTAGATTATAAACCCGGTCCGGTTATTGATTGGCTCGGAAACGTTTTCCGCTATTCCGGACGTTTCTTCTGGCCGGTATGGTATTTGTTGGCATTTTTCTTAATTAAAACGGCAAAACAAGTCTTCCCGCGTCTTGCATATGTGTTGTTACCGGTTTTGCTTTTGGTGCAAATTTGGGATTTATATCCGACATACAAAGCTAAATCAGATTTTATTCGCATATCTTATCCGATATCCGAACCGTTTCATTCACCCGAATGGGATCGTTTGGATAAACAATACAAAAACATCTTTATTTTTGCCCATAATGATAATTATCGTGATATGTGGCGGTGGGCTATACGGCACAATAAAAATGTCAACTACGGTTTCTTAAATCGACCGTCAAGTAAAACCGAAAAATTGGTCAATCAGGTTCGGGAAGATGTTTTATCAGGTTTTATACCGTTTGACAATTATTTCTATTTAATTGATTCGGAATTGTCAAAACGTATTGATGAAGCTGCCGCTATTAATCCGAGTGTTGCCATATTAAAAAGCAAAATTAAAGATATTGACGGCTTTAAAATCTTGGAATATGATCCGATGCTTGCAAAAGAACAATCAGATTTCGAGAAAGTGAATATTCCAGTTACGCATAAATATTGGACAGACACTTTGGTACAAATATCACCTTATCGCTTGTATCGAAATGTTGATAATCAGTTTAATGACTACGCAACCATTTTGGATTTCGATGATACCGTGTTAAATTTAAATTGGGATAAATACGGTGAAGAGTATTTCAAAAAGGAAAGCGACGGACGGTATCATCAGGTTGAAAAGCGCGTTTACCCGCAGCCGAAACCGAAAGAAGAGCCGGAAGTGAAGAAAGAAAACAAATCTAAAAAAGCTAATCCGAAGGCCAATCCGAAAGCTGAGCCGAAAGGAAAGAAAAAATAGCTTAACTGTCGGCTGATTAAAAACATAAAAATAAAACGATAAAAAAACAAGTAAAAATCGGTAAGAATCTGTTTAAAGACTTTTACCGATTTTTTTTGTCTTATAAATAATTGGCGTATTTTTTTTAATATTCAAAAAGCCATTAAGGTCTCATGAGAAGATAAAAAAAATAAAACAAGCAGCCACTTCAAAGTCGTAAACAACTCAAAAAAATATTTTTAACCCGACCGTCAATTTTTCCAGGCAAATAAAATACAAAAAATCAATTATTCAATAAAAAAGTCGTTGCAAAATTCGTTAAAACAGGATAAAAAAATGATATGAAAAAAATAACAACATTGTTTTCATTTTTAAAGGTAATGTCTTGTTCCCCTTATGAACGAAACATTCGATTGATTTGCCTGTATTATTTATGCACAAAAATGTTTTTTTCATTGCCGATTGAAGCCATTTTTTTTGCACAAATCACCGGTAATTTTACGAAGGCCATGAGCATATATGCCATTGCCTATGCAACCGGTACAATTTGCAGCTTACCGTTTGGTGTTTTGGCAGACGCATGGGGTCGGAAAAAGGTGTGCATAACGGGCGCGGCTTGTCGCGTTATTGCAGCTGTTATTTACGCATTTGCTCCCTCTTATGAGCTTTTAATTATCGGCAGTTTGTTTTTTGGTGTTTATCGAGGCATCGGAAATGCCAACAATGATGCCATTGTTTATGAAAGTATGGAAAAACTCGGACGCAAAGATGAATATCATACAGTTTTATCACGCGTAAAAATATGGCCGTCAGTCGGATTGGGATTAGGCTCGCTTTTAAGCGGTATTTTTGTTTATTTCTCCATGAAAACGGCTATGATTGCCACTATTTTTCCGATGAGTTTTGCCTTATTTATCAGTTTATTTTTAACGGAAACGAATTATCGGCAAACTTTTACAAATCCATTCAAACACATCTTGTCGGCTCTGCGCTATTTGTGTCACGAAAAAAGACTCTCTCTTTATATGCTGGCCGATTCGGCACATTTTGCCGTTAATGAAGCCACATTTACTTTCGGCAGTAATTTTTATAAGGAAATTATTCCGGTTTGGTCACTGGGCATTTTTCGCTTTACGGGACATATGACCGATGCCGTTTGCAGCTGGTTGTCGGGGAAAGTCGGAAAACGGATCGGACTAAAAAAAACTATTTTCTTCGGAGCCTGTGCCGATAATATTTTTTGCATTACATCAGCTCTTTTCTCAAACCTTTTTGCCCCGTTTTTTAAAACACTCGGATCCGGCGCCAACGGTATTTATACACCGGCTTCCTGTACATATATGCAAAATATCGTTTCCGAAAAAGAACGCGGAACTTTGCTTTCCGTTTTTTCAATGTTTATTTGCGTTTTTTATACGATAGGAACAACATTTGTCGGTTATGTTGCTGATTTAACCAATCCGGCAATGGCGTTAATTATCGGTTATTCGACTTCTCTGCTTTGTGATATGCTTTATATCCCCGCATTCAGAGCTGATAAGACGGCTTTAAAATAATCTTGCATCTTTCTGCATCAATCATCACACCGATTGATAAGCGTTTTTTCTGTTATAATTTTTTACTTTTTATGCCGTCTCTTTTCCTTCTTTAACTTGTCTCTCTTTTTTCGAATGACGAATTTGATTCAATAATTGAATGGTTTCTTCTTCTTTGATAAAGTCATTAAGCGTTTCAAAACGTTTATTACAAACATTAACATCGGCACCGGCTTTTATCAACCACCGTACCATTTTTTCATTGTGCTTTTGAGCGGCAACAAGTAATGCGGTATTGCCGAACATATCTTGCATATCCATATCGCAACCGGCATTAACCAACATTTGTGCGGTATCATCAAAATCGTGTATAACGGCTTTAATCAACAACGTATTTCCGGAACCGTCTTGAATGTTTAAATCAGCGTTATGTGCAATACGATCGGCCAATGCCTCATTATTATGACACCAAACAATGGTAAACAATTCAGCCATTTTCCCTCTTATCGAAAATTCAAACTTTTTCTTTTCACGCATTTTCAAAGATCCCTAAAAAACATTCGTCAACGAACAAAATACCGAGTAATTTTAACACTTTTATTTAAAAAGTCAAGTTTGCCGTTTCAAAAACAAAGTGTAATCGCTAAATAAGTATGTTTCAATCTTTAAGCTAAAAAAACAAATGAATAATATACCATCAAAACAAATAAATCAGCATAAAAATTGTTAATCTTTTTTATCCTTTTAAAAAACGACATCTTCTTAAATCGAAGATGCCGCTTTTATTTTTTCAGAAAGACTTTAATAGCCTTCCAATCTTTCATCCAGATTGTTTCCGGGTAAATAATCAATAATCGGGCGTTCAATAAAGGTATAAACGCCATATTCTTCTTTTTCAACGGCACGCATACACGCCCGCGCCGAAGCAACCATTACATTTGCGGTAAACTCCGGGTTTGTGCCTTCCACGGTATATGTCTGTCTCACTTCCATACCGGTTCGTTCAATCTCTGCCGAATGATGCAATGTATTAAACGGATCAATACTTTCAACGGCAATGACTTCAGTAGGTTCTGACTTAAAATAAGCATCGGCCAAAATTTCCTTTTCAATTTTCCGCAGATCGGCACCTTCTTTTAATTCAACATAAACTTTTCGTTTTTGCTTTCCCCGCCCGTTTGCCAAAGTAAGCACAACGGCATCTTTAACACCGGCAAAACTTTTAACCTGAACGGTATGACCCATACTGCGCCCCCCCTGCTCTCCACCGAAGGTGGTTGTAGTGCGTCCCGTTAAAGAAACAACTTTCATCAAGGCGCGTACCATCGAATCGGTACCCGGATCCCAACCGGCGGCAAATATGGATACGGTTTTCTTGATTTTCGCCGTCATATCCAGTTCTCGCCGGAAAGCGGCAATATTCTGATGTTCATCATAGCTGTCAACGGTGTTAATTTTTAATGACTGATATTCTTTGATTCGTTGCGGTACCTCACGCGAGGGAATACACAAAAGCGCCACGTCAATTTGCCCCAATGCTTTAATATCAGAAACAACTTTAATTGTTTTTAGTTCGGGATCACCGAAACTCAATGATGACGGTCGGCGAACCACGCCTTTTAAGACCATATCGGAACATTCGCTGATAGCCCGTCGGCATGCGCGACCGACATTACCCCATCCGACAATGGCTAGTGATATTTTTTGCATTATTTTACTCCTATCATTTGATTATACAAATTTTTATACTCCAAAGACGATTTATCCCACGAATAATTTTGTTGCATGGCCATTTCACGCATTCCCCGAATATGATTCGGACGATCAAACCAAGTAGCATTTGCCCAACCGATTGTATTATAAAGCGCTTTTGATGAAATATCATGAAATTTAAAGCCGGTTCCGTTCCCGTTGAATTCATTATAATTTAAAATGGTATCTTCCAACCCGCCCGTTGCCCGACCAACCGGTAATGTACCGTAAGTTTGTGAAACCATTTGTTTTAACCCGCACGGTTCATATAAACTCGGCACAAGCGAAAAATCAGAACCGGCATCCATTAAATGCTCCAGCTCCGTTTCAAAGCCGATTTTTACGGCAATCTGCCCCGGATATTTGTAGGGCAGAGCTTCAAAATAATTTTGAATATCGCCGTCACCGTTACCCATAATGACAAACTGACACTGCATGGTATTCAACACCGGTTCGATACATTCCTGCAACATATGAACACCCTTTTGTTCCGTTAAGCGAACGGCCATGGAAAAAACGGGCTTTTTCGGCGTTTCGAGCCCAAATCGACGCACCAACTCTTTTTTATTAAGCGATTTTCCTTTTTCAAATGTCATTCGATCATATTGATGCGGAATAACAAAATCTTTTTGCGGATTCCATAGCTGCGTATCGATACCGTTCAAAATACCCGATAAATCTTTTTGACGTTCTCTTAAAATAAAATCGAGTCCGGCACCGTATTCGGGTGTTAAAATTTCATGTGCATAATTGGGTGATACCGTCGTGAGTTTATCGGCAAACCGAATACCGCCTTTTAATAAATTAATGCGTCCGTAATCTTCAAAAGCCTGCCAATTAAAATCAACCCAATCAATTTTGGCATACGGTACCACATCGGCGCCGAATCGCCCTTGATAAGGCACATTATGCAACGTTAAAAGACTTTTGGTACCTGCAAAAAAAGAATCGTTATCATGTTTTAAATAATAAGGTGCCAATGCGGTTTGCCAATCATGCACATGAACAATATCAGGCTTAAAACCTAAATCTTTTGCCGTTTGCAAGGCTGCACGCGTAAAAAATGAAAACCGATAGGCATTGTCCTGATATTCGTCATGAGAATAAGCATCATCATATAAGCCGTGTTGCCGATAAATCGGTCGTCCGAAATATTTGTTAAACTCTATAAAATATGTTTCAACGTTCGGCACAAAATTTGACTGATGTACACTGAAAAATTCCTGACAAGTTCCCATATTGACGCAATTACCCTGCATTCGCAAAAATAAACCGTATTTTTGATAATCGATACAAGAATAAAGCGGAATAACAACTTTAACAACAACATCACCGTTATCGGCCAACACTTTCGGTAATGAACCGACAACATCTCCCAATCCGCCCGTCTTTACGAACGGTGTCATTTCACTGGCTATAAATAAAATATTTCGTGCCATTTTTCCCCCTTCATCCGTATAATTACATTATAAAAGAAAAAAACGTTTGTTGCAAGCATTTATTTCACTTTTTTCAAAAAAGGCAAATACATTTTTACTTGCTTTCCGAAAAAAAAACAGATAAACTGGTAAAAATTAAAAAGGATATGAATGAAATGAATATGCCGGATCACGAAAAAATATATCAATCGCTGACACAGATACAATGGACTGAAAAAGCTTATAATTATGCACTGGCAGATGCCTTGCAACAAAAATTCAATCTGCCGGAAATTGCAGCACGCATTATGGCGGAACGACAAATTCTTTGCGATGAAGCCGAGGCATTTTTATATCCCACCTTAAAGCACAATTTGCCTAATCCGTTTTCATTAAAAGATATGCGTAAAGCCGCCGACCGAATGGCCAAAGCCGTTTTAGCAGGCGAATCAATCGGATTGATGGGCGATTATGATGTGGATGGTGCTACCTCAACGGCATTATTAAAAATGTTTTTGGAATCGTGTGGCGTTACCGTCCATTGTTTTATTCCCGATCGCGAGGACGGATACGGTCCCAACAGTCAAAAAATGAAAGAATTTAAAGAAAAAGGCTGTTCGGTTATTGCCACATTGGATTGCGGCACAACGGCTTTCGAGGCTATTGCTGACGGCATGGCCTTAGGGTTGGACGTGTTGGTGTTGGATCACCATGATCCCGATGCCACACGATTGCCGAATGCTTACGCACTGGTAAATCCGAAACGACTGGATGAAGATATACATCATCCGTGTCGCTATTTAGCAGCCGTAGGCGTGGTATTTTTATTCACGGTCGCGTTAAATGCCATTTTACGAGAAAAAGGGTTTTATCAAAAGCGAACGGAACCGAATTTAATGATTTATCTGGATTTAGTTGCGTTCGGAACGGTCTGTGATGTCGTTAAATTAAGCGGCGTTAACCGATTGTTCGTGAAATCGGGATTGAAGCAGATGCGAACGGGACAAAATCTTGGCATAAAAGCATTGGCAGAATTGGTGCAGATAAAAGAACCGCCCGATGCACACCATTTGGGCTATGTATTCGGTCCCCGTATTAATGCGTGCGGACGAGTCGGCAAGTCGGATATAGGCATGCATTTGCTTTCCGCCGGAGACTCCGTTCAAGCGCACATATTGGCACAAGAATTGGAAGAATTAAACAATACGCGTCGCGAAATCGAAAGCGCGGTTTTACATGAAGCCGTTCGACAAGTGGAAAGCACCGGTATTCATACACCGTTCATTGTAGTGGAAGGACATAACTGGCATCAAGGTGTTGTGGGTATTGTCGCGGGACGACTGAAAGATAAATATAACTTACCCGTTTTCGCATTAAGCATTGAAAACGATGAAGTTAAAGGCTCATCGCGTTCCGTACAGGGTGTTGACTTGGGATCTTTGGTTATGAATGCCATTCAAAAGGGCATTTTATCTCGCGGAGGCGGGCATCCCATGGCGGCGGGTTTTTCGCTCAAAGAAAGTAATTTACCGATATTTAAACAATATTTACTTGAAAATATAAAGCCGGAAATGCTTGAAACCGATGGACAAAAGCAATATTATGATGCTGTTATTTCCATTTCCGGCGTAACGGATTCATTAATGGATTCACTTGCTTTGTTAGCTCCGTTCGGCGAATCCAATCCGGAACCGGTTTTTATGATTAAAAACGTATTCATTACCCGTTCTCTTCTGTTAAAGAACGGACATATCAGTTGCACATTGACGGCCCCCAGCGGCATTTCCTTAAATGCCATTGCTTTCCGCTCACTCGGCACACCTGTCGGAGATTTTCTGCTCAATCAAAAACAAACACCCATATATGCTGTCGGCACACTCAAACGTGAGTTTTGGCGTGATAAAAAACGCATTCAATTACAATTACTTGATATTATTTTACCCTAAAAAATATCCGTTTAAAAAATTTTTGCACCGTTTTTTTGAAAAAAATCTTTCATATATATATGAAAACAAAAAAGACTGACTTTTTTACTTGCGTTTTGAATGAAAATTGTTTAAAACTTTAAAAAACATCGACAGGAGAAATTATGCTTATTTATATTACGGCAGCCCTTACCGGCTATTTTATCGGCTCAATTCCCTTCGGTCTTGTCTTCACGCACTTGGCCGGCTTGGGAGATATTCGAAAAATCGGCTCGGGAAATATCGGCGCTACCAATGTTTTACGAACGGGACGTAAAGATTTGGCCTTGGCAACGCTTTTGTGCGATATCGGCAAGGCGGCACTGGCAGCTTTTATTTTTCAAGCACTTTATCACTCACAAGAAATCGGGTTGACGGCAGGCGTTGCGGCAATTATCGGACATAATTATCCTGTCTGGCTTAAATTTAAAGGCGGAAAAGGCGTTGCCTCAACATTGGGACTGATGTTGGTCATGACGCCCCTTACCGGCATTTTGACCGCTCTTTGCTGGCTAATAACCGCCGTTATGTTTCGCTATTCTTCGTTAGCTGCTTTAACGGCTTTAACCATAGCACCGATTGTGGCTTATTTGATTGAATCGAAAAAAACGGTAGCCGGTATTTATTTTTTACTGACGGTGCTGTCTTACTACCGACATCGGAACAATATACAACGTCTGATTAAAGGAGAAGAAAGTAAAATTCGATTGAAAAAGGAGAAAAAAGCCTGATGCATACCGATGATGAAATATATTATCAATTAAAACTGGCGCTCAGCGAAAACGTCGGTCCGATTACTTATCGTGATTTAATGAAATATTTTAAAAGTGCCAGAGAAGCCGTTTTGCATTTGCCAGAGTTTGCCAAACGAGGCGGACGTAACCGTCCCATTAAAATTGCGCCCGATTCGCTTGTTGATCAGCAACTGGAAGAGGCTCAAAAACATCAAGCTGAAATTGTGACAATATCATCACCCGATTATCCGCCTCTTCTGAAAGAAATAGAAGATCGTCCGCCTCTTTTATTCGTGAAAGGTTGGAAAAATCTATTGCAAAAGACAAGCATCGGAATTGTCGGCAGTCGTAACTGTTCCGCAAACGGACAAAATATCACGCGTAAAATTGCTTTTCAATTGGTTCAAAACAATTATGTTGTCACGTCGGGTATGGCTCGCGGCATTGATTCGGCAGCACATGAAGGTGCATTGGCAAATACCGACAATCAAGGGGGAACTATTGCCGTTTTAGGAACGGGCATCGATAAAATTTATCCGAAAGAAAACGAGGAACTTTATCAAAAAATTGCTTCCGTCGGTTGTTTAATATCGGAATTACCGATGGGTACATTGCCGCTGCCTTCTTTCTTTCCGCGCCGGAATCGCATTATATCCGGTTTATCCGTCGGCGTGCTGGTTATTGAAGCCAACAAACTGTCTGGCTCGTTAATAACGGCACGGTGTGCGCTCAATCAAAATCGCGAAGTGTTTGCCGTACCCGGTTCTCCCCTCGATTCACGCAGTGAAGGACCCAATCAGCTTATTCAAGATGGTGCTCATCTGGTAACCGGTGCCGAAGATATTTTACATTTGCTTGATTTTGACACAACCAAAATGCTATTGGACAGCTTACAGGCAGACGAATCCGTTTCTATATCGCTTCCGATGGAGCAAGAATTAGATCAGGCACGTCAAATTATTTTAAGCAGGCTCTCCCCGGACACAACCGATGTCAATCAACTGATTCGCGGGACGGGTCTCAGAACGGATTTAGTTAACATTATTTTGGTCGAATTGGAGCTTGCCGGCCGAATTGAACGGTTTGCCGGCGGAAAAGTAGCCCTCGTTTATAATAATGAATGGGAGAATGCATGAAACTGGTTATTGTGGAATCACCGGCAAAAGCCAAAACAATTAATAAATATTTGGGAAAAGATTATTTTGTCATGGCAAGTTTCGGGCATATTCGCGATGTTCCGGCCAAAGACGGTTCCGTTCGTCCCGATGAAGATTTTGCCATGGATTGGGAAGTTCAAAGTCGCGGCGAAAAAACCGTTCGAGAAATTATTAAGGCACTTGCCAAAGCCGATGCTCTTTATTTGGCTTCCGACCCTGATCGCGAAGGAGAAGCCATTGCCTGGCATGTCATTCAAGAACTGAAAAAACGAAAAAAATTAAATCCGCAATTACCGGTTTATCGCATTGTATTTCATGAAATTACCAAAAGTGCCGTATTGGAAGCCGTTAAAAATCCGCGTGAAATAGATATGCAACTGGTTGAAGCCTATTTGGCACGACGCGCACTTGATTATTTGGTCGGTTTTCAAATTTCCCCGTTGCTGTGGCGCAGTCTGCCCGGTGCCCGTTCGGCCGGACGCGTCCAATCGGTGGCGTTGCGTCTTATTTGCGAACGAGAAGATGAAATTAATGCCTTTAAGGCGGAAGAATACTGGGATTTAACGGGTGATTTTCAAACAAAAGACGGAGCGGTATTTCAGGCAAAACTCTCACACTTAAACGGTGACAAATTGAAAAAGTTTGATATTCCGACAAAAGAATCAGCAGATCAAGCCCTTCACACCGCACTTAATTCGCTTTATACCGTCGGCGCCGTTGAAAAAAAGCAAATCAAACGTAATCCCGCACCGGCCTTTACAACTTCCACCTTGCAACAGGAAGCTTCCCGTAAGTTGGGATTCAGTGCAAAAAAAACCATGCAACTTGCACAAGGCTTGTATGAAGGTGTTGACATCGGCGGGGAAACAGTCGGTTTAATCACATATATGCGTACCGACAGCGTTGCTTTATCGCAAGAGGCAATCGAGCAAATTCGCGAAGTAATTTTAAAAGAATACGGTGAAAATTATTTACCTGACAAACCGCGTTTTTATAAAAACAATTCCAAAAATGCGCAAGAAGCGCATGAGGCTATTCGTCCCACACAGGCGAAACGTACACCCGAGTCGATTGCCGCATATTTAACACCCGATCAGAGAAAATTATATGAATTGATTTTTAAACGTACCATCGCCTGTCAAATGGAAAATGCGCTTTTGGATAAAGTGAGCATTGATATTATTTCAAACACGCAAAAAATCCAATTTCGGGCAACGGGACAAACCATTGCATTTCCCGGCTTTATTAAAGTTTATAAAGAAGATGTCGATGATTCGCCCGAAGAAGATAATGCCCTCTTGCCACCCATGGCTGTCGGTGATAAAACCGATTTAATTAAAATTGAACCGGCGCAACATTTTACCGAACCGCCCCCCCGTTTTACGGAAGCCAGTCTCGTTAAAAAGTTGGAAGAGCTCGGCATCGGACGACCGTCAACATATGCTACCATTTTAAACGTGTTACAGGAAAGAGAATACGTTAAATTGGTTGCCAAAAAGTTTGTTCCGCAAGACAGAGGTAAAATCGTAACGGCATTTATGGAAAATTATTTCAACCAATATGTGCAATATGATTATACCGCCAATATGGAAAACAAGCTGGATGACATTACCAACGGGAAAGCCCAATGGAAACCTGTTTTAAAAGATTTTTGGGGACAATTCAATCAAACGGTTCACGCCGTTCCGACCAAAACGCATGATATTATGGAAACCGTGTTACATAGTTTGGAAAAACAAATTTTTCCCACGCCCGACTCGCGTATTTGTCCCGAATGTCACACGGGAAAGCTTTCTTTGCATTTGGGAAAATTCGGAGCATTTATCGGTTGCTCTAACTATCCGACTTGTAAATATACAAAACAACAGGCATTTGAAATGCCGAACGACTTAGCCGATGAGAATACTCAAGAAACAAAAGAAACTTTAAAAGAGTTGGGAGTCAGTCCTCAAAATCAATCTGTTATTTTAAGAAAAGGTCCTTACGGCTGGTATGTACAGGAAGGTAGCGGAAAAGAAGCTAAAAGAACAGGTCTGCCCAAAAATATGGTTCCTGAAAACATAACGCTTGACATAGCTTTACAACTTCTTTCTCTTCCGCGACAATTGGGAATCGATTCTAAAACCAAAGAGCCGATTGAAGCGGCATTAGGCAAATTCGGACCGTATGTTAAGCGCGGAAAGACATATCAATCATTGGAACCCTGTGATAATGTGTTGACCATTGATCTCAAAAGAGCGCAAGAATTGCTCTCAAAATCGAAGGAAAAATCCAAAGCAACCGTTTTGGGTCAATGGAATGATAAAGAAATTACCTATCAAATCGGGCATTACGGTCCTTACGTCAAATGGGAAAAAGTGATGGCATCGGTTAAAAACAAAACGGAAATTCCTTCTTTGGAAGAAGCAATTCGCCTGATTGAAGATAAAATGCGGCAAAAATAAAAAAAATACTTGAAAAACGGCGCGTTTTTTTGTATAAAAAACAAAAAACAGGAAAAGGATAAAAGCAAATGATTACTTTTTTTAACAAACTCGCAAATTCATGGGTTGCCAAACTGATTTTAGGCGCTTTGGCATTAAGTATGCTGGCATTTTGGGGATTGGGCGGATTAGCCAATTTATCCGCTTACAATTCTTCGGGAGATATTGTACAAGTCGGCAATAAAGGCTTATCACCGCAACAACTCAATCAATCTTTTGAACACGCTCGCAAAACTTATGCGCGTTTGGCCGGCAATAAATATATTTCCGTATCCGATGCAATTAAAAACGGCATTTTTGACCAAGTTTTGCAACAAGAAATTTCCGCTTTGGTGCAAGATTCTTTAATCGATCAATTCGGATTAGCCGCTTCAAACGAATCGGTGGCCGCTTATGTGGAACAAAATCCTGTTTTTAAAGACAATACGGGAAAATTTGATAAAAACTTGTTCTATGCTTATTTAATACAAACCGATTTAAGCGAAACACAATTATCGGAACGGCTGAAAAAAGAATTGGCCTTTAAGCATTTACAAGAATCTGTGAGCGGTTTAAACTATGCACCCGAATTAATTATCAAAGCCGCCAATAATTATAAAAACGAAAAACGCATTGTTTCCGTTATGTCAATTTTGCCGAATAACATTGTCATTAACGAACAACCGTCCGAACAAGATTTAAAAGATTACTACGAAGCTTATGCCGAAGAATTAATGAATCCGGAATATCGCTCGTTAACCGTGTTATCACTAACACCCGAATTAATGTTACATCGCGTACAAATTGATGAAAATGAAGTCAATGCACGCTATGAAGAACAAAAAGATAAATACAACAAACCGGAAGAGAGAGATTTATATCAAATGTTCTTCAAATCCGAAAGTGATGCCAACGAAACAAAAAACATCGTAACACCTGAAAATTTTGAAGAAACAGCTTTGAAAAACACTACCCAAACAAAAGAAGAAACGCATTTTGGTTTAACTGCCAAAAATCAATTAATGGAAGAATTGGCAGAACCTGTTTTTAAGGCAGAAAAAAATGAAATTGTCGGGCCCATTCAATCTCAGGCGGGGTGGCATATTTTATGGGTAAAAGATATTGTGCCCGCGCAAACGCAACCGGCAGAAACGGTTAAAGAACAAATCAGAAAAACATTGGCAGCCGATTTAGCTTATGACGCGCTTGAAAATCTGGTGCGCGAAACGGAAGATATTTTAGGCACCGGTGCTTCATTAAAAGAAGCGGCAAAAAAACTGAATTTACAAACCGTGACCGTGACTAAAACGGATATTGCCGGCAATTTGTCCGACGGAAATATTCTTCCTGAAAATATGAAAAATCAGGAATTATTACAAAACGTATTTATTTTAAAGAAAGGCGACGTTTCAAGTTTTGTTCGCAACGGTGACGGTTATCTGGTCGCTGAAATTGATGAAATTACACCCGTGATGCAAAAACCGTTTGAGCAGGTGGAAGAGGAATTGCGCACCAAATGGGTGCACGACAAGCAAGTGGCGGCTTTAGATAAAACAACCGAAACGATTTTATCGGATATTCAGGCCGGAAAAGAACCCGTTTTACCGCCGCAAACAGTATCACTTCAAAAAGAAGTTCTCACGCGAGAGAGCGATCTTAACTTAGGCGAAAATTTAAATCAAAATATTTTTCATCAAGCCGTCGGCAATGAAAATGCCCAAGCCTATCCTCTGAACGAAGCAAAAATCGTTGTGGTCGTTCATGAAATTCAACCCGGCGATAAAACAGAAATAACACCGGAATTAAAAAATGAAACAACCCAAAGCACCGGCAAGATTTTAGAAGAAGCTTTTATACAAAATTATATGAAAAATGCCGATGTCAAAGTCAATGAAAAAGCTCTGCAAACGCTGATGAAACACTACCAGGGCGAAGAATAAACAAAAACAAATTCTTTTAAGCCTTTGGAAAAAATTCAAAGGCTTTTTTTTATTGATCTTCTTTTATTTTTGAAAAAATATTCATATTGCGAAACGTTTTAAAGTAAAAATTATACCGACCGTTCCGTTCAACACCTTCTTTTTGAAAACCGGCTTTTTGTGCCACATGAACGGAAGCTTGATTTTCGGTATCAATTCGAATGTAAATGCGCGCAGTGCCTTTTTCAAAACATGTTTTAACCACTTGACGCAACACCTCATTCATATAACCTTTTTTGGTAGCCGATGCCTTTAACCAATAGCCGAGCTCAACGCATTTATCGACTTGCAAATGTCTTTGAAACACACAAACACACCCTAATACTTCCCTTTTGCCTTTCGGACAGATAATATATTCGAATCTTTTGCCGTCATTCCAATCTTGCTCGGCTTGAACAAGATATTTATATTCATCATCAATCGATCCCGTTATTTGAGGCATGGCAAACTCAAGAAACGGCAATATGTGATCTCTGTTTTCCACAACAATTTGAAATAACCGCTCTGCCAATTGAACACTCGGTTTAATTTTTTTCAAAGTCAAACGATCGGTACAAATTTGCGACGGCATTGTGAAATTTTTTGATGTATGACTCATAAAAACTCCTTAAAAAATTAGAACGATTTTAAAAAAGCATTTATTATTATTGAAACGGCTTCTTTCGGGTTTTCTCTCATTTTTGTTATAAAAAAAACCGTTATAAAGCGGTTTTCATTGGTGGAGTTAGGGGGAATTGAACCCCCGACCTCTGCATTGCGAACGCAGCGCTCTCCCAGCTGAGCTATAACCCCGTTTTAAATTTAAAAAAATACTACTTCTTTTTAATCAATTTGTCAAGCTTCTTTTTTCAAATCAACAAAAAATCCGTGCCGCTTTCTCACCGACACGGATTTTTTTGATATTCCTTTAAACTTTTTATTTCAAAAGCATTTTAAAGTCGACCACAACGGCTCTGTCTTTTGTGACCAAAACAGGATTACCGTCAATGGAGGTAATTTCGGGAATTTCCAAAACAACCTGCTGAATTTTTTTGAGTGTATCAGCCAATGCACCGACAGCTTTCGGTTCTTCACCCCGAACACCGTTCAAAATGGTGCCGACTTTTGTTTCTTTAATCATGGCATCAAAGTCTTCCGCCGGTAAAATACGCAACGTGGTATCTTTCATCACTTCCGTATAAATACCACCGGTACCGAACACCATAATACGACCGAAATTCTTATCGGAATTCACACCGATAATCGTTTCCGTTGCTTTCACAATCATTTCCTGAATGAGAACGCTGGCACCTTTTAAATTAAACTTGGCAATGGATCCGTTTAATCCGTCCCATGCTTCATTAAAAGAAGCCTCGTCACACACATTCAAGTAAATACCTTTCATTTCTGTTTTGTGAAGCGCATCGGGCGCCGATAATTTCAACACCACGGGCGCCGGAAAAATTTTCCGACAAAAATCAAGCGCTGCCGTTTTATCGGTATAGTTACCGCTCTTCGGATAATCAATTTTGTAATGATCCATAATCATATTGACCGTGCTTTGCGGCAACGACGCCAATTTTTCATCTTTGGCTTTTTGAACGGCGGCTTTAATTTCTGCCGGAACCGGCTTTGTTTCTACTGTTACGTCCTTAACGCCGCGATAAGCCATTTGCGCTTTTAACAAGCCCAACGAACGAATAATATCAATCGGATATTCATAGTTCAAAATATGGGCTTTTTCTAAAATATCACGCCCTTCTCTCACACGAACACCACCGACAAACACGGCAAAAATATTCACGTTCTTATATTGTGGCGCAATTCGAACGATAGCCTCTGCCGTACCGGTTGCATCCGTTACCATTTGCGGTGTTAAAAGCACTAAAATATTTTTATATTCACCGCTTTCACACAAAATTTTTAAAGCCGCTTCATATCTGTCTGCCCGCGCATCACCGATCACGTCAATCGGATTTCCGAAAGAAGCTTCCGCCGGCAATGCTGCCTTCAATGCTTCAATGGTTTTATCGCTCGGACGCGCCAAATCAAGCCCGTTATCTTCGCATAAATCACTCGATAACACACCCACACCGCCGGCATTCGTTAAAATAGCAACGGAACCGTCAAACTCATGATGATGCGTATATTGCAAAATTTCCAACAGTCCGAAAAGTTCACGCGTAGTATAAGCTTGGACGGCGCCTGAACCTTTCAACGCAATTTCCAACACGCGATAATTCGGCGCCAATGATCCGGTATGAGATAAACTGGCTGCTTGCGCTTTTTGTGATTTTCCCGGCTCCATAATCACAACCGGTTTTGTTTTGGAAACTTCTTTTAACACGCGCAAAAATGCTTTACCGTGTTTTAACGATTCCAAATAGAAAATAAACGCTGTTGTGTTTTTATCGTTTTTCAAAGCATCTAACAATTGATCTTCCGCCAACAAAGCTTTGTTACCGATAGAAATAAAATGCGAAAAACCGATACCTTTTTCCCTTGCCCAATCCATCAATGCCGAACAATAAGCACCTGATTGCGAAATAAATGCAACATTGCCTTGTGCGGGAAAACCATCTGCAAAGCTGGCATTTAATTTATCAAATGTGGAAATATGTCCCAAGCAGTTCGGGCCTAATAAATTGATACCGTTTTCGGCACATTTTAAAGCAATACCGTCTTCCAATTCATGATTACCGACTTCGCCGAATCCTGCCGTAATAATGCTGATGTTTTTGGCTTTATTGGCAACGGCATCATCAATAACCGGCATCGTAAATTTTGCCGGCACAACAATCACCGCCAAATCGACCGCTTCGGGCAAATCACGCAACGAAGCAAAGCAATCTTTCCCATATAATTGCGTTCCTGCACATTTCGGATTCACGGCATATAAACGCCCTTGAAATCCGGCATCGATTAAATTATTGAAAACCACGGCGCCCAACTTTTTCGGATCGTTTGAAACGCCGACAACTGCAACGCTTTGCGGATTAAAAAATGAATCTAATGACATATAATCTCCTTTATTTTTATGTGATGTGATATTCCAATCCGACACATCTTCGGACATACTTTATGAAACAGGCAACCCTGCTTCACAGTTTTAAAAAAGCTAATCTGATCGACGAACGGAACCTCTCATTCCCGTTCCGACGGTTAAGTTCATAACTTCTTCTTCTGCCTCTGAATCCCCAAAAGCAGTTCCGCTCAACCCATTTGATACCTCGTTTACACTTTTTTCCGTTGCATCCGATGACTTATTTTCACTTTCTCCCTCTTTTGAAATATGCCCGCGAATACGCATACGAACTTCATCGGACAATACACCGTTTGATTGACTGTTTTCTTCTTCATCATGGGCTTTCATCTCACTGTTCGACGGCAATTGACTCTGTTCCTCTTGCGCCTTTCCGCCTCTGCCGTTTTCGGATAACAAAGGTGTCATGGCAACCGCTTGCGGATCAAAACGCAAAACATATTGATACCCTTTTAACACTTTCAAATAAGCCGTTTTACACCGTGCCATATGTGATAAATGCTCTTCATCGGTTTCGTTCGGCAAAGGAAGAGAAGCGGAAATGGTTGACAGTGTTTTGGCATATTCCGCCGTTAACGGCACCAACTTTTGAACAATTTCAATATCAGGATAATCATCGCTGATGCGTTCAATTTCCCGTTGCATAGCATTAGCTTGTTTTTCCAAGGCACGAATGAATTTACGATCATCAAAGAACTTATCGTTTGTAGCTTCGGCAACGGCTTCATCAGCTTTTAACACGGCTAACCGCGATTGCTCGGTCAATTGAATGTATTCGGCATCGGTCAAGTTTTCTTTAACGGACAAATTATTCATAAACTCTAATGCATCTTGAGCGCTTTGCAATAATTGCAATGCTCGTGAGTTATCGCCGGTTTGAACTTTGGCCGACGCCGTTTTAACCGCCTGGCGTGCCGTTTGAACCGCTTGACGCGCTTTTTCTTCCCGTTCGTTCCGAGCTTTAGAAGCTTGCTCTTCTTGCGCTGCCTGCGCTTTCTTTTCAATTTGTTCATTATCGGCCCGAACCACATCAGCAACGGAAGCAGATAAATCAACATAATTTGTCAGATAAGAAAGCTGTCCTAATTTTCCTTTGACGGACAACGCAAACGGCGGATAATCAGGACGTTCCGTTAAAGAAAGCGGCGTTGATATATCTAAATCACGCGATGATAATCCCCATACAATCTGCATCGGATCAGATAAAAAGCCTTTGCCTTTCAAAGCCGAATCCAGTGCCTTTACTTGCCCGTTATCAACGGTATAATCACCGGAAACACTTTCAATAAGCGTTTTGCCGGAGGTTAGCAACCGCAAAAGAGCCTTATCGAATGTTGCCTGCGGAACTCGATTTTGAATGGCTCGGTCAACCAAAGCTTCTATTTTCTCAATATTAGTGCCGACCCATGTAATATTCTGCCAATCAAAATGCCCGTTTCCGTTTAAACGGGATATCATTTCGGCCGGTGATTTTCCTTTCGCGCTTAAATGTCCGTCAACCGACATAATTCCATCGCCGATCGACATATTTTTAAGTGTAATAATGTTATTATTCATCGGCATATTTTCTATTTTAAAATCAAAAGTAATTTCGGGCTCTTTTTGCCACGAAAGCGACCCGTTTAATTGAAGAGGAGCCGATTCGCTTCCCAATGTGCCCGTTAAGTTTTTCAGCGTTATCTTCTGTTCGTTCAATGAGGCTTCCAACACGACATTTTTGACTTCAAAATCATCATATATCAATTGTGCCGTTTTAACGATAATATGTTGATTCAATTTATCTAATTTTGAAAGCCCCAATACTTTTTGCGAATCCAATCCCGTATAAGAAATATTTCGCAACTCATTCCAAATATATTTATTGACATCAAACGACGGCGTTTCAATGTTTAAATCTAATAAACCGTTTTCACCGGCAGAATAACGGCCGTCTAAATTCAGCTGATTTTGACCGATTTGCAACACACCGTTCGTAAAAGCAATATCCTTTGCCGTACCGTTCACGGTGGCATTGAGTTTCATCAATCCGTTTAACGCGTTATTGATGTTGTTATAGCCGACAATACTCGACATAAAACGATAAAAATTCGGATACGAAATATACACATTCATATCGCGATATTGAACCTCTTCTTTACTCGTATCTATTTTACCGCTGAAAGAAGTTTCCATATCGGCAGCCTTTGACTGCAAAGCCACATTCCAAATATTTTCAGATTCGGCAACATCCAAATTCATTTCAAAAGCTTTTAAGTTTTTCAAAAAAGCATTATCGGTTGAAAGATGTGCTTTTCCCAAAAATAAACCCAATTCACCGGTTTTAAAATCAATTTTCATACTCGATATGCCGACATTTTCCGTACCGACACCCTTAAACTCACCGGATCCGGTTAGAGAAGCGTTGGCCATTTTTTGCGTTTCAAAAGAATCAATTTTTAAAACCTGATCATTTACGGAAGCTTTCAAAGCGGCTTCTTCCATCGGCATGGCATGAAAACGCACGTTTTTCAATTTTAAATCAATTTCACCGTTAAATGTTTTTAAAAACGCAGCGTTTTGCAAATAATTTTTAATTAACGTAACCGATTTCGTCACATCGGCGGCCTCTTTAGGCGGTTGATACCCGCTGTAAGCATCAAAATCTATACTGTCAATATTCAAATGTGTTTTGATTTGCGGCAGTTTATCGGTTTTCACATACGAAAGATTGCCCGATACTTTGCTTTTGTCAAAATCAAGGGATTGAATATCCACGGTATATTGATTGGGATAAAGAATAACTTGCCCGTTAAATTTAACTTTTTTCAAAAGCGAATCGGGTATATTTTTCACATCGATATAATTAAGCAACAACGATTTAGCACTTTCGGAAGAAGCGGCAATCAACAAATCCAGCCCGATTTTATCATCTTTCGTTAAAGTTCTGCCCGAAAAAGTAAGTGTCGTATTCCCCGATAACGAAGCTTTGCCGTTTTCAATCAAAAGCCGATTATTTTTCTTAATCAAATCGACGGAAAAGTTTTTCACGTTTTCTTTTTTCCACAACAATTCTTTAATGTTGATTTTTAACGTGACATTCGGCAGTTTTTCATCGGTAAGTTGTTGTAAATTCATATCAGACAAAATACTTTGCCATTGAGAATAATCAAACCGATTAAAGCCCAAAGTTGATGTATAAAATATTTGATTATCTTTTTCTTCCCGTGTAAAGGAACCGGACAAAGCCACCGAATCTTCCTGATTGCCAAACCGAATAATGAAATTCTTTAACATTTCTTTATCATAATTGGTTTCATATCCGAAACTGCCCATGGACGGTACGTTCAAAGACGGATCAAGCGGCTTAATATTCATTAATTTTAAAAAGTCATTCGGTCGTGTAACATTAAATGAGCCGTCAGCCGTTATTTTCGGTGCACTTTTTTCACTGAGTAAAATGGTACCGTTCACGTCATCCAATGAAAAATTACCGTCTTCACCGCTCAAATTCATTTGAAAACGAACCGGCGCATCATCTTTTATTCTGTCCAATCGTATTTGAGCCGCAATCGTTTTACTTAACGCCTCAAACGTACCCGTAAAAGAATAAGGGCCCTGCAACGATTCCAATGAAATGGTACCGTTCACTTTTTGAAAAACCAATTCTGTTTTATCCGAGTGATTATCATATTCCAAAATACCGTTTTTAACTGTCAACGCATTTACACGCGTTTGATTCACATCACTCGTCATTAATTCTCTGTCTAAATTATCATTAATATCGACGAACAAAAACGGAAAATTCCAGTTTGTTTCCGAATCGCTTAAACGTTCCATATAAATTTTCGGCTCATCAATTTCAATACGATTAATCACCAGCGGTTCTTTAAAGAAAGACATTAAATCAAACTGAACGATAACCGTTTTTGCCTCCAACATACTTCGATACATGGAATTAGGCACATTGGACAAAGTAACGTCGTGCATAATGATCTGCGGTGCCGGAAACCAGCTGACCTGTGTTTCGCCCGTAATGGCAAAATCACGTCCCGTCAAATCGGAAACCCCCTTAACGACTTGTTGTTGAAAAGCGTTAGCATTAAAGGAATGTACGATAAAAAAACTTAATCCACCAACGATCAACAAGGCTAAAATAAACAGCATTGAGAGAAATTTTTTCATACTTCATCCTATCTTATTTTACAAGTGATTTTGTTATACCAATTTTTTACAAAAAAAGAAAGCATTTTTTTAACGTTTTTGAAAAAAATATTTCTCTTTTAAATATTTCGTTTCCAGAAAAAGGGAACAAGCAAAACAAAGACAGCGACAAACTCCAATCGTCCGATAATCATTAACAGCGTCATTACCACTTTTGCACCGGCGGGTAATAAAGCAAACGTTTGATCGGGTCCGATCAATTTTCCCAATGCCGGTCCCATATTCGACAGCGAGGCTACGGCACCCGACAAACTGGTAATTAAATCAAGACCGAATAACGATAAAAGCACTGCTCCGACAGAAGCGCAAACGGCATATAATCCCATAAAAACCAAAACGCCTGTTACCACATCTTCCGTCACGGGCTTACTCCCGTAACGCGGAATGAAAATACCTTTCGGACGCGCCGCACTTTTCAGCTTTGCCCGAATGGTTTTAAACAAAATCGCATAGCGAAAAATTTTAATACCGCCCGAGGTGGATCCCGTACAGGCACCCGATAACAACAGGAAAAAGAAAATAACGGTTGCATAAGTTCCCCAAGTTTCATAATTAACCGTTACGAAGCCGGTTGTCGAAACAATGGAAATCACGCTAAATGCCGTTGAACGCAACACTTCCGACAAGGCGTGATTATCAAACGATGCCTGATGCCAGCGAACGGCGGCAAGAAATAAAATCAGCCCGATACAAAAAAAACAAAAATATTTAATTTGTTCGTTATTACGAATCGCGTCAAAATTACGCGTTAACACCCACCATCCGATACCGAGCGGCAATCCGCCGATAAACATAAAGAAAACCAAAATCCAATCAATAACGGGACTGTTAAAATAAGCAATAGATTCGTTATGCGTGGAAAAACCGCCGGTTGCCACAACGCTCATGGCATGATTAACGGCATCAAACCAATCCATACCGCCGGCATACAGTAAAATTGTTGCCAGTAAAGTTAAAAAAACAAAGAAAACAGCAATACCCAGTATGTTTTTGGACATGGTCGGGGCATCTCTGTCCGATTCACCGGACATTTCAATATTAAACAATTGCATACCGCCGATTTGCAACGTCGGTAAAATTAAAATGGCGACCACCAAAATACCGATTCCCCCCATCCAATGCATTAACGAACGCCAAAAAAGCGTGCCGGGAGAAAGACGCGATAAATCAGCAATAACGGTTGCGCCCGTTGTCGTTAAACCGGAAGTTGCTTCAAACAACGCATCGACAAACGACATATTCAATCCCAAAAAGCAAAACGGCAACGATGAAAACAAAACAAACGCTGCCCAAACAAGCGTGGTAACAATAAACATTTCTTTGGTACGAAGCGGGGTATGACGCACATCGGTGATCAACAACAAAATTATTCCGACTGCCACCGTTAACGTACTGGTCAAAGCAAAAACAGCCGATGACTGCGAAAAGCCCCAAAACCAATCAACGGCTGCAGGCAACAGCATCATCAGACCGCCAATGACGGTCATAAATCCGATAATTGAAAAAATTAAGCGAAAGCGCATCATCAATCCTTTTTCATTTTAAGGGGTATTTTATACAATCTTTTTTAAAAAATCAAATAAAAAAAGACAAGATTATCATAAATAAATATTTTTAAGAAAAGTTCAAAAAAAGAGTGTATTATAACTTATCAAAACAATAAAATCATCCCATACGATATAAATCAGTGCACACAAAATAAATTTTTTTTGCGGAAAGTGAAAAAAAGTGTTGCCAAAAACGACCTTTATTGCTATACTGAAGCATAGACTTTGTTTCTATAAAATACAGGCTTTGCTTTAATTATTTTACAAGGAGAAAAAAAATGGCAATAAATGTGAAAGAATCAACAGATTCACTCGGGAATAAAACTCAAACGGTTTACAATGACGACATTAAAGTCCATGAAATTGAGTATAATCCCGACGGAAAGGAAAGCTCCAGAACCGAATATACGTCGGAAGGTGTCAAGCAAAAAGAAACACGGTACGATTATGATAAAAACACGACAACCATAGACTTATTTGATGAAAAGGGAGAAATAAAATCATCCGAAAAGAGTGATTCCACAACAGGCAAGCTGCTGGAAGAAAAGCATTATACCAATGGAAGAATGACAAGTCGGCTCTTGCCAAACGATGGAAAAGAAAACTTAAAATTAAAGACAAACACAGAGGGATATGACATTGAAGTTGATGATTCGCATTATTTAGAAAAATATGAAGACGAATATGATCCTGAAAAACGCACTTCTTTGATATGGCACTCAATTGACGATCGCAATGAAAGCTATGCTTCAGAGGTCTTTTTTGATACACACGGCAATGTAACCCGAATGGAAGAAGTTGATGATTATGAGACACGAACACTGCATTTTAATCGTCAACAAGTGAAAGAAACAAATTCTCGCTTTGAAGATGAAGACAGACGACTGGCTGTTATCAACGGTGACTTAAAAGTTGTTGAAATTAACAGTAAAAACGGAAAGAATCAGCCGGTAACGGAAGAATTTGGGTATGATAAGGATAATTATTTAACATCTCATAAAGTTCAAGACTTTGATGAAAACGGCAACAAACGTGAAAGCATCACACATTATAACGCAAAAGAATCTCCAGAAACAGTATCAATATCAGACATTGAAGATCTTGAGAGACAGACATCATGGACAAGAGAAACACTTGTTAACGGTGTTTTAAGGGAAAGAACGCATAATGATTTTCTGAAAGGTGATGATGAACGTCATCGGGTTGTAACAACACGCTATGATGAAAACGGTGAAATAAGCTCAATAACATCAACAACATCTCAAAATGATTCTCTTAAGGATGTGAAAAGGGATGCTGTTGTTGAATACGACAAAAATAAAGACTTTTATGAATTCAACTTATACCAAAAAAAAGGCGATCAAATTGTTTATAGAAAAATACCTTACAAAGGTGTATGGCACAGTTCTGAACGTGATCGTAATGTGTTAAATAATCCGTTTTCTCATATAAAGGATCCTTTTGAAGGAAATTTCAACAAGGAAATAATTGAAATAAATGGAAAAGGAGAAGATGTTAAAAGAACGGCATTTGACGCAAATGGAAATTATACGGTAACAACCTATCCTGATCCTGCTTTTTTAAGAGATTATTTACATTATGATTATTTACCGGAATATTTTTCAAATCTTGATAAAATGCCGTACAAAAGTGAGGAAAAATACGATTTACACAATAATTTAGTTTCACGCAAAATAAGAAATGAAGAAAATAATGAAGAAACAATTTCTCTTTATGAAAACAACAAACTGGTTTCGCAAACAACTCTTAAAGACAATAAAGAAGAAAAAATTGAGTATAACGAAACGGGATTACCGATGTCACAGGTTACAAATCAAGGTGAAACAACAATTAAGAAAACCTTTGATAATCGGGGGTTAGTATCAACGGAAGTGAAAGATAAAAACGGAAGAATTGTGGAAGATGCAAAAGGAAATGCAACTTATTATGATCAGAATGGCAATAAAATTAATCCCATGAGTGATGCCGAGTTTAAAGCGCTGGCAAATAGCCCGGAAGGACAAGAATTTATATCGGAAATGTTGAATAAGCCGAGTGAAGAGAAAAAGCAACCCAATGCATCGGGAACATTACAAGCCAACAGCGCCAATCGTTTGACTGACGAAAAACCAACGGAGTCTCAAGAAGAAATAACGAGATTTCATCCAAATGAACATGAGTAAAGATGTCAACTCTTTAACAATCATGTTTCTCAGATAAAAAAACAGCCGACAAGGCTGTTTTTTTTTAATTTCCGCTTTTTTTATTACCGGTTACCTGATTGTTTTTAAGTATTTGAAATATAAAGAAAAGCATGCGTTGCAAAAACGGTCGTTTTTTGCAACACTTTTTTTCACTTTTCATAAAAAAATTTTATTTCGTTCAGTTTCCTTTCGTTTTTAAGGGTTTATTTTAAAAGGTTTTTTTGCATTGTTTGATAAAAATAGCGCAAAAAAAGTGCACCAACTAGACCACCCTTTATTTTATAATAAAAGTTGAGGGAGGTGAATCTCTCATATCAAAAAGAGGGTAAAAGCCTTAAAAATCACGTTTTTAAAGCTCGGAGAGCTTTGAAAAGAATTAAAATGAAAGGATATTAAAATGATGAAAAGAACAAACGAATCCGGTCGGTCAATGGTGGAAATGCTTGGCGTTTTGGCTATTATCGGTGTGTTATCAATCGGCGGTATTGCAGGTTATTCCATGGCAATGAACCGTTATCGTGCCAATGAAGCTTTGGACTTGGCAACAAAATATGCCGTTGTGTTATATTCCGGTAAGCAAACATATGCTGCATTAGGACACAATATGAATGATTATAAACCATTGTCTTTGTATGCAGTCGGATTAACGAATGATAAATCAACCGGGTCAAACTCCAAGAACAAGACGAAAACACCCGGCGGTGCTTACATTTACACGCCTACTAAAGATAAAATAGACGAGAATAACTCAGGCGGTGTTGAAATTAAAATAGATTTCGGCAGTGAAGCAGTTTGCAAAGCGGCTCTCAGCATTTTGGGTGAATCAATAGAAACCGGTAAATGTTCTGCTGGTAGTAGTGGTACTAGTACTAACACAGAACTTTCGCATGTATTTAAACAAAGCTAAAAGTTATTTACTTTAAAAAGGTGCAGCTTTTTAAGGTAAAAAACGGCGGGCAGGACGGTTTTTCTTGAGTTTCCGTTCCTGCCCGTTTGTTTTTTTATATTCCGTCGATCAAAACCCATATGACACTTAAAATTAAGAAAAATAAGAACTTTTTTATACGTATTATTTGAAAAATCATTAAAAAATGACATATTTTATATAAAAGCCCTTGCAAAGAAATTTGAAATGTGATACAAAATGCATTATTTTTTGTAAAGGATTAATGAAAATGACAGCAAAAAAACAAGAAAATTTATTTACCGTCAATGAGCCGAAGTATGTGGAAGTGGAATCGGCTATCTCTTTAACGGAAAAACAGTTGGACGGACTGAAAAAACGGTTGCAAAAAGTTTTAAACAGCGAAAATTTTATTTTACAGGTAAAAGTAAATCCGGCGTTGCTCGGCGGATTATCGTTAAAAGTTGATTCGCTCTTAATCGACGCTTCCGTGAAAGGACAATTGCAATCGTTCGAGCGCGAAATTGAACACAAAGTTTCTTCTGCCGTTGATGTGACAAAAATTACCGACTTGTTTGTGGAAAGTGTGCGCGATTTTAAAGAAAAAACAGTTGTGAACGAAGTCGGAACCGTTTTGTCCGTGTCAGACGGCGTTGCCAAAGTGGAAGGTTTACACGGCATTGCGTCGGGCGAGAGGGTTGTTTTCGAATCAGGCGCGCACGGAATGGCGTTAAACTTAAATCCCGATTCGGTGGACGTCGTTATTTTTAATAACGCACAAAATATTCGCGAAAAAGAACAAGTTAAACGAACGGGATTAACAAATACCGTTCCCGTCGGCAAAGAATTGCTGGGACGTGTTTTAAATCCGCTCGGTGAGCCGTTAGACGGGAAAGGCGGCTTTGATGATTTACCGCAAAAACCCGTAAACGCTCCGGCACCGCCCATTATTGCCCGGGCACCCGTGAATAAACCGATTCAAACGGGTATTAAGGGTATTGATGCTTTGGTGCCAATCGGTCGCGGACAGCGCGAATTAATTATCGGCGATCGTCAGACGGGAAAAACAGCCATCATTTTGGATACAATTATCAGTCAGAAAGAAATTAATGCCAAAGTGCCCGATGAAGAAAAATTATTCTGCGTTTATGTGGCAATCGGACAAAAACAATCTACTGTTCGCGATATTATGCGTACACTTGAAAAATACGGTGCAATGGATTATACCGTTATTGTGTCCGCAACGGCTGCTGACAGTGCCGCCATGCAATATTTGGCGCCGTATGCCGGTTGTACCATCGGAGAATATTTCCGCGATAACAAAATGAATGCCATTGTGTTTTATGATGATTTATCAAAGCATGCCGTCGCTTATCGGGAAATGTCGTTGTTGTTAAAACGTCCCGCCGGACGAGAAGCTTATCCCGGCGATGTGTTTTATTTGCACTCAAAACTTTTGGAACGTGCCGCTCAGCTCAGCGATGAAAACGGCGGCGGTTCCTTAACGGCTTTACCCGTTATTGAAACGCAGGAAGGCGATGTTTCCGCTTATATTCCGACAAATGTCATTTCCATTACCGACGGTCAAATTTTCTTGGAAACAACTTTGTTCCACCAGGGCGTACGTCCGGCCATTAACGTCGGATTATCGGTTTCACGCGTCGGATCGGCAGCACAAAGCAAAGCCATGAAAAAAGTAGCCGGTTCTTTAAAACTTGACTTGGCGCAATATCGGGAAGTCGTTTCGTTCTCACAGTTTGCATCCGATTTGGATCCCGCAACACAGTCATTACTCAACCGCGGGGCACGTTTAACGGAAATTATGAAACAAAAGCAATATAAGCCTTATTCTATGGCGCAGGAAGTTGTTTCCATTTATGCCGGCGTAAACGGGCGTCTCGATGAAGTTTCATTACCGAAAGTAGCTTTGTTCGAGCAAAAATTACAGGAAAAAACGGCGAATATGTATCCCGAAATTTTGCAATCAATTGAACAAACACGCGATTTGAGTGATGATGTTAAAACAAAATTAAATAAAGTGTTGGATTTAGTTGTCGAAGAAATGGCGGAAAGTGCGGATAAATGAGCTCATTAAAGAAAATTGCCGAACGGATTAAAAGCATTAAATCAACATATCAGGTGACTTCATCCATGAAGGTCGTTGCCGTTTCACGGTTACGTAAATTACACGGCGCTTTTTTGAAAACATCGCCTTACATGGATGAAATGAATCGTATGATTCGGCGGTTAATTCGCAGTGCCACGTTACGGCAGGATAATTTAATTTGGCAGGGAAGTGATGAAGTGTTACCCCTGCCCCCGCTGTTAAAAGGAAACGGTAAAGATGAACGCTATGTCGTGGTGGTTATTACTTCCGATGACGGATTAAGCGGTTCTTCAAACGTTCAAGTTGTGAAAAAAGCGCAGGAAATCGTTAAATATTTGCAAAAAAATAAAAAACAGATTTCTTTATTATGTTTCGGTACCAAAGGGGCGGAAATGTTAAAGCGAATTTATGAAGCCGAACCCAAAGTGCGCATTGTGGTTTTAAAGCGAAAAATGTCGGCAAAATCGGAAACGTATTTGGAAGCCGAACGGTTGGCGGTTGACTTAATATCCGCTTTTAATCAGAATCGGTTTGATGTTTGTCTGTTTGTTTACAATCAATTTCATTCGGTGGTGTCACAACGTCCGACAATTGATCAACTCATACCGAGTAAACTGTTTGCGGGCGAAAATCCGTGGCAGTTTTTAATTGACACAAATGATTTAGATTATGTGTCGCGTGATGCTTTGGGACAGAAAAAAATATCTTTAAAACAATCAACATTCTTAAAAGCTTACGGCGGTGCGGAAATGCTGGCTCCGCTGGGTGCTTTGGATACAGATTTGTTAAATCCGGCCACACGTCCCGCCGATGCATATGATTATGAAGACGGGGATATTACCATTTTGGAAAGAACCTTACCGCAATACATGACGGCTTATATGCACCGTGTTCTTTTGGAAACGGAAGTTGCCGACAACGCCGCGCGGTTAATGGCAATGGATAATGCAACTCGCAACGCCGAAGATATGTTGCACTTGATGCAAAAAATTTACAGTCGTACACGGCAGGGAAAAATTACAACGGATATTACCGAAGTCGTTTCGGGAGCCATGGCTCAACAGCAATAGAAAAAAGGAAAAAGAAAATGACGGAAAAGGAAAATACAAAATATATATCGGAAGGGAAAATTTATCGCATCACGGGATCGGTTGTCGATGTGGTTTTTGATGAAAAAGACCTGCCGAAAATTTATGATGCTTTGGAAACAACAATCGATGGTAAAAAATTGGTGTTGGAAGTCGAGCAGCTGCTGCCAAATAATGTGGTACGTTGTTTATCCATGGCCGATACTGACGGTTTGGAACGTAATACGCTTGTTTATAACACCGGAAAACCGATTTCCGTCCCTGTCGGAACCGGCACATTGGGTCGTATTATGAACGTGACGGGTGATGCGGTTGATAATCGCGGACCCATTCAAACGGAAACTTATTCAAGCATCCATAAAGAACCGCCGTCGTTTATGGATCAGGCACCGAATACAGAAATTTTGGAAACGGGCATTAAAGTGATTGACCTGTTGTGCCCATACCCGAAAGGCGGTAAAATCGGTTTGTTCGGCGGTGCCGGTGTGGGTAAAACAGTTATCATTATGGAGTTAATTAACAATATTGCCAAAATGCATGGCGGATTTTCCGTATTTACGGGTGTCGGTGAACGGTCGCGCGAAGGAAATGACTTATATCGAGAAATGATTGAATCGGGCGTGATTGATTTGGAAGGTGATAAATCAAAAGCAGCATTGGTTTACGGGCAAATGAATGAAGCCCCGGGTGCGCGGGCGCGGGTGGCTTTAACGGGCTTAACGGTTGCCGAATATTTTCGCGATAATATGGCGCAAGACGTGCTTTTGTTTATCGATAATATTTTCCGCTTTACGCAAGCCGGATCGGAAGTTTCTTCTCTGTTGGGAAGAATGCCTTCCGCCGTGGGTTATCAACCGACACTGGCAACCGATATGGGTGCCCTGCAAGAACGCATTACATCAACGCGACAAGGCTCAATCACGTCCATTCAGGCAGTTTATGTGCCGGCCGACGATTTAACCGATCCGGCACCGGCAACAACGTTCTCACACTTGGATGCCACAACGGTGTTGTCCCGTCAAATAGCCGAACAAGGGCTGTATCCGGCCGTTGATCCGTTGGATTCAACATCACGATTGCTTGATCCGCAACTGGTAGGGGAAAAACATTACGAAACGGCATCGGAAGTGGTGCGTATTTTACAGGTTTATAAATCTTTGCAGGATATTATCGCCATTTTGGGTATGGACGAATTGTCCGATGAAGATAAATTAACGGTTGCTCGCGCCAGAAAATTGCAACGCTTTCTAACACAACCGTTTGCCGTCGGCGAAGTCTTTACAGGACGAAAAGGAGTTACCGTTGATTTAAAAGATACCATTGAGGGCTGTGCTGCCATTATTGCCGGCACTTATGATGATTTGCCCGAACAGGCATTCTTTATGATCGGAAAAATTGAAGAAGCCGTCCAAAAAGCCAAAGAATTACGGGCAACGGAAGGAAAAGTTAAAAATGCCTGATATGCCCGTTCAATCTCATCTGCCTCTGCCCGAAAAGGCTCCGCCGAAAGGAAAAATCAGAGTCAAGCTGATTTGTCCGCTCTATGAAGTTGCCGTTTTGGAAGCAGACAGTGTGTTGTTACCTGCCGTTGACGGTGATATTCTGATTTTACCCGAACGGGCACCGATTTTCTTTAATTTAACAGCGGGAAAAATGATTGTTTATAATAAAGGACAAAAACCGGTGAGTTTTTTTATTTCCGGCGGTATTTGCGAAGTGCGTCGGAACTTGTGTCCGGTGTTGGCGTGGGGTGTTAAAGAAGAAGAAATTAATATTGAAAAAATTGAGGCACAACTTCAAAACGCAAAAAACGTGTTAAAAGATTATCGGAATGAATTGGGTAAAATAGAAGTGGCTTCTCGCATTGATTTTTATCAAAAAATATTGGAATCATTAAAAGGTAAATCTACCAAAAATTCCGTTAAATCATAAAATACAATTGTCAAAATCTTTAAGGGAAATTTCAAAACACCTCAATCTTTTGATATAACGGCAAAACGATATAACCTCAAAAAAAGCACTCTTTTAAAAGAGTGCTTTTTTTTTGAAAAAATGTTGCTTTTATTCCGATTCGCGTTGCCGTTCCCGCGGTACATTCACACGCGCGGCTTGTGAGTCGATTTTTCGCGCTTGCACGCTCTTTGCTTTTGAATTCGACTCTTGAATCAAGTCTTTCATATCAAAAATTTGACCGCTTTTATTACCGCCGATTACTTTCGGTAAAGCACCATCCCAATTTTCAATGGCACGCAGCTTTAAAATATCGTTATTCAATGCCGCCGCCTTCACTTTTAATGCCGTTGCTTCGGCATCGGCTTCAATTTTAATGGCTTTAGCCTTGGCTTCGGCCGTTAATATAATTTTTTCGGCATCGGCCTCTGCCCGAATAATGGCTTGATGCGCTTTTTCTTTTTCCTGCTCGCTGCGATTCCTTTCCGTCAGCACTTTTTGTCCGGCGGTAACTTTTTCTTCAATGGCTTTTTCAAATTCGTCACTGAAATCAATATCTCTGTATCTGAAATCAATGACATTGACATGTTTTTTCGCCAATTCCCGCCGTAACGTTTCTTCAATGCTGCGAGAACTCTTTTCCCGATTTTCAATCAACTGCGCCGCTTCCCATTTGCCCAAATCGTTTTTCACTTCATCTAACAGCGTGGGAATTATAACCAATTCTTCAATACGACTGCCATATTGCTTATAAACTTTTGTAACGGCTTCAGGCATAATGCTGTAATTCATAATCATATCAAGCTGCACATTTTGAATATCTTTTGTAAAGGCCGATGTTTTTTGTTCCAGCTTTTGCGTACGAATGGAATACGGAACGATTTTTTGAAAAATTGGTAATTTAAAATTAAGCCCTTCCGTTAAAACTTCACCTTCATTCACTTTTCCCAATGTGATGCGAACACCGCGTTCACCCGCATCAATGGTTTTAACGGACGACAACCCGCCAACAATAGCAAGAAAGCCGACCACACCCCCGACAACATATTTTTTCATTTTGTTCTTCTCCTTTTGTTCCGTTAATTGAAAATTGTTAGAATAACTCTGTTCATTCAATGACTGATTGATATATTCTTTTCGACATTTTTTCGGCATTTTATTTTTTTCCCTTAAAACAACAGCTTATTATATAACGAGCTTTTTTATTTGTCAATATTTTTTTAGAATTTTCATTAAGGCATAAAAAAACGCGCCTTATATAAGACGCGTTTCTTTTGTTTGAAACAAACTTATCTGTATGTAACAACAACCGCACGACGGTTTTGTTGACGACCGGCAGCTGTTTCATTGGAAGCAACCGGATCAGCCTCACCATAACCTTGTGTCGAAATGCGATCAGCCGCAATGCCGTTGGCTTCCAAATAAGAAGCAACCGCATTGGCACGACGTTCGGACAATTTCAAGTTATAGGCTTCCGAACCCGTGCTGTCTGTATAACCGGAGATTTTAACATATTCTGCCGGTTCTGCTTTTAATCTGTCAATAACCGTAGCCAAAGCAGAATCATCAGCCATTGTTAATTTTGCCGAATCAAAAGCAAATAACGTTGAAGTCGGCAAAACAACTTTTGAAGTGACAACTTCGCAAGAGCCATCGGCACATTCGTCGCACCAGCTGGCGCAACCGGATAATAAAAGTGTTGAAGACAACACAATTGTAGCGATTTGTTTTTTCATAATGAAACTCCTTCAATAAAATGAATTACAAGCAGTAGTATGGCGCTTTTTTTTTATAAAATCAAGAGAAAAATATGCAAAAGTTTATCTTTTTTTTGAAAAACGAATATACCCGCTATTTTTATTTAATTTAATATATTGATTTTTAATTAAAAAGAAAAAAATATCCCCTGAAACATTTTTATGATAAAATCCGTCTCAAATCGTTAAATTTTCCCTCAAAAAGGCTTTTTGAACTTACAAAAAGAAAGTGTTGATTAAAAACAAAGTACCAACCGTACTTAACCCCGACAGAATGAGAAAAACAAAATCGAATACCAAATCCAATAATCGCGTTTTAATGTTATAAAATGTTGCCTTATCAATAAAAATCCAACAAATAAAATTCAACGCAAACACAATTAAGAAACCGATAATATATAAATCAGGCGTGGTTAAAATCACATTTAACGGATTCGTTTCCGAATGCACGTTATAAACAATACTTCCGATGATAACACCCAAAATAGTAATAAACCGAAATTCGAAAAAAAACCTGAAAAAGCGACCCACCAACGAGTTGCTCGCGTTAGCTGATGACATGGAATTTTTTGTTGAATCGTTTGTTGTAGCCATTTTATCTCCTCCGTCTCCGTGAAGAACGCCGTCTGACAGGACCGCCTTGCCCTCCCGCACCGCTGCCGCCAATCGGCTTCATTACTCCCGATTTTCCGGTACCGTTTCCGTCGAATACCGGTTGAGGCTCGGCTTTCAAAGGCGGTTCAATTTTACCCATTTCGTTCTGTTGAATTAACACAACCTGCCGCCGCGCCATATCCAAATCGGATAACGACATATTTCTAATTAATTTTTGTTGTGCATCTGCCGCACTGGTTAAGTTTTGTTCTGCCGCCAAATGGAACCACGCATATGCTTTATATACATCTTTCGAAACACCTTCTCCGTTGGCATAAATAATTCCTAACATATATTGTGCCGAACTGTAATTTTGTGAAGCCGCATATTTATAATATGTGATGGCTTGGGACATATCTTGCGGAACACCCAACCCCTTCCGATACATTTCACCGAGGCTGAAATAAGCACTTAAATCTTTTTGTTGTGCCGATAATTTATAAAACTGCAAAGCCTTATTATAATCACGCAATGAGGCATTATTTAAATAAATATCCCCCAAATAACGACTGACAACCGGATTTTGATTTAACGGTACTTTTTGAAAATATTCCAACGCCTTTTGATAATTCCGCGGCACCGAATCACCTTTATAATACATTACGCCTAAGTTTAAATTAGCCGAAATATTATTTTGCATAGCCGCTTGTTGATAAAGATCAATGGCTTTTTCTTTATCTTCCGGAACAATTTTTCCTTCCGAATACAAATAAGCCATTAAAGCTTGCGCCATATCATAATTTTGATCAACTGCTTTTTGCAAATATGACAAACCTTCTTCGGCATTTTGCGTAACGCCGTATCCGTTAATATATAAATAAGCTACATAATACTGCGACCGAAAATCGCCTTCATTGGCAATCGGTAAAAATTCATTAAAAGCCTGAGAATAACGTTGTTCGTTAAAAGCCTGCTCTCCTTCGACAAAACCGGCAAACGCAGGCATGGAAACAGTTAACGCAAGCAAAAATAAACTTAATTTTTTCATGACAAACTCCTTAGTTTAAGTTATTATAACAATATCATAAAAAAAACACAATCATTTTTTCTGAAAAATCGGAAATTATTTTCTTTTTTATTAAAAATTTTGAAAAAAGGTGCTTCCAAGAGAATAATATTTTTAAAACCCGTGTTATTTCGGCTCAATAAGACAAGCATCGCCATAGGAAAAAAAGCGATATTTTTGTTGAATGGCATAAGCATATGCCGCTTTCATTCGATCAATGCCTGCAAAAGCACAAACCAACATAAACAATGTTGAACCGGACAAATGAAAATTGGTAAACATCACATCGGTTGCCTTAAAATGATACCCCGGTGTAATAAAAATATCCGTTTCACCTTCAAATGCATGAACAATACCGTTTTCATCGGTTGCCGATTCCAAAAGACGTAATGAAGTCGTACCGACCGTTACGATTCGGCGTCCCTGTTTTTTTGCAGCATTGATTCTATCGGCCGTTTCCTGCGTTAAAATACCGATTTCCGAATGCATTTTATGATCTTTGGTATCTTGAACTTTAACCGGCAAAAACGTTCCCCCGCCCACATGAAGTGTGACAAACAATCTTTCAATGCCCTTTTGATCCAAGCGTCGAAACAAATCGTCCGTAAAATGCAAACCGGCAGTCGGCGCGGCAACGGCACCTTCCGCACGAGCATAAATTGTTTGATAATCGGCTTTATCCGATTCTTTTCCGCCACGTTCGCGCTTAATATACGGCGGCAACGGCATCACACCCGCCAAGTGAAACGCCGCCATTAAATCGGCACCGCTTTTATTAAACCGCAGCACCACGGGACCCGTTTCTTTTTTAGCCGTCACAATCGCTCGAAAATTTTCTTGAAACACAATTTCATCATTGATTTTAAGTCGCCGAGCATTTTTAATTAATGTTTCCCAACAAGACAAATCTATTTGTTTAAAAAGTGTTACTTCAATTTTTGCTTCTCCACGAACACCGTACAAACGTGCCGGAATCACTTTTGTATCATTAAAAATCAACACATCGTCAGGACGCAATAACTGATCTAAATCAAACACATGTCGATCACTGAAAGAGCCGTCGGCTTTTATATGCAACAATCGAGCCGAATCACGCGGAGTTACCGGCTCATTGGCAATCAAAGAAGCCGGCATATCGAACGTAAAAATTTTTGTTTCCATTTTTATTTCCTTGTCGAAGGACTTTATAGCCTGATTGATTTCATTTGTCAAGCCGATAAAAAAAAGACGTTTGACATTTTATTCACTCTGTGATAGGGTAAGGGAAAAGGAGTTTAAAATTATGAAAAAAATTAACACCGTTCTTTTATGTTCTTTATTGCTGTGCGCCTGTTCCGAAAGCGAATATGTTCACTCGTCGGAACCACGCTCGCAGGTTTATTACGGTCAACCCGTTGCCGATGTTTATGAAAATTTCGGTGCACCGACGCAGGGCATTCGTCTTTCGAATAATGAACGGATTTTAGTTTGGATATCACAAGAAATTGAAAAAGATTGGGCTTATCGTTATCTGCACGCCTGTACCGTTAAAATTCATTTGCGAAACGAACGGGTAATCAATTGGTTTGCCGACGGACAAGGGTGCGTTATTTCATCCAACTCCGACGGTGAAGAAATTGATGAGTTAATCGAATCGAAAAAATCGAATAATATCCCGACTTATTCTTTGCCGACAGATGCTTTTAACGGCAATGCCTCATCAATATATGCCACATCGCAAACCGGTGCAGCACTTTCCAATTCGATAAATGTACAACAACCGTTTTTCAGTAATATCAGCAGCAGTACAGCAAGAGTAACGAGCAGTACCTCGCTTCCGGACGATGCTTTCGAAAGCGGATGGTTTTCTTCCGGTAACACATCTGAAACGCCGAATACATATACGCCGGCCATATCTCAATCACTCAACCCGTCACTTGCACCGCAACAACTGTCGGCACCGCACGTCATTCCCAAAAAATCAGATGAATCTTCATGGTTTTCTACCGATGAATCAGATGACGAATGGGGACTGTTTGACAGTTAATTCAACTTTTTCGAATCATTGGAATAGACACTGCTTTGAAAAAATGTTTTTTTCCGAAACGATTATATTCTGCTTGCATTCTGTTAAAAAAAATCTTACACTCACCCGAAAATAAAAAAAGGTCTGCATAAAATGATGAAACCCATGACGCGGGGTAATCCGATTGCTTTGATTATCCTGTTTGCAATTCCCATTTTTCTCGGAAACCTGTTTCAACAGGCGTATATTTTGTCAGATGTCTATATTTTGGGGCATTTTCTGGGATTACACGCTTTGGCGGTCATCGGAGCAATGGCGCCTGTTTTTATGATGATTATCATGGCGGCGGTCGGTTTTACCAACGGCTTATGCATTATCACGGCGCAACGCTACGGTGCCAACGATATGCGCGGTGTCAAAAAATCATTCAGCGGCGGATTGATGCTTTCCGTTATCTGCTGTGCAATTTTTGTCGGAACGGTACTTTTGTTTGAAGATATTATTTTGGAAAAAATGAGCGTGCCCGCCGATATTTATGACGATGCCAAGCGCTTTTTAACCGTTATGACCTATTCCTCGTTTGCTACTATGTTTTATAACTACTTCGCCGGTATTATGCGGGCATTGGGAGATAGTAAAACGCCGCTTTATTTTTTAATTTTTTCATCAGTTTTAAACGCGGTAATTAATGTTATTTTTATTGTTTATTATCATTTTGATGTATTAGGTGTTGCATTCGGTACCACGCTAACGCAATGTGTTTCCGTCGTGCTGTGTTTAGGCTGGTTATTTTGGAAATTTCCGGTGTTTCGCTTGAAAAAAGAAGATTGGAACGTATCAATCGGCTTTTTGATTGAGCATTTAAAAATTGCCATACCGATGACATTGAACTTTTCCATTCTCGGATTAAGCATGACGATTGTACAAAGCATTTGCAATCAATTCGGCTCGGATACCATTGCCGCTTTTACGGCAGCTTCTCGTATTGAACAGGTTATGACCATGCCGTTGTTTGCTTTTGCACCCGCGATTACAACTTATGTGGCGCAAAACTTCGGTGCTTGTCTCATTCGACGCATTCGACAAGGTGTTTTACAAAGTTTTCTTACCGTAACGGCTATGAGCATTATTATGGCCTTCATTGCCTATGAATGGAGCGATGTTTTAGCCGGTTTATTTTTAAATAATCCGCCACAGGAAGTTTTACAAAAATCCGTCACATACATTCGTATTACCATGATGTTTTATACCTGTTTGGGACTG
The DNA here is from genome assembly GCA_947586835.1 of uncultured Alphaproteobacteria bacterium. GTDB lineage: Bacteria > Pseudomonadota > Alphaproteobacteria > CAAHEQ01 > UBA3637 > RGIG4140. Next base: position 48,644 of record CANPXT010000010.1, read on the forward strand.
ATTTTTGTTTTTCGACAAGCATTACAAGGAATGGGATATTCGCTTATTCCGCTTTTTGCCGCCGTTTTGGAACTTTGTTCCCGAACAGGTGCCGCTTTATATTTGGTAACCGTTTTCGGCTACATCGGCATTTGCTATTCGGGTCCGATTGCTTGGACAACCGGCGCCATTGTTGCCGTAACGGGTTATTTGATCGTTATTTCTCGCTACAAGACAAAATTATTCGGGAAACTCAACCAAAAAGCTTCCGTTCCGCGTGAACGAAAAATTCGCGCATAAAATTTAAAGAATAAAATCAAATTAAACTTAACGGATACGTTTCTTCCACCGTATAATATTTGCCTTCACCGTTTTCATGCGCATGGCTTTGAAACAGGCAAAACGAATCGACCAAAAACGATTTTCCGTGAAACAAATTGTTGCGTCCGATATATTCAAACACTTCATCCATGGACGTACCTTGCAGTTTTGCCAACGATACATGCGGTACAAATTTAAATTTATCGGCATTACCGCCACCGGCTCGAATAACGGCTTTATCAATTTTTTCCTGCAATTCGCCGATGAGTTTCGGCGCATCAACACCCGTCCATATATGGTGCGGCTGATTGCCGACGGCAAAATAACCGACTTCCTTAAACGCCATATGAAAAGCCGGAAAACGAATATAGCGCAACTCTTTTAAAATATCGGCAGCAACAGGCTCTTCAACATTACCGATAAAGCGTAAATTTAAGTTTAAATGATCCTTTGTGTGCCATCGTGCGCCAAACAAACCGCCTCTTAACGCATAAAGCTCTTCTTTAATTTCTTCCGGCAAGTCCAAACCGACAAAAAGACGTAACATAAAAAAACTCCTTTGCAAATTGATAAAAAGAGTATATAATAAAAAAACAAGAAAGGAAACGAAAAAATGTCAAAGTTAAAAGTTTTTGAAATTCCGGCACCGATTTTACACAAAAAAGCCCTTCCGGTTGAAGCCGTTACGCCTGAAATTCGACAAACGTTGGCTGATATGCTCGAAACCATGTATGCCTCTAACGGTGTTGGTTTAGCCGGTAATCAGGTAGGCCTTTTGCAACGCTTGGTGGTTATGGATTGCGCGGGAAAAGATGACCCACCCTGCCCCATTCAAATGGTAAATCCGAAAATTATTCAAAAATCGGATGAAATGATTTTTCATAACGAGGGGTGTTTATCCGTCCCGCGGGAATATGCCGATGTGGAACGCCATGCGGAAGTTACCGTTCAATATTTAGATGAAAACGGTCAAGAAAAAACCTTAAAGGCAACAGGCCTCCTTTCCGTTTGTATTCAACATGAAACCGATCATTTGGACGGACGCTTGTTTATTGATTATCTCTCGCCGCTTAAACGGGCGCGATTGGTTAAACATTTGGAAAAACGCCGTCGTCGCGAAACGGAAGAATAAGGAGAAAAAAATGAGAGTTATTTTTATGGGAACGCCCGATTTTGCGATTCCTGTTTTAGAAGCGCTGACGACAAAGCATACAGTTATTGCCGTCTATACGCAACCACCGCGTCCTGCCGGTAAAGGCTATCATCTAACGCCCTCACCCGTTCATCAAAAAGCTGCAAGTTTCGGCATTCCCGTTTATACGCCGATTTCGCTGAAAAATGAAGAAGAGCAAAAAAAGTTTGCTGCCTTAAAAGCTGATGTGGCCGTAGTATGTGCCTATGGTCTGATTTTGCCGGCTACCGTTTTAAATACCCCTTTAAAGGGGTGCATTAACATTCATGCTTCGTTATTACCGCGTTGGCGCGGAGCAGCCCCTATTCAACGTGCCATTGAGGCTGGCGATTCGGAATCGGGTATTACGATTATGCAAATGGATGTCGGCTTAGACACGGGCGATATGTTATTGAAAAAAAGCTGTCCGATTACTGCCGAAACAACAGGCGAATCGCTGCATGATACATTAAGCACCATGGGCGCCGAATTGATTTTAAAAGCATTAGATGAAAACATGCAACCGCAACCACAGCCGACAAAAGGCGTGACCTATGCCGAAAAAATTCAAAAAGACGAATCATTGATTGATTGGGCATTGCCTGCCGATCAATTGGCTCATAAAATTATGGCATTTTATTCGTATCCCGCAACTTATACCGTTTATCACGGCGAACGAATTAAAATATTAAAAGCGCACGCAACACAATTGACAACCGATCAAGCCGTCGGTACGATTTTGGATTCAAACTTGCATATCGCCTGTAAAAACGGCACGGTTTTACAAATTGACTTTTTGCAACGCGCCGGCAAAAAAGCCCTTTCAACGGCTGATTTTATGCAAAGCGACTTTTTAAAAATCGGAGACTTATTTTGCGCTACAAACTGATTATCGAATATGACGGTACGCCGTTTATCGGTTGGCAACGACAAAAATCAGGTGTTTCCGTTCAAGGCGTCTTGGAAAAAGCCTTAAAAATCGCCTTACGTCAAGAAATTGAATTATTCGGAAGCGGTCGCACCGATGCCGGTGTTCATGCTCTCGGACAAACGGCTCATTTTGATTATACGCAATCAATTGATTTACTGAAACTGCGCGAATCGTTAAATGCTTTGGTGCGTCCGTATCCGATCAGTGTGCGGGAAATATCTTCGGTTGCCGATTCGTTTCATGCGCGTTTCAGTGCCAAACAACGAACTTATATTTATCGCATTTTAAACACCCGTTTTCCACCGGCATTAAATAAAAATCGTGTCTGGTGGTATGCCAAAGAACTTAATGTAACACAAATGAACAAAGCAGCCGCGCTATTAATCGGCAAACATGATTTTTCAACGTTTCGCGCTTCGGAATGTCAGGCAAAATCTCCCGTTAAAACGCTTGATTTTATAGAACTCGTACGCAACGGTGATGAAATTATCATGACTATTAAAGCCAAATCGTTTTTACATCACCAAGTGCGCAACATTATCGGTACACTTATCAATGTCGGTAACGGCAGTTGGAGCATATCCGACTTTCAAACAGCCTTTGAGAAAAAAAACAGAATTTACGGCGGACAAACGGCACCTGCCGCAGGATTATATTTTGTTTCTGTTCAATATGAATAATAAAGCTTTTAAGCATGTTCGCGCGAGAAATTTAACTGCGCCCGTATTACTTGATTTAAATGCTGATCAGAAATTTTAACGGGCTCACTTTTCTGTATTGATGTTGTCTTTTCAATCATCTCCGCCGATGGTTTCTTTTCATTTCGTTGAGCAGTATAATATTGAATTACTTCCCGAACACTTTCATAATTTCTTTTTTCAAAATCTTCTTTCTTTTCCTTGGATATCCAATACATTTTTCCGTGTTGAACAAGGTCTAATAATTCATCCCGATCCTCAACCTTGGCTCCTTTCCTCAACAACAATCCCGCAATATCGGCATAACCGCTAAAAACAGCTTCCTGTAACGGTGTTTTACCCGTTTTATAATCCGGGTAATCTTTATCAATTTCTTTATTCAAAAGTAAAGATTGAACAATATCATAACGCCCCATTCTCACGGATAAATTCAAAGGCGTATTCAAATCATCATCGGGAAAATTAACATCGGCATTTAGTTTTTGAAGATGATAAACCAATCCCGAATGATTTATCGCACATGCAAAGGTCAACGGGGTGAAATCTCCCAGCGCAAAGGGAACAGGCAGGTAAAACTCCGTTGTTTTGCATTTCTCAAAAAGAGGATAAAGATCGACAAGAGTTATCTGATCGCCGTGATTAAAGTTAAATAATATTTTCTGATATAATTGATCGGCAATTATTTTTTGATAATCCTCCGGTGTTTTTTCGCGAAATAAATTTTTAATAAACATTTTGCCTTTTTGCAAAAGCGATGGGTTTTCCTGAAC
>CANPXT010000011.1 GCA_947586835.1 uncultured Alphaproteobacteria bacterium
CGTTGCATTGGGCAGAAAATGCCGAAGTGGCAAAAGTGTTAATAGCGAACGGTGCTAAGGTGCATGCCAAAGATAACAATGGCCTAACACCGTTGCATTGGGCAGAAAATGCCGAAGTGGCAAAAGTGTTAATAGCGAACGGTGCTAAGGTGCATGCCAAAGATAACGATGGCAGTACACCGTTGCATTATGCAAAAAATGCCGAAGTAGCAAGAGTGTTAATAGCAAATGGTGCTGATGCGAATGCCAAAAATGTAGGTAACCTAACACCGTTGCATTGGGCAAAAAATGCCGGAGTAGCAAGAGTGTTAATAGCGAATGGTGCTGATACGCATGCCAAAGATAACAGAGGCAAAACACCTCAAAGCTACATTAAAGCAGAAGCAAATAAAGAATCCGATAAGGCTCGAAAAGCAGAGCTTCAAGCTGTTATAAACGTTATTAACCAAGCGCAGAAAAACACGCAACAATCGCAGAAAGTTGCAAGACAACCAAACAATGCGCAAGCGCAAACAAACACGTCGCAACCAACGGCAAAATCGGCTGAACAGTCAAATCTTGCCAATACTTTGGGAAAGAACAGTCAAAAAAATGTTACGGAAGAACCCGAAAACACACAAACGGGCACTTCTCTTGACACTTCCCATAGTATGGCTTAACAGTCAAGTGTTTAATTGTGTTTATTTATCACCCGGGCGAGCGGATAAATTTCCCCTCGCCCGATGATTGAATAAATGATAAAATCCAATCAGTTACTCGCCGTCAGCTGTTAGCTGATCGGGAAGTGTCCGATTGAGGAACTTCGGCAACCGCAACCGCATTGGAAATATTTTGTCCTTTTCCTTCTAAAACATTAGTCATATTTCCATTCGATTGTGCGTTGGTTTGAGGTGCTTTTACTTTTGCCTCATTTTGAATCTCTTTTTCCCATTGAACTGTCGGCAGTTTTTTACCGGTTCTTCTCTCATATATCATTTTGGCGGAAGGGCCAGGATTTAAAAATCCTTCCCAATCAGCTCGTTGATCTAAATTCGCTTTGTTTTTATATAAAATTTTCAATGTTTCTTCACGGCCATTGTCGGCAGCATGATGCCCAGGTGTCCAGCCGCTTTTATCACCGATATTCGGATCAGCGCCATAATTCAGGAGTATCTCTACCACTTTATTATTTCCGGTATTGGCCGCAAACATTAAAGCTGACCAGCCCGTTTTTTCACCTACATTTACATTGGCACCTAAATCCAACAGTTTTTTAGCTGCAACATCATTACCTTTTCCTGCTGCTTTCATTAAAGGCGTTATACCAAACTTATTGCCGGCATTTATCGATAAACCACATTCATTAACTAAAAAGTCAACCATTTTCCAATCATCTTTTTCAGCACTAGCTGCAGTATGCAAAAGTGATTCTTGATCATACCCAACAACGGCTTTCATATCAGCGCCGTTGTTTTTTAACCACTTGAGCATGTCCAATTGTCCGTATTGAACAGCATAATGAGCCAGCGATTTGTTAGAGTCATCTCTAGCATTAACATCGTCACCATTTTTGACTAATGTTTCCATTGCTGCAATATTACCGTTTATGACGGCATAGTATGCCGGTGATTGCTTTCTCATGTTGAGAATATTCACATCAGCCCCATTTTCGCATAACCATTGAATCATTTCAACTTGTCCTTTATAAGTGGCTGAATGAAGGGGAGTTAAGCCTTCTTTATCTTGGGCATTTATATTGACACCTTGTTCTTTTAAATAAGCCACTGCCTGAATATTATTCTCTTTAGCGGCCAAGTGGATCGCTTGTTGACCAAAACGATTTTCGGTATTAAAATCAGCACCTTGTTCTTTTAAGACCTTTAACAAATCAACATTACCGGTATAAGCAGCCCAATGAGCAAGCGTATAGCCATTGCTGTCAGCTACTTGAACACCGTTTTTTTTGATGAAATCTTTTACTTGTTCAAGATTGCCTTCGCATGCTACTTTAGTTAATTCCATATCATGTTCTCTTGTTAATTCCATATTTTGTTCTCTTACCATTGTAACTCCTTTCGTGATTATTGAAACAAAATCATAAGGGTAGTATACAATAAACGTACGATTTTTGCAACACTTTTTTTCATTTTTTGCAAAAAAAATTTATTTTTCTTTTAACTCATTGATTTTTATTGTTTTTTATTTTTTCCTTAATTTTTTTGCCTACCCTTAAAAAATGTCGAAAAAATCGTTGCAAAAAACGTACGTCTATTTTAGGCAACTCCTAGCGGAAAAAGCAAAGAAACTCAGCTCTCAATACCCATATCACTTGCCATGCGTACGAGAAAAAAGCTTTTTAAGCCAACGTCAAATTGAAAAAATATAAAAAAACCGCACTTTTATAAAAGCACGGTCTTTTTTATAACCATTGACAGATTTTATTTTTTGAATCCGGCAAATTTCTTGTTAAATTTTGCCAATTGACCACCGGAGTCGATTAAACGATAAACGCCTGTCCACGCCGGATGCGAAAGCGGATCAATATCTAAACGCACAACCGCGCCCGGTTTACCAAGCGTTGAACGTGTTTTAAATTCTGTGCCATCCGTCATTACAACGGTAATTTCATGGTAATCGGGGTGAATATTCTTTTTCATCTTTTTCTCCATTCAATCTGTTAGAGCCGTATTTATACACGATTATAATCAAAAAATCAAGAACTTTTTTTCTTAATTTCGTTTTTTTTCAAAATTATTTTAAAATATTGGTTAAAAACACCTCTTTTAATGCCGCATTTGAGGCAAGAACGGTTTGTTCTTCCATAATGTCGCTTAATTCACGCTTTCCTTGATAGGAAGAAACAAATCCGCCTGCTTCACGCACCAATAAATAGCCCGCGGCCACATCCCACAATTTGAATGAACGCGCCACATAGCCGTCATATTGCCCGGCAGCTACCGCCGCCAACGATAATGTTGTGCTACCGTTATATCGAACAGAGGCAACTTCTTTACCCGCTCGAACAACATCCGTACGCGATGTTTCGTTTTTAAAACAATTGCTGCCGATCAGCGCTTCTTCCGCTTTTTTACGCGATGAGACTCGCAAACGCACATTGCCCGTGGGTGTCATTAAAAAAGCACCTTTTCCCTTTTCGGCATAATATAATTCATTGCGAATCGGGTTATAGACAATGCCAGCCAAAACCCTTTTATTTTCCATTAACGCAATGGAAACAGCCATTTCATCAATGGCGTGCATAAAATTGGTTGTACCGTCAATAGGATCAATCACCCATGTATAAGGTGAATTATTCTTTGCCGGAATTATACCGCGCTCTTCCGAAATAAAACCGTAATCTTCTCGTGCGGCGCTTAATTGCTCAATGAGTGTTTTTTCCGCCATTAAATCGGCATTCGTCACAAAATCGCCCGGCCCTTTTCGGGAAACTTGCAAATTAGATACTTCACCAAAATCACGAATCAAACGAAACCCCGCTTTTCGAGCAGCTTTAATCATAATCGTTAAATGTGGCGATAAAGAATCAATTCTTTGTTCTTCACGCGTTTTTTCGTTTTTAAAACTTTCCCGACGCGGTGTAATCGTTCGTTTTTCGACAATCGGCATTATTTTGCCCTTTCAACATAAGAACAATCGGCCGTTGCAACAACAATTTTTTCACCCGTGGTCACAAACGGCGGAATGGTTGTTCTCAGCCCGTTATCCAAAATAGCCGGCTTATAGGACGTTGTTACCGTTTGACCTTTCAAATACGGCTCGGTTTCAACAACCGTGCATACCACCTGCAACGGTAATTCAATATTGACGACTTTGCCTTCAATCATATTGGCAACAACACCCATACCGTCTTGCAAAAAGGCAACCGATTCGCCCATAAAATCAGCAGGAATTTCAATTTGATCATACGTTTCCTGATTCATAAAATAAAGTGTGTCACCGTCACGATATAAAAACTGACAATCCACATTTTCCGATGTTAATTTTTCAATGGTATCCTCGCTTCTGAACCGTTCGTTCGTTTTGTTACCGCTGGCTAAATCGCGCATTTCAACCTGCATAAAGGCACCGCCTTTACCCGGCTTTGTCACCATGGTTTTCATAACCGTCCATTGTTTACCGTTATGTTCGATAATCCAACCCGGGCGAATGTTATTTGCTTGTGTTTTCATATTTACCTTCCTTATCATTTAAAAAAAACTAGTCATACTATACGCACTTCATTCTTTTTTTTCAAGAAAAAAATGCTTACTTGTGAAAAAAAACACCAATCCGCTTAAAATTTTACTGATAACGCAGTGCTTCAATCGGATCAAGCTTCATGGCTTTTAACGCCGGCATCAAGCCGGAAACAACTCCAACGACAACCGCAACCGCAACGGAAATAACCACTGACCAAACGGATACGGGTACATCTTTTTCTAAAATAATGCCTCCGATTTGCGATAACACCACTCCCACAATCATACCGACAAAACTACCCATAAATGATATTAACACCGATTCGGAAAGAAACTGAAACATAATCCAACGATTCGGGGCTCCCAATGCCTTACGTGTACCGATTTCACGGGTACGTTCGGTTACCGAAACAAGCATCATATTCATAATGCCGATACTGCCTACCACCAGCGAAATGGATGCTATGGCCGCCAATAATGCCGATAAAATAAAACCCACATTGCGCACTTTTTCCACCATATCCGTCATTAAACGTGCCGAAAAATCATTATCGACACCCTCTTTAAGCCGGTGTCGCGCACGAAGTTGATATTCAATACGATTAGCTACCGCTTCCATTTTATCTTCGCTCACGGCTTTCACAAAACCGATGTTGGCAAAATCGGGACGGAAACCCGAATGCAGACGTTGTCGCAAAGTGGTTGCCGGCATTAAAACAATATTATCCTGATCATCGCCCATCATACCGTCCCCCTTTTCTTTTAATACTCCGATGACCGTAAACGGCTGACTTTTTAAGCGAATAACTTTTCCAACGGGATCTTGCAAACCGAATAATTCATTGACAACCGTTTGCCCGATTACCACATACGGCTTTCCCGATTTTAAATCACGCTCGGTAAACATTTGCCCCTGCTCAATTTCCCAATTACCGACCGTTAAATAATCAGGCGTCGTTCCGTAAACGCTTACGCCGTAATTGTTGGCGCCGAAAACCGCTTGAACGGCAGTGTTAACAACATAACTCACGGCTTCCACGTCTTTGAGTCCTTTTAACGAATCCATATCGGCAAACGTAACCGTCGGTTTACCGCGCCCGCCGCGAACACCGCCTTTGACCGTTTCACCCGGTCCGATTAAAATAAGATTCGTTCCCATGGCATCAAATGTTTTGGTAATTTCATTTTGAACGGTTTGTCCGGCAGAAACCATCATCACAACGGCGGCAACACCGATTAAAATACCCAACATGGTTAAAAACGTGCGCAATTTATAAGCACTGATGGAAATCCACGCTTCTTTCAGAATTTGATAAATCATCCCTGCTCCTTTTGTGCCGTTTTCACATAATCGACCCGTAAGCCGTCAAACTCTTTTCTGCCGTCACTGATTTTAATCATTCGCGGTGCATAATCGGCAACATCATCTTCATGCGTAACCAACACAACCGTTATTCCCTGCCGATTTAACTGACAAAACAGGCGCATAATTTCATCGGAAGTTTGTGTATCCAAGTTACCCGTCGGCTCGTCGGCGAAAAGAATGGACGGATTATTAATCAGCGCGCGAGCAATGGCAACACGTTGCTGCATACCGCCTGAAATTTGCGTGGGTAATCTGTCTTCATAGCCGCTTAATCCTACTTGTTCCAGCATTTTAACGGCGCGTTCTTTGCGCTCTGTTTCTCCGATATTACGATAAATAAGCGGTAACGAAACGTTATCGGCAATGGTGCGTTTCATTAACAAGTTAAAGTTTTGAAACACAAACCCGATTTTTTCACCGCGAATATGCGCCAAAGCGGTGTCGTCTTTTTGAGCCACATTTTCACCGTCCAAAAAATAATCGCCCGATGTGGGTCGATCCAAACACCCCAAAATATTCATCAACGTTGATTTTCCCGAACCGGAATGTCCCATAATCGACACAAACTCACCGTTTTTAATTTGAAAAGATATATTTTTAAGAACGCTTTGACTTAACCCGCCCGCCATAAAATAAGTTTTACACAGGTTTTTCACTTCAATCACGGTTTGATGCTCACCAAGCGCTCGTTGAAGCTTTTTTGTCATTTGCGTCGCCGTCCGCTCATTAAATATTCCGTCACGATTGTTTCCCCTTCCGTTAATCCGGATTTCACTTCCATAAACGAAGCATTTGAAATACCTTTTTCAAACACAATCGGATAAAGTTTTCCTTTTTGAAACCGATATACAATTCCTTGAGAAGGCGTTAATTCAATTTTTTGCTTTTCAACAAAATCTTTCAAACGCGCACCGGGCTTAAACTGCAAAGCCGCCGTCGGAATTCGCAACACGTTTTGCACCGAATGCACCACGATAGTCACAAACGCCGTCATACCCGGCAAAAGCTTGCGGGACGAATTATCCACATCAATGACAACCGTATACATGACCACGTTTGACTCTTCTGTCGGCGATAAACGAATTTGCTTGACATTTCCCTGAAACACATCGTTCGGATAAGCATCGACCGTAAATGTGACAGGCATATTTGCCTGAATGGAACCGATATCCGCCTCGGCAATACTGGCTTCGATTTGCATTTTCGATAAATCTTCGGCTATTTGAAACAATGTCGGCGTTTGATAACTGGCAGCCACCGTTTGCCCCTGCTCCACTTCTTTGGAAATAACCGTTCCAGACACCGGCGATAATATTTTCGCATAACCGTAATTACGCTCGGCTTTATTGACATCGGCGGTTGCCGTCAATACTTCCGCATCGGCAGATGCCAGTTCGATTTCCGCTTCTTCAAGCGTTGCCTTGGCAATCAGCTTATCTTTATATAATTTTTCATAACGGGCATAATTGAGTTCGGCAATTTTCTTTTTTGCTGTCGCTAAACTCAAACGCGCCGACGCATCATTTTTACTTTCCGTTAAGAGTGCCGTATCCAATTGCGCCAGCAACTGCCCTTCTTTAACCTCATCGTTATAATCGACCAAAACTTGTTCCACAATACCCGATATTTGCGTACCGACACTGACCGTGTTAATCGGTTGAATTTTACCGGAAGCCGTTACTTCCTCAACAATATTGCCGCGAGCGATTGAAATTGTATCAAAATCTTTAGCAGATATACCTTTCTGTTTTGGTGTGAACAAGAAAAATCCGCCGATGATTAAAATCATCAAAATGAGTCCCCATTTTATCAGCGGTCGATGCCGTATTTTCTGAATAAAGGATCTGCTCGAAACAATTTTTTCTTTTATTTGAGGAATAAACATCATTAAAATCTCCCGACAGCACGATATAGGTTTGATTTACTCTTTAACACTCCGTAAAAGGCAACAATCACTTCTTTACGCGCCGATGCCAAATTGGCACTGGCCGTTAAAAGATTTAAAATATCACCCTTGCCGACCTGATACATGGCAAATGCTACCCGTTCGGCTTCAACAGCACTTTCCAAAACGCGTTTACTGATTTCATGGGCAGATACAGCCGTTTTATAATTTTGATAAGCACTCCACACTTCGTTTTTCACGCTTTCTTTCGTTTCTTCCAATGCAAACGCAGATTGACGATACTGATATGTTGCCTGTTCAATATTATAGGTGTTGGAAAAGCCTGTGAAAAGAGGAACGGAAAGCCCGATACCGACAGACGCATTATAACGATACGGCGAAGCATATTTCCAATCGTCATCATAACCGGCACGGGCATTTCCCGACAAGCTCGGATAATTTAACGCTTTGGCAACACTAATATTTTCTTGTGCCGCTTTCATGGCGCTTTCCTGACTTTTAATTTCAGGACGCAAATCTAATGCCGTTTGCATCAATTTTTGAACGGAAATATCTCCCGATTCCAACTCCGCAAGATTTTTTCTTTTAGGCGGACGCTTTAAGTTGAAGCGCACATCCGGCGATACATTCAACAATTGAGCCAATGTACCCTGATTGATTTTAACGGCATTTTCCGCCTTAACCACTTCCAGTTTCGATTGTTCGTAACTTGTTTGCGCCTGCAACTTATCGCTTAACGACACCAATCCCAATTCATAGCGTTTGGTTGATTCTTCAAACGATTTTTTATAACTTTCTTCACTTGTTTTAGCACTTTTCAAAACCTCATCGCTGCTGAGTAATTCCAAATAAGCCGTATGAATGGCTAAAATGGTATCATGCAATAAAGCATTATAAGAAAATTGCGTTTGATTTAAATATTCCTTTTCCCGTTCGACACGCGCTCCGCGTCCGCCGAAATCATAGAGTAACCAGGATAAAGCAATATTACCGCCGAACGGATCGGATTTCACTCGATTATCTCTTTGCGCTTTATTATAAGAATCAGATAATTCACCGGTGGCTGTTACATCGGGCAAATATTCCGATTTTGCTTTGCCGACGGAAGCTTGCGAGGCCTTAACCGACATATAATCGCGATTCAAAGCCGGATTATTACATAAACCGATTTCAATCAATTCGGGTAAACCCAATGCCTCTTTACCAATATCTTTATCAACGCAATTCTTTGGCGCATTTTCCCGATAGACCGAAAAAGGATCTAATGCAAAAGCCGATCCCGCAACCAAAAGAGAGGTTCCGAAACACAATATTTTTGCCAATTCTGATTTCATTTTTATCTCCTACACAAAAAAATAACGTATACCTTTCAAAAAAGTTCAAAAACAATTGTTCTCATCTTAAAAGAAGTTTATATAAAAGTCAATTTTTTTTCTTTTTTTTAAACAAAAAACTTGTAATCATTTTTTAAATTGTTTAAAATAATTCTCATCATAATAATTACATGGAGAACAAATGCAAAAACAATTGGAAGAAAAAACGGCACAACTCATTCATTTATCGCTGGCAGCACAAAATAAAAAGATTTTGCCCGAAGAATGTGTCGTAATCAGCAATCAGGCTTTTCAACTGGAAAACGAGATTTTAACGTTAATTGATGCGGCCGAAGAAAAGGAAACAGATATTAAAACCGTTCGTCTGTTGTATGATTTACGGGAAAACGTGTGGGATATTGTTGGTAAAATCACTGCTCGCGAAGAAGAAATTAAGGCTAAATCGCTCAATAAAGATACTTATCGGGAAAATAAAGAAGCCTTTCAAGCCGAAACGGAACACGGTTGTTGTCATCATCACGGCGAATGTCATTGCGGGGAAATTCAAGAAACAACTCACATCTCTCATTGCGCAAAAACCGATGAAACGGCTCATACCTGTCATTGTCAATCGAAAAATAGAAAATGTTCAACCGCTATCGGAACAAAAAAGAAATAAGAAATAAGAAATAAGGAATAAAAATGAGTGAACAAAAAATTGAAAATCTTTCGTTTGAAGAAGCCATGAATGAGCTTGATACCGTTGTTCGGCGCCTTGAAAGCGGTAATATAAAGCTCGATGAAGCCGTTTCAACATATGAACGCGGTATGGCACTTCAAAAACATTGTACTCAAAAGTTAAGTACGGCAAAAGCCAAAATCGATTTATTGATAACAGATCAGAAAAATATTATCGGAACAGAAAACTTTAATGATACGGAAACCGCTTAATTTTCAAGCAGCCAGAGACTTAACCAACCACTGGTTAAATGTGTTTTTGAAGCCGCAAAATAATTTAACCGATCGCGTGATAGAGGCAATGCGCTATTCGGCCATCAGCACGGGAAAAGCATTTCGACCGTTTTTAATTTTAACCATCGGTGACATGTTGAATTGTCCCGTCGAGGTAACCGCTCAATTAGCAACTGCCGTTGAAATGATTCACACCTATTCACTCATTCACGATGATTTACCCGCCATGGATAACGATTCCATGCGTCGCGGAAAACCGAGCAATCACGTTCAATTTGATGAAGCTACCGCCATTTTGGCAGGTGATGCGCTTTTAACAAAAGGGATTGAAGTGTTGGCAAACTTACCCGTTTCATCTCATTCTAAATGTCAGCTCATCAGCGAGGTAACCAAAGCCATCGGCGAACAAGGCATGATCGGCGGACAAATGATTGATTTAATCGGCGAAAAGAAAAAACTCTCTTTATCAGAAATTCAACAAATGCAAATGTTGAAAACAGGCGAATTAATTGCTTATTCTTGTAAAGCGCCCTGCTTTATTGCTCCGACTTGCACTCCGACAAAACGCATTGCTTTAACGCGCTTCGGATTAGCACTCGGGTATCTCTTTCAAATAACCGATGACTTGCTTGACTTGTACGGAAATGCCGCAGTTGTCGGTAAAACACTCGGAAAAGATAAGAAAAGTCATAAATCAACATTCATAGCTTGTTTGGGCGAAAAGAAAACACGCGCGCTCCTTGCTCATTACGTCCGAACGGCACAAGAAGCGACCGATGTATTCGGCGAAAAGAATAAAGTGATTTTAAATGCCATTATTGATTATGTCATCAATCGGGAGAAATAAATAATGTCTTTAATGAATGCAACACAACGAAATACCTTTTTTTCGGCTCTTCATCACACATATCCGGAACCGAAATGCGAACTGCATTGGACCAATCACTTCTCTTTACTGGTAGCCATTATATTATCAGCGCAAAGTACTGATAAAAGCGTGAACAAAGTCACGGAAAAGTTATTTCAAACAGCCGACACACCCGAAAAAATGTTGACCCTCGGCGCCGATCGACTGCGTTCGTATGTAAAATCAATTAACTACTTTAATAATAAGACAAAATCCATTATTCATCTAGCTGAAATCCTGGTCGAGAAATACAACGGAGAAGTACCTTGTGATTTTGATACGTTAATCACTTTGCCGGGTGTGGGTCGCAAAACAGCCAACGTCTTTTTAAATATTGCTTTTCATGCCCCTTCCATCGGGGTAGATACGCACGTTTTTCGCTTATGTCACCGTTTAAAAATCTGCACGGGAAAAACACCACCTGAAATTGAAGCCAAACTCAATCAATTAGTACCGGAAAATTTAAAACCCGATGTAGCTTTGGCACTGGTTTTGCACGGTCGTTACATTTGTACGGCACGTAAACCGTTATGCGAAAAATGTGCGCTTTATGCCGTATGTCAATCAGATGAGAAAAAAGAGCTGACCGACTTATCGACCGATCAAATTTCACGAAAGGCACTTAAATGAACCGTCTGTTTTTATTCATAATGACAATTTTTGTTTTTTCCGGAACAGCTTTTGCCCAAAAACCGATTGAGGAAAGCAATTTGTTGAATATTGCCAATCGAAATAATTCTCAAACGAGTGCTCCCTATACAGGCACCCCTTTCGTTTATATCGGCGCCACGGTCGGCTCATCGGCAGCAGAACCGCTGTCGGGTTGGATGGATGAAGAAAAAAAACGTTTATTCGGTACAACACAAATCACAAAATCAGAATTATTGCCCAACGGTCATGTTCAACCGATGCAACAAAATGTTCTCAACACACCCGTTTTAAAAGAAGTGACTTATAAAACACCGTTCGGAATAGAAAAAAGCGATGTGTATATTCCTCATACAACTGATTTTATCGTTCAAATTCAAGTTCTTTCGTCCAATTCTTTATTGATTGATGAAAATATATCTTTTATCGATACCGACAACAAACCGCTTGAACGAACGCTCTTGCTGACAAAACAAGCAGCCGATGTTGATTTTCGCTTATTGAATGCAACGATTGACGGTCAACCGTTTCAACCGATTATAACAACCGACGCTAATGAAATTACCTTAAAAAGCGAAACATTTTTACCGGCCGGATTTCACAATCTTTCCTTAAAATATACTTTAAAAGACGGCATTACTTTAAAAGATGATAAAGGTTTTATTCATTATAATGTAACGGGTACACGTTGGTCACTTCCGATTGCGCGTTTATCGGCTCACATTGATTTTGCTGATAAAACAACAATTTGGGGAAAAGAAATGTTGTTCGGAACAAATTATGTTTCCGTTTTAAATGCTTATAAAACTTTTTCCGATAAAAAAGGTGATACAGCGTTTGTTTTAAACAATCCCTTACCCGCTTTTGCCAATGCTGCATTGTTGGTATCATTTAATCCGAATATTTTTCACGCGCCGACTTTATCCCAATACATGGATGCACATCCCGAACAAGTAACCGTTCTGATTGCTTTAGCGTTTGTTCTGATATATTTGGGCTGTAACATACTTTTTCTGCACTTTGAAAAGCCTGAAAAAAATACACGACGCTACATTTACCGATTTGCACCGTTAACGCTTCATCGTCTGTACCGTATTTTTCCGGATAAAAATGTTTTAACGCAACTGAAAACATTTTATCAGGTTCATCGGCAAAAAATGCCGCTTGAATGTCGCGGCTCGCGCTTGTTCGGTCTTGTTCCGCTCATATGCTCTCTATGTCGCTATTTTCGTCTCTCCGTTCAATATTGGCTTACCGCCTATTGTTTAATTGCAGGCGTAATTTATTTTTCCCGAAAGCAAAATATTTATTTGACATTTTTCCATTATGCGCTTATCTTGGTGTTGACGGGGGTTATGATTATGCTTTTCTTTCATTATGCCGGTCGAAAAAAAATGCTAAAAGAAGCGAAATATTTTCAAAATCAACTTTTAGATTCAAATCTGTTTTATGGTTTGAAAAATCAGGCTGCTTCGGCTTTATACATAAAAAATTATCCGTATGCTCTCGCCCTTCGTTTTCAACAAAAATGGCAAGCACATTTTCAAACCGCTTGTCCCGATGCTTACAACCGAAAAGGAGAATTCAAATGAAACATTTTTTATTAACAACTGCTTTTTGCGCTCTGATTTCAACACCCTTATTTGCCGATACAAACGTCATTCCCGTCAGTCAGCAAAAAAGTTTGAGTATTGCCATTTATAACGGCGATATTGCCCTTGTCAACGATGTGCGCACGGGTGACTTGAAAGCGGGGATCAATCAAATTTCATTTGAAGAAATTGCCACGCAAATTATTCCCGAAAGCGCCTTATTAAGCGGAAAGGGTATTCAAACATTGGAACAAAATTTTGATTATGATGTCATCAGCACCGATTCTCTTTTGAAAAAATCAATCGGGCAAACGGTGATTTTGCAAACCGAAAATCCCGAAACGGGTGAAAAAACACAAACGGAAGGCAAGTTGTTGGCTTATGATTCCAACAATAACGATTCTGTTTTAGAAATTAACGGACAAATCGTTCCCAATCCGAAGGGAAACATTATATTAAGCAAAATGCCGGACGGGCTTATTCCCCGTCCGTCGTTACGGCTTTCTTTACGCTCACAAAACGCAGGCAATCAACCGTTAAGCTTAAACTATCTGACAAACGGTCTGTCTTGGGAAGCCGATTATGTGGCAAATTTAAACGAAAAAGAAACCGATATGGATTTAAACGGATTTATCACGTTAAACAATCAATCATCGTCCGTTTTCAAAGAGGCCGATGTGCGTTTGGTTTCGGGTGACGTTTCCGTTGTTCGTCATGTTGTTGCACCGCGCGGGTATCTGAAAGGGGTGGTAAATGAGGATGCCACTTTTTATGTTGCCGCTGACGGTGCCATGCCGGAAGTTGAAAACGTAGCTGATTTTTATGTTTATTCCCTGCCCTTTAAAACAACCATTTCACCCAAACAAACAAAGCAAGTGGCGTTATTGAGCAAAAATCAGGTCCCGCTTCAAAAAGAATATGTGTTTGATAACAATTTAAATCCTGCCACGCATCCGATTGAAAACAGAAAAGCCGTTATTTATTACACCTTTGACAATACCAAAGAAAACAAACTCGGCGAAGCGTTGCCTAAAGGCACCGTTCGCTTTTATAAAGAAATGAAAAACGGCGAATCGATTTTTGTCGGCGAAGCACAACTCGGACATACGCCCAATCAAGCGCATGTGCGGTTAAGAATGAGCGATTCGTTTGACGTGTTTGCCAATGCCAAACGCACACAATATGAAAAATTGAGCAAAAACGCTTCTTTGTCCGAATATGAAATCACGCTTAAAAACGGCTCAAACGAATTAAAAACAGCCACCGTTTATAAAAACCTGAACGGCACATGGAAAATTACGAAATCCGATCATGATTATACCAAAGAAACGGCTAATCGCATTTTCTGGAAAATCGATGTGCCGGCAAACGGTGAAGTCGTTTTAAAATATACTGTTCAAATAACCGATAACGAGTAAACTAAAATGAAACATTTTCTCTTCATTATTTTGGCGATTTTAATTGGTTCTGTTCGACCGGCACAGGCTGAAGCGTTATTACCGCCACAAATTTCATCAGCGCTTTTGTCCAGTGAATTAAATGCGCGTCAAATTCAAAACATATTTAACGAGCATAAAGATTATTTTATGTCTGTTGATTATATGCTGGACAGATTACTTGCCATTCCGGAAAATAAACGACAATATTATTTTCCTCTGTTGCATGAATATCGCATTTTACCACATAAAATAACTTCCCACCCGGAAATTATAATTTGGAAAGGTAAAAAACCGACGGTTATACCGCCGAAGTTAACTAAGTTTGCCGAAAAATATTTAGATAAATTGCCGGCAGCCTTATATCCGGCACTTGATCCCGATAAATGGATTTCAATCAGGGAACAAAAAGCTTTATATCAATCTCAGATTGACTTAAACAATATCCCGCTGTTGCAAAATGAACCGAAAGCGCCTAATCCGGATTATAGAATCAAATCGTTGGAAGAGATTTATAATATTCCCGAAACATTGCCAAAAGCTTTTACAGAGACAAATCTCACCGAAAAAGATGTTCATATGACCATTCAAACAATTGATGATATTCCTGCATTTATTGACGGTGCCGAAGAAAAGCTCGGCAGTCGTCTGCGCGATTATTTGGGTGATAATCTGGCATTTGTAATGGCATGGCCGTTCCGTGAATGGGTCAAACATGTTGACGATACCGGAAACGGTGAAAAATTAGATGCATTTTTAAAATCAAAAGGCTGGAAAAATCGCGATCAATTTATTCAAACCGCCGATCGATTACTGAAAAGCTATCGCGCGTCACAAATGAGTTTATCCGAAGCCATTACCATATCCGGTTTTCGCAAAGAATATCCCATAAAAGAAAACGAAACATTTCTTCCCATTCAAATGTTAACGGAGTTTTATCATGCAAAAGCCGCCGATGCTTTGTTTGCGGAAAAATATGCACCGGCACTTAAAAAATCATTTACCAATAAAAATCTGTTAAGAGTCGGCTTGCCGATTAAAATTTTCAATTAATTAAAGGAGTAAAATAAAAATGGCATGGACAGCAGATAAAATTAAACATCTGACGAAGTTATGGAATAAAGGAAAAAGCACGGTGGATATTGCACGTGAGTTGGGCATATCCAAAAATGCGGTTGTCGGGAAAGTGCATCGTTTAGGGCTTGATGCGCGTCCCTCTCCGATACGAACGGAAAGAAAAAAACAGATACCGCTTCAAAAAAGCACTACTCCGCCGCAAAATGAAAAAATTACTTTGCTTGATTTAAAAATTAACTCGTGTCGCTGGCCCTATGGTGAGCCGGGTTCCGATGAGTTTCATTTCTGCGGAAAAGAATGTCAAACGGGAAAGCCTTATTGTCCCGAACATTGCAAAATCGCTTATACTTCATTGAGAGAGCTCGCATTAGAAACAGCACAAAACGGTAAAAATGAAAAATCAACAACCGTTTCGAACAATGAACAATCGGGAAAGATAAAAAAATCAAGTGTCTCGTCAAAATCTGTCATGACAAAGGGAAAATCGAAAAGCAAAACGGTAACCGATGAAAAAACAGTCAGAAATTTAAAGGAAACGAAATCAGAAGCAAAGAAAGAGACAGTTAAAGCTCCAAAAGAAGCAAAATCGGAGACGAAAAAAAAGTTAGTAAAAGTGATTAAAAATGCCCTGAAATCGGTTAATACAACCAAAGGAACAAAACTTGTTTCTACCGCTAAGAACACGCAAGAACCAAAAGAAGCGTCAAAATCAAAAACAAAATCAACGACAGTAACTTCTCATCAAAAATCAACGGCTCACGGCACTTTGTCGAAAGAAAAAAAATCCACTCAAGACAAAGTTTCAAAAAGCTCTTCGAAAGGTAAAAGGAAATAAATTAAATGGCAAACACCCTCTGTTTGGTTGACGGCTCAGGTTATATTTTCCGTGCTTTTTATGCCCTGCCTCCCATGAACAGACTTGATGGCACTCCTACAAATGCCGTTTACGGTTTTTTGAATATGATGCGACAGCTGACGGAAAAAAATCGCTGTTCGCATATTGTGGTGGTTTTTGATGCCGCACGACATAATTTTCGAAACGAGATTTATCCGCCATATAAAGCAACCCGTCGCGAAACACCACCGGATTTAATTCCTCAGTTTCCGTTAATTCGAAAGGCGTGCCAAGCTCTGAATATTCCTTTTATCGAATTGTCCGGTTATGAAGCCGATGATTTAATTGCCACATATGCACGTATTGCCCTTGAACAAGGCTTTCAAGTGCGTATCATCACGGCGGACAAAGATTTAATGCAATTAATGCGTGAAAATGTTATTGTTTATGATCCGATGAAAAAGAAAACCTTAACACCGGACGATGTTATGGCAAAGTTCGGCGTTTTGCCCGATAAAGTGGCAGATGTGCAATCTCTGATGGGCGATTCAACCGACAATGTGCCCGGAGCCATGGGAATCGGACCCAAAACGGCAGCAGATTTAGTGAATAAATTCGGCTCGCTTGAAAATATTTTTAATCATATTGAGGAAGTAACACCCGAAAAAAAACGATTGGGCTTAATTAGAGATAAAGAACAAATATTCATCTCGCAAAAACTGGTTACGTTAGATTCTCATGCCCCTGTTGCAACCGATTTGACGCCTTTTGCAGCGCAAGATATTAATCCGACAGCATTAAAATCATTTTTATCGGAAAATAATTTTAAAAGCCTCCTCGAAAAATATGAAAAACATTTTCAAAAAATAAACACTACGCCTTCCTCTGTTGCACATAAGGCGGAAACACTGTCGAATGAGTTGCCCTTCAATTCAAACCAAAAATTTACCAAACAAATTGATTTTAATGATATTTTATCACAAAAACCCATCAAAACTCTTATCATTCAATCCTTAAATGAATTTCAAAAAATCTGGACGGAACATTTTTCTTCCGCGTGTGCTTTTCAATTATACACCGCCTCTGACAACATAACCTTAACGGGGGCATCATTTGTGTTTGATGATATGGTAGCATGCTATGTACCCGTTATAAAAGAAAATCGCAGCGAAACGGCTGATTTATTTTCTTTTCAAACCGCACCGGAAGGCGTTTATGAGGCCGATTTCGTTCATGTGTTTTTAAAGCGTTTTAATGGTGTTTCTTATCCGCTCATTACCGTAAATCTTAAAAATCAACTGCATTTGATTGAAAAATATTTACCGCAAAACTTTTCTTTCACTGTTTTTGAAGATATTGCTTTGCTTTCCTATGTTTTAGACGGCACAAAACTGTCTCAAACCCTCAGCGATATGTATGCTTATTATTTTCATAAATCGACACAAAGCGTTGTCGATTTAACGGGAAGCAGCAAAAACAAAATACCGTTTGAAGATATTGCACTTGAGCAAAAAGCTCCCGTCTGTATGCAGGAAGCATTGCAAATACGGCAATTATATACTTTTCTTAATCAACAAATAAGCGAAAATGCGCTTTTGAAACAAGTTTATAAAAATATTGATTTTCCTTTAACACGTGTTTTGTTCGCCATGGAACGTACCGGAATTTTAATTGATAAAACGCATTTAAGCCATTTAAATCAAGAATTTACAAAAGAATTAAATCGGTTAATGAATGTTATTTATGAATTGGCCGGAGAATCGTTTAACATTAATTCACCGGCTCAAGTCGGCTCTGTTTTATTTGAAAAACTGGGACTGAGAGGCGGAAAAAAGAATCATTCGGGCAGTTTTTCAACCGATATGAAAACATTAACCGAATTAGCACAAAACGGCGTTGAGATTGCCGAACAGATATTGGAATATCGACTTTACGGCAAGCTGAAATCGACTTATATTGAGGCATTAATCGGATTAGCCGATCAAAACAACCGTGTACACACAACTTTTTTGCAAACGGCAACGAATACGGGACGTTTATCCTCGGTTGATCCGAATTTGCAAAACATTCCCATTCGAACAAATGCCGGTAAAGAAATTCGACGCGCTTTTATTGCCAAGGAAGGATATAAAATCATTTCGGCAGATTATTCGCAAATTGAACTCCGTTTAATGGCACATGTGGCCAACGTAAAACAACTGATTGAGTCATTTCGGGAAAATGAAGATATTCATCGCCGCACGGCCGCTCAAATCTTTAACGTTGCACCCGAATTAGTTGATTTTGATTTACGTCGTCGCGCCAAAGCCGTTAATTTCGGCATCATATACGGCATATCTGCGTTCGGACTTGCCGAACAACTGAAAATATCACGCACGGATGCAAAAAAATACATTGAAGCCTATTTTGCACATTATCCTGAAATACAAGATTATATGAAGCGTACCACACTTTTTGCACAACAACACGGCTATGTGGAAACATTATTCAACCGTAAGTGTTATATTATGCAAATCAATGATCCGAAAATGAAAAGTTTCGCGGCACGCGCTGCCATTAATGCCCCTATTCAAGGCGGTGCTGCCGATATTATTAAACTGGCCATGAATGCGGTATATGAAAAACTGTTATCTTTAAAAATGGATATTCATTTATTGTTACAGGTGCATGATGAGCTGGTATTTGAAGTAAAAGCCGATCAAGCCGAAACAGCGGCTCGCGTGATTAAAGAAACAATGGAATCGGTGGTAAAGCTTTCCGTACCGTTAGTGGTTGACGTAGGTCTCAACGATAACTGGAAAGACGCGCATTAAAGAGAAATGAATAAGCTTTTTTTTATTTCGTTTTTCATATTACTTGACAAGTAAAGATCAAACCGTTATTCTTTCCGATAAATGAAAAGAAAATATTTGTATTATCTTTGCTCGGCAATCCTGATTACCCTTTGTTGCGGGTGGCTGATTGATACATCGCCGTCCACACCCTGCTCAAGCGTTACTTGCGAATCCCATGCATTTTGTCAAAGTCTTAACTGTCAAAAATCATGCCAAAACGGTACCATCGATGAGGGAAAAAGCTGTATGGAAAATGCTTATCAATGCACGAAAGTTTCATATTCAACAAAAAACATAAACGGACAAACTTACTTTCTTTCAAATGAAAAAATGAATTGGTGGAATGCCGTTCGGTTTTGTGAAGCCTTACCGGATCGTAAAAAGTTAGCCGATTTAACAACTTTAAACTGCAATGCTACGCTTGGAAGTGAGGGTTGTTCGACAAGCGAGATCAGAAAAGCATTTGCTGCAAACGGCTGGACGGAGTGGATATGGACGGCAACACCTTACGGTATTAAATCGAATCATTCTTGCTGGGTACATCTCATATCGCTTTCAGACGGTACCGTAAGTTATGCTTATCGCAATAATTCATATTATGCCTTATGTGAATAACCGGCATAAAAAGCGCGAACTCCATTTTCTTTAAAAATTTTTCTTGCAAATGTGATTACGGTTGATATAATACTTTTATCGACTGTATAAAACGAAAGAGAGGATTTAAAATGAAAAAACTTTTGATTTTGTGCCTTGTTTTAATTGGCGGATGCGCTTTAAAAACCATTGAAGAACCGGCGAAAGAAAAAGATGTCTCAACCGTCAGTGAACAAAGTGTTACGCAAACCATAAAGGAAAAAGCCCCGAAAAATCGAATATCGACGCAAAAAAAAGCAAAAAAACAAACTAAATCTGCAGCATCTGAAAAAAAGCATCGAACAAAACTTGTTCCCGCAACCGGCCCCTTAAAATGTGAAAATATTGTCGGTATTCGGTTGTATCAAATATTCAATACCTTTGCAATGGGACAAACATGCATATCTGATCATAAAAACTTTTCGTGCACCTCTGGTCAAACGGTATATGTACCTAAAAATGAAGGAAAATCTTATAAATATGACGATATTATTTTACCCCAATCGGGGGAATGTTTTGCATATGACGGCACATTTCATTATTACTCAAAGGGGAATATTGCGCGCACGGCGCCAAGCGTAAAATTAATTGTTCGGCCGCAACAAGTTGACACACCGAAAGCGGCAGAGTCGAAAGGGACAGCTGAAAAATAATTGTCCGCTTGTATTTAATTCATAAAAAAACAGGGAATAAAATTCCCCGTTTTTTTATATCTTCATTATATTTCTACTTTAAGTATATAAAACGAAAAGAAATCTGCGAAATTTTTTGCTATTGATATTCTCATTTTTATTCATGTATGTATAATTTAATTAATTTTTGATGATATTTTTTTGTCTGTCGGCGGGTGGAACAGACGGTGTTTCAGCGGGAAGTGCCGGCTCGGGAAATGTGAGCCGGCATAGGTGGTCAGAGAGACTGAGAGGTCTTACTTACATAAGGCGGAGAGCTGGTCGTGGGTTCGTGTGTGAGCAATAGTATACCGGTATCATCAATCAATACATAAGATGTAGACGTCGTTGTAGTCGCGATGGTTGCTGGTGACGTAACCAGTACCAAGAGTTACGCTGTAAGCGTGCCAGGAATCATGACCAGTTGTATTCGTCCATACCCAACTTATCATACTTTTATCATCCAATGCCTTCGGTAATGCACTTCCGGAACATCCGACTGTCCCTATCGTCGTTGTACATCCTAAATCTTCTAAACTGACCATGTTTTTCCCAATCGCTTGGCAAAACCTCTCTGCACTCCACCAATTCATACCCATTGCCTTATAATAAGTCGTTTCTCCTACCTTCGCTTCTTGCGGTGTCCCTATATCCTCACATGTATAGCTACTGCAAGACTCAACACCATTACCTGAGCAACTACAACCACTGCTATTGCAACATTGATTTGTGTCACAATTATTGCAAGGATTTTCCACACACTTTTTTTCTAAACTGCTCCAATATTTTCCTTCATCGCATTCGCATCGCTTCGTGTCTTCATTCCATGTGCCACTCGTGGTGGGATCACAAACCACACATTGACCACCGTATAAATGCTTTTCTTTATCTTTACATACGCATTCGCTTACCCCTTCATCCCACTCCGTATCCGTCGGGCATGTTATGCACTTTTCGCCGTTCCAATACTTATCCGTTTCCGAACATTCACACTTTTCCCCGTCCCATGTGGAATCTGTTGGACACTCTCCACACGTTCCGTCTTCATTGCATGGCCCTTGACAGCTTTCATCGCATGCCGGTTCGTCTCCTTTAAAAAATCAATTTTTTTATTAAATCAGCCATTAATATTTTTTCCCCGTAATTTGGTTGCATTAAAGGTACGATTTTTGCAACACTTTTTTTCACTTTTTATAAAAAAAATTTATTTTATGCAGTTTTCTTTCGTTTTTAAAGGTTTATTTTAAAAGTTTTTTTTGAAGTGCTTGATAAAAATAGCGCAAAAAAGTGCACCAACTAGACGTACCTTTTTGCAACACTTACACATAACAATTTATGCACTTTATAAAGAAAAACAAATGAAGAAAATTATTTTATATATTTTAATATTTATAACATATTCAATAAATTGCAATGATGTAACTTGGGAAAAAATAACCATTTTAAACTCTGATCACACTTCAAAATTTTTCTATTATAATCCGACTGCTCCCCTTCTTTGTCCTACCCCTAAATCGACAAACAAATGCGCTTCTGTTTTATATAAAACATATACGGCACTTAAAATTCAAACGAAAGAAGCTATTTTGAATTATGTGTTAAATACCAAACATACTCATTATACGAAAATTCAGGAAAGCAAGCTTTTTAACGAAACCGCGCCAAAAAAAATTGCTGTTTTATATATTGCAACGGGCCGATACATTCGTTTTTGGGAAAATTTTCACAAATCGGCGGAAAAATATTTTTTGCCTCGGCATCAAAAGACCTATTTTTTATTTACCGATTCGAATGATATAAAGCTTCCGAAAAATGTGGTAAAAGTTTATCAAAAACAGGAGCCTTGGCCGTATATTACTTTAAAACGCTATCACTTTTTTAACACAATAACCGATCAATTAAAACACTTTGATTATATTTACTTTTTAAATGCCAATATGATTTTTAAACAGGAAGTGACGGAAGAAATCTTTCCAACAAAAAATCAAGAATTTATGGTAACACTTCACCCGGGATATTATCGGTGCCACTTCAATAAATTACCCTATGAAAGAAATATAAAATCAAAAGCTTATATCCCTTATAATTCGGGAAAATATTATGTGATGGGCGGATTTAACGGCGGAACGGCCGAAGGATTTTTAAAACTCTCAAAACAAATTCAAGAATGGACGGATGCGGATTTAAACAACAATATTATTCCCGCCTGGCACGATGAAAGCATGCTCAATCGTTATTTATTAACCCGAACGGATGAAGGGTTTCGACCTTTAATATTGCTACCCGAATATGGTATCCCTGAAATAGGGCATTCAAATATGAACGAATTTCATCCGCATGCTAAAATTATTATTCTTGGTAAGGAAAAATACGGCGGACACGAATGGCTTCGCGGGGAAAAATAAAAAAGGGTTTATAAATCAGACGTGTCCAATCACTTTACCCAACTGATAATTAAGAGCGTGTGACAGGCTTATATTTAATACGATGCGGTTGATCGGCGTCAACACCCAAACGGCGTTTTTTATCTTGTTCATATTCGGCATAGTTACCTTCAAAAAACACCACCTGACTATTGCCCTCAAAGGCTAAAATATGCGTTGCCAAGCGATCTAAAAACCAACGATCATGCGACGTGATAACAGCACATCCCGGAAAATCAATTAACGCTTCTTCCAAAGCACGCAAAGTATCAACATCCAAATCGTTCGTCGGCTCATCGAGCAGCAGAACATTCGCTCCCGATTTTAACATTTTCGCCAAATGAACCCGATTGCGTTCACCGCCCGACAACATGCCCACCTTTTTTTGCTGATCAGATCCTTTGAAATTAAATTGAGCGGCATAAGCCCGTGAGTTGATTTCCCGCTTGCCGAGCGTTAATATATCTTGTCCGCCCGATATTTCCTGCCAAACGGTTTTGTTGTTATCCAATGCGTCCCGTGATTGATCCACATAGCCGAGCTGCACCGTTTCACCTAAACGAAAACTACCGCTGTCCGGCTTTTCAGCCCCCGTAATAATTTTCATTAACGTTGTTTTACCGGCACCGTTCGGTCCGATAATGCCTACAATACCGCCGGCAGGCAAATGAAAGGATAAATTTTCAAACAAAAGCTTATCACCAAATGCTTTGGAAAGTGAATCGGCTTCCAAAACCACCTGTCCCAATCGCGGACCGGCCGGAATGACGATTTGCGCCACATCAGGCACTTTTTCCGTTGATTTCTTTAATAATTCTTCGTAAGCCGTAATACGTGCTTTCGATTTTGCTTGTCGAGCTTTCGGCGATTGACGCACCCATTCCAACTCTTCTTTTAATGTTTTCTGCCGATTGCTTTCTGCCGTTTGTTCTTGCGCCAAACGCTTTTCTTTTTGCTCCAACCAGCTTGTATAATTGCCTTCAAATGGAATTCCTTCACCGCGATCCATTTCCAAAATCCAGCCGGTCACGTTATCAAGAAAATATCGGTCGTGCGTGACCATAACAACCGTTCCCTCATAATTTTTCAAGAAAATTTGTAACCACGCAACCGATTCTGCATCTAAATGATTGGTCGGTTCGTCAAGTAACAACATATCGGGTTTGGATAATAACAGCCGACATAAAGCCACGCGCCGTTTTTCTCCGCCTGACAGTTTCGTTACATCGGCCTCGGCCGGCGGACAGCGTAACGCATCCATGGCAATTTCAACCGTTCGTTCAATTTCCCATCCGTTGCAGGCATCAATTTTTTCCTGCAATTCCGCTTGTTCGGCTAAAAGCGCATCCATATCGGCCTCGGCATCGGCAAACTTCATATTCACTTCCTCAAACCGTTTCATCAAATCACGCACGGGCGCCACACCGTCCATAATGTTTTCCATAACGTTTTTATTCGAGTCCAATTGCGGTTCCTGAGGCAAATAGCCGACTTTAACCCCCTCTGCGGCAAAGGCTTCACCCGAAAAATCTTCATCAAGCCCGGCCATAATTTTCATGAGCGTTGATTTACCGGCACCGTTCGGCCCGATGACACCTATTTTGGCACCCGGAAAAAAAGAGAGCCAAATATGCTTTAAAACCTCTTTTCCGCCCGGAAAGGTTTTACATAAATCTTTCATAACATAAATATATTGATAGGATGCCATTTTATTTTTTTTCCTTTTGATGAAAAAGCCCGCCTTTATTTTCAAAAAGCGGGCATTCGATTACAATTTTAAATCTTCGCTTTTTGCCATTCGATCTTTAATTTCTTTCATGGCATTTTTAATGGGTGCCGCCACGCCCGGTCCGCCGACACAACCGCCCGTACATGCCATTACTTCAACCAAATTACCGTCTGCCTTTCGATTTTTGGCATACATTTTCAGCTGTCGAACCGACTCTTTATTCAATCCGTTAATGGCAACCGGACAAACTTCACATGTTTTTAATGACACAACGGCTTCTGCCACACCGCCCGTTAACGCAAACCCGCGTCCTTGCTTTGAGGCATTGTCATCTTGTTTTTCTTCCGGTAAGTCTTTCGGCACGATATTCAAAACTTCAAAAAGCGCTTCCACTTCTTTGTTGTTCAAAACAAAGTCGGTATATTCATCATGAAACCCTTCCACACGCTTGGCCATACAGGGACCAATGAAAACCGTTACACATTCGGGATCACGTTTCTTTAACAATCGAGCCGTATATTGCATGGGTGTTAAAGTGTGCGAAACAAACTCTTGCATTTCAGGGATGTGTTTGCGAACAGCATTATAATATGCCGGACAACAAGATGTTGTCATAAAAGGCGCGCCGTTTTCCATGCGTTCCGCCAACTCTACAGCTTCATTTCTGGTGGTAATATCGGCTCCGACTGCCACTTCAATGGCATCAGTAAAACCGGCTTTTATAAATGCCGATAAAATTTGCGCAATCGATGCCATTCCGAATTGTCCCATAATGGCAGGCGCCGGCATGGCAATTACTTTTTTACCCGCTTTGATGGCTTTTAAAACATCAATAATTTCACTGCGTGCCATAATGGCACCGAACGGACAAGCTGCCGCGCATTGTCCGCATGAAATGCATTTTTCTTCATTGATATTGGCGCAACCGCTTTGTGTTTTTTCAACGGCATCAACCGGACAAACAGCCGCACAAGGCATGGTGCGCTTAATAATGGCGCCATAGGGACACGACTTCGCACAAATACCGCACCGTTTGCATTTTTCTTTGTTAATGTGCGATTTTCCGTTAACAAACTCAATGGCGCCGAACGGACAATTTGTGCAAGGACGCGCCAAACAGCCTTGACATTGATCGGTTACCACAAACTCATTATGTGCGCATTTATTGCATGTGCCGCAGGATATGCTAAGCGCAGGCATATGCAGTTCCCTACGTTCCAAAGCCTCTTTTGCATAAGAAGCGGTGTCTTTTTTATCCGTTTCATTGACCATAAACCCCATATCGGCAATCAAGCGATCTTTAAAAGCTGATACACATTGCTCTTTCGTAAGTTTAATTTGTTCCGAATCGGGATTCGGGGTTTGTTGAACGGCCTTTGCAACATTTTCGACAAACTGATCCGATAAAAAAGCCTTAATAACGGATACAAGCGATTCATGTTCGTTTTGCGCGGCGTAATTTTGTCGTGCCATATTTTTCTCCTTATGATTCTTCTATTTCATCACGATGATTTTGAATAAACTTTTCCAGCCAGTGAATATTATACTGACCGTCAATAAATTCGGCATCGGTAATAATTTTCTGATGCAACGGAATGGTGGTTGAAATTCCTTCAATCACAAACTCTTCCAATGCCCGACGCAAACGCATTAAAGCACCGTTGCGCGTTCTTCCGTGCACAATAAGTTTGGCAACCATACTGTCATAACAGGACGGAACTTTATAACCGGCATACATGCCCGAATCAACCCGCACATCTAATCCGCCGGGCGTATGCCAAGCACCGATTTGCCCGGGACACGGAATAAACGTTTTCGGATTTTCGGCATTGATTCGACATTCGATGGCATGACCCGAAAATTGTATTTCCGATTGTGTATAACCGAGCTGTGCACCGGCAGAAATGCGAATTTGATCGCGCACAATATCAACACCGGTAATCATTTCCGATATCGGATGTTCCACTTGAACACGCGTATTCATTTCCAAAAAGTAAAATTGCCCGTTTTCATATAAAAACTCAATGGTGCCGACATTGGTATAACCAAGCTTTTTCATGGCATTGGCAGCAATGGTACCGATTTTTTCCCGTTCAAAAGCATTGAGCGCCGGTGACGGTGTTTCTTCCAACACTTTTTGGTGATTGCGTTGCAAAGAACAATCCCGCTCGCCCAAATAAACCACATTTCCGTAATTATCGGCTAAAATTTGCACTTCAATATGACGGGGCGTTTGTAAATATTTTTCAATATATACCACATCACTTGAAAAAGAGTTACGCGCCTCATTTTTTGCCAAGGTAAACGCATCTGCCATTTCCGAAGCATTGTTAGCCACTTTCATACCTTTACCGCCACCGCCGGCTGCAGCTTTAACAATCACGGGATAGCCGATTTTCTCACCCCACATTAACGCCTCATCAACGGTTTTGACATCACCGTCGGAACCGGGGACAACCGGCAAACCGGATTCGATGGCCGCTTTTTTAGCCGTAACTTTATCTCCCATCAGACGAATCATTTTCGGTTTCGGCCCGATAAACACCATACCGTGAGCTTCAACCATATCGGCAAAATCGGCGTTTTCCGATAAGAAGCCGTATCCCGGATGAATGGCATCGGCACCTGTAATCATGGCAGCGGAAATAATGGCAGCTTTATTTAAATAAGAATCTTTTGCCGGCGCAGGACCAATGCAAACCGCTTCATCTGCCAGTTTCACATGCATGGCATCAGCATCAACGGTTGAATGAACCGCAACCGTTTTGATTCCCATTTCCCGACAGGCTCTGTGAATGCGCAACGCTATTTCGCCCCGATTGGCAATTAAAACTTTTTCAAACATTTTCTATTCCAATGTAAATAAAGGTTGATTATATTCAACGGGACTTCCCGATTCGACCAAAACGGCACTGATTTTGCCGGACTTTGTTGCTTTAATCGGATTAAATGTTTTCATAGCTTCAATCAGGCAAACGGTATCGCCTTCTTTAACGAAATCACCGACTTTAACAAACGGCGGTTCATTCGGTGCTTTGGATAAATAAACAATACCGACCATGGGCGAAACCAAATTATTTTCTGTTTTTGCAGGCTTATTCAAACTCGGCTCGGCAGGAGTTGTCAAAACGGGTGCGACAGCCGGTTCAACTGGCGGTGTTACGGGCGGAATCGGCCCTTCTCGCTTAGCGACTACGCGAATACGCGTACCGTTTTCTTCGTATTCAATTTCCGATAATTGATGCGTTTTCATTAAATTTGCCAACTCTTCGATGGCTTGTTTTTTAATATTTTGCATTGACTTTCCTTTCTTACATAATACGAAATTTATTTTCTTTTAACCTATTTTTATTCAAAATGCAAGCATTAAAAATAATTCTTTTCCGATGAAAAATGAAAATCCGCGCATATTTTTCTGGATTTTTTAAAAAATGCCTGTTATGATAAGGTTCATGTTATGGAAAAAAGGACGAAAATATTACGAAGATCTCTTGGCTGCCGAAACGGATGCCCGTCAAATTCGAACGCCGAAAAACAAAGTGATTGCCTCTAATGCCAAAGGACAAGCATTATTCGGAGATAAAGAAAATCCGTTTTCTTTCTTAAAAGATGCTTCAGATATTACCGTTGTTCAAAAAATCGTCGATTCTTACTGTATGGCGACACCGATAGAAACGGAAGTCGATTTACCGCAAACCGTTTACGCGATTTCCATTCGAAAATTGCAAAAAAATTTATTGATTATTGCCCGTGACAAAACAGCGGAATATGCCATCCATAAAGGAATGGCACGACAAAACGGTTTTTTATCCGATATTTTAAGTACGTTTGCTTTTCCCGTCTATTTAACGGACAGACAAGGACGCTTTATTTATGTTAATCAGGCCTGTTGCGCATTATTTCAAAAAAAGTTTAATGAATTGTTAGGGGATACGTTACAAAATTACGTCTATGAGAATTGTCCCGATTTTCAAGGCTACTGGCAAGGCACAACGCATTTTCGATTGCCGAACGGTATTGAAGCGCGTCTTATTTCACAACGGGCATTTGATTTAGATGACATAACCTATTATGCCGGACTTGTGGAGCCTATTCATATCAGTGCACCGTCGGTCGATGATCACATTTTCCAGGAATCGCCGTTGCCGACCGTTGTGATTGATGCCGTTAATCAACGCATTATGTACACAAACCCTGCTTTTTTATCAGCTTTCAAGTCATCGGAAATCGATTCGTTCGATCATATGGATGTGCGCAACTTGTTTTCAGAAAATACGCAGGAAATTTTAACAAATCGACTGATGAAACTTTTAAACGGAACCGGCAAAAATGAGCGTATGGAGTTAATTGCCGCGCCAACATTCGGTAATAAAACATTTTCCGTTTTTGCCGGATTTACCACGCGTGAAAAAGATGCTTTTATCCTTTATTTGGTTGATGCCAGTGAACGTAAAAATTTGGAAATGCAGTTTGCCCATGCGCAAAAAATGCAGGCTATCGGTCAATTGGCAGGCGGTGTTGCCCATGACTTTAACAACTTATTGACAGCCATTATCGGTTATTGTGATTTATTGTTGCAACGACATAACGTGAAAGATCCCTCGTTTTTGGATATTATGCAAATTAAGGGAAACGCCAACAAAGCATCGGGATTGGTGGGGCAATTGCTCACATTTTCGCGAAAACAACCGAGTAAAATTCGCATTGTGAATTTTCACGATTCGTTTGTGGACTTATCTGCTCTGCTTCAACGCAGTATTGCACCGTTTGTCACGTTACAAACGAATATGAAGCGAAACTTGGGCTATGTGAAAATTGATCCCAATCAGCTGACGCAAATCTTTCTGAATTTAGCCGTAAATGCCAAAGATGCCATGCCGAAAGGCGGTGTTTTACAAATCAGTGCCACGCGAGAAAAGTTTAAAAAAGCAAAATCTATCGGAAATGATATGATTCAAGCGGGTGAATATATTAAAATCGTGGTGTCTGATAACGGTTCGGGCATAGCGCCGGAACATTTACCGCATATTTTCGAACCGTTTTTTACGACAAAATCAAATGCCGGCGGTTCGGGAACGGGTTTGGGGCTTTCCACGGTGTACGGCGTAATTCGCGGTATCGGCGGTTATATTTCCGTTGACAGCGAAAAAGGAATCGGCACAACATTTATTATATATTTGCCTCGTGTGGAGCCGGAAATGACGCAAGAGATTGAACTCAAGCGTATTCGTCCGGTGTTTACGCCTTCACAAACTAATCGGGTCTTATTGGTTGATGATGAAGACGGGGTGCGACTGGTAGTTTCGCGCGTGTTACGAACGAAAGGCTTTGTCGTAACGGAATGTGCCAACGCCGAACAGGCATTGGAAATACTCAATCGCCGCCATGATTTTGATTTATTGTTAACCGATATGATTATGCCGGGAATGGACGGCGAATCGTTAATCAAGCTGGTTAAAAAAGCGCATCCGGAAATGAAAGCATTGTTAATGAGCGGTTATTCGGAAGATATGGCGCGTCACGGTTCAAGCGAAAACAAAGAGTTGGAGTTTTTGGCAAAACCGTTTGAATTATCTCAGCTTTTGGATAAAGTTCGAGAAGTTATACAAAAATAAAGGAAAGGAAGAAAAATGACGTATGAAGAATTGGCAAGGGGCATTGAAAGCATTACGCCGGCAAACGGTCTGAAAGAAAAGCTGGCAACGGCCGAAAAGGAAAAGCGTCCGTTAATCGTTAAATTCGGTATGGATCCGACCGCACCGGATTTGCATTTGGGACATGCGGTTGCGCTGAAAAAAATTCGCGATTTTTTAACGGCCGGACATGAAATACACTTAATTGTCGGAAATTTCACGGCTTTGGTCGGTGATCCTTCGGGGCGTAACACCATGCGTCCGCCGTTAACGGAGGAAGAAGTGAAGCACAATGCCGAAACATATGTGGCACAGCTGTCAAAAATATTTGACACGTCAAAAATTCACATTCACTATAATAATGATTGGCTCGGCAAGCTTTCTTTTGCCGATGTTTTAAAATTGCTCTCCAAAGCCACGCTTTCGCAAATCATGCAACGGGAAGATTTTAAAAACAGGTATGAAAATAACATTCCCATTGCCTTGCACGAGTTAATTTATCCGCTTATACAAGGGTATGATTCGGTTGCAATTAACGCCGATATTGAGTTTGGCGGACGGGATCAGTTATTAAATTGTCTGTTTGGCAAATCTTTACAGGAAAGTCTGGGAAAGCCCGGGCAAATTGTATTAACCATGCCGCTTTTGTGCGGATTGGACGGGCATATAAAAATGAGCAAATCGAAAGGCAACTATATCGGGTTGACGGAACATCCGAACGATATGTACGGCAAAACAATGTCTATTCCCGATTTTCTCATTCCCGAATGGATTGAATTAACCACCGATTGGACACCGACGGAAAAAAGCAATATGACGGCGGCCTATAAGAATCAAACAGAAAATCCGATGACGATTAAAAAACGCATTGCGTTTAACATTGTCGAGCAATATCATTCCAAAGAAGCCGCGCAAGAGGCAGAAGCATTCTTTTACAAGCAGGTGCAGCAAAAAGGGTTTGATACAAAAGAGTTTCAGGAAGTTTTATGGGAAACCGTTGCGCCCGAAGGCAGCATTTCTTTATCAGATTTAGGGGCAAAGCTCATCGGGCAAAGCAAATCTGCCGTTCGGCGATTGGTTGAATCAGGGGCGGTTTCGGTGAACGGCAACAAGGTAACCGATGTTTTTACGGTTTTAACTAAAACAGAAACGCCTGTACAGTTGAAAATCGGCAAGCGGGGATTTTTTACTTTAAAATAATAAAAAAATAAAAATAATTCTTGACAAATAATCGTTTCCTGATTAAAATAAGGCTAATGTTAAATGTTAACCGATGAGGGTCTTATGGAAAAATTAATTGATTATATCAGTGAAAACGGTTTTTGTTCATTGGAAGAATTAAAAGAATCCAAGCTTGATTTAAATGCACCCGACAAGCGCGGTTATACGCCCTTAATGCTTTATTGTGAAGAAGGGCGCACGGAAGAAGCTTTATTTTTAATGAATCAAAAAGGGGCTTTAATCAATGCGCAGGATAAGTTCGGATATACGCCGTTAATGAAAGCGGTGCTCAATGATAATATTGACTTGGTTACAGCTTTATTGACATTAAATGCCGATGTTGAGCCACGAAACACTTACGGTTTTACGGCTCTTTCTTCCGCCATTTTTCACAAAAACAGAGATATTGCCGTTTTATTGATAGCCAGCGGCGCAAGTTTACAAGATGCGTTAAGCGAAAAAAAGAATCTGGTTAAAATGGCGGAAGACATCGGCATAACCATGAACAATACGGGACAAACTGTTCTTATTTTCCCCAATCCTTCAAAAAAAGAAGATTTAAAAAAATCTTGGAAACGTATGTCAGCAGAACACGAACGAGCATAAAACTTTTTTAAGTGTTTTTTTGAAAGATTATTGAATTCTCTTTTTAATGCAACTGAAACAACGGACAAAAATTATTCTGTCCGTTGTTTGTTAAAAGGGGCATTTCAACAAAGATTAGCTTTGTTTAAATGTGTATTTGAGTTTATGGTCACCAGTCTTGCACTTATTACCATCTTGTGTCTCGCCCAAAATGCTGAGAGCCGCTTTGCAAACAGCATCAGTGCCAAAATCTATTGTAATATCAACACCACCATCCTTGATGTCAGAATTCTCAGGTGTGTAAATATAAGCACCGCCCGGTGTTTGTGTTTTGGTTTTTGAAGAAGTACCGGATTTTACTGATGCAGTTGTTGTGAGCCCGACAGCATACAACGATAAGGGTTTGTAACTATCGCTCGTCCCCGTATGCAAAGCATCATATGTTTGCTTGCCTGAATATAACACAACCGCATATTTTGTTGCTAAGTCCAAAGCTTCGTTTGCCCGATAACGGTTCATTGCCATAGAATAACCGGCAATACCTCCGATTGATAAAACGCCGATAATGGCTAAAACGCCAAGCATTTCAACCATTGACCGACCAGATTCTTGAGTTTTTTTCATGGTCTAATCCTTTCCTTATGTTATTTTTTCGTTCATCGAACGAAAAAACGATGTTTTTTTAAGGCATTCACGCCTCTTGTGCAGTTGAGGAAAAACTTTTCCCCTCATCTTTTATTATAAATTGATTTTCTTTTTTTTGCAATCATTTTTTGAACTTTTTTTATAATTTTTCTCATTATATTGAAAATTAAAGATCTTTTACCCCGTTTTTTTCGAATATTTTTGCTTGTTTTTGCTTTTTTAAACAAAAATTATATCTTCTAAACCATTTTATCAGTCAAAACAAAACTATGTCGTCAATGCAATCAACTCGCCGAGAAAACGCTTTACGGCTTTTATCTTTTCGCCCTGTCCGCCCCACGGACGTGAAACAACCAATTTATTATCCGGCCTTAACCGAATTGTCCCTGCTTGATGCGTGATATAATCAATTAACTTTTGCGGTGCTGGAAACTCATTTTGCCAAAAACCGATAACCGCTCCCTTGTCATTGAGTTGAAACGAATTGATATAAGCTGCCCGACACATTATTTTCAGCTCAACACTCGTGAATAAATTAGCCACCGTTTCGGGATACGGACCGAAGCAATCGGTTATTTCTTCTTTTAACAAGGTCAATTCATCAAAGCTTTCCGTTGTGCCGATTTTGTGATAAAGATCTAATCGCGTTTGAAAATCGGGAACATAGCTTTCAGGTATCAAAACAGACAATCCCAACGAAAGCTGCGGTGAAAATGAAACAATTTCGCCTTTTTGCCGCTTTTGTTTCAGCTGTTCGATGACCTCTTGCAACATTTTTTGATACAACGCAACCCCGATTTCACGAATATGCCCCGATTGCTCTTTACCGAGCAGATTTCCAGCTCCCCTGATATCCAAATCACGACTCGCCAGTTGAAATCCGGCACCGAGTTTATCAAGACTTTGCATAACTTCCAAACGTTTTTGCGCCGATTCCCCCAAATGATGCGGCGGAAGCGTTAAATAAGCATATGCGCGAATTTTACCGCGTCCGACCCGACCACGCAACTGATAAAGCGATGCCAAACCGAACATATCCGCGCGATAAACAATTAATGTGTTGACAAACGACATATCCAATCCCGATTCGATAATGCCTGTTGCCAATAAAATATCAAACCGACGGGCTTGAAAATCCTGCATAATTTTTTCAAGCTGACTGCCTGACATTTGTCCGTGCGCTTTCACAATTTTCAAATCCGGCGTGAGGGCGAAAATAATCTGTTCGACTTGCGGCATATCGGCTATGCGCGGCGTTACCACAAACACACCCCCGCCTCGAAAATGTTCTCGTAAAAGCGCTTCTTTAATCATAACGGGATCAAACGGCAAAACAAATGTTTTAACGGCCAAGCGATCCAAAGGCGGTGTGGCAATAACGGATAAATCTTTCACACCCGCCAATGATAATTGCAGCGTTCGCGGAATCGGTGTTGCCGAAAGCGTTAAAATATGCGCATTTTTTTGCATTTCTTTGAGCTTTTCTTTATGCGCAACCCCAAAGTGCTGCTCTTCATCAATAATTACCAATCCCAAACGTTTAAAATGAACGGAATCGGACAAAAGCGCATGCGTGCCGATTACAATATCCGTCTGTCCCTCGGCAATCGATTCTTTGACCGATTTTGCTTGTTTGGATGTACTCAATCGCGAAAGTGAATCAATCCGAATCGGAAACCCTTTAAAGCGCTCTTGAAATGTTAAAGCATGTTGACGAACCAATAAAGTCGTCGGCGCGATAACGGCTGCTTGCAAACCGTTAATTGCCGCAATGAATGCCGCACGCAAAGCCATTTCCGTTTTACCGAAACCCACATCACCGCACACAAGTCTGTCCATAGGTTTGCCGGATGACAAATCTGCCTCAATTTCTTGTATGGTGCGTAATTGATCATCTGTTTCGGCATAAGGAAAGCGCAAACAAAATTCTTGATATGCCTCTTGCGGTACCGACAGCGGTTCGGCTTTATTCAGGGCACGCAGTCCCGCCGTTTGCATTAATTTTTCCGCCATGGCAAACAAATCTTTTCGAACACGCTCCCGCCGATTAATAAAAGCATTGCTTCCCAATGTATCCAACGGCATATTTTCCGCATCGGAACCGTATTTTGACAAAGTATCCATATTTTCCACCGGCACAAACAACTTATCGCCTTTGGCATATTCCAACTGGATACAATCATGCGCAACACCGCTTGCTTCAATGGGTTTTAAACCGATAAAACGCCCGATACCGTGCACTTGATGAACAATTAATTCCCCAACCGTTAAAACAGATACATCAAAAATTTTATTTTTTCGCTTTGTCGTTTGTCGAACGGGCTGACTTTCACCCAACACATCGCTTTGCGTTATAATGCGCATGCGATCATCATAAAAACCGCTCTCAAACGGCACCTGCAATACCGACGGTGCCTGATTAAGCGCTTCCTTAAACGAATGAGCTTCGTTTAACATAAGACCGTGCGCTTCCATTATTCCTTTCAATCGCAACAAACTGCTTTTGGAAACAGCCGTAAAAATGCATCGACGCGTTTCCTGTCGAACAAAATCGGCACAAGAATCAAACACACTCCGATTCTTGGCAGTTTGCGTGAAAATTTCACCTGCTCGCGCTCCGGCATCGGTTTCTCCCGGACGAACGAACGGCGAAAAAACATATGTTTCTTTTAAATCAAAAATCTGTTGAAGTTCCTCGTTCGTCAAATAAAGCCACCGCGGACGAACGGGAATATATTTATCATCATTCATCAACGGATTTTTTAAATAAAGTTGTCGCGCTTCATAATATTCTTCAATAAATGATTCTTGCGCCAAAAAAGCCTCTTGCGTTCTGTTTTCCATTGAAAACGAGGCGTGAGGCAAATAATCAAACAGTGTTTGCAATTCTTCATGCAATAACGGCAAAAAATGTTCC
The DNA here is from genome assembly GCA_947586835.1 of uncultured Alphaproteobacteria bacterium. Taxonomy (GTDB): domain Bacteria; phylum Pseudomonadota; class Alphaproteobacteria; order CAAHEQ01; family UBA3637; genus RGIG4140. The sequence continues at coordinate 35,522 of CANPXT010000011.1, forward strand.
AACCCCGGTACATTTTGCCCGTTCGAAACACTTTCATAGATAAAGTCGTTACCTTCAAAGCCGTTCATTTGCCGATAACGCGTGCGAAACAAAGCAATGGTTTCAGGCGTTAAGCGATATTCGCAAACAGGCTTGATGACAAGCGATTCCGTTTGAGACAACGTTCGTTGCGTTGTTTCATCAAACAAGCGAACGGAATCAATTTCATCACCGAAAAAATCAATTCGAAACGGATGCGTCATACCCCCCGAAAAAACATCAATCAATCCGCCGCGAACGGCATATTCCCCGGGCTCCATCACCGTACCGGTCAAATGATACCCGTTTTCACTTAAAAATTGACGTAACTTTTCCGGCGAATAACAACTCCCTTTACGAAGCGATAAAACCGATTTTTGAAAAAATGATTTCGGCGGCACTTTTTGCATTATGGCAGAAGCAGTCGTCAATAAAAGCGTTCCCGTTGATTTGGATTTCGCTGACTTTTCCTCTTGTTCCGTACCTGATAAAAAAGTTAAGGTATCAATGCGTGCTCCCGTCACGGATAAGCGCGGGGAAGCGCGATCATAAGGCACCGTATTCCACGGCAAAAACGTAATGACTTTTATTTCCGGCGCAATCACCGAAAGAATTGCTTCCAACGTATGTAATTGATTCTCATCGGGCAAAATATGACAATGCAGCAGGCTTTTTTTCATCAACCGTTTTAAAACAAAGCCCTGATAACCTTTCGGTACACCGCAAATGTTTTTTTTCACCATTAAAAGTTTTCCTAAAAGAAATTAAATCCGACCGTAAACAATTTTTCCGCTTCGTGTACCTTTCCGCGCTCAACAAACAAGATGACAACATCTTTCGGTTCAACTTTTAAATCATCACCGGCCGGTAAAAACACATCTTGGCGAATCAAACCCGCAACCACAACGCCGGCGGGAATTTTTGTCTTTCCGAGCGGATGTTTTGTGATTTTTGCCGTTTCAAGGGCTTCAACTTCCAAAATTTCACCAATGCCCGATTGCAAAAAATAATCATTTTTCACACGTCCTTTACGAATATGTCTTAAAATGGCAGAAACCAATACGGCATTGGGTTCAACAGTAATATCAACGCCTAATCCCGTTACTAAATCCTGATATAAGGGGTTATGCATTAACGCACACGTTCTGTCAACGCCGTTACGCTTGGCTATTAACGATAACAAAATGTTACTTTCATCGGTATGTGTTGTCGCAATGGCTATTTGATAAGCATTTAAATTCAAATCATCACTGACGGAATCATCTAAGCCGTTACCGTGAATAACAAGCGTATTTTCCAATTTTTCCGCCAAAAATCGCGCACGATCTTCATTTTGCTCCACAATCGTTACATTTTCGGCAAATGACGTTTGTTCCAGCGTTTTAGCCAATTGATAGCCGACGCGTCCGCCACCGAAAATAACCATATATTTCGGCGAAACCGTTTCATAACCTAAAATATCCAACACTTCCAAAAACACTTTGGAATCGCAAATCAAGAAAATATCATCCCCCGGACGCAATGCCGTTTCCATTAAATTCAATAATCTTCTCCGCCGTTTAAGTGCGACGAAGCGCACCGGTAAACCGGCTGTCATTGCCATTAAGTCTGCCGTTTTTTTACCGACCAAAATCGAACCGCGTCGACACCTTAAACCAACCATTTTCAATCGACCATCTGCTAAATTAACCAAGTCGGATGAAAAAGCAACCGAAAGCGATCCCAAGACCTGATGCGCCGTTTCCACTTCGGGCGACAACACAACATCAATGCTTTGTGCCTGCAAAAATGATTTATATTTTGCCGACAAATATTCCGATGACCCGATTCGGGCAATACGAGTCGGCACGTTAAACACCGAACGCGCTACGCCGCAAGCAACAATATTCGTTTCATCGGAACCGGTTACCGCCAATAAAACATCGGCACTATCAGCTCCGGCTTTTTCAAGCGTTGCAGGATAAGCGGAAGATCCTGTAATTGTTTGAATATCAAGCTGTTCACTTAAATTGGCAAGACATTCCTCATCTGTATCGATTAACACGATTTCATTATTTTCGGCTCGCAAATATTTTGCCAGACCGACACCGGCCTGCCCGGCTCCCGCAATAATAATTTTCATTTATGTCCCCTTTCCGGTTTTGTAAAAAATCCTTTAATTAAACTGCGTACCCTATCGGGCGATTCGGCACGAAACATTTGTTCACAAAAAGTTTGACGTCCCAGATAGTATTTTGCATAATGTGCTAAATGCTTTCGCGAGGCATATAACCCTTTTAAACCGTAAAACGAGAGCATTTTTTCAAAATGTTCTAAGACTGTTTCAGCCAACGCAACCTCACCGACCTGTCCCGTTTCAAGCGTTCTTAAAAACCACGGTTGACCCCATAAAGCCCGACCAATCATCACACCGTTTGCACCCGAAAGCGTTAAAGCATCGTTTAAAGACTCCTCATCACAAATATCACCGTTAACAATCAATTCACAATTTTGTAATGAAAGATTTTTTAAAACTTTCCAATCGGCAGTGCCGGAAAATCCTTGTGTTTTCGTTCGAGCATGTACCACTAATCGCTGAATGCCGACCGAAGCCAAGCGCGGTGCAAATTGATAAATCTCATCTGCCGTTTTCCATCCCAATCGTGTTTTTATCGAAACAGGGACGGAAACAGCATGAACAACCGCTTCGGCCAGATGCATTGCCGACTCGATTTCTTTCATAAAAGCCGCACCGCATCCGTCCGAGACTAATTTTCGTATCGGACATCCCATATTAATATCAATGCCGACAGCGCCTTCCTCTTGTGCTTTTTGAGCAACATAAACCATATCATCGATATTATTTCCGACCAATTGCACAATAATATTTTTCTCGTTTCGAATATCCATGGTTCTTAAAGATGATTTTAAACCCTGTCGATAAAAATGCGCGGAAACCATTTCCGTATAGAGCGGTGCTTGAGTAAAATGTCTGACAATTTGGCGAAACGGTTTATCCGAAATACCGACCATGGGAGCTCCGTATACGATTCGTTTTTTCATTTTTTCCTCACTCATGGAAGCTCTATCGATGTTAACGTCAACCATTCACCTTCGTGACGCCATTGATTCTTTACTCCGCGCAAAGCGGCTTGTTCTTTTCGTTTCTTTAAATTTTGATACATGACCAATTGAGACGAATGAGTTGTTAAATCTTTCTGTTTCGGAAACAAAACTTTCAACGCTTTTTCTAACCACAGACAAGCGGCTTCAAAATCTTCCTGATCGGCATAAAGCGCGGCAACCTTAAATTGTGCGGGTGTATAATTTAACTTTCCGCCTTTGGTATACCAATAAAGTGCTTTTTCCGCATCGGCCAACAAAATTTTATTTTCCGAATAAATTTCACCCAAACGCATACAGGCTTCGGCTATTTTATTATCACAAGCCATTTTATAAAAAGCAACGGCTTTTTTAGGATTTTCATTCACGTTTTTTCCTTCTTCATAAGCCTTGGCAATCACAAACTGACTGATAGCATCTCCGCTGTCGGCTAATCGGGCATGCCATGCCAAATCCCAGTATTCATCACTTTGTGCCGTCATGGAATTCGGATGTTTTTTCAAATATTTTTGAATGGAAATTTCATTTTCCTTTTGCAGCTGATTATTTTTTTGAATTTCTGCAATGGCTGTTTTATCCTCATCAGATAATTCGGCAGCCGCGCACAAAACAGACTTTTGAATCCCAAAAGTCAAGCAAAAAAGCGCAAAAAAGCAATAAAAAGGTTTTATTTTCATTTGAAATATGATATAGCATATTTTAAAACGGAAGGAAAGAAAAAATGATAAAAAAAGTAATAATTATCGGTGCGGGTCTGGCCGGAAGCGAAGCGGCCTGGCAACTTTTAAAGAGAAATATTGCCGTTGAAATGATTGAAATGCGTCCGAAAAAGTCAACTCCGGCACATAAAACTGCCCTGTTTGGCGAGTTGGTCTGTTCCAACTCACTCCGAGCCGATGATGACACACAAAATGCCGTTGGTTTACTTCATGCCGAATTACGGGCCATGGATTCGTTAATCATGCAAGCTGCCGATGCGACAAAAGTACCTGCCGGAGGTGCTTTAGCAGTTAATCGGGAAGACTTTTCAACATATATTACAAACACGCTTAAAAGCCATCCGCTTTTTTCATTAAAAATTGCCGAATCGGGTCTGCCCGAATCAACCGACACACCGATTATTGTTGCAACGGGGCCCTTAACAAGTGATAAAATGAGCGCGGATATTCAAGCTTTGACAAAAGAAGTGTCTTTACATTTTTTTGATGCGATTGCCCCCATAGTTTATACCGAATCGATTGATATGCGTCTGGCATGGTATCAATCGCGCTATGACAAGGGAGATCGGTTTGATTATTTAAACTGTCCGCTCACAAAAGAAGAATACAATCTCTTTCTTGATGCCTTACTTTCCGGGGAGAAAACCACTTTCAAAGAGTGGGAAAAAGATACTCCTTACTTCGAGGGCTGTTTACCTGTTGAGGTCATGGCCGAACGTGGGCGTCAAACGCTTTTATTCGGGCCGATGAAACCTGTCGGACTATCCGATCCGCATGAAAACGGGCATCGACCGTTTGCCGTATTGCAATTACGGAAAGAAACCAAAGACGGCAGGCTTATGAATTTGGTCGGTTTTCAAACAAAACTGACATATGGGGCACAAAAACAGGTGTTTCGTCTCATTCCCGCTTTAAAAAATGCCGAGTTTGCCCGATTGGGCGGCATTCATCGCAACACATTCGTATGCGGACCGAAAGTGTTAACGGAAAGATTGTCGTTAAAAGCGCGTCCCGATGTTAAATTGGCCGGACAAATTACCGGCTGTGAAGGCTATGTGGAAAGTACGGCTATTGGCCTGCTGGCCGGTCTTTTTACGGCCGATTCACAATTGCCCCTGCCCCCTGCCGAAACGGCACTCGGCGCCATGTTGAAACATATTACCGTTTCTGCCGAAACAGATGTTTTTCAACCGATGAATATTAATTTCGGACTTTTTCCGCCGCTTGACGAATTATACACCGATACCAAACATCATCTGCCCAAAGGAAAAGAGAGAAAACTTCTCTATACAGAACGCGCCAAACAAGCATTGAAAAATTGGAAAAAGCAATTACCATCTGTTTAAACATAAATTTAATATTTCTCAAAATTTTTCTTGCATTTTAATGCATTATTTGTTATAATTAAGATAGGTTAAAAGGTGTAATACTTAAATTAAAGAGAGATTTAAATGAGTACAGTATCTGAAGAAAAAAAATCTGCGGAAGAGAAAACAATTGACACTATATTTGACATTGCTTTGTTACCCGTTGACATAGTTTGCGACATAGTTGATTCTTTAACCACCGAATCCCCACAAGACAACCCCGAGGATTATAAGTACGTTTCAGGACGAGACTACTACAAAGACAAAAATTTGAGTGATAATTATCTTGTTATTCTGTCAAATAACCGAATAGTTGCGGAAGGCCATACATCAATCCGCGGACGCGAAGGGATTTGGAGGGATTATAGCAACTATGATGGTTCTAAGGCGAAAAGAATTATTGAAGCCGAATATCGAAATGGAAAAAAGAATGGCTCATATACGGAAACAAAAACTTTTGCAAATGAAACATGGGTAACGACAGGCACCTATGAAAACAATAAAAAAAACGGAAAGTTTACCACTTCTAAAAATAAGGTTCCTGTTTATGAAGAAACATATAAAAACGATAAAATTAAAGAATCACGGGAATATGACGAATCGGGAAATATAGCAAGGGTATCTACTTTCTCTAGCGTTGCCCTTAATGAAAATAAATCTGATGCAACTTCTTTAAGCCCTCATGCAGCTTCTGTATTGGCACAAAACAGCACTTGCATAACAAATGCGGATCAAAATAATAATGAGAACATTATTTATGATCCCAAATCATCAGGCAGAGTTTAATTTTTTAAAAATTAATTTTCATAAATAGCCGGAAGATATTCATTAAATCCGTTATCATGCGTTGCGTTCGGAATGATGATTATATTTTTTTCATCAGCCAGAGATTCGGTTAATTTATAAGAGACAACCTTATCTTTTTTGCCGATAAAGTGTATTTGAGGGACGCAAGGCATTTTTTTCAAATCAAGGGAGTCCGTCAGCGGAGGTAAATTTAAATTTTCCGTCCATTTTTCGTGATTTAATACGCCGGCAAGCGTTATCCATTTTTTTACACGCAAATCGGGATTGTTTTCCGCAATCACACCCGACACCAAAGCGCCGCCCGAATAGCCGATTAAAACAACGGGTTTCTGTTTTGATATATCTTTAATCGCTTGTGTGACAGCGGATATAATGTCCGATGAAAATCTGCCGGTTGTCCAATCTTTTTCACTGCATTTCATATCGTTGACAAACTGACAGGGTCGTGCCAGATATACCACATTTGCATTCGGATCATTAAAAGCAATTTTTCTTAAAAAAACACCGTGCGGCGTCGGATTTGCTGTCGGTTGTCCGGCATAATTAAAAGCATTTCCGTCGCCTTCAATATAAATGCGAACAGGTTGAGAAGAATTTGTTATTTTTTGCCATGATGCCAATCGATAAGTATCCGTTTGAATTTCTTCATATGTAAAAGAAGGCGGCACCGTTATGCTTTGACAACCATACAACAAAAACGAAAGCAAAAGAATTTTTTTCATGATTTTATTATCGTCTTTTTAATTTTTATTGCAACAAATTATTCAATTTATTTTCAAAAAAGTGTGTATTTCATTTTTTTTAAAAGAAAACCTCCCGGAATTGCTTCCGAGAGGTTTTACAAGGAGCCATTAAACGCGTGTCAAGTTAGAACTTGTACTTGGCACTCAACATACCGGTATGGTCCACATAATCCTTGCGGATGCGTGCTTCATATCCGGCAGCGATTTCGAACCGAGAAGTAACGTCTGTTGCAATTTTTGCACCCAGTTCATAACCGACGCGTTCGAGTTTTTCGCCATTGACAATATACGTTGCTCCGCCGGGGATTGTAACAATCGAATCGTCATCATTCGTTGTTAAATCATATGTTAAAGCTGCACGAGCTTCCGGACGGATATTAATGCCGTTCGCAAGCGAGAAGTTCTTAGCAACTTTCACACCGGCGACTGCGGTTAACACGTCGAGGTTACGAGCATTGACACGCACACCCAAAGCATTTGTGCTGGCATCTTGTTTTGCGTGCAAATATCTCAAACCTGTTTCAGGCGTGATATCGAAGCAGTTAGCGACATGGAAGTTATAGCCGTACAAGCCTTCCAAAGCCCATGTATTCACATCGTATTTGGAGTTAGCGTTCTGACCTAAGACCGTTTTCTTTTCTTTATAATTCGACCAGTTGTAAGAGGCAACGCCTTTCACATACCAATTAGCCGGATTATATTTACCATACACGAACAAGCTGTTTGTTTTGGCATCGGTTTTACGGGTATATCCGTCGATATCCGACTTGTCATAAGCATAACCCAAACCGACCTTACCGGCACCGATTTCTTTATCAATACCCATAGCGACGCCATATGTATCAATATCGAAACCATGAGCTTTTGCGGTATCATCTTTATCGGCATAATTGAACAAGCCTTTCACCCAGAACTTAACTTTATCAATTAAGGTATGTGTTTCAGCTTGTGCAATCATAGCTGATGCATTATCATCCATCGCATCATTGGCAGCTTCGAAGATGGTGTTGGTTAACATTGTCTCACGTGTACGCACAACCGGAGCGGCATCGGCGCCCAACGCATCGGCAGCACGGCTGATGACATTGGAATCGACTGTATCGCCTTGAGCCAACTCAGCCAATGCGTCTTGAACTTTGGCGAAGTTGGGGTTGTCTGTTTTAGCGCGCATGATACCCAAAACCGTTTCGGCTTCGGCACCGTTAACGCCTAAGTTAGCAGCGACTTCGGAAGCTGATCTTTCTTGAACCGCAAACACGGTGCTGCCGTCTTCGTTTTCAAACGTGAACAATTTGTTACCGTTTGTAACGACATTCTGTGTCAATTCACCGGCATTTTGCGTGAAGATATTCGCCAAATCAAAGCTGTTTGTACCGGCATTGATTTGAACATTAACGTCAAAGTCTTTGTTGGCTTCTGATCCTGTACCGTTTGTACCGACAACTTTTGTCGCCACTTTGGTATCATCATAAACATTCAACGTTGTACCTTTACCCATTTCAACTTTGGCAGTTGAGCAAGAACCGTTTGCGCAGCTGATACCGCCGTCTAACGACAATGTTGCGCCATCGGCAACAGTGATTGTTCCGTTATCTTGACCAAAGCCGATATCGTTTTGAACGCCGGCAGCCGTGTTGTTTTTAAATGCAACATTGCCTGCAAACGTAACTTTATCATCGCTCTTTCCTGAAACGAACAAAGCACCGCCTTCACCGCCGGCTGTATTATCGGCAAAAGTAACGTCAGTGAATTTTGACGTATTATCGGCAGCAACAGCACCACCGTCACCGCTGGCTTTGTTTCCTTCAAACGAAGTGCCTTCAACCGTTAAACTTGTTCCGGAACCTGCAAAGATAGCACCACCGTTGTGACCTGCTTCGCCGTCTTCATCAGTACCGGCAACGTTGTTTGTAAACGAACCGCCTGTAATCGTCAGAGGGTTAGTGCCGTTTGTGTAAATAGCACCACCGCCTGTTGCAGCGCTGTTATCTGAGAACGCAACATCTGTTACGGTTAACGTGCCTTTACTGTTTGTAATAGCACCGCCAACGCCGGTTGACGAGTTGCTTGTAAAGCTGCCGCCCTCAACAGTTAACGTGCCTTTATTATAAACAGCACCGCCGTTATTGGAGGAGTTACCCGTAAATGTACCGTTGGTAACAGCCATTGAGCCTTTGTCGGTTGCATTGATTGCACCACCGGCAACGGAAGCCTTGTTACCTGTAAACGTTGCATTTTTAACTGTTGCACCTGTTGCGGAAGAACTGATTGCACCGCCCCAACCCGTGTTATCGGAGCCGATGGCTTGGTTACCCGAGAAGGTTGTGCCGTCAACCGATAAATTTGTATTATCGCCGGCAAAGATAGCACCGCCGTTACCGCCTGTTACAGTTGCAGCTGCTGCGACTGCGACAGCTTCTTCCTCTGTTCCGACTTCTTTATAACCGGCAACATTGTTTGTGAACGAACCACCTGTGATTGAGAGTTTGTGTTCACCGGTAGTGTTTTTAGATTTGTTGCTGTAAATGGCACCGCCGCCGTTTGTGGAGTGGTTGCCCGAGAATGCAACATTTGAGAGCGTTAAATTACCGCCGCTGTTTGCAATAGCGCCACCGACTTTGCTTGCTCCGTTACCTTCAAAACTGCCGCCTGTAACGGTTAAAGTGCCTTTGTTGTAAATGGCACCACCGGTTGCGGAAGTGTTGTTCGTGAACGTGCTGTCTGTAATTGTGGGCGCAATGCCTTCATTACCAACGCTGATAGCACCACCGGCAACTGTGGCCGAGTTACCGTCAAATGTGGCATTGCTGATATCTAAGCTTGAACTGCCGTCTGCGATGGTAGCCGTAACACGCGTGGCAATGGCACCACCGACCGTACCAGATGTGTTACCGGTAAATGTGGTACCGTCAATCGTTACTTTACTTTCACCGCCGACAAAAATAGCGCCGCCGCCTTCGGCAACACCTGCTTTACCATCGGCAAGATCAGAATCGGTTTTAGTGCGGGTTGTAAAGTTGTTTGTAAACGAACCGCCGGTAATGACCGTTTCGGAACCTGACCAAATGGCACCACCGCCCAAAGATGCTTTGTTACCGTCAAAATCAGCATCAGTAATCGTTAATTTTTGGCTGTTTGTGCCGCTTAAAATGGCACCGCCCTGACCCACTGTTACATTTGATTTAAACGTGCTTCCCGTAACGGTTAAATTACCGGCTTTCTTATCATCGGAAACATTCGTTTGATTTGATGCATCAACAAAACCCGTTAAATAAATGGCACCACCGCCGTATGTGGCAAAGTTGCTGTCAAATGTTCCACCGGTGATTTCCGTATTGAAATTTGTAGCAATAGCACCGCCTAAACCGCTTTTTTCTCCCAAGTTACCGGCGATATTCTTAATAAAGTCAGAATTTATAATCTCTAAAGAAGCAACGTTACCATCTTCTTCAGATTGTAACGTGTGACGGGTTGCAATAGCACCACCGCGATAACCTGAGATATTTCCCTCAAATTTGGCATTTTTAATGCTTGTGACCGAATCAACACCCAACGCAATGGCACCGCCGCCGATGGGGTTACTGTCACTTCCAACACCATTAAGATGATCTTTGTTTCCTTTAAAGGTTGTGCCGTCAATGTTTAAATTACCATAGTTAGAAATGGCACCACCGTCGCCTTTTCGAGCCACATTACCTTCAAACGTACCACCCGTTAAATTAAGTGTACCGTTTGAGCTCGCCGGTTGACCCTCTGCCGAACGTTGCACAATAATAGCACCCCACGTATCAGGTTTATCACTACTACTATTAACATTCTGTACGGTTACATTCTCACCCGTAACCGTTGTTCCGGCTTTAACGATGGATTGCTGAGTTATCGGACTTTGTATACTCCCCGTTAAATCCTGAGGATCGCTCACTTCAGCAGCAGCGGCTGTCGCAGTTGTAGCCGCAAATGCAATGCTGACCAAAGCAGTCGTCATTAAAAATTTATTTTTCATATTGAAAACTCCTTACTTTTTCAATTGTTAAAAAAAACATTCCTTCTTAGAGACAACCCAAGTATTCGGAGATAAACCCCTGTTCTCCCTCAAAGGATTAACCTGAAAACAACTTCAGGTTCACATATAGTTTATAACACCTTTTTTTGAAAAAGCAATAAAAAAAACAAAAAAATTTTAAAAATTTCCCGAAAAATTTTATAAAGCATTAAAAAAAATTTATAAAACACCAACAAATCAATCGAAGTTGCCCTCTCTGTGCCCACCCTCTGTGCCCGCCCCCGCCCTGCGAAAGCCCTTTGTGCCTGTGAACCAGCCCGCCCCCGCCCTGCGAAAGCCCTTTGTGCCTGTGAACCAGCCCGCCCCCGCCCTGCGAATCTGCGAATCTGCCCGCTCTCTGTGCCCGCACCTCAAATTCGCATTGGTTGTGTGTGTGTCTTTCTCGCGCGCGCGTTATATAAATCAGTCGAATCTGCCCGCCTGCGTGCCCCGCCCCCGCCCCGCGAAGTGCCTGCTCTCTGTGTACCAGTCCAAAAATTGCATTTATATTTAAATTTTTTTGGTGAAACACCCCCAAAAAATTAAAATTAAACTTAAATTTACCCCCGAATTCTCTGCGAATCGCAAAAAAACCTTACGAAAGCCTTTTGCACTTGCCCCGCCCGCCTGCTCCTTGCGACAGCCCTTTGCGCCCACCCGAATCCACGAATCTGCGCACTTTCCCTTCCGGACTCGCCTCAAAGTCGAAGTTGCCAACCCTCGCCCGCACTTCAAATTCGCATTAGTTGTGTGTGTGTCTTTCTCGCGCGCGCGAATAAATAAAGCTCGCCCGAATCTGCCCGCCTGCTGTGGCAGCCCTTTGCGCCCATCCGAATCTGCGAATCTACCCTCTCTCTGTGCCGGCCAACCCGCGCGATTCTGTCCGCTTTCCCTGCGTGCCCCGCCCCGCCCCGCGAAGTGCCTGCTCTCTGTGTACCAGTCCAAAAATTGAATTTATATTTAAATTTTTTTGGTGAAATACCCCTAAAAAATTAAAATTAAACTTAAATTTACCCCAAAATTGAATTTAAATCTAAATTTACGCTCGAATCCCCCTACGAATCGTGAAAAAACATCACAAAAGCCTAAAAATTGAATTTATATTTATATTTTTTGTCAGAATGCACCCAAAAAATTAAAATAAAACTTAAATTTATACCTAAAATTGAATTTAAACCTAAATTTCAGCCCGAATCCTCTAGCGAATCGTGAAAAAACATCACAAAAGCCTAAAAATTGAATTTATATTTATATTTTTTGTCAGAATGCACCCAAAAA
>CANPXT010000012.1 GCA_947586835.1 uncultured Alphaproteobacteria bacterium
CAAAGCATTTGACAGTTTCCCAAGGTTGTATGACCGCCTTTGGAATAAGGAGTTATATGATCGGCTTCCATTTCGCTTATTTCAAAATGTTGACCGCATTTTACGCATATTCCTTTTTGTCTTTCATAAACCGTTCGTTTTTCACTGTCTCTGAAAGCACGAATACTCAAGCATTTATCATCACCGCTTAAAACATATTCATAAATTCCTTTTTTATAAGTAATTTCATCATATTCATCTTTCATTAGTTCGGCAATTTGTTTTTCCATACGTTTCGGATCATAATCCGTTTTATGATATTTATTAAAAAGAACACCCCACTTTAAACCCTTCATTTCTTTTCTATATTGAATAAAAATTGTTTCAATCCAATTAATCATTGCCTGATAATATTCTTTAACTTCCTTTCCCGTATGTTCTAATTGGTGTTTGCCCATATAATTTTCTATTCTGGTATTCATTTCACCTGTAAAACCGTCACGTTGACTGATCCAATCAAACACTTTTTCCAAATAATCCTGACGAATGGGCGTGCCGCTCATATATTTTTCTCCGATTTTATAAGCAATACAGTTGGATTTACTAAAATATTTTTTACAATCACTCAACCATTCGCCCGTAAAAATGGCATTTCTTAATTCTTGATCGGTTAATTTTTTACCTTGAACATTTATGACTTCAAACCAATCTAATTTTTCGGAATTATTTCCTTCACACAGATAAATCATTAAATCATAATTGAGTATTTTTTGTTGTTCATCATCTTGCAGGGTATAAAAATATTTTCCGTTTACGGAAAAATTGCCTTTTACATATTCACAAATACTGATTGTTCTTTGTTGTCCGTCCAAAAGCTCATAACTTTTATTTTCATTCACGCACCAATACATAACATTTAAAGGAAATTGTTTTTGAATTGTTTTAATAACTTCCTGTTGTTGTTTGTCATTATAAATAAATTCCCGTTGATATTTCGGACGAATATTTAATTGTCCGTGATACCCGACAACACCTTCTTCATCGTTATTGACATATCCGTCAAAAACATCTTTGATTTTAATTTGATGCAGTTCAATTTTCATATTATTTTTTTCTCCTGATTATAATTCTTCTATATATACATTTTCCGTTTAATTCTGGGCCTCGTCCTCGCCATTCTGTTCTATGATCATCTAATCCCAAAATTTCAAACTGTTCCGGATTATATTTATCCAAAAACGTGATGGGAACACCCATTACCCCGTCATAATCCATGGGAATTTCATCAACCTTATTCACATTAATGGCATCATAATGATCATATTTCGGATACTCTTTCGGATTGTATTTTTTATACAATTCCAGTTCTTCATGTCTTTTTCTGATTTCAATATTCGTGTACCAGCTGACATTTCCAAACTTTTTTTTCGTCCCGTCTGCTTTTACAAATTCTTTCACATGATTATGTCCGCACCATATTTGATTATTTTTTAACAATGGAAATATTTCTTTATAAGTTCTGCAATTATCATTTCCGATAATTAAAAATTTTTTATTATATTTCATTAGTTGTGCGACATATTCGCGAAACAAACTAAATGGCGGATTCGTCACGACAACATCGGCTTCTTGCAATAACCGAATACATTCTGCACTTCTGAAATCCCCGTCGCCTTTTAACGGTTTAATGCCGATTTCATCCGCATCGGGAATCCTATTACCGTTTTTATCACCGTAATATTCTAAATAAACGGCTTGATTACTTTCATTGCGAGAAAACAAATCTATATTTTGACTTTTATAACAGGTGGTAATCAATTTTTTTAATCCCAAGTGTTCAAAAGAATAAGAAAAATAGTGAAAAAAATTACTGATTCGCGGATCATCACAGTTACATAAAACCGTTTTGCCTTTGAAAAAATCTTTATAATAAGAAAGTTCACTATTTATATCCGATAATTGCGTATAAAATTCATCATTTTTATTTCGTCTGGCTTGCGTTAAAGTATTATTTGCCATTGTTTTCTCCGATTGAACCGTGAAATGTCCAACTAGACCAAGGTCTAATTGGTGCAAAAATATTTTTTTAAAACAATGGCTTAATCAAAATTATTTTTTTTAATTATCTCTTGATTTTAAATAATAAAATTATCTTCTTGACTTCTTTAAATTTTAAAAGTAAACTAATGGAAAAGTGCACCAATTAGACCTTGGTCTAGTTGGTGCATGTTTTTAATCAGATTACTTTTAAATATTTGATAAACAAATATTATTTTTTATTACAAATTCAGAAAATTACTTTTGTTTTTTGCTGTTTAATCATAAAAAACCACTTTTTGGTATTTTTTCAGTAGCAACTTTGAGATTGCTTCAGGCTTCGGCGTCCGCTGCGCTGCGCTTCGCGACCGAACCCTCTTCTCGGGTTCTTATCCCCTCCTCTCCGCTCATAAAAAAAACCACCTCTTCGGTGGTTTTTTTGGAGCGGGTGAAGGGATTCGAACCCTCGACATCAACCTTGGCAAGGTTGCGCTCTACCCCTGAGCTACGCCCGCATTCAATATTTCTCTTTTATACCACTTTTTCCTTATTTTGCAAGAAAAATTTTCATTTTATTTCATTTTTTTTATAACTCATTGAAATATAGTATATTTTTTTAATCATTTTTTACCGAAAATTTCAAATTACAGCGTTGGCGGGACAACTTCCACCCCCAAAATGCGATTCTTTTCTTTTTCCGTGACCGTAAATGAATAACCGTTTAACACAAAAGTTTCACCGACTTGCGGAATTTTTTCGGTTTCATACATTAAATAACCCGCAATGGTTGCCGCATGTTCATCGGACAAATTCCATTTAAAATAGCGGTTAATATCGCGAATGGTTGCGTTTCCCTCCAACAAATAACCGCCGGCGTCCGTTTTTTTCACTTGCAAAATGGATTCTTCCGGCCGATCATTTTCATCGGAAATATCGCCGACAATTTCTTCCAACACGTCTTCCAACGTGACAACGCCTTCAATGCTGCCGTATTCATCAACCACCAATGCAAAATGTTCCCGTCGTTTTTTAAAGGCATGCAACTGATCCAATAACGACGTGGTATTCAACACAAACCACGGCTTTGTAATATAATCGGATATATGAATGTTTTTTTTACCGTGATAATATAAATTCATCACTTTCAACAGCGCCTTTGCGTGCAAAATACCGATAATATTATCCGGCGTTCCTTTCCACAAAGGCAATCGGCTATAGGGTGAACGACTGACAAAATCAAATATTTCCGCCAAACCGGCATTGATGTTTAAAGATACCAATTGACTGCGATGCACCATAATGTCTTCAACTGTTACTTCGCCCAAATCGAGCACGCTTTTCAGCATACCTTTTTCCTGACTCATCACGGCATCATCGGTCGGCATCAACAATGCGCCGCGAATTTCAGCTTTTACTTCTTCCGCCGTTGTTTGATTATTCTCTTTAACGGGAAACAAATGCATGAACATTTTTGAAATCCAATTTAAGGCTTTAACAAACGGCGAAAAACACACTGTCATTACCGATAAAATCGGTGCGACTTTCAATGTAAAACTCGTTGCGTTGTTAATGGCGTATGTTTTCGGCAAAATCTCGGAAAAAACAAGCACAACAAAACTCACGCCGAATGTTGCAATCAATACACCGTATTTATCACCGAATAATTCGATTAACAAGCCGGTTGACAAGGCAGTTATGGCAATATTGACAATATTGTTCCCGAATAATAACGTTCCCAACAAACAAGAAGAATCTTGCTTTAATTGATTGACTTTTTTAGCCCGCGCATTTCCGTTTTTTTCCAGTTCACACAATAACGGTCGTGAAACAGCCGTCATAGCCGTTTCCGTTCCCGAAAAGAAAAAGGATAACATCAATAAAACAAATAATAAACCGTATTCAATCATTTTTTTTCTCACCGGATTGCTTCAACGTCTTTAACTTCGATTCGAAACGATGCCGATACCGATGAAAAAAACGCCGTTTGATTTTTGTTTGTTTATAGCGAAACGATTTTTTAAGTTCTGCCTTTTGATCCGAGTCGTCATCAAGGAAAACTTTAATTAATCCGCGTTTTTCCAATTCGTTCAATAATCTGCCGACAGTTTTATACGGCGATTCGCGAAACGACTCGATCATTAAATCGGCTTTTTCATAATAGGGATACCGCTCGGCAATTAACTGCTCAACCACTTTTTTGTTATCCGCGGCCGGAACAAGCGGACGATGTGTACGCCCTTGTGTGCGTCGACTGATAACCTCACTGCCGGCTTTCAACCAAACGGAAACCGCTTTCTCTTTAGCCAACGCTCGTGTTTTTTCCGATAAAAACGCATCCCCCCCCGAAGATAACACACAAGGCTCTCCGTTTAACAGACGATTCATTACACGTTCCTCGCCTAATCTGAATTCATCAATTCCAAACTTGGCAAACAGCTCATTGATTGAAAAACCGGTACTTTTCTCAATTTCTTTATCGCTGTCAACAAACGGCAATTGCAGTTTGCGCGATAAGATTTTTCCTAAGCTTGTCTTGCCGACTCCCATCATTCCGACAAGTAAAATAATTTTTGGTTGTAATAATTTTCGTTTCATTTCTTGACAATTCTTTTCAAATTATTGTATAGTGTTATGTGCATCATATCAATAAATATTTCATTTGTCTAGTGAGGGATGAAAAAATGTTTAATAAATCCGAAAAAAAATATTATTTAGCTAAAATTTTAGCGGTTTTGGTTGTTGCTGTCTTTGTCGCCTTGGCATTTATTAACCCAAAACCAACCGTTCAACATATTGAAAAACCTTATACACCGATTGCACATGTTCAATAACTTTTTTAAATTTTCAACGCTGTTTTTCGGCCTTTTCGGCTTTTTGACCGCTCAAGCGCAAGATTTTAAATCGGAAGTTACCGTCGAATCGCTTCCCGAATTATCAGCCAACGTTTTAGGAACCATTCAAACACAAAATCCGTATTTGTGGTCCGGTACACCGGCAAATCAACTGTTACAAACACTGAAAGAAGCGGGAAAAAGATCTTTATCCCCCGCCACACGCACGTTGGTAAGTTATTTGTTGCAATTGGATATAACCGGAGCCGGTTTTAATGATTCCCAAAACCTTTTGAAGCGCGATCGTTTTTTTATTGCTCGATTAAAAGCGTTAGAGCAACAAGGCGAATGGGATACTGTTTTACAATTGATTGAAAAAGTGCCTGCAACGGAAATAACAAATGAAATAAAACAAATAAAAGCTACGGTTTTGTTAATGAAAGGGCTTGTCAAAGAAGCGTGTCAGATACAGGAAGAATTGGCCGAAACAAAAAATGAAAACGGAGAAACCGTTTCAAATATTGAGGCCGATAAAATGCTCATCAGCTGTTTTTTGGCAAAAGAAGAAAAAAGCAAAGCCGTTTTGGCGTATGATTTATTTCAAGACGCACATCCCAATGCCGATTCGACTTTTACGGCATTAGCCGATGCCACGTTACGGGAATTACCGGTCGAATTGCCCGAAAACATTATTTTATCCCCCGATAATGTTTATTTGTATGCGTTAGTTAAAAATCCGAAATTAAACGCCTCTTTGCAAACACGTGAAGTCAAAAAAATATTGTCCGATTTGCCATCAACCGATATTATTTTACGTATTCAACTGGGGGAACAAATCGGTCTGAGTTTGCCGGAATTACAACGACTTTATCGTTTGCCGATTATAGATTTACCGGCAGATAATGCCGTGGTCGAACGTGTGCATACATATCAACAAATCCAAATGGAAAGCGATGCTTCGAAAAAAGCCTCTCTTTTGTCAAAATGGCTGAAATCAATTCAAAAAGATGATTTATTTATTCCGCTGGCTCCCTTAATTGCCGAAACATTTTATCAATTGCAGGCGAATGAAAAATATATTGACATTGCATTATATGCCGTACAAGCCTTTGCTTTAACAAAAAATCTTGCGGCGGCACAACCGTGGTTTGAATTGTTGGAAGAGAATAATTTATACCAAGACCAATACTTAATAGCTTCTTTATTATTACAAACGCTCGGACAAAGCCCGCGGGATTTTCAAGATCGGCTCGATTACTATTGCGCAAATGTTCAACCAACAGATTGCGCCCGTATCAAAAAACTTGTCCCCCCCGAAAATGAAACGAATGATGAATGGATTTCTTCTGAAAAAGAAAATCCGGAACTCACAACGCGAATCGGCGAATTGCTTTTAAATGCCACTTTAAATTTTGCCAAAGAAAAAGATATTCAAAATTCTTATACTTTTATTCAAAAAGTCGCCCGTCCCGAACAAAGTCGCGCTATCTTGAGAGAAGGAATTATTTCACAATGAAGCAAGCGCAAATCGAGGCTTTTTTGGAAATGATGATTGCCGAACGCGGGGCATCACCCCGTACCATTGTTTCTTATCGCCACGATCTGGAAGATTTAAACGCATTTTTATCTGCCCGACATATTCAACCGACAAAAGCCGATCATACCGATTTACAATTATATATGCGCTCTTTAACCACGCAGGGGCTAAGTCCCAAAACATGTACACGACGTTTGTCGGCTATTCATGAATTTTATCGATTTTTATTTTCGGAAGACATTATTAAAAAAAATCCTTCCGATTATTTGGAAACACCGAGAGTCGGTAAATCTCTGCCAAAATATTTAACGGAACAGGAAATATCCGCTCTTATTCAAACGGCATCGCAAAAAAGTACCCGAATGAGGGCTTTATTGGAAATTTTATATGCGTCCGGTATGCGTGTCAGTGAATTGGTTTCGCTTTCTGTCCAAGCCGTCACAAAGGATAATCGCACCATTTCGGTAATCGGGAAAGGGAACAAAGAACGTCTCGTACCTCTAAACGAACCGGCACGTCTGGCTCTGAACGATTGGTTAACACAAAGAGAGCTCACTTTAAAAAAAGGACGCTATTCCAAATGGCTGTTTCCGTCAAACGGCACATCCGGTCATTTAACACGAGACGGTTTTTTTAAAGCGTTGAAAGAAATTGCCCTAACAGCCGGTATTATGCCTGATAAAGTTTCGCCGCATGTTTTTCGACATTCATTTGCCAGTCATTTGATTGCCCATAATGCTGATTTGCGTACCGTTCAACAAATGCTCGGACATGCCAACATTGCCACAACGGAAATTTATACGCACATTTTACAGGACAGATTAAAAAACACGGTTGAAAAATCACATCCTTTGGCGTATAGTAGAAAAAAGGATGTGTAAATGAAACTTTTAAACAGGTATATTTTCAAACAACTGATTGT
This sequence comes from uncultured Alphaproteobacteria bacterium, assembly GCA_947586835.1. Taxonomy (GTDB): domain Bacteria; phylum Pseudomonadota; class Alphaproteobacteria; order CAAHEQ01; family UBA3637; genus RGIG4140. Next base: position 7,307 of record CANPXT010000012.1, read on the forward strand.
TGCTTTTCTGTTGATTTTATTGGGATTAACCACACTTGTGTGGTTAACGCAATCTTTGCGTATGATTGATATGATTGTCACCAAAGGTGTATCGGTGCGCATATTTTTACAGATGACTTTGCTTGTTTTACCTAACTTTTTGCAAATACTTTCGCCACTGGCATTGTTTGCCGTAATATTGTTTATTTTTTCCCGAATGCAAAGCGATAAAGAAATTATGGTCATGCAAGCTGTCGGGATGTCGAACGGACAAATTACCCGTCCGGTAATATTTTTAGCCGTTATTTTAACGATTTTCGGTTATGTTATGACTTTAGATTTAATTCCGGCTTCTTATGCCAAACTCAACAAACTGCGTTGGCAGGTTCGAAATGACTTATCTCATCTTTTATTGCAAGAAGGGCAATTTAATTCATTTAAAAACGGTTTAACGCTTTACATTCGGGAACGATTAGCCGACGGAACGGTTCGCGGCGTAATGGCATATGATGCCAAAAATCCAGAAAAAATTGCCGTATTGGTTGCAGAAAACGGTATTATTTTTCAAAAAAATGATGGGTTTCAACTTGTGTTTCATAAAGGTACTCGACAAGAATATAATCCCTCAACAAAAGACTTTTCTATTTTAAAATTTGATAAATACACCATGCTTTTTAATGATAAAACAAACAATAACGCCGCCCAAAATGCCAATGCTTCGGAATATCCGCTTTCTTATTTAATAGCCGCCACACCTCAAAATGCCCCGACACCGGCCATGTATCGAAAATACAAGGTGGAAATTATTAAACGACTGACAAAGCCGTTATATAATTTGACATTCACTTTCTTGGCATTATTCGGCGTGTTGGCACCGTTTTATAATCGACGCGGACAAATCGGGCGTATTTATTTTGTAATTTTCTGCACTTTATTGATTCAATCCGCTAATTTGGGCTTGGAAAATCTGGCCACGAAAAATCTGGTTTTTTCACCACTTTTGTTTGTAAATATTTTCCTACCGATTTTGTTGGTATGGTTTTTTTCAAAACAACGCACCTTTTCGCTTTTGCGATTCAAAAAAGCGGTTGTGACATGCGGTATCATCGGATCTGTTCTTTTCGGAGCGATACCGGCAAATGCGCAGATTAAAATTGATCCGCAAATTAAAATCGAAAAAGATCAGCCGATTGATTTTGAAGCAGATACGTTTTCATATGACGAAAAAAATGATATTGTCACGGCTTCGGGCGATGTGGTTGTTTCACAAAACGGAACAATCATTCAAACAGACACTTTTTCGTTTTACCGGCAGCAAAATATGGTGGTCATGCCGAATAAAGTCCGTATTTATACCAAAGACGGAACTGTTACCGATGCCGAAAATTTGTCTTTTTCTGCCGATATGAATACTGTTTTGGGTGAAGCGATTTTTATGCGCCTGTATGAAGGGTCGCTATTAACGGCAAACCGACTCAAACGCAAAAACGAAGGACAGACACTTTATTTAAAAAAAGCTGTTTATACACCATGTACAACTTGTGACGGTAATTCTCCTTTATGGCAGATTACCGCGCGAAATTTTAAACATGATGTCCCTGAAAAAGAAATGATTTTTACACATTCCTTTCTTGAAGTGAAGGATATTCCCGTATTTTATGTTCCTTATCTCAACATTCCCGATTTTACGGTTAAGCGCAAAACCGGTTTTCTGGCTCCCAGTTTTTCACACGGATCCGAAATGAAACAAGGCATTAATTTACCGTTTTTCGTGAACATTGCCGATAATCAAAACTTGACCATTCAACCGACTTTTGCATTGGATCACGATCCACTCGGCGTTGTTGATTATACGGCCTCATTTACGCATGCTCACCTGAGTTTACAAGGCAGTGCCACAAAAGATAATGATGGCACGAATCAGGGACACATTAAAGCCCACACACGCTTTGATTTAAATGATAACTGGCGATTCAGCGGTCAATATTATCGTGCATCAAGCGATACCTATTTCCGACGTTATCGTTTACCGAACGTTAATACTTCACAACCCTTTTTGCAATCCTTCATTACTTCGGAAAGATTCGGTGACCGGAATTATTTTAATTTATCGGGTCTGTCATTCCAAAGTCTTTATCAAAACGCCAATCCAAAAGCTTTGCCCGTTATTATTCCCACGCTTCATTATTCGTTACAAACCGATCCGCTGACGAATAACGGTTTATATGCCTTTTCCGATATTAACGGCGCCATGTATAACAATCGCCTTCGGTTTAAATCTGACAGAATGTCATTTACGGAAGGTGTCGCTTTGCCGATGGTAGCCGATTGGGGAGCAAATATTGATTTAAAAGCGCAAGTTCGCGGTGATATGTATCATATTGATACGGGTAAGAACGGTTTTGATCACCGAGAAAAAGATGATACCTATTCTACCGGACGCCTCTTCCCGATTGCTTCGGCAAAAATCAGCTATCCGTTTATCAACGTCGGTGAAAAAACAACGCAGGTATTAGAACCGATCATTATGCTTATTACTTCTCCCGTCAGCGGAAATTCTTCCAAAATTCCCAATATTGACAGCACCGATATTGATTTTGACGATACGAACTTGTTTACGGAAAATCGTTTTGTCGGATATGATCGCGTTGAAAACGGATCTCGCACCAATTACGGTGTGCAGTGGTCTTTGTACGACCGTAAAAATCGGTCTCTGTCGGCTTTATTCGGACAATCTTATCGTTTTTCGGGTGATGATGAATTTGATGATATTGTCGGTTTAAAATCAAACTTTTCCGATTATGTCGGACGTATGAAAATCGATTATGAAAATCTGTCATTAGCGTATCGTTTTCGATTAGATGAAAACACATGGGAAGCTAAAAAAAATGAAATTTCATTATCCGGCAGAGGCGGTCCCTTGCGTTTGGGTATGAATTATACCCAACTGAAAGCGATCAGGCTTGCCAATACTTTTTATAATGAAAGAGAGGAAATATTGCTGTATGGTTCGTCAAAATTAACGCAAAAATGGAACATATCGGGTTTTTATCGGTATAATTTAGCTAAAAAAGACAAAGGGCCGACAGAATACGGTGTCGTTTTACAATATGATAATGATTGTACCGCGATTGAATTTGATTTAAATCGTTCTTTCACGAAAGATCGGGATTACGAAGGCGACACATCTTTTGTCGTACGATTTATTTTAAAAACATTGGGACAAATGTAAAAAGGGGTAGAAAATGTTAAAATACGGTTTAATTTTATTAATCTTAATTTTCGGTTATAACGCACAAGCCGGACAAATAGTGGCAACGGTGAATGATGAACCGATTTCCAGCTTTGATGTGGAGGCTCGCGCCAAACTTATCGCCGTTCAGCGTGCGGAATATTTGAATAACAAACGAAAAGCGCAATATGTTAAAGAGGCACTTGATTTAATTATTGATGAAAAAGTGAAAAATATCGAAGCTCAAAAAAACGGCTTTACCGTTAACGATGCCGATATTGACCAAGCCATTGCCCATCTTGAAAAACAAAATAATTTAAAACCGGGTGAAATGAAAACAATGCTTGCCAAAAACGGTGTTCCGATTGACGTATTAAAAAATCAACTCAAAACCGATTTACTATGGTTGCAAGTCATTCAAAAACAACAAGAAGGTGCCTTAACGGCTTCGTCGGCAGAAATTGAAAAGAAAAAACAAGAACTGCGAAGTAAACTGAAAGAAGAAGAATTTTTTGTTTATGAAATTTTAATTTCAGGTAAAAAAGAAGCCGAAAAATGTTATCAGGAATTACAAAAGGGAACACCCTTCGATAAAGTTGTTGCAAAATATTCCAAAGCCCCCTCAAAAGAAACGGGCGGAGAAGTCGGTTGGATCAAACCAAATTATTATTCCAAAGAAATTACCGCCGTTTTAAGACAATTAAACATTGGCGATTTATCAGCACCGTTAAAAACAAAAAACGGCTATTTAATTTTATTGTTGCAAGATAAGAAAACACCGATTTATTCCGATTCGATTACTTTATGGGAATTGGCGCAAATGGCAATGTCGACAAAAGAAGCCGTGTCGTTTGAAAAAGAATTAACGGCTTTAAACAGTTGTGAATCTTTTCTTAATTTTGCCAACAATCATGCCATTAAAGAATCGATTAAATCCGGTCTTGTCGCACCCGATCAATTACCGAGTGAATTAAAAGATATTTTATCGAAAGAACCGATTAAAACAGCAATCGGTCCCGTGCGAACAAAAGATTCCGACGTATTCTTTATGAAATGTGCCGTCAGAAGCAAACGCGTTTTGCCTGATGATGAGGTTATTAAAGCTCAAATCGAAAATGACAAAATGGAAGCACTTTCCGAAAAATTATTGCGGAATGCCAAACGGTTTGTCGTGATTGAGCGCAAGAAATAAAAAAAAGAGGCGGTATGAAAGGAAAAAAAATCAATACAAAAATCATTAACGGCAATCAAACGGCGCTTAAAATAGAGGAAGCATTAAAAAAGGAAGTTGCCGCTTTGACCCGAAAACCCCAAATGGCAGTTATCTTGGTCGGAGATAATCCCGCCAGTTTGATTTATGTGACGCATAAGAAAAAAACAGCCGAAAGAATTGGTATTGAAGCACAAATTTATCATTTATCTCCCGTTATGACGCAAGATGCTTTAATTGCTTTTATTGAAGAATTGAATCAAAATCCCGCCGTTCATGGTATTATTGTTCAACTGCCGTTGCCGAAGCATATCAATGAAAGTTGTATTTTAAATGCCATCAACCCCCAAAAAGATATTGACGGATTGCATCCTCAAAATCTGGGGCAATTGTTTATCGATCAACCGACTTTTATTCCTTGTACGCCGCTCGCTTGCCTGACTTTATTAAAAAGCGTTTGCAAAAATCTGACGGGAAAAACGGCCATTGTGGTCGGACGATCACGATTGGTCGGCAAACCGATGGCACAATTATTGTTGAATGAACAATGTACGGTCATTCAAGCACATTCCAAAACAAAAAACTTAAAAAAACTCTGTTCAATAGCCGATATTATCGTTTCGGCAACGGGACATGCCGGATTAATTCGAAAATCATATGTTAAAAAAGGCGCTGTTTTAATTGATGTCGGCATTATTCGCCTGGCTGATAAAAAAATAACGGGAGATATGGCCTTCAATGAAATGATCGGTCATGCAAAAGCTATAACACCCGTACCGGGCGGCGTCGGTCCCATGACGGTTATGATGCTGATGAAAAACGTTGTTTCGGCCTATAAAAACACAGAAAAAAACATTTAAAAACAAAGAAACACGCTCTTTTATCTTTTTTTCGTCAATCTTTAAAAAAATACTTGCATTTTTTCACAAACGATGTAAAATAAAAGTATACGGGGTATGTTATTGTTTTGAAAAAGAGTCAGGAGGGTCAGGAGGGCCAATGATAAAAAGGCGTCAACGATTACTTTTATTATTGAGCAGTTTTCTGCTGTTTTCGATTATCACAACACCCGGTTACGGGCAACAAGGCACCGGCACAACGTTGGCTTATCCGTTGGGTATGCTGGCTGAGTTGGCCGAATACCTTACCGCTTTAGCAAAAACGGTTAAAAAAAACGTTTCATATATCAATCAAAACAAACAAGCACTGGTGAATGGTGCTATACAGCCGCTGAATGCTATAAGCGACGGTATGCAAGAAGCTCAAGAAAAAATTCAAGACAAAGTTATGGATAACGTGAATGAATATAAAGACAAGATAAACAGTGATATTTCGGATAGGGCACAAAAATTTGACGAGTGGAAAGAGAAAAAAACACAACAAAGCGATTCGTGGTTGGAAGATCAAGCGAACGGCATCGGAGAATGGTTCGGCGATCAATTTTCTTCAACGCCCGGATCAGGATTCAGTCTTGACGACAGTTCCAAAAAAAGCGTCAAGGGTGCATTTACGGCCTTAGGTAAAGTGATGGCACCGGCAGGAGCAATCGCGTCGGGCAATGTTGCCGGCGGTTCGGCCATGTTAAGCAAAACATTATTTTTGGGAAAAACGAATTCGACCGATAAACTTTCCTCTTATGATGCGGTTACCGTACAAAAAAACGTGAAAAAATATATTCAAGATGCCACCTCAACAACCATCGCTGACGCAACCAAAATTATTAATGCTTCGGCGCAATATACCGAAAAGGATGGAACAGCCAGTGTGGCAAATAAGCAAGCCAATAAAGCATCGAATATTCGAGAAGATATTAAAACCGCAACGGAAATGGGCATTTCAATGAATGTAATGACCAATGTTTTAATGTCAATGGATATTACCGATTTATCCATTCAAAGTGCTTTAATTTATGAAGAATTAAATAATTTGAAAAACATGAACGTTCGTGCATTGGTCGGAGGGTCCTGATGAAATTAAAATTTTTATATATTCCTCTTGTGACTACATTTTTTGCCTGTCATGTCAATGCCGGGGTGGTGCCGGCGGAAGACATACGTGAATTGGCGCAATCCGCCTACACATTGTCAACCAGTATGAAAGAATTACAAAAAGAAATAAAGCAAACGCAAAATGAAATCAGGCAATTAACTGATTTGGGGGATCTTTCGTCCAGTTTAATGAATCTTCAATCCAGTGCAATGGGGTTAACTTCTTTACCGGGCACACTTCTCGAAGGTGTAACGGACATTAATTTTCTGTTTCCGAAAGTCAGTGATGATGCCCAAGCAGCTCTTCCGCAGGAAGAATCCTCCAACCCGCTTGACAAAGCAACGGGAGGTCTTGCATCAGGGTTGCTATCCGGCAGCAAAAAAAATAAATTGCCCGAAGGAGAAAATGCCAAAGCTATTGTAAAATCCATGCAATTGGAAGATAACGAAGATTGTGTCGAAGACACCGGAAATGCGGCGGTTGACACGGCAAAAGATATAATGAATAAAGTAACGGGCGGTGCCGGCGGCAAGAAATGTCCGACCGGAAATGAAATTGCCGCAAAACGACAACAATTGGGGCAATCAAAGCAGGCTTTTGCCCGATTCACGTTGTCGACCGGTCTGGTCAATCGAGCATTAGCTTATAACACCATTAATCAAGCAAAAAAAGCAACACAGGCAACAACAAGTTCGGCTGATACCATTCGCAAAGCACATACCACAAAAACAAGTACGACAGCCGATATGGCAGACACATATAATCGCTTACTCTTTTCAGGAGCAGTCAGCAACGCTGAACAAGCTTTTAACGCAGCGGATCAAATTGAAGGACATACGAACGTGAGCGTTCCTATGGATGCAAACGGTTTATCAAGCTTATTGGGAGGTCTTGCCGTCAAATGAAAATGCGAATTTTACTCTTATTACTCTGTTTAAGTTTTTCATCTCCTGCCTTAGCGCAAGGGTATCCTATTACCGAACATTTGAGTTTTATAGAACGTGTTCTACAGCAAGTAACCGATGAACTGTCCAACTTTGATTTCGACGATATACTCGGATATAAAAAAGAAGAACTAGATGCTCAAAATCCGGCAGCTGACGGAAATCCGGCCGTGAATGATAACGCCAGCAGTATGCCGGTTTCGGAGCTTCCGCCATATGCCGATGAGAAATTAAGAGCAGAATTATCCAAAGATAAGCCCTCTATTCCGGCTGTTAACACCATTATCAAAGACACGTTAACGTTTAAATCCGAAACAGCGGAAAAAGAAGATGAGGTTTATTTAAAAAGCGGCGACTTTGATGTCAATGCCAAAACAACAAGCGGAAGTGTTAAGCCGGACAAATCAGAAAGCACCGAAAATACGCTCGAAAAACAACAAATGTATTCCACTATGGTTTATGCAAATGCCCGCGCTTTGGCTCGTCGAACACTTGATTTAATCGCCAAAGTCGAACAGGATACTCAAGTGATGGAAAACGAAAAAAACCACAAATCATCAACGGGTTCATTATATAAAACAACCGCGGCTTCTTTAATTTACAGAACACATATGTTATTAAATGAACTTGCAACATTGCGCAACAGTTATATTGAAATCAAATCAATTGATACCATGCAAGGCAATGAATTACTACCATCCGAAACGGATAAAATAAAAGATACCATTAAGGGTGCAGTCGGTTCAGTTTAAAATAAGGAGGAAAAATGACAAAAATATTCATTCTTTTAGGTATCTTTTTCCTTATCTCGACAGATGCTTATGCTGATGAGTGTCCGGCACCGACGAATAATCCGCCGCGCACCGTTGAAGCTACCCTGAAACTGGTTCAAGATTATATCGTTGAAAAATACGAAGAATTAAGTGAAAAAGCGGAAAAGCAAAAAAAAGAATCTAAATTCGGCAATCAAAATTGTGCCAACAGCCCGCAAAACACGAAAGATAATGCCATTAAAATTGAAGTTTACGAATATTTGTTGGATAAAGTTATCGGACAATCAGATGATACGCATACATATTTAACACCGAGCAAAGATTTTACGGAAGCTCGTAAAGAAGTAAAAGAAAAATTATTTCAACCGGCTCCGCCAAGATTAACGAAAAGCGGAGAATGGGTCAGTGATCACTTAGGCGTTAACGCACAATCTTTTGATAAAGCCGGTAAGACCATTGACCAAATAGAAACTTTGTTGCGGCGTGATGATTATGCCAACGCCGTAGCTTCCAAGAACTTGGAAATTGCCACTCAATTGCGTTCAAAAGTGCTGGAAGATATTGCTTCCACACAAAAAGCCGAAACAACCGGATGCAATCAGTTACAGGGATTGGTTTTGGAAAACAGAAATTTAGGTGCTTTGGTTGCCGAAACCGCTGCCGATATTACCATACAAATCTTAACTCTTGAATCCATGGCAGCCAGAAATCTTCAAAAAGAAGCTGTTTCATTGGTTCCGCTTCCGCGTGTTCCCGACAAAGACAACAGCGCCACCGGTTCGGCAATAAAAGCAAACAGTGCATCAAACCCGTAGGAGAAGAAAAATGAAACAGTTTCGAAAAGGATTCCTTTATTTATCAGCGGTTTGTTTTCTTTTGTTTTCAAGTGTGACAGCTCACAGCGAATGCCTTGTTTTTCCGCCGGTCTGTCCTATTGAAAAGTGCGGATATCAAACACAAGAACATCCCGGAGAACAAATACTTCAATTAGGGGTTGTTATTTATAAACAAGTAAAGAAAACTGTTAAAGCCACACGAAAATCATTGAATAACATTATCAATATGGCAACCACTTTGCCGGCAAAAGTATCCAGTCTTGCATTAAAAGCCATTACCTATCCGTTTAAAAAGTTGAGCTCTTGGTTTGGTCTGACGGAAGATGCACCGGAAGAAGATACTCAAGGCATTACGCAAGATACGTCGCATGGTGATATTAGTATCAGTGAGCGTATTACGCGCGATTTAAAGGCTTACGCGACGGAACCGCAAACAGATGTTGATGTCCAAGAATTTAACAAAGAACGACGGAAATATATTCGTCAGCAAGCAACAATCACCCTTTTGGCACGTGTTTTAACATTAAAAGCACAGCTTCCCGATATTAAGGATATTATGGAGGAAGTTAAAAAACAGGTAGAGAAAAACGTTTCTGCCTCCGGCGGACAACCAAGCAGCACCTATAATGAATCAGCTTTAATTAAAACAAATTATGATTTAAGGGAAGCTTGGTTTAAATTGTTAGCCATTCAACGACATATTGAAGCCACAAAATTAGAGTATGCCGCAAATCAGGCAATGGCAGGCATGAAAATGCTCAAAAAAGTGCCAACTATCAGCAACAGTTCCAGTAAAACAAAGAAATAAGGAGGGTCACATGAAGTACACAGCATTATTATTAACCGGATTTTCACTGTTTGGTTTTATAACGGGGCTGCCGCAAAGAGCGTTGGCACAATTTTCGCAGGTTGAACCGTATGTTGATAATTCGGCCGTTGTCAAACCGGTTGAAAGTTATAAACAATCCATGATTCGTGCCATGGCTCTTCATAATATCCAATATCAACTTAACTATATGCTCAATTTACTTATTCCTGCCGTCGAAGAACAGAAAGAAAAACTGGAATTAGCCTGTGCGCAACTCGGAGCTTTACAAAGCTGCTTCAAGGACAAATTAGGACAGGCTTACGATCCGCTTGAAACCGATAAAGTTTATCAAACCATTAAAGAAGCTTTTAACGAAAAAGTAAAAAATATTACGGTTTATATAAACGAAACGGGTGAGACAACACAGCAAACCGATAATGCCGAATCTTATCCTTACTGGCGTGTTGCCCGTGAAGTAATGATAGATGTTTATAAAAATCCGGAAAAATACGGAAAAAAGGTCAGTGATTTCCCTTTGTGGACAGATCAAAAATATCTTTATACGCAAGAAGTCAACAACATTTTATCAGGTATTCAAAAAAACTTTTCATTACCTGACGCAAACAATCAGCAAAACCAAGAACTTAACAATAAATTATTCGGATATTTGAATGCCTTTACACAACAAAACAGTATTTTAACAACAACAGATTATGCAACAAACAGTAAAAAATATACCCAATTATTAGATTATTTAAAAACACACCCGAAATACGGATCTATGAAGCAAAAAATACTTCCCGCATTGCCGAAATTGCCACAACCGTTACCGCCGTTCTATGAAATTATTCAATTAACGGAAGATCCCGCACAAACCGGCACCATGTTCCCCGAATGGCCGTCTCCGTGGGCGGAATATATTCGGCGCGGGCTGGATAAACGGGCTGTCGGCGGCGAAATGGATACTTGTTTCTTACCGAAAACCATTTCATTGCGCCCTGAAGTTCAAAACTGGGATAAAACAAAAATTAACAATCCGCTTTCTTTGGAAAAAGAAAAAGAAGAAAATGTGGAAAATATTGTCAATTTGTTGAATTTATCCGTAGAAACATTGAAGAGCACAATTAAAAATTTGAATGAATCTCTGGCAGAAAACGGTTTAGATATAAAAATTAATGTGGAACTACAAAGTGAATGTATTGAATGTAATGAATGCAGTAACTATAACTATTATGCACAGAGAATAAAAACTAATTTGGAACAAAGTAATATTGCGGAAGTTCAAAAAGCCGTTAAAGCCGCTAAAATGGAAACCATTGATAAGGCATTGAAGTTGTTCAAGCAATCGCCTCAAACGGCAGCCCCGCAAAATGCCTCTGTTGATGCAACGTTAGGAATGTTGGATGATATGGATCCGAATTCGGACGAATACAAAAACATGATGAATTTGCTCAATGCGGGACAAAGCGCTTCCGATGAAAAATTCCTGAAAGACATGCAACAGGATGCCGACGGTATCGCCATGCAAGACAATGTTTCCACAAATGATGTTAAACAAAATATTGAAAGTCAAGAATCACAATATGCCTTACAAAAAGAAGCATATGAAGATGCTAAAAAAGAAAGAGATGTTTTGTGGAATACGCCGATTGATATTGAAACGTGTATTAACCAAGGTGTTCAAAACCCCAAACATTGATTTGAATTAACGGAAAGATAAAAATGTCTTTTTTAAATTTTAATTCCGGTAGGCTTGTATACGGATTTAGCGAAAAATTGGCAAAATTTTGGATGATTGTCGTTGCAATTATCATCAGCATTAATTTGTTTTTGATTTTAACATTACTGCAAATGGCGCCGAAACTGAATGTGGTAGCGCAAGTATTGACTTCTTCACCGATGACATCTGTTCAACTTTTACAAACGGAGCCGTTTTCACAAAGTACCAGTGATAAAAAACTCATTGATGAAACCATTTTGCGCTTTTATCTCGATTCGCGCTATAATATTTTTCAAGATAAAAACGAAATGAGTTATCGGTGGGGTTCGCGCGGACCGGTTGCTTTTTTTTCGGATTCAAGTGTTTATAAACAATTTTCGGCGGGATTAAAAGAAAAACTCACGGCTATTGCCAATAACAGATCATCGACCAGTATCGATATTATATCCGTATCGCGGATTGATAATATTTTTACGGTTGAGTTTGATATTTACACCTACATTCGCGGGCAAGTATCCAAAAAACGCAGGATTGCCATTGTCGAGGTAGGGTATAACAGCGCGCGACGTTCATTTAACACCATACATTCTAATCCGTTCGGTATGTATGTTAAAAAATTTACGGAAACAGTAAAAAAGGATTGATTATTATTTTTTGCTTGATTCTTTATTTTTCTATGCTAATCTAAAAAAGAGAAAGGATGATTTAAATGAAAAAATATTTTTTAACTCTTGCCATTTTAAGTTTGGTTGCGCTTATTGTCGCGTGTGGTTCCGTTTATGAAAAAGAACCGGTCGGAATCGGAGCTGATTATTCCGAATTGAAAAAATCACCGTGTGCTTGTCTGCAAATCGAAAAAGCTCCTGCATTGCCCAGTTGGTTTTTATAAAACAACCGTAATTCGGGGATTATAATGCAAAATCAGGAACAACCGAGCGAACAAAACTCTCAATATGTTTATGAGAGTGATATTTCGGAAGAAGCCGTTACGGAACGTCGCTATTTATGGATGGCGCGAACGTTTGCATTGGTTGCCGTCGTTTCTTTTTTAAGTACCATGATTTTGCTGATTGCCCTGTTTTCTCTTCTTCCCATTGTTCGGGTACAACCGTTTTATTTAACAACATTGAACAAAGATCAACAGGTTATTCGTGTTATTCGACCGAATTTTAACAACATTAATATGCAAATGTTAAGTGAATCGTTGATTCGGCAATATTTATTGGCACGAATGACGGTAAATTCAAATATTTCCGAAATGGAACAACGCTGGGGTATCGACGGAATTATTAACTGGATGAGTTCTCCCGTTGTGTTTGAAGAATTCGGTCGAACGGCCGAAGCAGCTTTAAGTCAAGCCCGAAATGACGGATTAACCCGTGCCGTTAAAATTTTAAATATCACGCCGTATCGAACCGAAAAAAACGGAACAACCATTTGGCGGGCAGAAATTGAATTGACCGATTTGAAGTATGGCGATTCCGAACCCGTCAGCTCTTTATGGCAGGTTACCATGCGTATTCGCTTCAAGCCGACTCGGCAAGGATTAAAATGGGAACAACGGCTTAAAAATCCGCTCGGATTTACGGTAGAAAATTTCGGTATTCAACGAAAATAATCGCTTTACATAAAAAAATAACGACAATTTGCATTTTTTTCTAGACTTTTCATCTCATTTTGGTCTATTTTATATACAGGATTGTAATTTTTACGAGGAGAAGGCTTATGTCGAAACAAAAATCACACAAACTCCGTTGGTTGACCGGTGTTGCTTTGGCAGCTTTTTTTGCCACCAGCACAACGGCACAAACAATTTTACCCGCAAATACACAAGCAGAACAATTAAGTGATGCCATCGCGCAAACAAACGGTGAGTTCGATTCGGTTAATCTGGATTATATTCACTCGCTCGGTATGCAGCAAAAAGCGTGGAATGATCCGTTATCACATATGGGAGAAGGACAATCCAAACCGGGGTATTCAAAATACACTTGGACACCTGACGTGGTTTTACCCATCCGTCTGCGGGAAGGAATGATGACGTTAATTAACTTACCGACATGGGAATTGATTGAAAAAGTGCATATCGGTTCACCCGAATCATTCGGTGGTGAAATTGCGGCACCCAACTCCTTGTTGGTTTATGCCGATCCGTCGTATCTGGGTGTTGACAGTAATATGATTATTTTCGGACGATCCGGAAATCGCTATGTTTTTTATTTACGTTCGGAAACATACAACACGGATAAAATCACGCAATCTGTTGTCGATGTGTTGGTCGGCCCACGATATACGCCTGTTGAAAACGGTGGAAAACTCGGAAATTTTAATGGTGCTTCGATAACGGCTGCCGGCTCAAGCGGACTAGGCGGTACCGGTTCCGCCAACTGGGCAAGCGGTAATCGAAGCAATGCAAGTGCATCTTCTTCGGGTTCAGGCGGTCCGAAAGATTGGCTGAAAACCATTCCCGTTGATCCGGAAAGTTTTCATTTTGATATTGATATGTATTTACCGAATCCGGAAGATGTTGACATTGCTCCGGATAATATATGGCGGGACAATATTTTCACCTACATTGATTTAGGTCCGAAAGCGTTAACCATGACGCAACGACCGATTGTCAATCTGGTTGTGCAAGATACGGAAGTGCCTGTCGGGTTCAGAACCAGCGGTCCGAACAGCCGTCTTATTATTGTGGAAGGTATCGGCGATATGGTGTTACGGAACGGCAAAAAACTTATTTGCTTAAAACTGCGTCGTGACCCGGCTGCCGGTTTGGAATATACCGATTACAGCGGAGCTCAAAGCAACTCCATTAGTCATCCGTCCACTCTCAGCCAAGAACCGGCGGATATTATTCCGTCAAATGTGATGGCTCCCTCACAAAACAGTGTTGCCGTGGCAAATAATAACGCAGCTCAAATTGAAAAATATTTCAACAGCGGAACCGGTGCCGTACCGGCGGTTGCCAACACACCGCAAAGCGCGGCCGTTATTTACGACCAAAATATGGCACCCCTGCCCTCCATTCCGGCAAATGTTATGAAATCGCCGGCAGCTTCGGCAAATATTGTGGGTGTCATTAAAGATGTAGCTACACCAAACCCCGTTAACTCAACCGCAACCGAAAAAGAAACCATTTCCATTGAACTGGGAACAAATCCGGATATTTCCGAACTGGAAAGCGTTTGGGAATCTATTTACGCACAAAACAAAGAGACGTTAAACGGTTATGAACCATATTATTCGGTCGATACAACCGCCGACGGAAACGTGCGGGAATTGTTCAGATTACGCGTCGGCCCCGTTAAAGATATTCAAACGGCTGATAAACTTTGCAAAAAACTGGGACGCAAAGGTTTTTCGTGTTCCGTTATCCGTGTACAATAAAGAAACGGGCGTTTGCCTTTTCAAATATGGTCTCTTTTATGAAGTAGGGTAAAAATGCAAGGAAACAAAAAAACAAGCTCGTCAGAGCAATATACCAAAAAAAGCAACCGCACACTTTTATTTGGCGGTATCATTTTACTGCTCGTTTTTTTAACGATGCTTGTTTTAATGTCCGGCGGTAAAAAAGTTCAAGAAGAAGAACAAGAGCCAGATTGGACAAACGACCAAATTGAAAAACGGGATTCAGAAATTGTCAATGGTGATTTATTTTCTCGGGGCAATGCCCAACTGAAAGCCGAACCGTCACAAATTGACATGAATAACGTTGTTTTGGGTTCCAAAGTTGAAGCCATCTTAACATTAACGGCCGAAGAAGCGCCCATTCAATATCGAAAAGCCGAATTCGTCCAGCAACAGGCGGACGGTTTTACCATCGAAACGACCTGCTCGCCGGATACACCGATTGATGTCGGGAAAAATTGCATTATTAAAGTGTTGTGGAATCCAATTGCTTTACAACAACTTCAAAACAATTTGGTTATTACTTGGAAAGAAGCTTCAAATGCGGTTGTAACCGAAAAAACAACAACCGTTCTCGTAAAAGGACAATCTACCGATTCAAAAGATTGCGTTATTTGTGAAGATATTCGAAAACAAGAATCAATTGAACCCAAAATGGCTATGGGATTAGACGGTAAATTACATCCGATTGATGAAGACGGTACCATTACCATTGACGGTAAAAAATATAAAATGACGGAAAACGGTGTCTTTATTGATGAAAACGGCAATATTGTTGCTATCGCACCACCGGAATATATTGCTTTGAATATGCAAAACGAACTGATGGGAACGGTTTCCGACGCAAATGAAGTAATTGACGCCAACGGTGAAAACATCGGTAAAACATTGGGCGATAAAACCATTGTCGATTCAAAATTAACCGTTCTCGGGGCAGCGGTTCCCGTGCTGTCCGTAATGGACACCCAAGGAAAAGTTATCGGTAAAATGACAAAAGAAGGAACGGTTATTGACGGAGCCGGAACTGTTATCGGCAAAGTTTGGGTTGATCATCGAGTCTTTTCCATTGACGGACAATTTATCGGCTATATTCGCCCGTGGGGATTGGTTGCTGATTTTTCGGGAAAGATTCTCGGTGCCATTATTCCGGACGGAACCGTTATTAACGGGAACAATGAAACCATTGCCAATATTACGCCGAACGGCTTTGCCATTAATGCCCAAGGAGAGCTCATCGGTGCAACCATTCCGCAAGGTGTTGCCGTCGGTCCGGGTTGTCAATCGTTGGGAAAAGTCCTGCAAAACGGCGATGTTCGCGATTCTTACGATCAAGTCATCGGCAAAGCATTAATTGACGGGACAATTGTCAATACGGCAAACGAAGAAATCGGCTCCGTGATTTCACAAGGATTGGTTATCAATGAAAAAGGTGAAATTATCGGTTATGTCAACTCTGAAGGAAAAGCTGTCAGCAATGCCGGAAAAGTTATCGGCTGTATCAATCCGGACGGCACTATATCTGCCGGCAAAAAATTCATCGGAGCTGTCTTAACAACAGGACACGTTATCGGTTATTCCTGCGGAACAATCGGAACGGTTTTCCCGAACGGTGAAGTGTATAACAATGCATTACATTCGGTTGGACACGTTATGCCCGACGGGCTTGTCAAAAGTGCCGAAAACAAAATCATCGGTGTTGTGGTCACGCGTGCGGCTGCCGTTGCTGACGGGTGTCGATTGTTGGGACTTGTTTCCATAAACGGTCAGGTTTTGGATTTAACAAACCAACCCGTAGGCTGTATTACGCCCGAAAAAACGGTTGTGAACGAAAAGGGTGAAAAGTTAGGAAGCTTGGCACCGCGCGGAATCGTTCATAAAGATGACGGCACCGTTTTGGGACGTATTCGTTTAGACGGGAAAGTAATGGATTTGGAAGGTAAAGTCATCGGATGTGTCAATGCTGACGGCTCCATTACTTCTTTAAACGGAGAAATTTTAGCGCATGCTCCCACTCAAGATGGAATTATTATGGGTGATGACGGTAATCCGGCCGGTTGGACAAGAGTGGGTAATGATGTTTATGATCAATACGGCAACAAAATCGGAACGGTCAATAAAAATAATGTCATTGTGGATGCATCAGGCAAATATATCGGCTTTATTCCGCCTGACGGAATTATTTTTTCACCGGACGGGCTCATTTTGGGACGTTATTCCTCCAAGGTCGGATACGCAACAAATCAAGCCAACGAACGTTTCGGTAAAGTTTTGTCGAATATGGCGGTTGTGAGCGCCGAAACGGGCGAAGTTGTCGGCGGATTGGTATCGGATAAAACATCCTTTTTCAATCAGGCCGGTGAAGTTATCGGGCAATTAACGGCAGAAGGTGTTTTAAAAAATTCTTCGGGCGAAGTTGCAGGTGCCGTTCGCGGTGACGGTACGGTCATTGATAAAGACGGAAACATTATCGGTTGGCGTGTGCCGACAGGTGACGTGTTTTCAACAACGGGCAAGTTTGTCGGTACCGTTACGGAAACCGGTAACGTGTTGTCATCAGGACGAACAAAAATCGGCACCGTTCTCGGAAACGGCATCGCCGTTTCAACCGATGGAAAAATTTTAGGCGGCGTTTTGCCTAAAATGGCTCTGGCCATGGATGCCGACGGACTTGTCGGTTATTTGGCACCAGACGGAAAAATCACGAATAACTCGGGTGCCGTTATCGGACTGGGAACACCGTTCGGACCGGTTATATCTTCCGAAGGAGAAGTGATAGCAAAACTAATCGGTTTAAATGTATATGTTGATGCACAAAATAAAACCGTCGGGTGGCTATCATTTGACAGCTCACTTAAAAATAAAGAAAATCGCAATATTGGATTTGTAACACCGAACAGAATGGCATTTGATAAAACAAATCAATTATTAGGTTCGGAAATTCAATCAGGTGTTGTGATTGACGAAACGGGAAAAATGGTTTCAGTGATGTCCGTTAACAACAAAGTGTTACAAAAAGATAAGTTTTTAGGAGCCGGATCGGCTTCACCTTATGTATATGCCACCGATGACAGACCGATGGGGCATGTTTTACAGCCGGGTGTCGGTATCGGAAATGACGGATTATTAATCGGTTGGACAAGAATGGATGGTTCCATCGGTAATCGCAGTGATTCACTCGGAAACGTGTTGTTTGATAATCATATTATTAATGAAAAAGGGGCAATAATCGGTACTTATGTACCCTTCGGTTCTGTTGCCTTTGATGATACAGGCAAAACACTCGGTGTCATCGGGAATAACGGCGAATTAGTGAATAACAACGATATTTCCAAAGGAAAAATTCATGCGTCGGATATTGTTGTTCAAAACGGTGAAATTCTCGGAAAACTCATGTGTGAACTGCCGTTCGTCAGCAATAATCTGTTGGGCAAAATGTCAGGTCTTGCTCAATACAACGGCACCGTAATCAGTATGACAAATAAGAAAACGATCGGCAATTTGTTACCGAATAATTATGTCACCAGCATGAACGGACAAGTTGTTGCCGGTGCTACGGCACAAGGGATTCCCGTAACAAACTCTTACACCTCGTTGGGTCAGGCTTATGTAAACGGTATCACAGCTTTAAAAAGTAATCCGACGGGCAAAGTAAGCGGTATTGCCGTCGTTTATGATGAACACGGGAAAGTAATCGGCAGTATTTTACCGTCTGCAACATTTATCAGTAAAACGGGAACGCATATCGGCAAAACTTCGGCAGGACGCGTGATTACCGATAAACAAGGAAAACAAGTCGCCCTGCAAATGAATTCCGACTATGCCTTGACAAGTGACAATATTTGGGCCGGTGGCGTTTTACCGAAAGGATTAGTCGTTAATGACAACGCCGAACCGATCGGAACGATTATGCCGGATGGTATTGTCTTGGACAGCGCCGATTCGATTGTCGGTCGTGTTTTGGCAGATAAAGCCGTTATTGAAGTGACCGATAAAGAACTCTTTAACACCATGCCTTATATCGGATCAACCGTGGCACAAGGTATGCCGTTCAGTTATCGGGGTAAAGTTTTAGGTGTTACAACCTTGAACGGCGATGTAAAAGATACATCCGGCGAAAAAATATTTAAAATATTAGATGACGGAACAATTTTAGGCAAAGATGAACCGCTGGCCGGCGCGATTTTACCGTTCTTAACCGCTACCGGTTACAAAGGTGAAGTCTTGGGTGTTTTAGCGGGCGACGGTAAAGTTTTATCACCGGACGGCGAATCGAAAGGAACCATTGCCGTCAATGAAGCCGTTAAAGCATCAGAATTAAAAATTGTCGGGATCCTTATACCGACGAAACTCATTACAAATGATTGTAAAGTTATCGGGGTCACCAGCTATAACGGACAGGTAGTTGACGCTAAAGGAACGGTTATCGGTCACATTAAACCGGATAAATGGGCAGTTAATGCGGCAGGACAACAAATCGGACGCGTTACACGCACCGGTTTGGTGATTGCCGAAAACGGTGATTATCTCGGCAGAACGCTTTCCGATTCAACGGTTGTCGATACATCCGGCGTAAACTTGGGATGCGCCAAAAATGACGGATCGGTTGTTGATAATAACGGTAACGTCATCGGCAATGTTGTTGAACGCGGGCTTGTATTAGGTAAAGACGGCAAGCCTATCGGTCGGGTTAAAGCAAACGGAGAAGTTGTTAATAAAGATGGAGGAGTCATCGGAAAAGTTTTAGCCAACGGTAATGTGGTTGATAAAAACGGCAACGTTATCGGGCACAATGTTTCTCGAGATCAAGAACTGTTGTTTGATGACGACGGTAATATTAAAGGTACTTTCGGAACGGACGGCACTTTCTATGATCCGAAAACGGGCAAAGCTGTTTTCAAAGTTGACGGGGAAACAGGAAATGTTTATGATCCGCAAGGAAATCTCATCGGAAAACTGGATGAAAAAACCGGAGGTATTACCACATTAGACGGTGAAACGCTTGATAATCTCACCATGTTGGTTGATAAAGACGGTAATGTATTCGGTATTGTTTCGGGTTGCGATGTGAAAAATAATCTGGGTGAAAAAATCGGTTCAATTTTGGCCAACGGAAACGTGGTAGACTTAAACGGTGATGTTTTTGCCAAAATCTTGGGCGACGGCACCATTTTGGATAAAGACGGAAACGAAATGGGACATGTTGCGGGCACGGATACACGTCTCGATAAATGTGGCATCAAGTCAATCGAACCCGAATATCAGGTTGAAAAGAACAGACGAAACATCTATGACAAAGACGGCAATCTGATCGGCTGGATAGATGAAAACGGTAATCTTTACGACAAAGACGGCAATCTGATCGGAAGAGTTGATAAAGACGGCAATGTTTATGACAAAGACGGCAATTTGATCGGAAGAATAGATAAAGACGGTAATTTTTACGATAAAGACGGTAATTTAATCGGAAAAGTCAGTAAAGGAACCCGAAATATCTATGACAAAGACGGGAACCTGATCGGTTGGGTAGATGAAAACGGCAATCTTTACGACAAAGACGGCAATTTAATCGGAAGAGTTGATAAAGACGGCAATGTTTATGACAAAGACGGCAATTTGATCGGAAGAATAGATAAAGACGGTAATTTTTACGATAAAAACGGTAATTTAATCGGAAAAGTCAGTAAAGGAGGCCGAAACATCTATGACAAAAACGGAAACCTGATCGGCTGGATAGATGAAAACGGCAATCTTTATGATAAAGACGGTAATTTAATCGGAAGAGTTGATGAAAACGGTAATATCTACGATAAAGACGGTAATTTAATCGGAAGAATAGATAAAAATACCGGAGAAATAACCATGTTCGGCAAAGGTTTCGGTAACGGTGCCAACGGCAGTGGCGGCGGTATCGGCGTTGCAGGTCGTAAAATCATTATCGGCAACAAAAAATATAATGTATCCGAAAAAGGCTCCATTATCAGCGATGACGGAACAATTATCGGTTATATGGGCGAAGATGGTAAACCTTATACGTTGGATAATCGAATGTTAACAGCCAGTGGTGACGTGGCCGGACGGTCTCGTCCCGATGTGAAACAAACTCAAAAATTAACACCCGAACAAGCGAAACAAATTAAAGATTTGTTGACACAAAAACGCGAAAATATGCGTGTCAGCATTACCGAGCGCGGCAAAATTACGGCTAACGGGCAAATTCAAGCCATGAGTCGACCCAAAAAAGATAAAAAATGGAAAGGTGTCGGTGCGATTGTTTCTTCATGGCCGGTTGATATGTCACGCGTGATTTTAAAGGATAAAGCTATTCCCGCCGTTATTGTTCGCTCTGTGGATTCACGTTTCTCCGATGTGCCCGTCACGGCCATTGTGGAACGGCACGTCTATGCGGAACAGGGACGAAATATTCTCATTCCGGCGGGTAGTCGCGTTATCGGTAAAATGTCACAAGGCGATAACGGTGACAAAGTGGCCAAAATGGAAATTTCTTGGGAACGGCTCATTCGTCCGGATGGTGGCGCATTCAGTTTTGCGGCAACGTCGGGTGATGCTCAGGGACGCGGTGGCGTGGCAGCTTATTTAGATGATCAATTGATTAATAAATACGGTAAACCGGTCATGACGTCCGTTGTTACCTCGGCCGTATCGTATATGATGGCCGCCAATGATGACTATCAAGCGAATTTGGAAACGGGAACAACAACGCAATCTTCTAAATCGGAAGCCGTGAACGATGCGCGTAAGAGCTTTATTGGCGCCATGGATCGAATTTTTAATAACTTAATTTCAGAAGCAACGGAAATTCCGAATGTTGTTTTTGTTCCTTCCGGAACGCGGGTCACCATTTTCTCTAATCAGGATTTGTGGCTCCGTTCGGAAGATGATGATGTGGAAGAATATCAACAATCAGATGATTTTATGGATATGTCATCAATCCAAAAACCGAAGAATGATTCGTGGATTGATCAACGAAATCAAGATGGCGCTGCTAATGAGGGTGAGTCGGATAACAAAGGTACACCTCAAAACGACAATGATAAAAATAA
Source organism: uncultured Alphaproteobacteria bacterium (assembly GCA_947586835.1). Classification (GTDB taxonomy): domain Bacteria; phylum Pseudomonadota; class Alphaproteobacteria; order CAAHEQ01; family UBA3637; genus RGIG4140. Next base: position 29,270 of record CANPXT010000012.1, read on the forward strand.
TCAAAATGACAAAAATGATCAACAGCAGCAAGAAGAATTACCGAATTATTACGCACCGAATGATGCTTATAAATCGGGTCATAACACGGCTTCATCTCCGTCCAATCCTGTTTATGACGGTGGTTCACAATCGGAAAATACGCCGCTTAAAGACAGAACCGTTGCACCGGTCTTACCACGAACGGGATCAACGAATTCTTTGTTTTGACAAAGGGGAAAAAACTTATTATATAAAAGAAAGGGATATTAAATGGGCGAATTATCAATTTCAGACACATATCGCGTGTTAGAATCCGCATTACGTCCGCTTTCTTATTGGTATAATCAAGATAATGTCGAAGAAGTCGCTGTTGATTCACCGGGGGGTATTTGGTTGCGTCTGCGCGGAAAACATACCTATCCGTGGCATTATTACGAAGATCCGAAACTTACGCGCGAATATTTGAACAATATTTTATATATTATTGCCAATACTTACGATTATGCTTTTGATCCCGAGCAAGGAACACCCGTTGTTTATGCCACACTTCCGGGCGGACACCGTTTTACGGGTATTGCAGGCAGAAACGTGATGTATGACAATAACGACTTAACGGGCGGTGTTGCTTTGGCCATTCGTATTTATCGAGAAGATTTATCCATTTCCATGAGTGATTTCGGTATTCAACAAGGTGCACGACTGCGTCCGCTCAATCGCTTAAAACAGGTTGAAGATCCGGACGATCCGTTTGATCGATTACTTTTGTCCATTAAGCGCGGCGACCATGTTTTGGTCAGCGGGGCAACGGCTACCGGTAAAACAACCTTTTTAAATAATTTAATTAAGTTGTTGGATTCGCACAAGCGCATTTTAACCATTGAAGATACGCGCGAATTGATTGTACCGCATAAAAATCGGGTTCATATCGTGTTGCCGCGTACGGAACTCACGAATAAGTTTGACTATAAACGCGTGATTGACTTGGCAGTGCGTTTTACGCCCGATGCCATTATCGGCGGCGAAATTTCCACCTCCAATGCCGGTGCATTATGGGAATTGATGGGATCCGGACACGATAACTGCTTCGCTACCATTCACGCGGAAAGCCCCGAAGCGGCATATAAAGCGTTTATCGGGCGTATTTTGCACTCTTATCCCACAACAGATCGGGAAAAAACCTATCGGGAAATGAAAGAGAAACTACGGGTTGTTCAAATCAATCGTGACGGCAACATTCGGGCGGTTACGGAAGTGACTTAATGCTTTTTTTTCAGCACATATCACCGATTTTCTTTAATGTTTTATAATACAATATCTCTTCAAATGAGAAAATTGTAATATTTTCTTTTTTTGTTAAACTAAAACAAAAATTTATTCAGACAATTAATTCTTGAAAAACAGACAACTTATTTTTTCTTCTTTTGCCGAGAATCTGTTTCTTGCGCTTTTTGAAAAAACTCACGCATACGTCGTGAAATAATGCCATTCACGGTATTTGCGGGATACTGTCCGTTTTTATCGGGTATACCGGCCGGTAAACCCGTTAAAATCTCCATGCCTTCATCAATAGTATTCACGGCATAAATATGGAATTTTCCTTGCTCGACGGCCGAAACGACATCGGGCGCTAACATTAAATTATGAACGGTACTGGCCGGAATAATCACACCTTGATGAGAAGTCAGTCCCTGCTTTTGACACACGGCAAAATAGCCTTCAATTTTTTCGTTCACGGCACCGACAGCTTGCACCTGCCCTAACTGATTGACCGATCCCGTTACGGCAATGGCTTGATTAATCGGTAAGTCACCGATGGCGGAAAGCAAACAATAAAGCTCTGTAGAGGAAGCCGAATCACCATCCAATTCACTGTAAGATTGCTCAAACACCAAAGAGGCATCCAGTGAAAGAGGCATTCCCTGCGAAAAACGTGCGGCCAAAAACGAAGAGAGAATTAAAACACCTTTTGAATGTAAAGCCCCGCCTAATTCCACTTCTCGTTCAACATCAATTAAATCCCCGTGCCCTAAATGAACCTGACAGGTGACACGATTCGGACGTCCGAATGAAAATGACCCGTAATCATGAACAACAAGTGCATTCAACTGCCCGACTTTTTGTCCGCTTGTTTCAATGGCAATAATACCGCGTTGCATCATTTCCAAAATTTCATTTTGCATGGCTCCCGAGCGTTTACGTTTTGCCTGCAAAGCTTCTTCTATATGTTCAAGCAACACTTGCTTTGATTTGTGAAGTGTTGCAAAAAAACTCGATTCGCGCATTAAGTCATTCACATGTGTCATAAACGTACTTAAATGTGCACAATCACCGGACAATCTGGAAGCATATTCCAAAATACGTCGCAATGCATCATTTGAAAATGCCTTTAATTTTTCATGACGAGCAAAATTAACCAAAATTTGCGCATAAATTTTTTCGGTTTCTTTTGTTCGCTCCGTTTTTTGGGCAAAATGCGATTGAATTTTGAACAATTCGCCGAATTCATCGTCTTTTTCCATTAAAGCATAATACAGACCAGCCTCTCCGATTAAAATCACTTTTACCGATAACGGAATAACCGCAGGCATTAACGACACAACACCTGAAATGGAATTGTCATCGGTGCCCGATTCCATTTTAATTTCTTTGGAAAATAACGACCGTTTTAAAGCGTTCCAAACATATTCGTTTTCAATCAATTCACGTGCCTCGATAATTAAATATCCTCCGTTGGATTGATGAAGAGCACCGGCACGAATCAATGAAAAATCGGTAATTAAAGAGCCCAAATGTTGTTGCCGTTCGATTTTACCGACCAAATTCGATAATGTCGGGTGATTTAAATGAACAACAGGTGCACCGGCACCGGCTTTATGCGAAACAAATAAATTGACCGCATAGCGCGACCACATTTCGTTGATTTGTTCTGCCGCCACTTCCCAATTTGCCTCATTCGGCTGAACGGTAAATAAAGTAATATTATCTAAAATATCTTGCTTAATAGCTTCCAAATATGCCGTAATGATTGTTGACTTGGCATAAGTTTTAAAAACAGGCTTCATAATGGTTTTCAACAACTTGGTCGCCATTTGAGTATGAAGCTTTTCCAGTATTTCCAGCTGAGCGGCTTCCCAATTCGGCATTTCTTTAATGGTTTCTTCCAACCGTTGTTGTGCATTTTTTAATTGTTCTAAAATATCTTTACGTTCCTCTTTCGGCAACTTATTAAACGTTTTCGGTATTAAAATCTTTCCGTTTTTAACCGGCCCAACAGCAACCCCTGTCGGCATACGCATTAAAGTAACGTTATCGGTTTCAACCACTTTTTGCAATTGATTAAAATAGTCATTCTTGGCACGGGTACATTGTTGTTCAATATGGGCAACCTGAATTTTATAGGCCTCATCGGCAAACAATGCAGGTAAATTTAATTTTAAAGCATTAACCGTTTTCTTCATATCCTTGGCAAACACTTTTCCGCCCCCTGCAGGGAAATTAAGCGCTATCGGTTGATGCGGCGTTTCAAAATTATGAACGAAACACCAATCATCGGGCGTTTTTTGCGATGCGGCATATTCTTTCACCGTTTGAATGGTCAAAACCGTTCGTCCGACCCCTTTGGGACCCGTACAAAAAATATTATAACCGCTTGCTTTCATTTGAATACCGAAATTAATGGCTTCCAATGCATCATCCTGCCCCAAAATGGGACTTGTTTTCGGTAACGACGCAATATCGCTGTCTTTTAATAAACTTTTTGTGTAGATTTGCTTAGATTTTAATTCATATTTTTTCATTTTTTACTCCATACTTGTTTTCTTATAACCTTTTTTTTACCGAAATAAAAGATTTTTTATAAAAAAGATGAAAAAAAGTTTATGAAACGCATTTTTTTGTGTCTTTTTTAAAAAAAATATTCTATACTGTCATCAATTCAAAATTTACATCAACCATCATCGGAAGGAAGTTAAAATATGATGAAATTAACTATTGAACGCTCTCTTTTACTTAAAGCTCTTTCACACGTCCAAAATATTGTCGAGCGTCGACAAACCATTCCCGTTTTATCGAACGTTTTAATTGAAACAAACGGTGATGAAGTTTCATTGCGTGCTACCGATAATGAAATTGAAATCATTGAAAAATTACCTGCCAATGTTGAAACACAAGGTGCCGTTACCATTCCGGCGCATAAGCTTTATGATATTGTAAAAAAATTGGCTGACGGCTCGCAAATTCAAATGAGTACCATTGAAGAAACCGGTCAGGTTTCCTTAGTTTGCGGTCGCGCAAAATTTTCTTTGGCCAGTTTACCCGCAACCAATTTTCCCTCTATGATGCGGGAAAATATGCCGTTTTCCTTTCAAATGAATGCTCCGGATTTGTTAGACTTAATGAACAAAACGGGTTTTGCCGTATCAATGGAAGAAACACGGTATAATTTAAACGGTATTTACATGCATGAAAAACAAGGAGCCGAATCGAAATTAACAGCCGTTGCCACAGACGGGCACCGCTTAGCCTGTGCCGGCGTTACATTACCTGCCGGTGCCGCCGGTATGCCGGGAATTATCATTCCGCGTAAAACCATCGGCGAAGTTTCCAAATTGTTGGCAGAAACAGAAAATGAAGTTTCCGTTGCTTTATCTGCGAATCAAATTTGCTTCACCATTGATGATGTTGTACTATCTTCCCGTCTCATTGACGGTACATATCCGGAATATGAAAAAGTGATTCCGACAGCTAATGATAAAAAATTACAGGCCGATGCCAAAACATTAACCGATGTAATTGAACGTGTTTCCGTTGTTTCCGAAAAATCACGCGGCATTAAACTTTCTTTGCAATCCGGTTTAATTCAAGTGTTTGCAGCCTCCGCCGATGAAGGTTCGGCAGAAGATGAAATGGATGCCGTCTATGATGGCGAGCCTATGGAAATTGGCTTTAACTTCCGTTATTTGTTGGATATTTTGGCTCAAATCAAAAGCGAAACGGTGCAAATGTATTTACAAGATGGCACCTCACCGGTTATTTTACAAGATGAAGCCGATGATAATGCTTTATATGTTTTAATGCCGATGCGTGTTTAAGTTTTATTTTTTAAGAAACAGACAAGCTTATGACTCAGGTTAAAACAGGCATTACTCAATTACGTTTAACGAATTTTCGTTCTTACGGCTTTTTAAATTTAGAGCTCGACAATCAATTTATGCCTGTTATTCTGACGGGGCATAACGGCGCCGGCAAAACCAATATTTTGGAAGCCGTATCGTTTTTAACCGCCGGAAAAGGATTAAGAGGTGCCCGATTAAGTGATGTCGGGAAACGTTCCAACCCGACAGCCCTTTTGAATGCCGATGTTTTACAAATTCCGGAACGGTGGAGTGTTTCAGCACAAGTACAAACAAAAGACGGATTAACAAAAATCGGCACGGGAACCATTGATGGTTCCGAAAGACGCCAAATTCGTATTGACGGCAAAAACATGTCCAAACAAAGTGATTTAGGACGTGTTTTTCGGTGTTTATGGCTCACACCTGCACAAGACAGATTATTTTGCGGCGATCCGCAAGCCCGTCGACGGTTTTTAGATCGACTCGTTCAAGCTTTCGATTCGCAGCATGCCAACCGATTAAGTGATTATAACGCCGCCTTTAAGCAATGGAGTTGCTTGTTGCGCGAAGGACGGTTTGACAAGCGTTGGCTTAAAGGATTGGAGGAACAGTTGGTTTTAAACGGTGTTGCCATTGCCGCCTCGCGCATTGATATTATCAGTCGAATCAGTCATTATTTGGCGCATCCGATTTCATCGGCCTTTCCCGTACCGGAAGTGATATTAACAGGTGTTGTCGAACGAAAATTATTGTCTCAAAGTGCATTGGAAGTTGAAGAAGCATTTGCCGATTTATTAGAACAAAGTCGCAAAATCTACGCTGACGGTGGCAGTGTTGCCGGTCCGCACACGGCTGATTTCAAAGTGATTCATGCCCAAAAAGGATTAGATGCCGCATTTTGTTCAACCGGCGAACAAAAAGCTTTACTTCTTTCCGTTATTCTGGCGGAAATGCAAACACAAACACAAGAACAGGGGCTGTGTCCCGTTTTGCTGTTAGATGAAATTGCCGCTCATTTAGATGCCAACAGACGCAACACTTTATTTGATATTTTAACCGAACTGCCCGCGCAAATTTGGATGACGGGAACGGACAGCTCCGATTTTATGCATTTAACAAACCGAGCCCGATTTTTTGATGTGCAGGACTCAAACCTTAACCTGCAAAATGTAGCATAAATTTAAGAAGAAAGAGGAAAAAATGACAGATGATATTAAAATTGCCGAAGCGGCTTATAATGCAGATTCCATCAAAGTTTTGAAAGGATTGGACGCCGTCCGCAAACGTCCGGGAATGTATATCGGTGATACGGATGACGGCACGGGTCTGCATCATATGGTTTATGAAGTGTTGGATAATTCCATTGATGAGGCTTTGGCGGGTTATTGTACGCAAGTTGATGTGATTTTAAATGCCGACGGCTCTGTTACGGTCACGGATAACGGTCGCGGTATGCCGACAGATATTCATAAAACAGAAGGTATTTCCGCTGCCGAAGTGATTATGACACAATTGCATGCCGGCGGTAAGTTTGATAACAATTCATACAAGGTTTCAGGTGGTTTGCACGGTGTCGGCGTTTCGGTGGTAAATGCTTTATCCGATTGGTTGGAAGTGCGTATTTGGCGAAACGATAAAGAATATTTTGTGCGTTTTGAAAACGGCAATTCCGTTGCACCGTTAAAAGTGGTCGGTGAGGCACCGAATAAACACGGAACCATGGTTACTTTCCACCCGTCAACCGAAACATTTAAAACCATCGAGTTTGATTTTGAAACATTGGAACATCGTATTCGGGAATTAGCCTTCTTAAATTCCGGCGTACGCATTCATTTAACCGATAATCGTTCCAGCGAACCCAAAACGGTTATTTTGCATTACGAAGGCGGTATTTTGGAGTTTGTGAAATATTTAAATAAATCCAAAAACTCTTTGCATGACACACCGTTTGATTTATCCGGCGAAAAAGATGGCATTACGGTAGAAGCAGCTTTCGAATGGACCGACGGTTATCACGAAACATGCTTATGCTTTACAAACAATATTCCGCAACGGGACGGCGGAACGCACTTGGCCGGATTAAGAGCCGCTCTCACACGTACCATTAACAATTATGCCGCCGCATCGGGATTAACGAAAAAAGAAAAAGTCGATTTAGCCGGTGAAGATATGCGCGAAGGATTAACGGTTGTTTTGTCTGTCAAAGTACCGGATCCGAAATTTTCTTCACAAACAAAGGATAAATTGGTTTCTTCCGAAGTTCGCCCGATTGTGGAAAATATTGTTGCCGATAAATTGGAACAATGGTTGGAAGAACATCCCACCGAAGCGCGCAAAATCATCAGCAAAGTTGTTGAAGCTGCCGCCGCACGGGAAGCTGCTCGTAAAGCACGTGAGCTAACCCGCCGGAAAGGCGCTTTGGATATGGCATCTCTTCCCGGCAAACTGGCAGACTGTCAAAGCAAAGATCCGGCCGATTCGGAAGTGTTTATCGTGGAAGGAGACTCTGCCGGCGGTTCGGCTAAACAAGGACGTGACAGAACGCACCAAGCCATTTTGCCGTTACGAGGTAAAATTTTGAATGTGGAACGGGCACGGTTTGATAAAATGTTATCCTCGGCAGAAATCGGTACAATCGTGACGGCACTGGGAACGGGAATCGGGCGTGATGACTTTAATATTGACAAGATTCGTTACCATAAAATTATTATTATGACTGATGCCGATGTTGACGGCGCACATATTCGAACATTATTATTAACATTCTTCTTCCGGCAAATGCCCGAAGTAATTGAAAAAGGGTATGTCTACATTGCGCAACCGCCGTTGTATCGAGCAAAACGCGGCAATTCGGAAATATACTTAAAAGACGATAAAGCCATGGAAGAATATTTAATTCAAGTCGGGACAACCGATGCCGTTCTGGTGGCACAAAACGGCGAGCAAATTGCGGGAGCCGATTTAATCAATCGCGTTGAACAGGCACGTGTTGCCCGTACGTTGATTTTAAGTATGTCCAATCGATTGCCGGCGCGCATTATTGCTCAAATGGCAATTCAAGGATTATTCCAACCGAATGCCGTTTGCAATGAAGCGTTTGCCGAATGTTTGGATTCGATTGAACCTGAATATGAACGCGGTTGGCACTGTTCCACGCGGGAAGACGGCTCATTTGTTATTGAACGAACCATTCGCGGCGTGAAAGAACGACATGAAATCGATACCGGCTTACTTTCTTGCGGAGAAGCACGCAAACTCAATGAAATGGCTGCTGATTTAAAAGAATTTTATAAAACACCATCGGTCTTACAAACAAAAGACGGATCATATGAAATTCATGATCCCGTCTCACTGGCAGAAGCTATCTTTAAAACGGCGAAAAAAGGCATTGCCATTAACCGTTACAAAGGATTGGGCGAAATGAATCCGGAACAATTATGGGAAACGACATTGGATCCGAACGCAAGACGATTGTTGCAAGTAAAAATTACGCATCAGGACGAAGCCGAACAAGTATTTTCCTGCTTAATGGGTGACGTGGTTGATCCGCGGCGAGATTTTATTCAACAAAACGCTTTGGACGTTGCAAACTTAGATATTTAATATATTGAATCATATCGCTTTTTTTTTATCAATCACATATATTTTTGTGACGTGTTTTTTTAGTGTCAAGCAGAAGATAAAAACAATAAATCATCATGCCTTTTTATTTTATACTTTATAAAAAAAACTTGAAAAAAGCGGCATATTGTGATATAATGCGTTTAATGACAATAAAGTTATTTCAAATGATAAGAAAAAAATGAGTCAATCCACGGAAAATACAAACACCAACGCCATAACAAACACAAATAATATTTCGTTGAAAGACGAAAATACAAAAAAAACGTATTCCCGTCAAGACTTGCTGGACGCCAGAAAATATATGAACAGTATCAATAAAACTATTGATAAAAAAATTATTTGGCGGGGAATCGGTGCTTCCGTTATCAATACAATTAACAGCATATTACTTCCGAACGCGGGCGGAAGTATCGGGCAATTGGCAACGAGTATGTCATTTCAGGCAGCCAGCTCTGTTGCAAATATTACTTATAATAACTATACGTGGTATCAAGCAGAAAATCTTTCCATTATTGCCAACAGGCGTTCACAAAAAGATTACGATGCTTTGACTCAATCAGAACGAACCATTATGCCGCCCGAAAAAGTTAATCAAATTGCCGATCGTATGGGAGGATCGGCCATCAATTATTTACATGCAAAAGTTGATACCATTACTTCTTCTGCCAGTGCTTTAATCAGTTTCGGATTAATGTTCGGAACGGCTTATCAATCAGCTAATTTACCGTTATTTTGGTCAATTATGGCAACAGCAGCGGCAACGATTCCGTTTAACATTTGGATTAATAAAAAAATACGTCTTTATCGCATTCGTTACAGAGGACGAGTTGATAAAAAAGTGTCGAATTACAATTTTACGCGCCGACAATTACGTGAAAAGTCCAACAGCATTGAAGCGTGCAATATGCAAGATTTAGCGTATGACCAATTGGAAATTCAATCAAAAAAATACTTAAAAGAACAAGAAACATTCAGTAAAAAAATGTCAATGTTCAACATTATCGCCAGTGCCATCTCTTATTTGGCTGCCGGTGCCATTGCAACGGCATCCATTTCATGCGGATCTTCCGTTGCAACGGCTGCGGCTTTAAGTGCGGGTACATTAACTTCTATCGGTTCGATTCAACGCTGTTTATCAAGTTATATTCAAATGAAGGAATTTACCCGCAGTTTTGCCAATGCATTCCGACTATTGAAACAAAAATATAAAGATATTACTTTCGGAAACGAACAATTAAAATCAAATTCAAACATTATTCAGTTAGAAAACATTTCATATCATCATCACACCAACTCCGGTGTTCGAGAAGAAACTCCGCTGTTTACATCACAAGGGACTTATACGTTTCAAAAAGGCATTTCCGTTTTAAGCGGAGCATCGGGTGCCGGCAAAAGCACATTAATTAAATTATTGCTGCAAGGTGATTTTTGCGATGGCGGTTCGCTTAAAATCGGCTCTTTGAACAATAAGAACATTTTTAAAGGAACAGATTATCGAAATTTAGCGAAAAAAGAAGTGTTAAAAGCCATTTCCATTCCGTGTCCACCGGTTAATTTCAATATCACCGTTGATGAATATATTAAATCTTATACCACTGTTCCCGAAAAACAGGTACAATATATTAAAAATTTATGTGGTATCGGAAAAGAATACGGTATGATAGACGAGCGTACCAACCTTGCAACTGCAAAACTTTCGGCCGGAGAAAAGCAACGAATCGGTTTGGCACAAGCTTTATTACGAAATACGAAAATACTTATTTTAGACGAAGCATTGGTTAATATTGACAATATGCGTCGCCAAAAAATAATTGATTATTTAAATGAACTCTCAAAAGAAAAAACCATTATTTATGTTTCCCATAACGCCGAAGAATTAAAAACATTAAATGCTTATCAGGCAATTGACATCGGTCGGCATCATGATAAACAAAAAATTAACAACATTCAGCTTTATGATTTAACCGTTCCTGCTGTTCGCAACAAATATTTAACCCTGCTCGGGCAACGTCAAAAAAACGAACAAGATATGCAGGTTATTTCCGATACAAAATCATCCGAAAAACAAGAAAGAAACTATTCTTATTCGGGAAATACAACAAGCAGTGCTCGTTTATTTTACTGGACAAACTTAGGACAAATACAGAATCGAGAATAAATAAAATAAAATTTGACAAAATACTGTTTTTATGATAAAATATAATCCGTAAAAAAAGAAAAGGTTCAAACAAGAGCTCAAACAAAGGTTTAACGGAGGATCAAATGGGCGTTAAAAATGTCGGTTGCGGATGTCTAACTTTAATTGTGGCATGGGCAAGTGCCGGAATTATTGTTTCGCTGGTTAAAAGCTGCATAGAAGATGTAAAACGGCCGAAATGGGAGCCCATTGTCGACAGACCGGAAGTGACGGCGGAATTTGTTAAAGAGCAGTTATCAAAAAATCCGGCAATGAAAAGAAAAAGTATGACTGTTCCGACGGGAACTTTTGAAATTGACTTACTGGCAAAATCAGGTTCTGATAAACGTTTTACCTTTAATATTAAAGGACGCGACAAAGATGGCGGTATTCAAATGAATGTGAAAGAAGTCGGCGGAACAGATTCGGTTTTAGGCGGTATGTTACGATTAAATCTTGTTTATTGGAATCCCTCTTTTCCTGATGAAAAAGGCCTTTCTTTTCAAGTGTTATTTAATGATGAACAAGGCTGTTTTATTCGCTCGCCGGAAAAAGGACTGAAGACGGTTTACGTTGCCAATAAAGAACGATTTGCCGCTCAATTAACCGCAAGCGGAAATGTACAGCTCTCACCGACAAGACCTGTTTTAAAGAAAACCCGCACGCTTACCAATATGACGGTGTTATTGCCTGATAATTTTGTATCTGTTAAGCCAATCATTGTTAAACAGCACGATAAATACGGCAAACCGGTTCAAACATATTTTAAAAAACAAAATTCACGTTAATCACAATCTGAATTTTTGATTATTCTGCCTTTACGGAAGTTTTTATAAAAAAATTGCTGTAATCTATGTATTTAAGCAAAGCAATACATTAATTTTTTCTTAATTTTCAATATATTATCATTTATTTATTTTCAAATGTTTCTCTGTTAATTTTTGCCAAAGTTGCTTAAATTAAACGTAGGTCTAGTTGGTGCACTTTTTCGCAGGGTCGAAAGGGGGTATATTTTCAAAACGAACCCAATTAAAACTCGTTAAAAATCAAGGAAATCCAACAAAAATAAATTTTTTTTGCGAAAAGTGAAAAAAAGTGTTGCAAAAAACGTACGTTTAATTTATACAATAAGTATGTATGTATGCATGGAGGAGAATCGGCATGAAATTTTTAAGAAAAAACAAACAAATAAACCATCAACAGCAAACACAAGACGGATACAGAGTTGAAACGCATGACAAACGAAGAGCTGAAACACAATCAGGGCGCTCAATAGTTGAAATGCTGGGCGTTTTATCGATTATCGGCGTATTGTCGGTTATCGGTGTTGTTGGTATACAATACGCCATGCAAGTATATAAAGAAAATGAAACGGTTAATGCGTTCAGTGTAGCGACAACGGGCGCCAGAACGGCCGATTTAATGCGAAATTACATTTATACATGCGAAGATTTTCCTTGTGTTGTCAAGCCGAAATTGGTTATTTCCACAAAATATGATACGCGTGAAGACGATTTTACAACGGCAATCGGCTCGCCGGTTCAGGTGCGAATCGAAGACGAAAAGGGATATACGGTTCGAATCCGCGGTATATCGAGAGAGGTATGCGAAAGTATTAAGAGCGGCGATTGGGGTGAAACCTGTGCAGGGATTGACGAATCGGGAACGCCGTCATACCCTCCGGCAAGCGGGTGCGGTTTATTAAAAAATTTAGATTGTTCGAAATTTAAGCATGCCGAAAGCGGTTTTATACGACGGTCGAATTTGCAAGAAGAAATCAGCGAAACCGGTAAAACGCCTGTTTTTAAAGATGCGGAAAAATACAGTGAGTTGGTTTTGTATTACGGCGAAGCCTTTGTTGTGAATGAGTATATTCCTACCAATCCGGAGACTGATCCGGAACCAAATGATCCTGATGATTCGAATGAGCCCAGCGGTCCTCAGGCGCATCATGAAACGTCATCAACCACAACAACGGCAAAACCGACAACCACGACGAAAACCACGACGAGGGCAACGACGAAAACCACAACGACGCACAGTACAACGCGCACAACGACACGTCCCACAACACGTTCAACAACATTGAGTACAACTGCAATGCAAACAACGCCGACGCACACAACTTTAAGACAAACCTCGCCGACAACACAGGCGGGAACAACTGTAATGCAAACCTCGCCGACAACGCCGACACCGACAACACAGATAGTAACAACGCCGACGATGACAACAACCACCACGACCACAACGACGAGCACGCATACACCGACAACGACAATCACGACAATGATGCGAAGAACCCTGGCAAGAATAATGACAACGGCAGTTCAGGAAGCGACTACCGAGGTAATAACAACTATTAACTTGCCTGCCGATCCGTTATGCGTCATGAATGAGGATAGTCATACTATTACATGTTACAACGAAGATGAGGACCTTAAAAATTATCCTGAAACTGCTCCTTTGCCTACTCGGACAAGGCATACCGGTACTGATACAGAGATTACTGAGTATCCCCCGCGTTACTCATATGGAACGCATACACATAAATTGTGTTCTAATCATTATCTGGGCAGATTAAGAGATTCTAAGTGTGGTAATATTAGTAATCCTGATTGTTGGGATTGGGATGAACGCTGTTGTAATGATGAGAATGCCAAACCACAAAATAATCCGACATGGCACAACGGCGTTTGTTGTAATGCCGATACCGGCAATGCCGTAGGGGGATATCCGGACGGTGACGGTAATGGTTATGGTACCTGCTGCAACGGACCAATGAGTCTAAGTGGCAGAGTTACGTGGACATGCTGTGATTTAGGTTCAGGGGGCACATGGCATGGAACCGGAGAACTGGAAAATGGTAGAGAAAAATTTGTCTGCTGCGAGAAAGATGAAAATGGTAAAGATACATGGGATTCGAAAACAAAAACATGTAAAGAAGACCTAAAGGAGAAAGAGTGCGACATAATGAAAGAAAATCCTGATAGTTATATGCAGGATCAATTAGACTCTTGTTGTGACGAAGAATGTGAAGTAGAGGGTACAGGTTGCAGATGGGATCCAAGTGTTAAAATGTGTTTGAATGATGGTGTTCCGGAAACAACGTCAACATCAACCCCGGGTAATACAACCACGTCCACCCCGCCGGGTAAAACAACAACTACACCCATTCCGGATGAAACGACTACCCCTGTGCCGGGCGCAACGACCACACCGGTGCCGGGTGTATCGCCAACACCGGGAATCAGCGGTACAACGACTACCCCCGGAATCAGCGATACAACGACTACCCCCGGAATCAGCGATACAACGACTACACCGGTACCGGGTGAAACAACAACTTCACCGGGTATGACCGGTACATCGTCTTCGAGTTCGGTAACACCGTCAACGACAACGCGTTCGACAAGAGGATCGACTACGTCAAGCAGCTTAACAAGCACGCAAACGCCGACAACGACATCGAGCACGCAAACGACTTCAACTTCGCCGGATATGACCGGTACATCGTCTTCAAGTTCGATAACGCCGTCAACGACTACGCGCTCGACAAGAGGATCGACTACGTCAAGCAGCTTAACAAGCACGCAAACACCGACAACGACATCGAGCACGACATCGAACACGCAAACGACTTCAACTTCGCCGGATATGACCGGTACATCGTCTTCGAGTTCGATAACGCCGTCAACAACTACGCGTTCGACAAGAGGATCGACTACGTCAAGCAGCTTAACAAGCACGCAAACACCGACAACGACATCGACCACAACATCGAACACGCAAACGACTTCAACTTCGCCGGGCATGAGCGGTACATCGTCTTCAAGTTCGGTAACGCCGTCAACAACTACGCGTTCGACAAGAGGATCGACGGATTCGGTAACGCCGTCAACGACGACAACGTCAACAAGTACGGGTACGGCAACAACGACGACAACGGGTACGGGTACGGCGACAACAAAACCTACCCCTACCGGTACACAGCCAAGACCGACAACGAGCACATCGAAGGCAACATCAACTTCAACCTCGAAGACAACATCAACAAAGAAGACAACATCGACAAAGAAGACGACTCCGACGCCGACAACACTGTCGGGAACATACTCCTCAAGACCGGCGCAAGCTCCGGGGGGAGGACAACAAGAGCAGCAAGCCACTTCACAGCCGGAGACAACGTCAACAGAAGAAGTTTATATTCCTGATTATCTTTGTCCGGAATCTCCTCAACCACCTGCGTTCTTCAACCCGAATCGCTGCAAATGGACAAAATGGATAAATTCTCATGAAACACTCCAGAAGGATTGGAGAACTGAAGCCGGTGATACGGAACCACTTGATGGCATATGCGACTCCTACAAAGAAGAATTAGAAAAACTGAATCAAGCAAACGTAGGTGTGAGTGTTTCAGCAATCAGGGCTCGGTCAACCTTGTTTCAATACTTAAACATTCAAGATTTACATCAAACGGTTACATGTAACACAACTGAAGGCCTTATTTGTAAAAATTCAGATCAAAGATACAACATGAACTTGAACTATTGCTTAGATTATGAAATTCAGGTGCTATGCTGTATAAACACAACGCCTGTACGTCTTGCGAATCCTTTAATGATACGGTCAACATCCGCCTCGAAATCAATGCCACCGGCATATTCAACAAAGCGGTAATGCGTGGTTGATTTTCACTGAGGGCATCACCCCCTAAAAAGCTCCTTGCAAAAGGAGCTTTTTTTATTTAAATTTACTGTTTAACGCTGTTTTTTCAGCAAGATGGTGCTATATATTGTAAAAAAACCTTGTCAATGAATTTTCAAACATTTCTCGGTTAGCTTTTGCCAAAGTTGCTTAAATTAAACGTAGGTTTAACTATAACATACCAAAGTAGAATTTTTTTAAATTTAATTTATAATCAGGAGAGAAAAAATGGCAAAAATTTATGCAACCGAAGACTTATACGAACCAAATGTGATTAAAGTTTATTTACGCGGATATTGTTGCTTATAAAATAAATTACAGAGGCGATGCCGGATGGAATAAAGGCAATAAATTTATCAGTCGTTTAAGCTAAAATTGAACAAATAATATAGCTGACATAAAAAAACGGGGTATCCTGTTGCTGGGAACCCCGCAAACCCCACCGCTCTGCTCATTTGAGAACGGAATTGATGGTCATTAAGCTACATTAAGCAGCTTTGGCGACCGGAGCAAAATTATCATTTGCGTTTATATTTTCAGCCCGATAACGGTGGTACAATACCGGATACAAGAAAAAGCCTTTATTATGCGTGTCGATCCTGTTTCACCCCCATTGGTGGAGGTGTCGGGTACCGCCCCCGAGTCCACAGACATCTATTCTGCTTTTCGTTTAGCATCATAGTCAAAATTAATCTGACAAGAAAAAGTATAACCTGTTTTTTATAAAAAATCAAGATTTTTATGATAAACTTTGTTTGATGTCAACTGATAAAAAGCAGATTTCATAAAAAAAACCTCCCGCAAACCGCAAGGAGGCTTTTTTTAAGTTAACGTATTCGCTCTTATTTGTCGATTTTAGCAACGACACCGGCGCCAACCGTGTGGCCGCCTTCACGAATAGCAAAACGTAAACCTTCGTCCATGGCAACCGGCACGATTAATGTGACTTTTAATTTCACATTATCACCCGGCATAACCATTTCAACACCGGCCGGTAATTCAATTGTACCGGTAACGTCTGTCGTACGGAAATAGAATTGCGGACGATAGTTTGCAAAGAACGGTGTATGACGACCGCCTTCTTCTTTGCTCAACACATAAACTTCGGATTCGAACATTGTGTGCGGAGTAATTGTTCCCGGAGCAGCCAAAACCTGACCGCGTTCCACTTCGTCCCGTTTTGTACCACGGAGCAAGACACCGATGTTATCGCCGGCTTCACCTTGATCCAACAATTTACGGAACATTTCAATACCCGTACAAGTTGTTTTTGTTGTCGGACGCAAACCAACGATTTCAACTTCTTCACCAACTTTTAACGTACCGCGTTCCACACGACCCGTCACAACCGTACCACGACCTGAAATGGAGAACACGTCTTCAATCGGCATTAAGAACGGTTTGTCTTTCGGACGTTCCGGTTGCGGAATGTAATCATCAACGGCGTTCATTAAAGCAATAATGGATTCTTTACCCATTTTCGGATCACCGTCGTCCAAAGCAACTTTGGCAGAACCGCGAATGATAGGAATATCATCACCCGGGAATTGATAGGAAGAAAGTAATTCACGAACTTCCATTTCCACCAAGTCTAACAATTCGGCATCGTCAACCATATCAACTTTGTTCATGTAAACAACAATGGCAGGCACACCAACCTGACGAGCCAACAAAATGTGCTCACGTGTTTGCGGCATCGGACCATCGGCAGCGGAAACCACCAAGATAGCACCGTCCATTTGAGCAGCACCCGTAATCATGTTTTTAACATAGTCGGCGTGACCCGGGCAGTCAACGTGTGCATAGTGCCGTTTGGCTGTTTCATATTCAACGTGTGAGGTCGAAATGGTAATTCCGCGAGCGCGTTCTTCCGGCGCTTTATCGATGTTTGCATAATCAACGAATGCAGCACCGCCTTGTTCAGCCAAAACTTTTGTAATGGCTGCCGTTAATGTTGTTTTACCGTGGTCAACGTGGCCGATTGTGCCAATGTTGCAGTGCGGTTTTGTTCTTTCAAATTTTTCTTTACTCATTATTTAAGTTCCTTAACTGATCAGTGTTAAAAAATAAATCCTCTTGCAGAGGACCCCTTAATTGGAGCGGGTGATGGGAATCGAACCCACGTGATCAGCTTGGAAGGCTGGAGCTCTACCATTGAGCTACACCCGCAATCGGGTCTTTGGTGGAAGGGGAAAGATTCGAACTTTCGTAGACATAAGTCGGCAGATTTACAGTCTGCTGCCATTAACCACTCGGCCACCCTTCCGGCCCAATAGACACTCTTGCTT
>CANPXT010000013.1 GCA_947586835.1 uncultured Alphaproteobacteria bacterium
CGTTCTGAAACATTACTCATTTTTATTTCCTTTTCTGTTAATAAACAAATTTGTCTTACATTGAAGACGAAATCGAATTGCTTTTAGCACATTTTTTTTGTTTCGTCCAGTACTTTTTTTAAATTTCGGGCATTTTTTATACTTTTATGGAGCATTAATCCATTCTTTTTTCCGTAAAAAGTGCCTAAATCATCGCCATACCGCCGTTGACATGTATTGTCTGTCCGGTAATGTAAGAAGCTTCATCACTGGCTAAAAACACCACCGTATTGGCAATATCTTCCGCCGTGCCCAAGCGTCCCATCGGTACTTCCTTCAATAACTGTGCCCGCACTTCTTCCGTCAAAGCATCGGTCATCGGCGTTTTAATAAACCCTGGTGCAACCGTGTTAAACGTAATACCGCGGGAAGCCAATTCCTGCGCCATACATTTACTCATGGCAATCAATCCGGCTTTTGAAGCTGCATAGTTTGCTTGCCCGGCATTTCCCATTACACCCACGATGGAAGCCATACTGATAACGCGTCCGAACCGATTTTTCATCATTCCCGGAATAACGGCGCGCGCCAATTTAAATCCTGCCGTTAAGTTAATGTTTAAAACGGCTTGCCATTGATCATCGGTCATACGCATGGCCAATCCGTCTTTGGTAATACCCGCATTATTGACCAAAATATCAATACGTCCCATATCAGCCTGCGCTTGCTTAACAAGCT
This sequence comes from uncultured Alphaproteobacteria bacterium, assembly GCA_947586835.1. Classification (GTDB taxonomy): domain Bacteria; phylum Pseudomonadota; class Alphaproteobacteria; order CAAHEQ01; family UBA3637; genus RGIG4140. The sequence continues at coordinate 718 of CANPXT010000013.1, forward strand.
GATTCAAACTTTCCGAATCGGTTAAATTTGCCGAATAGACAAAAACACGATCTCCCAATTCGGCTTGAAAATCCTTCAATATATCGAGATTCATATCGGTCAACGCCAGTGTTGCGCCTTGCGCATGCATTTTCTTGGCAATTTGCCGTCCGATACCACCGGTAGCACCGGTAATAAGGGCGGTTTTTCCTGTTAAATCAAACATTTTTTCTCCTTCTCATGATTAAACGAAGTCACTATAACACGAAAAATTTTTTTTTGCAACCGATTTTAACAAATATCACATTTTTGTCATTTTTTAAAAAAACATACCTACTTTGGACAAGGCGTTTTCATTTTTCTCTTGATTCTCTCTGTTTTTATCCCATTTAAACGAAAGCGAAAGGAGACATATCATGAAATCACACAAGAAAAAAGCATTAAAGAAAAAAACATCTTTGACACAAGCCGCCAAAAATACGGCGAAAGATATGGGGGCTTCCGTTAAAGAAACGGCACAAAAGGTCGGAGACAAAGTTTCCGAAACGGCACGCGAAGTTAAAGATAAAGTTTCTCAAAGTACTGAAAATGAAGCCGAAGAAACATCGGAAATGACTCGCGCGAATGATCAAGAACCTGAAAACAAACCTAAAATTCCGGATTCCAAAGTCAAACAAATCAAAGCAGATGATCTTAAAGACAGTGACTTGCTTTTAGATATTCGAACGCATTTCCAACATGCCAAAGAAGCTTTAAAACATCCGCATTGGCATATCGAGGCAGCTGATGTCGATCCGAGCGACTTTATGCGCACTTATAAAATAGATCCTTCAAAAACACTTTATATTATTTGCTCAACGGGAAGAAAATCCATGGATATGGCCAAGAAATTTATTGCCGCAGGCTATAAAAATGTAGCATCCGTTATCGGCGGAATCGGTGCGGCAAAAGAGGCCGGGTTAAAAATGATTGAACATACCAGTTGGAATGTTCAGCGTCAGGCATATTTAACGGCAGGCGCGCTCATTTTAATCGGTTTTTTACTCTCAGGCATGATTACAAAACTGTTTTTGATTGTTCCGTTTTTAGTGGGCTTATGTTTAGCCATACAAGGCTTATCCGGCATTGCACTCATTGACGGCGTTTTGGAAAAAATGCCTTGGAACAAACAAGAAGAAGCACCCGAACAATAATTCAAAACATTCTAAACCCCGAAAGCAGGCATAATCATTTTGTCTGTTTTCGGGTAAATATAAAAAACAATTCAAATCAATCGATTGAAATTTAAAAATTAACACATCGGTTTAAATTTAAAATTTGAACAGGTATTTATTCGGCATTTTCTTTCAAAAACCGCAAAAAAAACACTTGCAAAAACTTTGATTTTATGATAGAATATATTTCTATATTTTTTCAAAAAAAGAAAGGTCGATTACAAAAATGAATATGGAATTACTCAACAAACAACTGATAAAAGCCGTCAAAGAACAAAAAATTCAACAAGCCGAATGTTTCATTCAACAGGGAGCTGATGTCAACACCAAAGATTTAGACGGCAACACACCGCTCATTATTGCCATTCAATCCGTTCAACCGGAAATGGTAAAACTGCTTATTGATTACAATGTCGATATTAACAAAAAAGGACGCGACAACAAAACCCCGTTTTTCTGGGCCGCTTACGTTCAATGTGAAAAATGTGCCAAACTGTTAATGAAGGCCGGTGCTCGTACGAACAAAGGCATGACCATTCATACGGGCATTTATGATTATGATAAATATAAAAATCAGCAAATGAAAGAATTTATTAAAAAAATCATTCCTGTTCAACAACCAAAGCATCTGGCAAAAAAAGTGGTTGCGCATCAAACTCAATACGGTACTGCCCTTTTATATCACAATGCCGTTTGTCAACAAAGAATCAATTAATTTTTATCCGTTTCATCAAACAGCCGAATGGCAATACAAACCGTTACGAATATGATAGATACAAGTTACTGCTTGGCTAAAAAGTGATGTTTTTTTTACCGCGGTTCATTGTGTACTATGCATAATTTCCGAAAATGAAGCAATTTTTGACTTTTTTCCGCTTTCCATTCGGCAATCGGTAAATCTTTTTTGGTTAATTTCTTATACAAACCGATCGGTGTTAATCCGTCGGAATTTTTAATACTTTTATCGGCACCGAACTCCCAAAGTTGTTTACAAATTTCTAAATCTCCTCTTTTCACGGCATAATGAAACGGCGTACTTCCAAAGGCATTTTGCTTATTTAAAAGAGCACCGTTATTTAACAGCAGCGTAATCATATAAATCTGACCGTTATAAGCGGCATAGTGCAGCGGTGTTGATCCCTTGCAATCGGGAACATTGACATCGGCGCCGGCCTGAATTAAATATCTTGCACTTTTTACCACACCGTGAGAAGCGACCAGATGCATTATATCTTGCTCTTTATCAGGCAATTTAAATTGAATATCATTTTTTCTTAATCGTAATATTTCTTTTAACACTTCCGGACGATATAAAGCCGCCGCCATAAAGGGAGAGAGTTTAATACCGTTTCGGGAATTAATATCGACACCCGTATTTAAAAGCGTTTCCACCGCTTCGGAAAAATAAAGAATTGCATAAATTAACGGCGCCGTTAAATTTTCTTTGGCAATAACACTTTGTTGTTCTTTCGGGTTTGCATTTCGTATCTGTTTCAATAAATCATCAAGCTTCTGACGATTCATTCCATTTAATGTTTGAATAAAAGCTTTGTCATTTATATTACTCATACTGTCTCCCGTTCATGTTAATTTTAGAATAGTATACAGATAAAAATATGTTTTGTCAAGTATTTTTTTAAAATAACGTTAAAGTATCTCCCGTCGAATAAACTTCAACATCAGAAAAACCGTTTTTGCGATTCCAATTAAACCGAATTCCGCCGCAATTGGGAATATGCCGATCCATTCCGGTATAAACAACCAAAAAACTGCGCAAAACACCACCGTGTGAAACCAGCAAAATATTTTCTTCATCAGAAGGCAGGCTCACTAAAAAATCCATCATTCGATGCGCAACGGTTCGTTGACTTTCACCGTTAGGAAAATGAGCATCGACATTACCGTTATCAAAAGCTTCAAAAACAGCCTTAATATCCGGCAAATGATCTATTTCGGCAAAGGAAAGACATTCGGCATCACCACAATCCATTTCGCGCAGCATAGGCGTTTGAATAATCGTTTGCACACCTAAAATTTTGCTTAATTCTCGGGCAGTTTGCTTGGCGCGGGTTAAATCGGACGTATAGATTTTTTGAATATCGGCATTTTTAAAGTATGTTGCCGCATTTTGAGCTTGTTTGATACCTTCCTTATTCAGCGGAATATCGGTACTGCCCTGTACGCGACGCGCGCGATTCCAATCGGTTTCCCCGTGTCTGATGGTATAAATCATCAAGAAATGTCTCCTTATTAAATATAAAATTTTTTTCAGGATATGACATAAAATCGTAAATGTCAAGACAGATTCAATACAACAGATCGACAGAAAATAATTTGTCTCAAAAAAACGGTATAAAATCGTTTATTGATGAAAAATCACACTTTTAGGCAAAATCGGCACATCAAAAATACGAATGTAGTTCTCATCAGTTCGCACACTGATTTTTTGAGCACCGTTTGAAAAAACAAGCATTGCCAAAAATTGAAAATTTTGAGGTATAAATGAAGAAATCAAATCGGCTAATCCTTGCGTTTGTCCCTCTAACTTCATTTCTTGTCCGCGCATATCAACGGTACCCGCTAAAATGCCACCCAAACCGTTTTGCCAAAACGAAAAATCTTGAATATGCCAAAAATCAGGCGTTCCGGCAATTTTTCCCGTTATCTGCATACAATCGGATACGGCTTTTTGCGCCGTTGCCGTTATTTGATAGGGACCAAACAATCCTTTTTTCAGCGATAAATCAACAGGACAAAGCACAACCGACGTATTCGGCAGTCTCACGCTGACGTTTTTTGCCTTTAAACATACTTGAAACAAACAAAATTGCGGTTCAAGTTCGGTATAGGTCACAAAAACTTTTCTTTTTGCCAACAATGCCGTACCCTTATTTGCATTGGCGGCCATGAGCGCAGCCATTCCCATATGAACGGTACCGGACAAGATAATGAATGCACAGATAACAAAAGCGTATTTTAAAAGTCGTTTCATTATTTTCGGTTACGACAAATAAGTTAATCCTTGTAAAATACCTTCCTTATTTCCGACAGCGATGGATCGAGCCGGTGCATTAATTCGTCGAATTAAACCGCATAAAACCTTTCCGTTTCCGCATTCAATAAAATCAGTTACTCCTTTTGAAATCATATATTCAACCGATTCGGTCCATCGAACGGATCCGGTCACCTGCGCCACCAACAATTCTTTTAATCGAACGGGATTTTGCTCAAACTCTGCCGTAATATTAGCAACCACCGGTACCGACGGTGCTTGCAACGTCACCGTTTCCAACACTTGTTGCATTTTATCGGCGGCCGATTGCATAAGCGGACAGTGAAACGCACCCGAAACGGGCAATTGTATCGCTTTTTTGGCGCCGACGTTTAAAGCTGCTTCCATCGCACGACGAACGGCACTTTCATAACCGCTGATAACCGTTTGTCCGTAACAATTATCATTGGCAATCACACAAAAATCATTCGGCTTTGATGCTTCCATCACGATTTTGGAAACTTGCTTTAAATCAAGCCCCAATAAAGCAGCCATTGTTCCCGGTGCAGACTTACCCGCTTCTTTCATAGCCAAACCGCGCGTTTGCAATAATTTTGCCGTATCGGTTATGCTTAAAGCACCGGCCGCACACAAAGCGCTGTATTCTCCGAGAGAATGACCAGCCACACATACCGCCATATCTTTTAATTGCAGGCCCGATTCGGCTTCCAACACCTTAAAAGCCGCCAAGCTGACACTCATAATGGCCGGTTGAGCATTTTCCGTTTGCGTTAATGTTTCCATATCGCCCGATTGCATCAGATGAGTCAATGAAAAACCAAGCGCATCATCCACTTCTTCAAAAACGGCTCGCGCAACCGAAAAATTATCGTACAACTCCTGACCCATACCGATGCTTTGTGATCCTTGTCCCGGAAAAACAATTGCTATGCTCATTTTTCTGTCCTTTCTTATAAAAATAATACAATTAAAAATTTTAGCTTGTAAATTAAAATGAATTTGATTATACTGATTTTATGTCATTTGTCAAGTCAGTTATTACCGTTGGCGGCGGCACCGCATGTAGTCGCATTATCGGCTTTGTTCGCGATGTTTTAATCGCCCGTTTTTTGGGCGCCAGCATGATGGCCGATGCTTTTTTTGTCGCTTTGCGTTTTCCGAATTTGTTTCGTTCCCTTTTTGCCGAAGGAACTTTAAACGTTGCTTTTGTGCCGTTGCTTTCCGGTGAACTGCATACAAAAGGAACGGCGCATGCCCGCTGCTTTGCGCGTATGGTTTTCAGTTTTTTATTTTATGTGTTACTGCTTTTTACGCTTGTAATGGAAGTTTTAATGCCGCATTTAATGTTTATTTTAGCACCGGGATTCGATTCCATTGCCGGAAAAATGGCTCTTACCGTCACATTAAGCCGAATCACCTTTCCGTTTTTGTTGTTTGTGTCCGTCGTCTCCCTGTTCTCGGGTATGCTTAATTCGGTCGGACGCTTCTGGGCAGCCGCTTTCACGCCGACAATTCTGAACTTGGTTATGATTGCCTTTTTATTGTTTGCAACACCTTTTATCATCAGCCCTTATGCTCCTGCTTATGCTCTTTCTTACGGTGTTTTAACAGCCGGTTTGATTGAGTTTTTGTTTATGGCTTATCAAATTAAAAAAGCCGGTTTAAGCATTGGTTTAATCAGCCCCGTAAAAGCTTTGTTTCATTTATCGGCCGGCGTTAAAACATTACTGAAAAAAATGGCTCCCGGCGTGTTGGGATCGGGCGTTTATCAAATCAATCTGTTTTTCGATACGCTCTTTGTTTCTTTTGTCGGAGCGGGTGCCATTTCTTGGTTAAATTATGCGCATCATCTGTTTCAATTACCGGTCGGAATTATCGGAACCGCTATCGGTACGGCATTATTACCTGTTTTATCAAAACATATTAAACTCAACGAAACAAAAAAAGCCGTTCATCAACTTAATCGCGCCATGGAAATTTCAGTGACCATGTCAGTTGCCTCGCTTGTCGGTCTTATTTGCTTGGCAGAACCGATTGTGCGCATTTTATTTGAACGCGGTGCCTTTACAAGCTTTGATTCCGTTCAAACAGCCAAAGCCTTGACGGTATTTGCCGTGGGTTTACCGGCTTATATGATTACCAAAACACTCTCGCCGTTTTTTTATGCCAAAGGTGATACAAAAACACCTGTTAAAATTGCGGTAATCGGTGTTATGCTGAATGCGGTGTTAGCTCTGACATTTATGCAATTTTGGGGATATTTGGGCATTGCGCTGGCAACGGGCATTACCGTCTGGGTCAACGCCTTGCAATATTTCGTTCGTCTTTTTAAAAAGAAAGAAGTACGCCTTGATTCGCTTTGCAAGTTTCGCCTGCCCCGTATTTTACTCACTTGTGTGATGATGGGTGCTTTTTTAATCCTTGCCCGAATCGGCTTAAATGCCGTTTTTGACAAATGGAGTGAACAAAGCAGTTTTCTGTCGGCCATTCTTCTGTTTGGTTTAATTCTTTCGGCACTGGTAATTTTTTCCGGCAGTCTTATCTTAACACAAAGCATTTCTCTTACGGAAATTAAAAAATTTATTCGAAAACCCGACGCTTTAAAAGGAGAAAAACAATGAAATGGTATTCAAAATCCTCATTTATTTTATTGGCCGCCGCTTTATTGGCCGTTTTGGCACAACTTTCGCATGAGTTTACCCCGCTCACGCTTTTTTCCGACAAAACAACGGAAAAGCAACCTGTTCGCACCTATCCCGCACCGAAACCGATGCCGCAGGAAACATTTATTTTTCCGCAAACAATGACCGAAGCCGCACTCCCGTACATGGGCATTAACATGCATCAAATTCCGTATGTTTTCGTGGAAGAATTACCTCCCGATTGGCAGATTCGTTCCAATGAAGACAAAACGTTGTTTATGAAAATTATAACAGCACATATTTTAAGAACGAATGCACATATTTCAGCTGAAAAAACGCGCTTACACTTTTTGGAAGAAAAATATTTCAGAAATCAACCATGGACACCGGAAGAGGAAGCTTTTTTCAATGAATTGCTGAAAAAATATGATGTTTTTTTAAGCAAAAAAAGAGAAGGACAATTACAAGAGTTAATCAATAAAGTTGATATTATTCCGCCTTCGATTGCCGTTGCGCAAGCTGCTTACTTTTCAGACTGGGGACAAAAAAACAAAAAAGCGCTTTTCGGTGAATACGGCTGGGTGAACAATCAATATGTTCCGCTCGAATTTAAAACCATTTCCGAAGCGACCGACAGTTTTGCCCGACAACTCAATTCGCGCTCACAGATGTTTGCTTTTCATGAAAAACGCCGCCTGATGATTCCTTTTCAAAATGACAAATATATCAGCGAATCCATTTTAGACAGTATCGCTCTGTATATGGATTGGGATCAAGAATATATCGAAAAACTGAAAAAAACATATTTAAGCGGCTATTTTTTACAATTGGATCACGCTCGCTTCCAAGAAAACGACGTTGAACCCCAAAAAGAGTAAAATCCAAACGGCATAAAGCTTTTTTCACTTGACAAGCTCAATGAAAAACGATAAAAAAGAAAACAGTTTTAAACAAAAATAATGAAAGGGAAAAAAATGATTAAATCAGAATTAATTATAAAAGTTGCCGAACGCACTCATTTAAGTAAAGCCGATGCCGATCGCGTCGTCACGACAGTCTTTGATGAAATTACCCGCTCTTTGGCAAAAGGAAACCGTGTTGAATTGCGCGGGTTTGGCGTTTTATCCGTTCGCAGTCGTCGCGCTCGTCAAGGCAGAAATCCCAAAACAGGCGCTTCCGTGACCGTAGATGCCAAACGCGTACCGTTCTTCAAAGCCGGTAAATCCGTCAATGACGCTTTAAATCATAAAGGATAACACAAATGAGCTGGCTCAGTCGGCTGACTCGTCCGACCGTTAAAGTTGCGGCGGCACAAAAAGAAATTCCGAATAATTATTGGGACAGATGTCCCGATTGCGGTGCTCTGTTGTTTCATGCCGAAATCGAAAAAGCCGACTTTGTCTGCCCGTACTGCGAACATCATTTTCGTCTGCCGGTTTTAAAGCGTATGGATATGTTGTTTGACAAGCAGGAATACACGCTTATTCAATTACCGAAAGTTAAAGAAGATCCGCTCAAATTCGCTGATTTGGAAAAATATACCGATCGGCTCAAAAAAGCACGCAAAAAAACAAAACAGGAAGATGCCATTATTGTAGCTCACGGTTTTATCGGCAAACATCCGGTCGTTGTCGGCGTGTTTGATTTTTCCTTTATGGGCGGCTCCATGGGAACAGCTGTCGGAGAAGCCATTGTTACGGCGGCTCAATTGGCTCTGTTGCAAGAAGCGGCTCTGATTTTGGTTCCGGCTTCGGGCGGCGCGCGTATGCAGGAAGGAATGCTCTCTTTAATGCAAATGGCTCGCACAACCATTGCCGTCAAAAAGCTGAAAGCCAAGCGTTTACCTTATATTACCGTTTTATCCGATCCTACCATGGGCGGGGTCACGGCTTCATTTGCCATGTTAGGCGATATTGCACTGGCAGAACCCGGTGCCGCCGTCGGCTTTGCGGGCAAACGCGTGATTGAACAAATTGTGCGTGAAAAATTACCGGCAAACTTTCAGCAATCAAGTTATTTATTGGAACACGGCATGATTGATCAGGTTGTGCATCGCAAAGATTTACGTTCCGTTATTATCAATATTTTAGATTTATTACTTTAAGAAGCGCTTGAAATTTCTTTTTCCCCGCCTAAATAAATAAAAAGGGAGGGAACCATGAAAAATGTGCTGTTTTTTGATACAGATTCAATTTTAAAACATTTTATTCAAAAAAAATCAGATTTAAATTATAATCCGGTCTTGTTTGACGAAAGTTTAAATGCCGTTCATAAGCGACTGATTGATCCTTATTTGAATGCCGAAATCATTTCAGTATTTGTCCACTCGGAAAGTCTTGATACAAACCGACTGGATCTTTTTCCTAATCTTAAATTCATTGCCACACGTTCGACGGGCTATAATCACATTGATTTAGAATATTGCAAAAAGCGAGGAATTGTTGTTTCAAATGTTCCGCGATATGGCGAATCGACCGTTGCGGAATTTGCTTTCGGATTAATCTTGGCGCTTTCTCGAAAAATTATTGCGGGACGTAACGCCATGGCGCATAATCATATTGAAATTGAAAAATACATCGGCTTTGATTTAGAGGGAAAAACCATCGGTGTTATCGGAACCGGATCCATCGGTCGACATGTAATTCAAATTGCACGCGGATTTAATATGCGCATTTTGGCGTATGATTTATTTCAAAATCCGAATTTAAAAGAATATTACGTTGAGAATTTAAATGATATTTATCGGCAGGCGGATATTATAACACTGCATATTCCCTCAACACCGCAAAATTTTCATTTATTGAATGAGCAGGCATTTCGGCAAATGAAAAAAGGCGTGATTATCATTAACACGGCGCGCGGTGATTTAATTGATACGCAGGCGCTTTACGGAGCCATTCGTCAAGGAATTGTCGGCGGTGCTGGATTAGATGTTCTTGAAAATGAAGACTTTCTGCTTCATGATGAAGCAGCAGTGGCACATCGAACCAATGATTTTGATTTTTTGCTCGATTCGGCAATGAATTTAAAATTATTGCAATTTCAAAACGTGATTGCCACACCGCATATTGCTTTTAATTCCATAGATGCCATCAATCGCATTAATCAAACAACACTTTCAAACATTCAAAGTTTTTTAAGCGGACAAATTCAAAATAATGTGATGAACAAAGCGTAAAAATTAAATTTTTTTACTTGCATTCGGTAACAATCTGATATACCATAACCTCATGGAAAAATGAGGTATGATATGATGTATTTAAAGAAAATTTTACGGTTTAGTTTATGTTGTGTTGCTTTTACCGCACAAGCCGAAACGATTGACGGTTGGAATATTAAAGCACAAGCCCCTCAAATTCACGAAAAATTTTTTGAAACCGTTGAAATGGAAACTTATACGGGAGATACCGTTTTAAAAGAAATTTTATATGAGCCGACAAAAGAATCTTTATATGTTACCGTTCATTTAAACATTAATCGCAATTCAAACGAAGGAGAATTTTTCGATTCGTCTCTTCTCACGCTGAAAACACCGCAAAAAACTTATACGCGTTTACCCCGCGAAAAAGATTTTCTGCATAATTATAACATTTCCTCATTTCCCTATTTAAAAGTGAAAAAAGGAACCCATAACGGAACGTTATTGTTTGAAATTCCCAAAGCCGAAAATCAAGATTTAACTGTATATTATAAAGAAACGAAATTAGATACTGTTCAGTAATGCGCTCTGTTCGATTACTTAAAATATTAATTATTTTATTGGCCCTGGCGTTAGGCGGAGCCGCTCATTTTGACTTATTAAACAAACATTGCAGAGGTTTTTACTTTTTAGGATTTTCAACTTATAACATTTTATTTAATAACGAAGCGTTGATACCGCCCTTTCAAGAAGATATAAATACATATTCTCTTATTTCTCTGAATACGCTTTTACCGAATACGCTTGAAAGTGATCATATGAAAAAAAACTATCAGCTCGATTCCATCAAACCACATGATTATATTGTTTTTTTCGTTGGATTAAAAGCTTATAAAATTAATTTTTTCGATAAAAAAAACATGCCGAGTTATCACATTTCGACCACCCCTGATGTGACGCCCGGTTATTACTTCTTAACGCCTTTTAAGGGCAAAAACTGCTCTAAAAGTTATGCCTATATCGTTGATGAAAAAGGCTCTCTTCGCTACTATCGTCGCAACCAGCAGAATAATCGATGCATTTCGGATTTTAAAAAAACCGTTACAACCGATCACAAAATCAGATTTACTTTCATGGAACAAGAAAAACCGGTACCGCCTACTCTTTATCTTTCAGGGCATTTACTGGTATTGGATGAAAAGTTTCAGCCATTAAAAAAGCTTTATTTAAAACCCTACGGCACTCACGGAAAACTTCAAACGGAAAATCACGAATCGCTTTACTTCAACGATCATCATTATATTTTATCCGGCTATTGGGAAACCGAAATTTATGATCCCGAAACGGATAATCCGATTTTTGTTGCAGCGCCTGTTGTTCAGGAAATTAAAAATAACAAAGTTGTCTTTGAATTTAACGGAGCGGATCATCCCGAATTTTTAAAAACAAGCATTTTTAAAAGACCCAAATCAGGTTATTGGGATTATCTGCACTACAACAGCATTGCCATTGATCCGACAGACGGTAATTGGATTTTATCTTTTGCCGCTCAGTCTTCTTTGGTCAAAATTGATAAAAAACGGAGGAAAGTATCTTGGATTATGAGTGGAAAGGCAAATATGTTTGACTTTGAAAAACCGGAAAACTATTTTTCTTTTCAGCATAAACCCGTTTTTCTTAATAAAAACACACTTTTATTATTTGACAACAACTTTTATCGAAACGATTTTGAACCAAAAGTCGACAAGCCTTACAGCCGATTATGCTCTTTTACTTTCGATGAGAAAAATTATAAAATTTCAAATTATCGGGAAATTCCGGTTAATCTCTCCGCGTCTATGGGTAATGTATCTCGTACGGAAAACGGTACATATGTTTATTCGGGCGGCAGCAACTCGTTTAATTCCTGTGTTGAAATAACACCGGATAATAAAATTTTATATCAGCTTTCTTTATCTGATACTTCAACATATCGATGTTATAAATATAAATCGGTATTTTAAAAACCCTTAACCGATACGCATATTTTCTTTATGTAATTTCTTTCTTCGAATCGGATCAATAACACGCAGCTGCGTATGATCAATAATTTTGCCTCTTTGCACGCTGAAAAAAGTGCATTTTGAATTATTTTGCTTTTGATAAGCGTTATTCAAAACTTGAACAGCCATTTCCGCCATACGCGGATTGTTATATTTTTTAGCATAATAAAAAACAATGGATTTATAAATGTTACACGCTTTTCGAAGATCGGGAAGCGATAATTTTTCATCCGTTACAAAGCGCTTTAACAATAAAGCATTTTCATCGCTTAATTTTAAATCTTTTTTCCAAAATTTAACGCGCACGTTCCATACATCTGCTGTTAACTGCTCCTCCTTTTGATGAGAAGTGTTATTTTTATATGAACGATAGCTTACCAAAGTACGCGGAATATTCATAAAATCTGTTTTATCCATTAAATCCATAAACAATTTAAAATCGTCACATATGACGGAATGATCATAGCGAATCATTGTTTCCGCCAGAACGGAACGACGCATTATCACGGTCGAATGCCCGAACGGTGAACAGACAAATAACGTATAAGCTCTTAAATATTCGGGCGATCCGAATTTATTTAGCACCGTATCTTTTTTGTCAGATGAAATTTCTCTGTATTGCGCTCCCATGACACCGATATTCGGATATTTTTGCATATATTTCACTTGAACAGCCAACCGTTCCGGATAAGAAATATCATCACTATCCTGTACGGCAATATATTGTCCCGTTGATAAATGAAAGCCGACATTGCGTGCAAATGAAGCACCCCGATTGACCGATAAACGTTGAAATTGAATGCGCGAATCGTGATAGGATCGCACAATCGGCTCCACGGATTTTTCCGAGCAATCATCAATAATAATCAGCTCAAATTTTTTATATGTTTGCGCTAAAATACTTTCAATCGATTCTCGTAAATACTCCTCTTTCGTGTTATAAACCGGCATAATCACGGAAACTAGCGGTAATTGTGAATGTTTGCGAACAGATGATTGAACCATAATAATACCTCCCTGTTTCTTGGCAAGGTATTTATATCACAAAAAAAACAATCTGTCAACTTTTTTCTTCAGTATATAAAACAATTCCAAATATTTTAATCAATTTACGATTCCGTCGTACATGAACGGTAACCAGCCAATGTCTTATGAATTTCAATATATTTTTAATATACCGTGCATCAAAGCGTCGACGAAGTTGCGGACAAACCAGTTTACGCGCTTTGATATACGCATTCAGCGGAAGAAACTCTCTGTGAAGAATTTTTCGAACCTGTTTCTGCGAAATTTTAATGTTGAACCGATTAAAATTTTTATATTGTATATCATATATTTCTTCCAGTACCTTTTGCCTGTTCGACGAGATACCCCCTTCCCGAAAAACAGAAAGAATTTTATTTAAAAACACTAATTTATAACCGCTTAACAATATTTTGTGAATAAAATGATAATCGGCAGCAATTTTATATGTTTCATCAAACCCGCCGACAGCTTTCATCAAATCAAGCTTACAAAATGTTGATTGATGGCAAACCGATATGGTATATAACAAATTTTCTATTTTTGAATGAGCCGAAATTAATTTCTTATCCGGAAAGAAATATGTACAATCCCCGATAACCATATCGGCATTAGTTTTTTCAAACGTCTCGACAACCGATGAAATTACCGTTGAATCCGTATAGTAGTCATCTGAATTTAAAAAGGCAATAATATCACCCGTTGCATGGGCAATTCCTTTATTCATGGCATTATAAATACCCGTATCCGGTTCGGAATAATACGTCAGTTTCAATTTATTTAACAATTCGATTGTTCCATCGCTGGAAGCCCCGTCAATAATGATATGCTCAATTTCCGGATAATCTTGTACGCGAATGCTTTCCACGCATGTTTCAAACATATTCATACGTTTGTTTTGAATTAAATTCATCACAACCGTTATGATTGTTACTTTTAACATTCATTCTCCTCAATGCAAGACAATTATCCGTAAATAATATGATGGTATGAATTACAATGCGGACAAACAATGTTCCATTCCGATGTTCGTTGCTGACAATCGGCACAAAGCCACCCAGCCGTGTCTTCCGCCTCAGCCATCTTGCTTTCCCACTCACGGGCTTCTTCTTCATGATGCCACCCTTCCCGAATTACTTTTGCCATCAAACAGGCAATGGTTTTCGTGAGCGGATAAGTTGCCAAATATACTTGAATTGTTTCTTTGGCATCACGCCATAATTCCAATCGAACGGTGGTATCGGCTAAAACTGATAAGGCTTGCCGACTCGTCGGATTATCGGAAGTAAGCTTTTTCACGGCTTTAACCTGCTTGGCTGCCGGCTCATTTTTATATAACGCCATATAGGCTTCATATATTTCTTTTGCAGGCGTTAATTGCCATGCTTTTATTAAAATATCCGCTGCCTTTTGTGTTGTTTTTTGCATCGCTGCCGCCTGAACGGCAAAAGTAACATTATTCGGATTCAAACGAAAAGCTTCCATCGGCTGATTTTGTTTCATTAACAAATCTGCTTTTCGAGTGATATACGTTTCTTTATTGACAAACTCGTTCTTTTTCAGCTGTTCCAAATAGTTTAAAGCATTTTCCCACTCATTTTTTTGCAAAGATAAGCGGTATAACCCTTCAACAACCCATTTTACCGTGTTATCATTTTCGAAAGCTGCCGTTAAAGCCTTTTCCTGCGCCTTCTCATCACCTTTTTTTAAGGCAATTAAATATAATCCTCGCCAGCCGGACAAACGAAACTCTTCCTGTTTGGTTAACGCTTCAAAAACTTCTTTATCAGGTGCCAAAACGGCTTCAACAATCCACGACTTTACATCTTTTTTCTCAAAAACGCTTTTTTTATGTTTTAATAAAAAGCGCGCCTCATTTTCATCATTATTCAACACATAACTCAGCACGTTGATTAAATAATTCTCCCGCTTGATATAACGCGCCGTGCTCATTTTTTGTTGCATAATGCCTAACCATACCAATGGTTTTTTCATTAAATGCAATAAATAAAACACCAGCAAAATCAAACAGACAAAAAAGACGGTTGAAACGGTTGCTTCATAGCCGAAACCACTCACGGTTATCATCCAATTATCATGCACAATCAAAAAGCCGATCACAAAAAGCGAAAGCAAAAAAACAATCAATTTTAACATTTTACATTCCTTTTTTCTCAAATGATAAGATTAATTCGGTTAAGCTTTTATCTGCCTGCAAGTAAATTTCAGCTTCTCGAAAGAAATCGGGCATAGCCTCTTGCATTTGTGGCGGCAGTTGCTTTAATAACATTGTTGCCTTGATAATATTGTTGTGATAAAGCTCGTTTTGTGCTTTATATAAAATATCTTTGGGACGCGATGATTCCGGATTGAGTTTTCTGATTTCAATTAAATAAACCAATACCGATTTTAAGTAAGAAATCCAATGCGGACTTTTTTCCTGATACATCATTACCAAAGCTTTACGCTTATTATTGACAAAAGCGGCTTTAACATTTTCCAACGCCGATACTTCATGACGGCAATACGGCGCCAACCCGTTCAAAACTTCGCGCATAATCGGGGTTTTATGTTGAACGGCAGCCAATGTTTGATAATCAGCCCGACATGATAAACCCGTTAAAAAATGCTCTTTAAAAATTAAAGCCTGTGCTATACCATACTCACGCTTTACTTCTGTCATCGAATCGGGAGGTAAACTCACTTCCGTACCGGCAGGCATTATTTCGGTTAGTGCCGGCATCATTTCTTTATCCGAAGCATTTTCTTCTTGAAGTGATATTTCGGAGGTCGATATTGATTTGACTTTCGGTGCCGGATCCGATAATTTCGGTTGAACGCTTGTTGCAACCGGCAATTTTTGTGCAGACACTTTTTTATTAAAAACAAGCGGGTTATATGTATGCATTTGTTGATTATTCAGTTTGTGAATTAAAATACTGCCGCTGACCAACAATACCGACAGGATAATGATTAAAATTGATTTTAAGATTCGACGGCTCGATTTTTTTCGCGTCGGAATAACATCTCCGCTGTGATCACGATGATCGATTTCATCAATTTCTTCCATATACTTATGCGCGCCCATTTTCAAACTCCTTTATTCAATCTTTAAAATATTATAAAAAGATAGAACAGAAAAATCAAGTAAAATAAAACTTGAATGCAAAAAACAATATAAGCCTTTTCTGATTTTTAATTTAATCTTCCGCCAGAGCCGGATTATCATCATCGGCAACCATATTTAAATCATCTTCACGAGAAATTTTTTGGGGTGCGACAACATCTTCTTTCAGATCTTGATTCACACAACTTAATACCCAAATATCATAAATCGGATGCTCCATTGCCGATAACGCCGGATTTGAAGAAAACATCCATCCGTTAAACACTTGTTTTTTCGGGTCTTCTTTCGTTTTCTCATAAACTTTTAAAAATGCGGCATTTTCCGGCATTTCTTCCTGCGGCTTGGCCAAACACCGTTCGGCAATAATGGTTAACGTACCGAATGTTAACGGATGATGAACCGTTGCCGTCATGGTGCTGACTCGTCCCGTAATTTTATCAACACCGCGTAAAACAAGCTGTTTTGTTGAGACATCGGCACTCCAAGCCGTACAACCGAACAACCCGATACAAAAAAACAGAATTAATTTTAATCGCATAACCGCCTACTTTGTTGACAGGAAAATAAACTCGGAAATACTTTCTTCAAGCGATTTATAATTTTGTGTTTGAGTAATTTTTTCGCCGTTTTTCAACATTGTTTGACTTTTTCCCGGTTCCAAGCGTACATATTTTCCGCCCATAACACCGACATCGGCAATGGCAGCCACCGTATCAATCGGCAATCGAACACGATTATCAATTCCGAGTGTAACATCGGCCGTGTACGTTTCCTGATTGAGTCTGGTCGCCAAAACAGACCCGACTTTAATGCCGGAAATACGCACATCGGATCCGACTTCCAACCCGCCGATTTTCATAAAATTTGCCGTGACGGTATAGCCCTCAATTTTTTTGGTATCCACACGCGAAGCGGCAAAAAACAAAAACACACCCGTGAAAATCAAAACAAAAAAACCTAAAATCGTTTCAATCGGATTTCTTTTCATTCACTAATTCCTTTCGTATTTGTTTCCTCTGTCGGCGTGGCCGTATCATCAGGCGTTTCTTTCTTCTTTTCACGCATATATGCATTAATTTTATCCATTAATTCCGTTAAAATCATGGCATCTTGCGTATATGCAATTTCATCGCCCGATTCCAACAAATCTTCACTGCCACCCGGCGTAATTTCCAAATATTTTGCTCCCAATAGCCCGTCTGTTTCAATAACGGCAGACGAATCATCCGATAGTTTTAACGGCATATCAAATCCGATTTTCACACGCACCTGATAACCGTTCGCTAACGTTTGTTCCAACACACGCCCGATGCGAATCCCCGATACCCGCACATCGGCTCCCGTCATTAGCCCGTCTGTTTTTGAAAAGGGTGCATAAAGCACAAACCCTTCTCTGTCGGTTTCCATGGCTGCCCGCGAATGCAAAAAAAACAACGCACAGGCCAACAGACACACCAAAATCGTGCCGGCAATGATTTCTTTATTTTCCGTACTGATTTTCATCTTGTTTTTCCTTTTTGCTTTATTTGACTAAAATTAACGGCATTTGTCAAGAACATTTTTTGCTTTTTTTGACAGAATAGTTTGACGAATTAAATATTTTACACTAAAATAAAAGCATGAAAAATTTTTTAAGAAGTGTTATTCTTTTATTTTTATGTTTTACCTCGGTTTCGGCGCAGGCAATTTCCGTTATACGCGATACGGAAGCAGAAGCCGTTATGCTTTCCTATTTACGCAATATTTTTAAATCGGCCGGATTAAATCCGCAAAACGCACAAATTGTTTTGGTAAACGATCCTTCCGTCAATGCATTTGTAGCCGGCGGACAAACGGTATTTGTTCACACGGGATTACTCACTCAAGCGCAATCGGTTGACGACGTGATTTTTGTCTTATCGCATGAAACCGGGCATATTGTCGGCGGTCACATTACACGCGGACAAGGCGTTTTAAATCAAGCACAGGGAGCAGCGCTTATTTCCACCATTTTAGGCGGATTGGTTGCCGTTGCCGGGCGACCCGATGCCGGCATTGCCGTGATGATGGGCGGATCTACTTCGGCTGCCGGATTATTTACCTCCTATCGACAAGGAGAAGAAAGCTCTGCCGATCGAACGGCAGTCGATATTATGAAACGTCTTAATTATTCGATGATCGGGTTTGAAAATACCATGAAAACCATTCAGGCACAAGAACGCCTGTATGCAACCGATGATTTTTCTTATTTGCGCACACACCCCTTAACCAAAGACAGGATAAACGCATTGGAACGCTTTGTCAAAACAGCAAAACCTGCTCGGAAAGACATTCGCTTTGATCTGATTAAAGCAAAACTCATCGGCTTTTTATATGAACCGCGGCAAACATTCGCCATTTATCAAAATCGTAACGACTTAGCGGCCCAATATGCCAAAGCCATTGCGCTTTATCGAAACAGACAGTTTGACGCTGCACAAAAAATGCTGGATTCGCTGATTGCCCAAAAAAGTGATTATCCTTATTTTTATGAATTAAAAGCTCAATTTTATTTAGAAACGGGACAAATCGATAAAGCCGTGACTTATTATCATAAAGCCTTATCGCTCATGCCGAATGCTCCGTTAATGCGCTTATCATTAGCCCAAGCCTTAATGGAAAAACCCTCACCCGATTCGGCAAAAGAAGCCGTAACACATTTAAAATACACATTGGCACGCGAAAATGATACTCCTTTTGCCTGGCAACTTCTGGCAACGGCTTACGAGCAAACGGGCAATCAAAAGGAAATTCCTTATGCCATGGCAGAATATTATCGCACCATCGGAGATATAAAAGCAGCCAAACGACAAGCAAAAAAAGCGTTGGAAACTCTTCCGAAAGGCACCCCGTCTTATATTCACGCCCAAGATATTTTAGATTTACCGGAAGAAAAAACGCACTGAACTTTTACATATTGGATACAATTAAAAACAAGAAAAAAAATACCTTTATTAAAATTATATTCCATCCATAAAAGTAATTCCATGTAAGACTTCTTCTTTATTAAAATTCTTTTTAGGTAATTGAGGCCATGCATTTATGTTATCATCTTTAAATCTTGGAAAAAGGTGTAAATGAAAGTGTTGAACAGATTGCCCTGCATCTTTTCCACTGGCATGTAATATATTCACTCCCGTTGCTCCTAGCTTCGTTCGAAAGCCTATGGAAAGTTTCTTTGCAATACGCATAATATCTTGCAGATCTGCATTATGAATATCAAAAATATCATTAAAGTGTTTTTTAGGTAGAATCAGCGTATGACCATAAACTTCCATATCTTTTGGGATAATACATAATACTTTGGCATCTTCATAAACAATCAGGCTTGGAATTTCTTTATTAATTATTTTACAAAAAACACAATCCATCTTATTTCCTTTCATGGTTAAAGATTTTTATATTATCAAAGGCAATTTTTTGCAAAACACTTAAAACTTCCCCTAAATCGACGCAGTTATAATCATACGGCAAATCGGATTCGGATCGATGCACCAAAATGGCCGTTGCACCGATGTTTCGCGCCAATTCCATATCAGATTGTCCGTCACCGATGAGTATGATTTCATCGGGACAAAATTGTTGTAAAATCGGCTGAATAAAAAGCGGATCGGGCTTACCCAAAAAATCTTTTGTTCCTAAAATGGCGGCAAAATAAGAACTTAACTTATGACGTGCCACTTCTTTAATCAGCGACTCGTGATTTTTGTTACTTACCAATACCTGCGGAATATGTTTTTCTTGAACGGCTTTTAAAACGGCTGTTGTTTTTTCAAACGGACAAACCAATTCCAAATAATCCTGATACTTTGAAACATAATAATCAATTGCCGATACCATTTGAGCGCCAAAACGATTCTGCCAAAAAGCCCCGCGATGATGTGTCATAACATTCACGACTTCTTCCTCGGTTACGGGTTGCTGACCGAAAAAAGCGGCAACATCCTGCAATCCCGCCATTACCGCCGGTTTGGTATTCATTAACGTGTTATCCCAATCCCAAATAATCAACACTCGCATCTTCTTCTCCGACAGATACCGTTTTTATTTTCAAAATAAAATTCGTCAATCGAAATAAAACCTTTATTCCGTTCTTTGACGCTCATACATTTTACGCCGAATTGCTTCGGTTATTTGTAACACACGTTTTTGTTCGGCAGCGGAAAAAATCTTTGTAAAAAATAAATCCTTAATCGGTTGAAACGCAGGTTCCGTTTGAAGCAGCAAAAACAAACCGCTTTTTTCCGTTAAATTATGCTTACGGGCCGATTGTGACAAATGAATGTCATCAATTTGTTTTAATTCAAAAATTTGTTGTTTTCCCTTATATAATTTACAATTATCAATAAATTTTTGCTCCATGGCCATAAACAATCTGTCTTCATCATAGGGTTCACCCGACTTTTCCCAGAATTGAATTTTTTCAGCACGGGACATATCTTTCGTATGAAAGAAAATTTGTAAAGTATAAACTTCAAACGTATTTTTATGAGAAGCCGGTAATAAAAAATCTATGGTATCCACATAGCGGTTCATATAACCCTGTTCCGCATCATTAATGTTCGCTTTCAAAATATAACATGTGCGCCCGTTTGAGGTCTCATGACTGGATAACAAACCTTTTTCTCGTGCAAAAACAGATGATACCGCACTGACTTGACTTAACCGTCGAATCACTTTTTGAATATTTGTCATATTCTTTAAATTAAAAATAAACTCTTCTGCCTGTTTCATTAAAAAAATCCTTTATTTATAAAAATGTATTCATTTTAAAAAATGATTTATGTTAAACCGAATAAAGTATGCAAAAGAGGTGAATTTGCTTATAGCCTTCACCCCTTTTGTTGAAATTGTTTTTTTAAAACACTATTTTGTCACGCACTGCGGACACGGATCATTGGGATCCGGGCACGGACAAACAACTTTGGGTTCTGCCGGTTTTTGTTCTTCCTGATATGTCTCCCACCACGTTTTTTCCGGTAACGGTTGAGGCATCGGAACAACTTCAAGCGGTTTTTCAACAACAGTTTCTTTTTGTTCAATCACCTGCGGTTGTTCGACAACAAACTGTTGTTGCGGTTGAACTTGACATGTCGGGCACGGCATTGTCATTTCATACACATCTTGTGTTTGATACAAACACGGGGTAACCGAATCAGCCGTACAAGCAACGGAGGCTACACCGCTAACCGTACCGTTACCGTTGACACCGTTACCGCTGCCCGTATTGTTACTGACAACTGCCCCGCTACTGACGACCGCTACCGGCTGTCCCTTACAATCTTGAGAAGTCGTAAACGTTTTGGGCTTGTTGTTTTTGTACGTTGACAACAAGCAGCGACGATAGGCCTCATGATCGTTTGCGAATTGGCAACCGATTTCTGCCCGCACTTCTGCCCGATTTTCAGCTCTTTTCTCTGCTGCCGCGTCCAAATCGGGATCATAGCTCGAACACGCCGACAACATTGTTAATGCAACACCTAAACAAAGTAACTTTTTCATACAACTTCTCCTTTAAAAGTTTACCCTTTTAAATGTTATACGTCCTTTTTTTACAAAAATCAATTTTTTTTTTCATCTTTTTTAATTTTTTCTTAAAAATGTGAAAACAATAAAGTCAAAAAACTAATTTTTAACTTATTTTTCAAAATATTAAAAAAAAAATAAAAAAAATGTCTTTTTTTTGACAAATAACGTTTTTTAAGTTTTTTTATCGACGGGAATTTAAAAAACAAAACTTTACCGACATTACGCTTTACTTTATTGTTATTTTTTTATCAACAAGTATAAAATTTTTCTTTTCGCAACTTTTTTGTTGACAAAGCTTGAAAAAAGGATTACACTTTACTTATTATTTAAATATTTCAGTAAATTTTTTAAGAGGCGCCTTATGTTTTCTTTTCTGTTTCACGAAAAAAAAGAAAATAAAACAGATTTTCCTTTTGGAACCGAGTCAAATCACACTCCGTTCGGCACATTGCTCACTGCTGTCGAAAATGCTGACTTAGCCTTCATCGGCTCTTCGAAAGCCCGACAGGACTATGTCTCTTTATCCGAAAAGCAACGCAACAAAATCTTGCATCAAGCTGTTAAATCGGGTCATTTTCAAACGGTAGAACTCTTATTAAATGCCGGCGCCGATATTAACGGTTTAAACGAAAAGGAAAAAACACCGCTTTATACCGCACTTGCGAATAATTTATACGATATGGCAAATTTTTTGGTGTGCTCGGGTGCCGATATTAATTTTACCAATTCATACGGAAACACAATGCTGCATGAAGCAGCATACGACAACGACCCCGAAATCTGTCACTATCTGTTAAACCGCGGTGTTCCGGTGAATCAGCAAAACAACCAAGGCAAAACACCGCTTTACATGGCGATAATTTATGCCGATTATCAAGTGATTGATTTATTACTTAATGCGGGTGCCGATACGCATCTTTGTAATAATAAAGACGTGCCACCCCTTTTAGTGAGCATATTTCTGGGACGAAACGATATTGCCGAATATCTGTTGGAAAAAGGAGCCGATATTCATCAAAAAGACAAAAAAGGAAACACGTTATTGCATTATGCCGCTCGCGGAAATAATTTGAATGCCTGTAAATTTTTAGTGCACCATCATATCGACGTCAACGCCCGAAATAACGAGGGAAAAACACCGTTGCATTTTGCTTCGTCTTTTGCCGATCTTGCTCTTATTCGTTATCTGTGTGCTTCGGGTGCCGATAAACACGCAAAAGATGATTTTCAACGATCCGTTTTACTTTACGCCCTCGTCAACAAACGGTATGATATTGCCGATTATTGGCTTGACAACGGTATTGACGTAAACGAAAAAAACACATACGGCAGTAATTTACTTCATCGTTTTGTTTTTTATAATCAGGAAGAAAGCTGTCGGTACCTGGTGAACAAACATATTTCTCTCGATGAACAGGATTGTTACGGCAAAACACCGTTAATGTATGCCGTGCAACACAACAATATGCCTTTGACAAAATATTTTTTAAGTATCGGTGCACGCACAGATTTAATCGATTGGGATACGACACCAAAATCCGTGTTTAAATTAGCCGTTTCATATAATCGAAAAGAAGCTGTTTCCCTTCTTTTGGCACGAGGAGAAAACATTAATCAACGAGATTCTTTTCAAATGCCTGCTTTTTGGAATTCCATTCGATATGAAAAATTCGATATGTTGAGTTTTCTGTTGGAAAACGGCGCCGATATGTATTCGGAATGCCAAAATAAAACCTCATTAATGTATGCCATCGGGCGACGTTCCGTTCAAAGCATTCAGATTTTACTGAATCACGGCTATGATTTAACTCGTCCGACAAAAACAGGAGTTTTACCCTGTCAATATGCATTAAAAGTATTGGGAAAAAGCAACACACCCTCAGATGTTTCTCGTTCCCAACAAATTGTACAAATGCTGCAAAATCATTCGGCACAACTTGTTCAAAAGCATAAAATTCATTTCAATAACAATGCAAATAAAAGTCGAGAAAACACCTAATCTATTTCTTGCTTTGAGGATAAATTCCCTGGTGATTTAAAAACTTTTGCACACTCGGTAAAATATGCTTAACCGTTAACTCAACACCTGTTGCGTTCGGGTGAATTTTATCGGATAACATATAAGGCGCTGTTTGCAATATTTGATTGCCGGCTGCTTCGAAAATACCCTGCATAAAAAACGGATAGTAAATCAAATGATATTTTTGAGCCAATGAAGCATACATTTCAGAAAATTGTGCGGCATAAGCGGGTTCCGTTACGGGGGGCGCTTTCATACCGGCCAACAAAACGGCTACCTTTTCTTTTTGAAAGTTTTCAATTAAATCAGACAAATTTTTTGTGATTTTATCAATGGAAACGCCCATAAATACATCGTTAATACCCAATTCCAACAAAACGCCGTTCGGATGTTGTTTTAATGCCGCGGCTTGCCGCGTTAAACCGCCGGCCGTTGTTTCGCGCGGCTTACTGTTATTGAGAACTTCAACCTGCGTGTATCCCTTTTGCTCTAACGCTTTTTGCAATTGAGCCGGAAACGAATCGTCTTTCGGTAAACGATGTCCTGACGATAAACTGTCACCGAAAATCATTAATTTATAAGTTTTTACCATTTCTTGCGCACTGACATCAAATGACAACATCAGCGCCAACAAAAGTACGGAAAAAAATTTGAAAAACATTTATTTATCCCCCTTTTTTAATTGTGCAACAGTGACTTATACCAATCGGAAATAACACTGCCGCCACCTGTTCCCCGTTGAGCCTTTTGCATATTTAACAAATAACCATGCCGATTTTTCATCGTACGCACATATCGGCGAAGAAAGTTTTTTTCTTCGGGCGTTTGTGCCTGTCTTAATATTTCCAATAACCCGCGTTGTTTTTCGATAACCATGAATAAGCCCTAAAACACCTTATTGTATAATATACACACGATAAAGGCTTTTGTCAAAGTATTTTTTCGTTTTTAAAAGGGAATCCGATAAAAAATTAAGCCGACAAAGCATTTTTTTATTCACTTTTGCAAAAGAATATGTTATATGGTGTGAATAGTAAATTTTATCGCTTTTGGAGGAAAGGAAATGGAAGAAAAAATCGCCGCGTTGCGCCAAAGTGTGCCAAACGCCGTTCAACAAACGAAAACACTGATACAACTAGATGAAATTCGCGTAAAATTGCTCGGAAAAAACGGATCGATTACCGAATTAATGAAAGGATTGGGCGCTTTATCTCCCGAAAAGAAAAAAGAAGCGGGACAATTGCTCAATACGTTTAAAAATGAAGTAACCGCTTTAATCGAATCGCAAAAAGCCACGTTGGAAGAGGCCGAATTAAATGCAAAACTGGCTTCTCAAACGGCGGATATTACCCTGCCCTGTCGTCCGAATACACATTCGGGACGCATTCATCCCGTGGCACAAGTGATGGAAGAAATGTTGACTATTTTCGCGCAAATGGGTTTTGAAATGGCAGAAGGTCCCGATATTGAAGATGATTTTCACAACTTTGAAGCCTTAAATATTCCGCCTTCTCATCCGGCACGTCAAATGCAAGCAACATTCTTTATGGAAAATACAACGGATAAGGTGTTAAGAACACAAACGTCCGGCGTGCAAATTCGTACAATGGAATCTAAAAAGCCGCCGATTAAAATTGTGGCTCCCGGACGGACTTACCGGCGTGATTACGATATGACGCATACACCGATGTTTCATCAAATTGAAGGATTGGTCATTGATACCGAAACGAATCTGGCACATTTAAAATCAACCTTAACGGAATTTATGAAATTGTTTTTCGAAACCGATGACGTGGCACTTCGATTCCGTCCCTCTTACTTTCCGTTTACGGAACCTTCTTACGAAGCCGATGTCGGCTGTTCCCGCAAAAACGGCGAATTCGTGATTAAATCGGGCGAAGACTGGTGCGAATTGTTGGGGTGCGGTATGGTTCATCCCGATGTGTTACGCACGTGCGGCTTGGATCCGAATGTTTATCAGGGATATGCGTTCGGGTGCGGTATTGATCGCTTTGCCATGTTAAAATACGGTATTCCCGACTTGCGTAGCTTTTTTGATGCCGATATGCGTTGGATTAAACATTACGGATTTTTACCGCTCGATATTCCATCGGTCATCAGCGGATTAAGTTTTAACGGAGGAGCAAAACGATGAAAGTTTCTTTACGGGCTTTAACACAATATTTAGAAACAAATGCCACACCGCACGAGTTGGCGGATAAATTAACCGCCATCGGCTTGGAAGTGGAAGAAGTGATCGACAAAGCAGCTGCTTTGGCAGATTTTACCGTGGCGGAAATCAAATCGGTCGAAAATCATCCGAATGCCGACAGACTGCATGTTTTAACCGTTTTTACGGGAACGGAAGATTTACAAATCGTTTGCGGTGCACCGAACGTTCGTGTCGGGTTAAAATCAATTTTGGCGCGACCCGGCGTTTTAATTCCGCTTTATAACGAAAAACTTACCAAAAGCACCATTCGCGGCGTTGACAGTAACGGAATGCTTTGCTCCGAAAAAGAATTATTGTTAAGTGATAATCATGAAGGCATTATTGACTTAAAAACCGATTTGCCGGCCGGCACACCGGCTGCCGAAGCATTGGGCAGCGATGTGATTTTTGATGTGAACGTTACCCCCAACCGCGGTGATTGTTTGGGCGTGAAAGGCATTGCCCGTGATTTG
This sequence comes from uncultured Alphaproteobacteria bacterium, assembly GCA_947586835.1. Classification (GTDB taxonomy): domain Bacteria; phylum Pseudomonadota; class Alphaproteobacteria; order CAAHEQ01; family UBA3637; genus RGIG4140. Next base: position 27,149 of record CANPXT010000013.1, read on the forward strand.
GCGGCAACCGGTATCGGTATTTTAAAAGAAACACCGATCGAACCGATTAAAGGCATATTTTCATCGCCTGTTCAGGTTTATATGGAAGAGCAAGATTGTTTGCAATTTACGGGACGCTATATTCGTAACGTAAAAAACACGCAAAGTCCGAAATGGATGCGTGATTTCTTAATTTCCATGGGGTTGCGTCCGATTTCGGCATTGGTGGATATTACCAATTATTTAAATTTAGCTGAATGTCGTCCGTTGCATGTGTTTGATGCCGATAAACTCGTCGGCAACATTCATGTCAGAAAAGCCAAAGAAGGCGAAAAGATTTTGGCGCTGGACGGAAAAGAATATACTTTATCTGCCGATATGACCGTTATTGCCGATGACAATAAAGCGCAAAGCATTGCCGGCGTTATGGGCGGTGAAGAAACGGGTTGTTCTCAAATGACAACCAACGTGTTTTTGGAATCGGCTTATTTTAATCCGATAAGCATTGCCAAAACAAGCGTAAAACTCAATGCGGAATCAGATTCGAAATCACGGTTTGAACGCGGAATCGATCCGGCGTCTCAAATCAGCGGAAACGACAGAGCTACGCAACTGATTCTGGAAATTTGTGGCGGCGAACCGTCCGAATTAATCGTCAAAGGCGAAACACCGCTTTCTTCTCGCGAAATTACGTTTGATTTCGGGCAGGTAAAGCGTTTATGCGGTATTGATATTCCCAAAGAAGAATCCGCTTCTATTTTGCAAAAGCTCGGCTTTACCGTAAACGGAAATAAAATAACCGTTCCGTCATGGCGGATGAATGACGTAAAAGAAAGTGCCGATTTGGTGGAAGAAATTATGCGCATTCACGGCACGGATGACTTGCCGTTTTTGCCCATGCGTCCCCAAGCACTGCCGACGGGTATTTTGCTGCCGCATCAACGACGGGAAGCAACCGTACGGCGGGCATTGGCCGCTTGCGGATTAAATCAAGCGATTACATGGTCATTTATGGATTCGAAACTGGCAAAATATTTTGATTCCAAAGGCATTTTAATTGCAAACCCCATTGCCTCGGATTTAAATGAAATGCGTCCGTCCTTGGTGCCGAATTTGTTATCGGCCGTTAATCGCAATCAAGCCCACGGTATTAAAGACGTGCAGCTTTTTGAAGTCGGACCCGAATTTTATTCTACGACTCCCAATGAGCAACGGTTGGTTGCCTGCGGTGTTCGTGCCGGAAATTACGCTCCGATTCACTATGCCGAAGAATCTCGCTGTGTTGATTGGCTTGATGCCAAAACCGATGCGTTAGCTGCCTTATCTTCCGCCGATGCACCACAAAATATGCAGGTTGTTCGCAAAGCACCGTCCTGGTATCACCCCGGACGATCGGGCGCATTTACGCTCGGAAAAAACGTTTTAGCCTTTTTTGGCGAAATTCATCCGCGGTTGTTGAAAATTTTTGATATTAAAACGCCGGTTGTGGCTTTTGAGGTTTATTTGGATAACATACCGTTACCGCGTAAAAAATCAAAGAATATGAAAGCGTTAAAATTATCTGCTTTACTGCCGTTAACGCGAGATTTTGCCTTTATTGCCGATAAAGCAACACCTGCGGGGCAAATTTTGGCAACTATTCAAAACGTTGATAAAGAAAAAATTACCGATGTAACGCTGTTTGATGTTTACGAAGGCGATCGATTACCCGAAGATAAAAAATCGTTAGCGGTTCAAGTTACCATCACGCAAGCGGATAAAACACTGACCGACAAAGAAATTGAAATTTTAAGCATTCAAATTATCAATGCGGTTCAAAAGGCAACAGGCGCACAATTACGCTCTTAAAAGAAAGCTTGTCAAAAAATACCGCTTTTAAAGGCGGTATTTTTTTATGATGATTTGAAAGTCACTCGTTATCCGTACCTTTTGACTTGAAAGTTGCGTATTATCCGTTATTTTGAAGCCACCAGCGTTCGAATACGTTCTACCATGGCATAAAAACCGTTACGTCGCGTAGGCGAAAGATTTTCGGACAAACCCAACTGCTTAAAAACACCGTCAATATCGGTTCTTAAAATCTCTTCGCTGGTTTTGCCGTTAATGAGCGTCAATAAAACGGCTTCAAGGCCGCGCACGATATGCGCATCGCTCGTGGCATTGAAATAATGTCGATGATCTTGTTCGGTATGTGTAAACCACACCTGTGACATACATCCTTCTACTTTATTTGCGCTTGTTTTTTCGCTTTCGGGAAAATCACAAAGCGAATCGCCCAATTCAATCAAATAGCGATATTTATCTTCCCAATCGATTAAGTAAGAAAAGTTTTCAATCAACTCTGCCGTATCCATTTTCAATTATCTTTCAAAAAGTTTTCAAGTATCTTTTTCGGCATTTTCCGGATATTGATTTTCCAAATCGCTTTCCGGAACGAAAGCCGGCTCCGGCTGACTTTCTTCAATCACTTTTTGTTCCTGTTCGGTGGGCACATCATTTAACGGAGGTTTTTCATCCGTTTGAAACAATCCCGTCATTCCCCAAAAAACAAGCCCGACAAGAACAATCAATCCGATTATTTTTCTGATCATTTCAACCCTTTCATATATGATATTTTTTGATATTATATTTAAAATATGACTTTAAATCAAGGTTTTTCTTTCTTTTTTAAAAAAAATATGATAAGGTGCCTTCCTATGAAATGGCAAACATATTTTTTTAAAGAAGTCGATTCAACAAATACCCGAGCGGCAACCTATGACGTGGGATCGGTAATTATTGCCGAAAATCAAACTGCGGGACGCGGACGCAACGGACGGCACTGGCAAAGTTTCGCCGGCAATCTGTTTTTAAGTGCCGTATTACCCGCTCTTCAAAATGAAACACCGCTCTTATCATTTGTGGCAGGCGTTTCACTGGCAGAAGCCTTACCCGATGTGCCCGTTCGCCTGAAATGGCCGAATGACGTGTTATTGCATAATGCCAAAATCGCAGGCATTTTATTGGAACGCGTTGATGATAAAGTCATTGCCGGTTTCGGTGTAAATATTACGCAAGCACCCGATATGGATACATTATATAAAACGACCAGTCTCAATCAAAAATACACACGAGAAGAAGTCGCAACAAACCTATTGACCGCCTTATCCCGTAATTTGGATTTACTGATACAAGAAGGTTTTATGCCGATTCGGCAAAAATGGCTTGATTATGCCGTCGGTATCGGAGCGGAGATTGAAGTCAGATTGCCGCATGAAACAATGCGCGGCATTTTCGAAACATTGACGCCGCAGGGGGCGATTTCCCTGAAAACACAAACAGAAACCCGTTTGATTTCAGCGGGCGATATTTTTTTATTATAAAGGAGAAAAATGACTGATATACAAACAGAACTAAAAATACCAACCGAAAATTTCGTTATGATTCCGCTCGGCGGTTCCACGGGAATCGGATTAAATTGTTTTTTATACGGCTATCGGGGCAAATGGGTGCTGGTAGATTGCGGCGTCGGATTTCCGGGTGACGGATTACCCGGCGTAGACGTATTACTGCCTGATTTATCGTTTTTAGCCGACAAAAAAGAAAACCTGCTGGGTCTTGTCCTGACACACGGACACGAAGATCATATCGGTGCCGTCGGTTATTTATGGCGCGAATTGCAGTGTCCGATTTTTGCAACACCGTTTACGGCCGAATTAATCGAATCAAAGCTTGATGAAAACTCTTTGTTGGGTCGTGCCGAATTGGTTCGGGTTCAAGCAGGCGATACCATTGATTTAGCGCCTTTTGAAATCACTTATGTTCAAATGAGTCATTCCATTCCCGAAGCCAATGCATTAGCCGTTCGCACCAAAGAAGGACTTGTTTTGCATACGGGCGATTGGAAATGGCAATCCGATACGGTTCTCAATCAAAAAGCCGATAAAAAAACTTTAAAAGAGCTGGGAAACGAAGGCGTTTTGGCGCTTGTTTGCGACTCGACCAACACGCTTGGAACGGTCACAAACGAAACGGAAGAAGATGTTTTAAATTCATTGACGAAATTGATCGGTAAATATCAAGGCAAACAAATTGCCGTCGGTTGTTTTGCCTCAAATGTCAGCCGTATTCATAATATTTACAAAGCGGCAGCCGCTAACAATCGGGATGTGTGTTTAATGGGACGCAGTTTGTGGCGAATTGACGCCGCTGCCCGTGCCTGCGGTTATTTAAAAGACGTTCCGGAATTTTTGTCGGAATCGGAAGCATTGGAACGACCGATCGGCAGTGTATTATATATTTGCACGGGATCGCAAGGTGAACCTTTTTCGGCATTAAGTTCCTTATCGGCCTTAACACCGCAAAAAAACAGTGTTTATTTCGGCCCCGATGATGTGGTGATTTTTTCTTCCCGCATTATTCCCGGTAACGAAAAAGCCATTGAGCTGATGCAAAAACGTTTTAAAGCCAAAGGCGTTGAAATTATAACCAATCGCGATGCGCTCGTGCATGTTTCGGGACATTATCACGGAGAAGAACTGAAAGAAATGTATCAACTCACAAAACCCTTGATTGCCCTGCCCGTTCACGGCGAAGTGCGTGAATTAATCGAGCATAAAGAGCTGGCACTTCAATGGGGGGCAAAATATGCCTTTACGTTGGAAGACGGCGAAGTACTTAAATTAAGTCAAAATCCGGAAGTGTTGGGAACCGTTTCCACCGGTGTTTTGGCGGTTGACGGCAAAAAAATTCTGCCTCTCGGCGCCGAAGTGATTAAAAAACGCCGGAAAATGATTGAAGACGGCACCTTTGTCATCACGCTTGTTTTAAACGCACAAAATGAAATTTTGGGTGATTTACGCATTTCCTCTTTCGGGCTTTTGGAAACCGACGGCGATGACGAAACAGCGCTTAAAGACAAAATTCGGGCTGATATCAATGCACTCGGCGAACAAGTTAAAACGCAGGACGTTTCGGTCGAAAACACCGTTCGGGCAGCGGTTCGACAATTCTTAAAAGAATATTACGGCAAAAAACCGTTAATTGAAGTGCATTTAATTCGCGTTTAAAAAAAGAAAATCGTCAAAAACAAAATTCTTTTCCGTTTTTTTAAGACGTCGGTCTTGACAAAACAAAAATAACCCTTACCTTTTGCAAAAAGGGGAGAGGGGACGCATGAAAAACGCACAAATGACACTTTGGCAGGTTGTATCGCTCGGCATCGGCTCTATTGTCGGTGCCGGCATTTTTGCCTTGCTCGGCCAAGTTTTACAGGAAACGGGCAATTGGACATATTTATCTTTTATCATATCAGGCTGCATTGCCATGCTTGCCGGCTATGCTTATATTAAATTGGCAGCGGCGTTTCCGAGTGCCGGCGGCATTACCGATTATTTCCGTCATGCATTCAAGCACCCTTGGATCGGAACGACACTATCCCTGATTTATGTTTTTACAACGCTTATTTCGGCAGGAACAATGGCAAAATCGTTCGGTATTTATATTGTCGGCTTTCTGCCGCATTCCGGTTTAACCTCCGTCAATGTGCTTGCGGCAAGTCTTTTAATTTTGCTGGGTTTGTTCAATATGATGAAAACGCACGATGTCGGTTGGACGGAAGCCTTTTTGGTCACGTTTAAAATCGGTATTCTGGCACTGTTGATTTTGGCGGGATTTTATCATTTTAAAGGCTACAATCCGTCATTTACGATTCAAACGGACACGGGCACTTTTTTCCGCAGTATCGGCTTAACGTTTTTTGCCTTTGCGGGATTCGGCGTGATTACCAACGCCAGCGCTTATGTGAAAAATCCGGCGAAAACAATCAAAACAGCCATGTTTTTAACCCTGCTCATCGTGATGCTTCTTTATATCGGCTTGGCTTTTGTGATAATGAATTATATTCCGGCGGAAGCTTTCCGGCAAGACATAAATATTGCCGTTACGGTTGTTGCCAAGCAACTGCTGGGCGAGATCGGACGTTTTCTCATTTACGCCGCCGCCGTTATGGCTTTCATTACCGGCATCAGCGCCAGTTATTTCAGCGTTTTTCGCATTACACGCGCCCTTTCGGAACATCAGGCCCTCCCCGATTTTTATCACAAAAAACTCATCGGACACGGCACTTACGGTAACGCGCTCACCGTTCTTGCCTTAACGCTTTTTACGGTTTTATTCGGCTTTGATGACATTGTGAATTTATCAAGCGTTGCTTATTTAATCAGCTACATGGGCGTTTTTACGGCCGCATGGGTCTTGAGAAAACGCACCTATGCGCACTTTCTACCGCTTGCCTGCGGGTTTTTGGCAATGACAATTTTACTCCTCGGCTTTATTTGGAGCGTTTACTTATAAAAAAGTGCTTGACAAACAAATAAAACTCTGATATAAACACGCTATTCTCCGAGAATGCGGAAAAGTGTGTTTATGGCATTTTTCACGCTTTGACAATTCGGTCAAAGACTATCGGAGACAACAATAACAAAGGAAAAGGATATGTCAAAAAGATTACACTCAAAATTTAAAATCGATCGCCGTTTAGGCGTTAACCTCTGGGGAAAAGCAAAAAGCCCCGTTGAAAAAAGAAATTACGGTCCGGGTCAACACGGCGCCAATCGTAAGAAACCTACGGACTACGGTGTTCAATTACATGCAAAGCAAAAATTAAAAGGCGTTTACGGAAACGTTTCGGAAAAACAATTACGCAAATATTATGCCGAAGCGATTCGGCGCAAGGGCGACAGCTCCGAAAACTTAATCGGTATTTTGGAAACGCGTTTGGATTCGGTTGTTTATCGTATGAAAATTGTTCCGTCCGTTTTTGCGGCGCGTCAATTTGTCAATCACGGTCATGTGCTGGTAAACGGTAAAAAAGTGAACATTCCCTCCTATCTTGTTCGCGCCGGTGATGAAATTGCCGTTACCGATAAAGCCAAAGATATGGCGTTAGTGATTGAATCATTGGCTTCTACCGAACGTGAAGTACCGGAATACATGGAATTTGATGCAAAATCATGCAAAGGCAAATTCATTCGCGTACCGCAATTGGCCGATGTGCCCTATGCCACGCAAATGGAACCGAATTTGGTTATCGAATTCTATTCACGATAAAAAAAGCAAAGAAAAAACGTCGGTTGCATTGGTTCAATCGACGTTTTTTTTATGCGCATTTTCCTCAATATGTTTTGCAAGATACACCACCTCTTCTTTGTGAGAAAGCCTTATTGAAAAGCCGATGCAAAATATTTTTTTAATCAATAAATATCGCTTTGATAAAAAACGACTCGCTAATTAAAATTAACTGATTGATTTATAAATATTTTTAATTTTTATTCACTTAAGCTTGTTTCATCAGTTTTTGTGTTTTTTTTATATTTTTAATCAATATTCTTTCGTTGGAGGCTCATTTTTTCAATAAAAACATAAAAAAAATAACAAAATATATAAAAAAACAAAAAAGTGCATTGCAAAATTTAAAGAATTGTTTTATATTGATACTGGGTTTTAATTTAATAGGAGTAAAAAAGCTATGACACATCAAATTAATGAAGATAATATTCGAGTCGCCGCTTATTACATTTGGGAACAAGCCGGCCGTCCCGAAGGAAAAGAAAAAGAATGCTGGATTAAAGCTTGCGAACAATTATTTGCCGCAAACAACAAAAAATCGGCTTCTCAAAAATCCGAATCGAGAAAAGCATCGAAAAAACCGGCTCAAAAGGTAAGTGCCGCTACTGTTAAAAGCAGTGCAGCAGCCCAACCGAAGCCCGTTATCGTGCCATCTCATCCGGCAAAAGCCAAAAAAGTTTCGGCTAAATAATTAATACAGTAAAATCAAAGAAAAGGGGCGGAAAAGCAATTTTTCGCCTCTTTTTTTCGTCTTAATCCGTCATAAACGCTCGAGATAAAAGAAAAAACAATTAAACGCTTGCACTTCCGTGCCGAATTTGCTAAACTCTTCTTATTCAAAGAAAGGATACCGAAAATGATTGCAAAACTCACGGGGCTTTTAGACAGTATTTGGGAAAATTACATTATTTTAAACGTGGGCGGCGTGGGTTACAGAGTTTTTTGCTCCACACGCACCATCAGCGCTTTACCGGGCGTCAATCAGGCAGTTTCGCTGTTTATTGAAACGCAGGTGCGCGAAGATTCCATTCGGCTTTACGGCTTTTTATCGCCGACCGAGCAAGATTTATTTAACACGTTAACGGTTGTGCAGGGCGTGGGCGCCAAAGTCGGGCTTTCCATTTTATCGGCGCTCTCCGTTAATGAAATTCAAATGGCGGTTATGGCAGGCGATTCCAAAGCTTTCACGCGCGTTTCGGGAATCGGACCGAAACTGGCGGCGCGTTTGGCAAACGAGCTGAAAGGCAAGCTGGGCAGTTTGGGAACGCATGAAGAAATGCCGATTATCGGTGCGAGTGCGTCAAATGAAGGGCGTGTGGCGGCAGATGCCTTGTCGGCGTTAGCCAATTTGGGCTACGGGCGCACGGAAGCCGGCATGGTGATTGCCCGTATTTTAAAGGAATCGCCCGATGTTTCCACCAACGATTTAATTCGGCTCTCCTTAAAGGAAATCGGCAAAGGATTTTAAAATTTAATTTATTCTGTTGACAGATTTATCTTTTTATGATAACATTTAATTCGTTTCAGTTTTTAACACCATATTTTGAAAGGGGTTTCACATGGCAACAGTAAAATTATCAAAAGAACCGTGGTCACTTGCGAAAACAAGAAAAGATTGCGAAAAAGGGTTTGAACACTATATGGGTGAATATAACCAGTTTGAATGGATGAATGTACCCAAAGACAAAATACCTCCCCATTTAGATGCCGGTAAAGGCATATTGGAAGCCTGGTTAAAAGATGTTGATGAAAAAGCGCAAAGCACAGAAGGAGCCCGCTCGGAATTGCCGGAGCTTCAAACGGAGTATCGTATGATGGCGTTAAATGTAGCAATTCATTGGTATTCCGATATTAAAGATGCAGCCTCAAGGAGAGCTCAACTCTATCAGGGTCAGGCCAGCACACGTTGTCAATTGGAAGCCATGAATGCCAACAACTATCTGACAACTTTAACCAATCTGAAACAAGCCATTGCTTCAAATCAAGAACACGGCATATATAGTTCTTTGGCTGATGTCTATAACAAGACGGATATTCAACAAGGGCTTGCTTCTGCTTTAAACAAAACAACAGACGATTTCTTAAAAGGTAAAATCGGCAGCAGCAATACGAGCCTTGCTTTGGGCATTTCAGGCGAAAAAGTGTCGGAAGATTCACAAGATACCTTTCCCGTGAAGGATCCAAAAACGAATAGCAACGGATAAAATTAAATTTTTGCATAAAAAAAGCAGGCATTTTGAAAAAGATGCCTGTTTTTTTATGCACTCGCTTCAGAACTTACTTAAAAACTGTACCGCTATTCATACCCTGCTTTCGGTCATATAATCCCGCTTTTCAAGCTAAAAAAGCATATTTTCAAGATTTTCATCTGTTTTTAGCCGTTTTTTAAAAAATTTTCTTATTTTTTCAGATTTTTCAAAAATTTTTCCGAAAATACCTTTTAAAAAGCATTTATTTTTTGTCAAAAAGCCTATAAAAAAAATTAACATTTTTACTCATCTTATATTTCTTTTCAAGCCTCTAAGCCACTTAAAAACTGAACTTTTTTTGTCTTTTTTTTTCTGTTGACGCCTATTTTAATTCATGTTAGGCTTGTTAACAGGTTATTAAAGGAGTTGAGTCATGAGCAATAATTCCCGTCCAACTGAACTTAATTCTTCAATTAATATTGAAAACACAAGTCAATCTTCATCCCTGCAACCTACGCCATATTCTGAAACCATCGAACTGTCAACCGGTGAGCCGGTCATGAGCAATGATTCCCGTCCGACCCAACTTAATTCTTCAATTGATATTAAAAGTGCAACCCCAACACCTAACCCCTACTCTGCAACCGTTGTTCTGTTAGACGGTATAGAACAACATCAAGAGGCTTTTAAAGCAGAATTGAGAGAAATTTCCGATTTAATTCAAGAGTCTCAAAACAATCCGCAAAATTTGCAATTACGGGATCAAATCACAAATCGTTTAAAAAGTGCCGTCACGGGTGCCGTTGAGACACATATTCCTGTACAAGATTGCGAAAGGATGATACGAAACTCCGGTCTTGACAAGTATTGGGAAGATATAAAAGCGGAAAAGACCTCATCGAACAACATAAAAGATTTAAGTCAAGCGCAGGCTCATCAAGAACACCAGGCTGCTTTAACGGAACGGCAAATTGCGCAAATTAAACAGCAAGCCATAAATAATTACAATAAAATTTGGAGTGAACACAATAAGTTTGACTATGTTCATGCATCTGTCGCCGAAAGAGAAAAGTGGATGCAAGATGAGCTGAAAATGTCGATGCAATGGGCACAAAGTATGACGCACACAGCTAAAACAAAGCCCTTTAATGAAGCTAAATTAGAAATTGAAGAACAAACCCGACAAAAATTAAAAGATATTGAAGAACAAAAGAAAAAAATGTTGGCGGTTATCAATGATTCTCATTCCAGTCCGGAAGAAAAAGCCCAAGCAACACGACAGATAAACATTTTAGAACAAAACGAACGAAATACTACAAAACTTTATACCCAAGTAGCTAACGCAACCAACTCTAAGGATCTTGTCACCGTAACTAAGGATTTTGAGCGGGATACTGATGTGCTGATCAAAACAGCGACATATTCTTTAACAAACCAATCATCTGAACAAATAAGTGAAGGTAACAGAACAATCAACAGAGAGGATAATCCGGAAAGAAAGTCGGAAAAGTTGACCTCAAATCTTGTCAATGCAATGCCCTCTGATGAAGACCTGAATAAAATGTACTCTTCTTTAACGCCCCAATCATCTGAACAAACAAGTGGAAGTAACACAACAATAAATATAGCAAACAATGCAGAAAGAAAGTCGGAAAAGTTAACCTCAAATCTTGTCAATGCAACCCTGCAGTCTGAGAAGGATATTGAAGACCTGAGCAAAACGTACTCTTCTTTAACAAACCAATCATCTGAACAAATAAGTGAAGGTAACAGAACAATCAACAGAGAGGATAATCCGGAAAGAAAGTCGGAAAAGTTGACCTCAAATCTTGTCAATGCAATGCCCTCTGATGAAGACCTGAATAAAATGTACTCTTCTTTAACGCCTCAATCACCTGAACAAACAAGTGGAAGTAACACAACAATAAATATAGCAAACGGGGGATCAAAATTATCCCTCTCAGATGCTTTTACAAAGAAATCTGTTCACAAGAAGAACTCTCAGGACATATCATCCGACAACACACCTTCTATATCATTAAGTGACGCTGTCAACACTGCCGATATATCTTCTGCATCAATAAGTGATCCCAAGATGGACTCTTTATTAGCGGCATTAAAAAATACGCCGAAAGCACCTCCGATGACGGCGGAACAACAAGCACCGATACCGCCCGATGCCGAAGAAAAAGTCGCTGGAACCGAAGATGCACCGAGATTGCCCGATGCCGAAAATGCAGGAAATAATGAGAAAAAATTGACTGGTGTATTAGAATTTAATCAACAACTGACTCTTACTCAACTTCGAGACGGACAGGGACGTTGTTAAATACATCGTAAGGCATTAAACAGGCATTTCTTGTGCGGTGTGATTCAAAAATTTATTAAGATCATACCAATCTTTATAACACCATGGTAATAAATCATTAATCAACACTTTCCGTTACCGCAAAACTTGTGTGAACATTCAAAAAAGCCGATGCAAAAATTTCTCATCGGCATTTTTTATGCCCCGCTGTCACAGGTATTTTTTAAATTGCCTTCAAAAGTTATTTATTATTCACCGATGGCGGTAAAGCATCTTCCGACGGTGAAAATGCCGGCAAAATCGTTTCTTCAATTATGGGAGCGGAATGCATACGTCGAGGCATTTTCTTTTCAAAAACCTGCGTTGTTTCCTTAGTCACATGTCTGTCCGGCATACTGCGAACATGCATAATGGTTTCATGCGTTTCAACCGACCCGTCCGTATTATGCAACGTATGCGTTAAAACACTCGTGCCTTCGCGCAAAAATGTATCGGCAATTAAATCATGATTGGCATTATAAACGCGCACATTTGAAATCTTTCCGCCTTTCTTTAATACTTCAATATACAATTCTTCTTTATAAACGGGCACTTCTTCTTCCGCTTCTGCCGATGATACCCGGGTCGCCGATGATTGAACCTGTTCGGCAGCCGTTTCATCAGTCGGTAAGAATGTTGTTTCGGTTGAATCGGAAGAGGCTTCACTTGATGTTTCACTGTCTTTTAAATCGCTTGTTTTATCTTGTTGTATGGAAGCAATAAGCGAATCAATGTCTTTTGATATATTCTCAAACGGATTTGGTTCCGGCTGAGTTTCTTTTTCCGTCCGAACCGTTAATTGTTCGGATGATTTTAAAGACGCTTCCTGCGTTTGTGATATATCAGTGCTTGATTTTATTTCATTTTTATCTTTTATTTTCTTATCAGAGGCGGATAAACCTTCTTTTGGCGAATGGGATAATTGTTCTTCACTGCTTGTTTGCACTGTTTCAGCAGAAACATTCTTCCTCAACACCTTGCCCACAATCGGCATAAGCGGCGATCTTTTTTTGACATCTTTATTTTGAACAACAACCTTTTCTTTCGGTATGGCTTCAATAATAAAGTCATCTTCCTGAGCCGATTTTTTCTTTATCGTCGGAACGGTCTTTCGATCATTTTTCGGTAACACATCATGCGCTTCGGCAATCAGTCGAATAAGCGTAATTTCCGACGGAGCAAATAAACGCATTTGCGCACCCCATTGTCCCGCGCCTGATGTGACATATAACTTACCGTTTTTTGTTTGATACAATCCCGATAAATATTTATTAAACAACTTCACGAAAAAGTGATGCGGAAACAATTGCCCGCCGTGTGTATGCCCCGAAAGCTGCAAATCAATTTGCTTGGGAACCAACGTATCGATTAATCTCGGACGATGCGACAATAATATCTTATAATCACTCGGTTGCGCCGATGAAAATGCCCGAAGAATATCAACCGAATCGCTGATATTGCGTACGGTTCGATAATCGGGAACACCCGCTAAATAAAGCTGCGGTGTTACTTGAACACCCTCATTGAACAAATAAGTAAATTCGGCTTCTTTAAAAGCTTCTTTAGCTTCTTCATGTCCCAAATAAAAGTCATGATTACCGGCAACGGCATATTTTCCGAGTGGCGCCTTCAACTGTGATAACTCAAATAATTGCTTATGCATACGACTTGTGCCCTCATCGATAAAATCACCTAAAAAGACAATAATATCCGGCTGAAGCGCATTGATTTTTTCCACAATTTCCTGAAGTTTTTGCGACGATAATTTATGATGCCAATGCAAATCACTTAATGCAACAATAGTCATATTGGAAGAAAGCTTTGAAGTGTAAATTTTCACTTCTTTCACATCCGGTGTTTTCAACCCCGCATACAAGGCAAAAAGAGCCAAAACAAAGGAACAACTTAAACAAAACAGATTTGATTTTTTAATGCGTGCCGGTCTTTTCCACGGAAAAGGTTTGTATCGGTTTCTTAAAAAACGAATCGCCCACTTAATACCCCAAACCAAATCCTGCACAAAAATAAAAACGAAAAACAAATAAGCCCAATAAAACAAAAAGCCAAATAAATGATAAGGGAAAGAATAAACAAACGGTATTTTAAAGCCTATATATCGATACATAAGCGGCAACAACCATAAAAACACAAAAAAGGTATAAAGTCCCGCTTTTTGATTACGTAGCAAATTTTGCCCTTGCCACAACCGTGCCGAACTCCACAAAGCAATAATAAACGCCACAAAAAACATAATAAATGCCGTCATTTTATTTTTCCCTTTCCCTGCAAAAAAAGCATTTGAAGCTATATTATCCGTAAAATACGAAAAAAACAAGACTTATTTATGCAAGGACATAAAAAAATAATTAATTTCCCGTTTTGAAACGTTGTTGACGTTTATAATAATAACATAACTCGATTAAATAAACGCCGAAACTCATCAAAAGGCCGACCAGGAAAACACCACGTCCGACATAGGACACCAAATAAAGACAACCGCTCACATCGCCGATTAACAAGAGCAAAATGGCCTGCGTTAATCCAAAAACATTCTTTTTTAAAGCGCTTTCACGCATTCGACAAATTATTTTCAATATTAAACAGGCAACCGCAAACACCGACACACCGGGCACATATGCAATGGGTGATAACAAAATTGTCATATACCACGGCGTATTTTCAATAAGAGAGAGCGTATCGCTCATCATTAAAATCAAAACCGGATAAACAAACGCCACCACATAAAAATAAAACTTTTCCACCAGCGGTAAATATTCAACGCACCGGCGCATATTTTCCCGAAAAATCAATACCCATAAAACAACAGATAATCCGCTGAATGCAGCATAAAAGCACTCGCTTCCGCCAAAAAAGCAACCGATAAGCAAAAAGTAAATTGAATAGACAAAAACAAAAATTAACGGATAATCTTTTATTTTTTCACCGGGTAATAAATGTTTTTTACGATAACAACGCCATCCGTAATTTGCACCAAAAGCACAAAGAAAAGCAATGCCGATTGTTACGCTTAAAAAAGAAAAAAAAGGTGCTTTCAAAAAATTATCGGATCCGCTGTAATCAGACAGCAAATAAGTAGCACAAACCATATAAAACGGCGGCGCCACCGAATAAATACTCAACAAAACAAACCGACGTAACCAATCCATTTTCTATCCGATCATTTTTGTAAAAGAAATCACACGCCCGACCGTTTGAACGGTTTGATAATTTTCCGCCCGAATCGGCTGATATTTTGCATTATCCGATAAAATTTGAACCGATTGATCAAACGGATTGATTTGCACACGCTTCACAACCAACATATCTCCGATGCAAAACAAATAAATGCCGTCACCCGTAGGCGTGTGACAAGAAACATCTACCCAAACAAAATCGTTATTACTAATGGTCGGTTCCATACTATCACCGACAACCTTTAAAATTTTAATATAATCCGGATGAACGCTCGTGATTTGATGCAATGCCGAAACCGTCATCATTTGTTGTCCGAGAATATGCGTATCAAAATTCACATGCCCGTTTCCGCAACAAGCAACGGCATCAATCACATCAATCGAAACCGTTTCGGCGTATTTTTCCGACTCGCCGTAAAGCAACCACATCCAATCGACATTAAAAATTTTCGCATATGTAATGGCCGATTTTTCATTAAGTCTGCGTTCTCCGCTCTCATGCTTTTGATATTTTGGATAAGAAAACAACAACCCGTTTTGACTGAATTTTTTATAAAAATCCATTGCATCTCGGCAACCGAGTTTTAATCGACAAGAAACCATTCTTTCCGATTGTTTCAAATTTTTTTCATTTGTGTCAGCCATTTTTTATTCCTTAATGCATAGGATTGTACGATATGTACTGATTTTACCATAATTTTAAAACAAGTCAATTCTTTTTTGTTAAAAAAATACGATTGTATGTTATTTTCTGTTTTTTTATAATGTTGAATACAAAAAAACCCGCTGCAACAGGAGCGGGCTTTTGTTTTACGATAAAAAAATTATTGAACCATAACGGATTGCGTAGGAATGGTTACCATAAACGGACCGGAAACTCCCGGATTCATTTGACACGGCGCATGCGCACATCCGCAACGCGGGGCGGCAGCACAGTAAACACCGCCACACGGCATAACCGGTGCGGGAGCCGGCGCAGCAACCGGAGCTGCCGGAGCAGCAGGGGCCGTCGATTCAACATTTTCATCCACAACCGTATAAGATTCCGGCGCTCCCAAATAGCTACAACCGCTGATAACGGAGCAAACAAGCGCCAAAGCTAAAATTTTTTTCATATTTAAACTCCTTTTCGGACATATAAGAACTAACACGAGTAAAACTTTAACACATTTCTTTTATTTTTTCAACTCTTTTTTTTAATAAATCCGTTTTTTTTACTTTTAAGCGAAAAAATTTAAAATATGATTTCTTTTCCGATATACCGTCTAACGAATCATTGCGACAATGCTCAAAAACACTTATTATTTTTGTTGATAAACACATTATAAAAGGAGGAAAAAATGCCTGATTTTGCTAATATCGATACCGTTTACACGCCGCAAAAAAAATTAAGCGCGATTGAAATGCTTCGTGCCATTAAGTTTGCCATTGCATCGGAGTTTGAAGCCATACAATTATATCAGCAAATTATGGAAAGTACGGATAATAAAAGCGTTCAAAATGTTTTAGGGGAAATTACGGAAGATGAAAAGCATCATGTCGGCGGTTTATATAAACTGTTGGCAATTCTCTCGCCCGAAGATGAAAAAGAATATCGTCACGGGGAAGAAGAAACAATCGAAAATATCAATAAATAAAATTAACACTTGCTTTTCGAACAAATCGCCGTTAAACTGAGGTGTATGGAAAATGCATTTGAAAAATCATTTGCCGAAAGGGTATATTCAGTCACAAAACAAATTCCCAAAGGACGCGTGGCTACTTACGGACAAATAGCCCGTTTAATCGGCCAGCCGCGAGCGGCACGTGCCGTCGGAAATGCATTGCATCGCAACCCCTATCCGATTACAACACCTTGTCATCGCGTTGTCAACGGCAAGGGCGGATTAGCTAAACACTTCGGGTTTGAAGGCATTGAAAGGCAGAAGCAACTTTTAACCGAAGAAAACGTTATTGTTTCAAAAGAGTATCGTGTAGATTTAAAACGGTGGCAATGGCGTTGCTCATAAGGGGGAAATTTTTATGACACAACAAACAGCAATTTTTGGCGGAGGATGTTTTTGGGGCGTTCAACGCATTTTCGATTCATTGCCGGGTATTTGTGCAACCGAAGTCGGCTATACGGGCGGAAAGACCAGAAATCCGACTTATGAAGATGTCTGTACAGATTTAACGGGGCATGCCGAAGTGTTAAAAATAACGTTTGATTCCGAAAAAATCAGTTTTGAGGAATTACTTGACGTGTTTTTTCAATCTCACAATCCTACAACGAAAAACCGTCAAGGGCCTGACAAGGGCACACAATATCGATCGGTAATTTTTTATTTCAACGAGTCGCAAAAACAGGCGGCAGAGAAAAAAATAAGAGAATATCAGCCGTTTTTTAAAAATCCGATTGTGACAACGCTTGAAAAAGCCGATGTTTTTTATCCGGCGGAAGAATATCATCAAAAATATTTTGAAAAGCATGGAAAAACAAGCTGTTTTCACGAAACGAACGCATTTGATAAAGAATCTTATTATCGAGCCAAAATGACACCTGATCGCTATGAAGTAATGCGTCAAAAGGGAACGGAACAACCGTTTTCGGGGAAATATACCGTTTTTAACGAAAACGGTACATATGTGTGTGGTGCTTGCGGGCAGCCGCTTTTTGATTCCGATTCGAAATTCGATTCTTCCTGCGGTTGGCCGAGTTTTGATCAAGCCCTGCCCCAAGCCGTTAATACAAAATTAGATTTATCGCATTTGATGATACGTAACGAAGTTATTTGTTCGCGCTGCGGCAGTCATTTGGGGCATCTTTTTTCCGACGGACCGACACGCACCGGTAATCGATATTGTATTAATTCCGTGGCATTAAATTTTAATAAAAAAAAATAAAATTATACACTTAAAAAGAAATATCCGTCACTTTTAAAAAATTATTTTTATTTCATTTAACCAATTGAAATATAAAGAAAAGCATGCGTTGCAAAAACGGTCGTTTTTTGCAACACTTTTTTTTACTTTTC
>CANPXT010000014.1 GCA_947586835.1 uncultured Alphaproteobacteria bacterium
TTTTGGTGGGTGTGGCAGGGATTGAACCTGCGACCCCTACCGTGTGAAGGTAATGCTCTCCCGCTGAGCTACACACCCGACATGAATGCGTTTATATCAGTTTCTTTTTCTTTTGTCAATAAAAAAAAGACAGATATGTTTTTTTATTTGACATTTTACCGAATTTCATGTACTTTTGATGCAGTGAAAGGATTAAAAAATGAAACAAAAAAAGCCAAAAAAATCAGCACATTTTAAAATTTTTGTTTGTTTTATCGTAATGGTTTTTTCGGCATATGCCGCTTACGTCGGTCAGTGGCACCCTCATCAAAAGAAAAGTTACCCTGTCGATTTGGTTGTTCTGTGGGTTGATTCGGCCGATCAAGAATGGCTTATGAAAAAAAATTTGTGGCAAAAACAATATGATAATCTACCTCAAAATGCTGTTGACGAGTCGCGATTTCGGCAAAATGACGAATTAAAGTATTTGTTGCGTTCGCTTGAACAAAATTTACCGTGGATTCATAAAATTTTTCTGGTTACGGATCATCAGGTTCCTTCATGGCTGAAATTAAATCACCCGAAACTGCAACTTGTTTCCCATGAAGATATTTTTCCGCACGATGCCCTGCCCGTATTCAGTTCGGCTGCCATTGAAACGCGCCTGCCTTATATTCCATCACTTTCCGAACATTTTTTATATGCCAATGATGATATGTTCATTTCAACGCCGCTGCCCAAAAGTTACTTTTTCGATGAAAACGGAAATCCCAAAATATATGTTCGTTTTAAAAAAAGAACTTACGATTCGAATCTTTGGTTGGCACAAATTAAAAAAGCACATGAGTTAGTGGCACAAAAATATCCGCTCCACTTTGTGATTACGCCTTCTCATAATATTCAATCCTATCGCAAAAGCTATTTTTTGGAAGCAATTCAAGAATATCCGGAAGAATTTCATCAAACAACCTATTCCAAATTCAGGAGAGCCGATGATATTAATCGGGTGATCATTGATTTGACGGATCGCATGAAAAAAAGAAACACGTTTATTTCCGAAAACAACACATCGGATTTACCGCCTTCTTGTCATTGGCCGTTTTTGTTGGTTTCCAATAATTTCGATGACTTAGTCGACCTTGAACCCTGCCTTTTCTGCTTAAATGATTTTGAAGGAAAAAGCGAAGATGCCATTGAAACAACAAAACGTATTTTAGAATATTTATGGCCGAAAAAATCATCATTTGAAAAATAAATGAAAAAGTTTTGTTTATTTGCTTGATTTTCGAATGATTATTCTGTATGATAAGCCGATTTTATCAATATTAAACAGCAGAGGAAAAAATGTCACAATATAAAGCAGAAAAAAAATTAGATGATAAGTTTAATGCCGAAGCCATGGAAGAACGCGGCATTCGTTTTTGGGAAGAAAACAAAGTTTATCAATATGATGCTTCCGCACCGCGTGAAAACACGTTTATTGTGGATACACCGCCACCGACAGTTTCGGGATCATTACATATCGGGCATATTTTTTCCTACACGCAAACCGATGTAATGGTTCGCTATAACCGTATGAAAGGAAAGTCAATTTTTTATCCCATCGGGTGGGATGATAACGGTTTGCCGACAGAGAGACGCGTACAAAATTATTTTAACATTGCCTGTAATCCTGCTCTGCCTTATGATCCCGACTTTAAGCCAGAACATAATCCGAAAGCCGAACACGGACGTAAAGAAGTGTCGCGGCGCAATTTTATTGAAGCTTGTGATGAATTGGTTGCCAACGATGAAAAGGTTTTTGAAGATATTTTTCATCACATCGGGCATTCTTATGATTGGAGCTTAAAATATGCCACCATTGATGAAAAATCTCAAAAAGAAGCTCAAAAATCGTTTTTGGATTTAGTGAAAAAAGGATTAGCAAAATCAGTCGAAGCACCGACAATGTGGGATGTTACTTTTCAATCTGCCGTTGCACAAGCGGAAATTGAAGATCGCGAAACGGCTGGTTTTTTCCATGATATTTCTTTTAAAGTGCAAGACTCGGATACAACTTTTACGATTGCAACAACACGTCCCGAATTTTTACCCGCCTGCATTGCGGTTGTTGCCCACCCCGATGATGAGCGTTACCAACCGTTTTTCGGGAAAAAAGCCATTGTACCCTTATTTGATATTCCGGTGCCGATTGTTCCTTCCGAACATGCCGAACCGGATAAAGGAACAGGTATTATGATGGTATGTACTTTCGGTGACGCGGCAGACGTTGCCTGGTGGAAACAATCAGGTCTGCCGATTAAGCAAATTGTCGGTTTGGACGGTCGATTGATGGATATTGATTACGGTACGGGTAATTTCGTTTCGTTAAACGCGGAAAAAGCCGCCGGATATTATAACCGGCTCAAAGGACTGAAAGTGAAAGATGCACGCACGAAAATCGTTGAATTTTTGCGTGAAAGCGGTGATTTGTTGGGCGAGCCGAAACCGCTGACGCATCCGGTTAAATTTTATGAAAAAGGAACGGTGCCGTTGGAATTTGTTTCCTCGCGTCAATGGTTTGTTTCTATTTTAAATCTCAAAAAAGAATTATTGGAAACAGGTCGCAAAATCAAATGGACACCGGCGCATATGCAATCGCGTTACGAAGCATGGGTCGAAGGTTTAAATCAAGACTGGTGTATTTCACGGCAACGCTTTTTCGGCGTTCCTTTCCCCGTGTGGTATAAAATTAACGAAAAAGGCGTGATTGATTATGATCAGCCGATTTATCCGAGCGAATCGCAACTGCCCGTCGATCCGATGGTAGACGTGCCGAACGGGTTTACGGAAGCCATGCGAAATCAACCGAACGGTTTTACGGGCGATAAAGATATTATGGATACATGGGCAACCAGTTCGCTCACACCGCAAATAGCCATGGCGCACGCGCCTGAAGGACATCATTTATCATTGCCGTTCGATATTCGTCCGCAAGCGCACGATATTATTCGCACTTGGGCATTCTATACCATTATGAAAGCCTATGCGCATGAGGGAAAAGAACCGTGGAAAGAAGCCTTAATCAGCGGATTTATTTTAGATCCTGATCGCAAAAAAATGAGTAAATCGAAAGGAAACGTCGTTACCCCGATGGATTTGTTGGTCAAGCACTCGGCCGATGCCGTTCGATATTGGGCATCGCGGGCAAAACTTGGCATTGATACGGCATTTGAAGAGCAAATTATGGAACAAGGGCGCAAATTAAGTATGAAAATATTTAATGCCGCCAAGTTTGTGTTTATGATGACGGAAAAATCGGGTGTTGATTTAAACGCAGATTACCATAAACACATTACAAACCCGCTGGATAAAGCTTATATCGCTTCATTGAAAGAAGTGATTGAAACAGCTGAAAAATCTTTTGAATCAAACGATTACGCCTTTGCTTTGGAAGTGACGGAAAAATGTTTCTGGGATTTTTGCGATAATTATTTGGAATTGGTTAAAGGTCGTGCTTACAGCGATCATCCGACTTCCGCCGTTTCAACGTTGATGCTTGCCATTGACGTATTAATGCGGTTATTTGCACCGTTTTTAAGCTTTACAACGGAAGAAGTGTGGCAATGTCGGCCGTGGGGAAAAGGCAATCAGTCCATTCATAAAACTGCTTTTCCAAGCGTGAACGAATTGACACGGTTAGCCGGAAATCCGACCGTTTATGAAGAGGCGGCTCAAGCTATTAACCTTATTCGAAAGCAAAAAGCGGAAGAAAAGAAATCGGTTAAAACGCCGATTGAAAAATTAGTACTGACGTGTTCTCAAAAAGAAGCAACTCTTTTAAATGAGGCAAGAGAAGATATTTTAAATGCCGCCAACATTCAAAATAATGCCTTAACATTTGAAAACGGCGCGCAAATGAGCATTCAAACTTGCATTTTCGGCCTTTATGAAAAACAAGCCTGATTGGTTCAAGTATTGCTTTAAACCGCCTGATAAAAATCAGGCGGTTTTATTTTATATTTCCATTTATTTTCAATATATTAAATTAATAAATTAAAGCTTTAAACAAATATATTTTTTTTATCATAAAATGCTTTTATTTATGATAAATTCCGATAATTTTCTTGACGTATAGGAAGGAGAAATGAATCATTATCTTCATTATCCGAGTTACCATTTACTCTGGAGGCACATTTATGCAACGTAGAAATTCCCGTCTGTTCATTTTCATTCGTCGGATTTAAACGCTGTTCGATTTGTATATCAATTTGTGTCATGCGCAACCCTAAGTTTTGACGCGCTTTTGATGCCAATTCAATGCCTTTCAAGATTTGTTCTCTTTTAACGGGATCCGTTTCCGTTTTTGCGGCTTCTTCCAATCCTTTAATCATAATGTCGAGCTGTTTTAATTTTTCATGCTCTTTTTTCATGCCTTCTTTTTCTTTCAGAAGGTTTTCGGTGTTCATACCCGTAATGGTTTGATCAAGAACATCAAAATGCGCCATGGTATTCTTATAATCTTCCGACGCTTCTTTAAAGACAGCATTAAATTGTTCCGGTGTGCCGTTTTTGACAAAATCAACCATTTTTTTAACACCTTCGGAAAATTTATGACTATGATGGTGAAAAGACTTAAAGACCTTATCGGAAAATCCCTTATTAACATCATATCCATTATCCATGGCTTCTTTCAAAGCGGTAACATCCGTCAAAGATTTCATCATTAAATCATTACAATAGCTTTCATTATACCATTTTGCTTTTACATCATTTAGCCAGGCGTAATTTTGCTCATTTACCTCCTTGTTGCCGCTATTCGCCGTCTTAAGATTACTTTCAATATAACCGGCAACCACATGATATTGTTTAACAATATTCAATTTTACATTATTCGGCAAAGAGCCAGCCAATGAAAAAGTCATTCTCAACTTATCGTTAATTTCCTTAGAAGGTTTTCCTGATAAAATGGACGATTCAATATCATTTAAATCGTTTCGAAACTGTTTTTCGATTTCTTCAATATTTTCAACTTTTGAAACCTCTTGCGGTTTTTCCGTTTTTTCGACCATTTGATATACCTCCTTGCATTTATGGGAATTTTATCACATTTTAAAGAGGTTGTCAAATAAAAAAGCAGCTTATTTTTTTGCAAAAAAAGCGACTGAAAAGCCGCTTTTTATACAAAAAATACAATAACTTAATGTAACAACGGTGACCATGCCGGATCTGAGGCATCTGCAGGTGTGGCAACTTGTCTTTCATTATAGCCGGTAATATCAATGGTATATAACTTTGCCGTACCACCGTTTCCGTTTCTGTCGGATTTATTTTGCCGATAAAACATTAAGACGCGTCCGTTCGGCGCCCAACTCGGCGATTCGACCAAAAAGCCGTTTGTAATCAATCTTTCACCGGAACCGTCCGGCTTAATCACACCGATATGAAATTCGCCATGTCGAACTTTCGTAAACGCAATATAATCTCCGCGCGGCGACCACACCGGCGTTGCATATGTTCCTTCACCGAAACTGATTCGATGCACGTTTGACCCGTCGGCATTCATAATATAAAGCTGTTGATTGCCGCCTCTGTCCGAGTTAAACACAATTTGTGATCCGTCGGGCGAATAACTCGGCGACGTATTAATAGACGGATGTTCCGTTAAACGCATTTTTGTTTTTGTCCGCAAATTATATGTATAAATATCGGCATTTCCACGACTGGAAAGGCTCATAATCAACTGATTACCATCCGGCGAAAAACGTGGCGCAAACGTCATACCCGGGAAATTACCCACTAAAGAGGATTTTCGGTTTGCAATATTCATTAAATAAACTTTCGGTTTTCCTTCCTGATATGAAAAATAAGCAACTTCCTTCATATTCGGCGAAAAGCGTGGCGTTAACACTAAATCTTTACCACTCGTAAGAAATTGAAAATTCTCACCGTCTTGATCCATAACAGCCAACCGTTTTTCCCGATTCAACTGATTGCCTCGCTCCGAAACAAACACGACTTTTGTATCAAAATACCCTTTTTCGCCCGTTAATCGTTCATAAATGTAATCAGCCATCATATGCGCTACTTTTCGCCATGACTCGGAAGAAGCCGTAAACGATTTTGCTTCCATTTGCGTTTGAGCAAACACGTCCCATATCCGAAACGAAACCGTTATTTTATTATTTGTTTCCCGAATGGTACCGTAAATCAGCGCTTGCACATTTATGGCTTGCCAATCCGCAAAATTCGGACGAACGTTCGTATCCGAAAACTTTTGAATGTAGGCATCTGGATTAATGTGCCGAAAAAGACCCGAACGCTCCAAATCAGCCGTTACAACAGCCGTAATATCCTCACCCAATGCATTTTCCGAATAACTTGTTCCCGTTAAATCAGGCATGGCATACGGCAACGGTTCCGATTGCGAACCGGTCACATTAATATTTAACTCTGCTTGAGCCGATTGTCCGAAAAAAATTGTTATAACAACCGATAAAGTAATTAAAAATAATTTTCCTAATTTTTGCATTTAAAAAACTTCTCCTTTAATTGGGTTCATATTTAAATGAATGTTTTTCCATGTATTATAGTTCTTCGTGTGCTTTTTTGCCAGTATCCGAAAAGGCGATTCTTCCCCTAACCCGTCACAAATATATATAGCACGTCGCGCGCTTTCCGCCATTGACTTAAAAGCCGGATTATTTTTTTGATTCAATATTTTCACATCTTTTACACTGCCGTCTTTATTCAAAAGAACATTTAATTCAACAATCATCGTTTCGGCATTTTCAACACCGGCATTGACATTCCAATGCTGACGTATCATATTTGCAATAAAGTCTTTTTCCGAAATGCTTAAAATTTCAAGTCGACTGCCGCTCGTACCGCCCTCAATTCCTTCATTCACCGTTAAACTTTCATCAACGTCTTCAATTTCTTTCGGAATCGGATTAATCGGTTTTTTTACTTTTTCCACAGAGGCCAATAAACTTTGTAAACCGCTTTTCGGCTGTGGTTTCGGCTTCGGTTTTGGTTGAACTTTCGGTTGCGGTTTAGGTTTTGGCTTTTCTTTTGGTTTAGCAACTTCTTTGGGTTTTTCTTTCGGCTTTTCAACTTTCGGTTCTTTTTTCTCAACAACTTTTGCTGCCTCTTTGGGCATTTCTTTTTCCGCCGGTTTGACTTCCGCTTCTTTTTTCGGTGCTTCCTGTTTTACGACAGGCGTTTTTGTTATAGGTTCCTGCGGTTGTTCTTTGGGTTTTTCTTGCGGTTGAACCACGGGCTCGGGTTCTTCTTTTTTCTTTTCCGCTTTCGGTGGCAAATTTGTTTTATCACCGAGTTGTACTTTTGTTAAATCAACCATCAAAACAGCCGGGGGCGTTTTATCCGTATCATTTATTGCCCACGAAAAATTAAAAAGCATAAAAAACAATATCACGGCATGCATCACAACGGACAATCCCAACGAATAAGATTGCCTTGTGGTAGTTTCAAAAAATTCAGTTAAACCGTTCATATTGTTTTCATCTCGTTTAAGGCATCATAATTTTAGCATCTGTTTTTAAGCCGACTTGTGTAAATCCGGCACTTCTCAACAATGCCATAACTTCAATAACCGTACCGTAAGAGGCATCTTTATCTCCACTGATGACCATTCCGATAGCCGGATTTTCCGCTACAATGGCTTTGACTTTGGTAATTAAATCTTTTAAGGCGGTTTCATCGGTACCGATATAAATTTTTCCTTGTGAATCGATACTTATATCCAACGTTTTATCTTCTCCCTCAATTTGCTTTCCGTCACCTTTGGGTAAATTAAGCGGTATGCCCGATGTTAAAAGCGGTGCAGTAATCATAAAAATTGCCAATAACGAGGTCATTATGTCAATCAACGGCGTTAAATTAACCTCTGAGCGAATTTTTGTTTTTCGTATCGAACGCGCCATGACTTACCCTTCCACCTGATCAATTTGCCGCGAAAGAATGGCACTTAACTCATCGGAAAACGTTTCCATACGATGCGAAATGCGATCAATATCATTTGATAATTTATTATAAGCAATCACGGCAGGAATAGCAGCAATTAACCCGACAGCCGTGGTAAACAAAGCTTCGGCAACACCCGGAGCAACGGCGGCAATATTTGTGCTTTGCGTTAAACCGATAGCATTAAAACTGTCCATAATTCCCCACACCGTACCAAACAACCCCAAAAGCGGCGCAACAGAACCGGTCGATGCCAAAAAAATCATTTTTGTTTCCATTTTATCGACTTGTCGATCAATGGCAATTTGCATTACTTTATCAATGCGTTCCTGAATTTTAATATTAGAACCTGCTTTTTTCTTTTCGGTAATCGACCGACGAAACTCTTTGATTGCCGTCACAAAAATAAGCGCCAAGGGATTACTTGGATTTTGTACATTGGCATTATAAATGGTTTCCAACGAGCCACCGGACCAAAATTGTTCTTCGAAAGCCTTCATTCCCAAGCGAACGCGCTTAAATAAAAAGACTTTATCAAAAATAATCGCCCAACAGCAAACCGATGCAAACAACAATCCCAATATGAGCAGTTTCATAAATATATCCGAATCCATAAACATGGTGTACATGGATAGTGACGATCTCAATGCTTCTTGTTGCATATCTTATTCTCCTTCAATATATTTTAAAAAGATTTCTTTTACATCGGGTGTCATACGAACGGGACGTAACGTCTGCGGATTGATAAATGCCAATTGGATATGCATTACGACCAAAACCGTTCCGTCTTCTCTCAAACAGGTTTGTTCCAATGTCATACTGGCATTTTTTATTTCTTTAACACGCGTTTGAATTATTAAAACATCATCTAATTTTGCCGGTTTTATATAATCTACTTCGGCATGTCTTAATACGAAAGAAATGCCTTTTTCAAGAAAATATTTAACATCAACACCTTCCTGAACCAGCATTTCTGCTCGTCCGCGTTCGGCAAAATCCAAATATCTGGAATGATAAACGACACCGCCTGCGTCCGTATCTTGATAATAGACCCGTAAAGTAATTTGACTAATCATTTTTACTCCTGTAAAGTATCTAACAATGACCCTTGCACCTGTCCCGTCGGACATTTCATACCCAAATGTTTCCATCCGGCATCGGAAATAACACGTCCGCGCGGGGTGCGCATAACAAGCCCCAGTTGCATTAAATATGGCTCGATAATTTCTTCAATGGTATCGCGTTCTTCGGATAGGGCCGCACATAACGTATCGGCTCCGACCGGACCACCGCCGTATTTTAAAGCGATACATGTTAAATAACGCCTGTCCATTAAATCCAAACCCGACTTATCAACGTCCAATCGTGTTAAAGCCATATCCGCCAACGTTTTATCAACAGGCTTATCTCCCGCAAAATCACGCACACGACGCAGCAAACGTCCCGCAATACGCGGTGTGCCTCGCGATCGACAAGCAATTTCACGTGCCCCGTCTTCTTGCATATCCATTTTTAACAGCTTTGCCCCGCGATGTACGATTTTCATTAAATCTTCCGTTTCATAAAACTGTAATCGTAACGGAATACCGAATCGATCCCGCAACGGATTGGATAATAAGCCAGAACGTGTTGTGGCACCGACTAATGTAAAAGGTTGTAAATCAATGCGAACCGATCGAGCCGCCGGCCCTTCGCCAATAATAATGTCGAGTTGAAAATCTTCCATAGCCGAATAAAGAACTTCTTCAACCGTTGGATTTAAGCGATGAATTTCATCAATAAACAACACATCACGCGGTTCGAGATTCGTTAAAATTGCCGCCAAATCGCCGGCTTTGGAAATCATCGGCCCCGAAGTCGGACGAAAACCGACTCCCAATTCTTTGGCGATAATTTGTGCCAATGTTGTTTTTCCCAGTCCCGGCGGACCAAACAGTAACGTATGATCCAGCGCTTCTGCCCGATTTCTGGCCGCATCAACAAAAACACGCAAGTTATCGCAGATTGTCTTCTGTCCGACAAAATCAGCAAAACATTGAGGTCTCAAACCGGTATAAAGCTCTTCGTCACCGGCGAGTTTTTGAGGAGTTATTAAACGATTTTCCACCATTTGATTGTTCCGTTCCTTTTCTTTTTTCTCACTATACGCAAATTTAAAACTTTGTCAACAGAAACATAACGTTTTCAACATTTTTTATCAATTTTTGTTTACTTTTTATTTACCTTTTTATTAAATTACCTGTCCCCGTTAAGTGTTATTATTCGTTTCGAACGGCATCGTCTTAATTTTTGTTATAAAGAAATCTTGACATAACATTTTAATTGTGATATGGTTTTATGAAAGGAAATACAAATTTTCAATGACGGAGAAAATAATGGATTTTCAAGAAAAATCAAAAAACAATTCCAATGATTTACCTGCCCGCTCCATGCCTGTTTCGGCTGATGATAAATTAATCGAATCTTTCAGACCCGTTTTTCGCAAACAGGGAAATTTGCTCACTGTTTCCGGATGTTATCCTGATTTTGAAACACTGCAAAAAATTTTAAGTACAACGAAAAAGAAACCTCTTTTCAAATCGGCACAAGACGAAGGATTTCACTATTTAATCAGAATCGCCAAATTGTCTGATAACAAAACAAATATTGAGTTTTTTTATAATGCTCATCCCGCTTTTGAAAAAAGTGTTGATTGTTATTGTAAACCGGCACCCTATTTTCCGGCACCCAAAAATTTTCGTCTTATGCCGAAAGAACCCGTTAAAAATTTAATGAGTTTTTTAGAAAAGACCTCTTTGCCACGAAATCTTCCGTTTTTCAAAACACTTCATCAGATTGTTGCCCGAAAAGGAAAAGATACTCTTTATATATACAAAAATTACTTACCTCATCTCATTTGTTCAACGCACCAGGTGAGCCAAAGCATTCATGAACGCTCCCTGTAATTTTACGGAAAGGATCTTATTATGATTGAAATTTCAATGGCTGTTGTCGTCCACAACGATAAAATCTTAATTGCGCAACGCAAAAAAGGGAAACATCAAGAATTTATGTGGGAATTCCCGGGCGGAAAACTGGAAAAAGACGAAACATTACAAGAATGCGTTGCCCGTGAGTTTATGGAAGAATTTGAAAAGCCCATTACCGTCGGAGAATTCTTCATGGATAAAACATATGAATACCCTGATAAAGGCACCTTTCATTTAAATGCGTTTTGGGCTTCTTGCGAATCAGAAGATATTCCGCATTTATACGAGCATGAAGACGCCAAATGGGTTAAACCGGAAGAATTGCATCAATTTACGTTTTGCCCGGCAGATGATCCGTTTATCGACAAGATTCAAAAAACTTTCAAAAAATAAGTCTCAAAAAAGCAACTTATCGTTCTCAGGGACTGTTTTTTGTCGATAAAAAATTTCATTTTCAAAACACATTTAAATATTAAAGAAAATTAGATGTTATACCCTATTGAACAAAATAATATGCATTTTTTCAATTGACATTTATTTTGTTCGGTCGTATAAAAGAGTATCATATTTTTTAATTAACTGAAAGGAAGAAAATATGGCTAAAATGAAAATGCTCGATGCGAACGAAGCTGCTGCTTTGGTCGCTCACAAACTGAATGAAGTTTCAATTATTTATCCGATTACACCATCCTCGCCCATGGGTGAATGGTCCGATACATGGTCGGCCGCCGGCGTGAAAAACATCTGGGGTAAAGTGCCGGAAGTTTTGGAAATGCAATCGGAAGCCGGTGCCATCGGTGCCGTTCACGGATCATTACAAGCCGGTTCCATCACCACTACTTATACGGCTTCACAAGGTTTATTGCTGATGATTCCGAATATGTTCAAAATTGCGGGCGAATTAACACCGTTTGTCATGCACGTTGCCGCGCGAACCATTGCGGGTCACGCTCTTTCTATTTTCGGCGATCATTCCGATGTGATGGCTTGCCGTCAAACGGGGTTTGCTATGATTGCATCAAACTCCGTTCAAGAAGCACAGGATTTTGCCGCCATTGCGCAAATGTCCACATTCCTCTCACGTATTCCGTTCATTCATTTCTTTGACGGATTTAGAACTTCGCATGAAATTAACAAAATCAATCTCATTTCCGATGAAGATTTAAAAACCTTAATGGCCGATATTCCGACCGACTTTACGACAAAGCATGCTTTAAAGCCGGAAGATCCGAAAGTACGCGGTACGGCACAAAATCCGGATGTTTTCTTTCAAATCAAAGAAGCAGCCAATAAATATTATAACGCTTGTCCCGCTATTGTTGAGAAAGCCATGCGCAAGTTTGAAGAAGTCACAGGTCGGGCTTATCATCTGGTTGAATATTTCGGAGCATCCGATGCCGAACATATTGCCGTTTCCATCGGTTCCAGCGTTGAAACGTTACAAGAAACAATTAAAGCTTTAAATGCCAAAGGCGGAAAATACGGTGTAATCGGTATTCATTTGTATCGTCCGTTCCCGAAAGAAGCTTTCATTAAAGCCATGCCGAAAACGGTTAAATACGTTTCCGTTCTTGACAGAACAAAAGAATCGGGCTCCGTCGGCGAACCGCTTTACTTAGATGTTGTTTCCACTTTGGCGGAAGGGGTATCCAACGGCTCTTTATCTTCCATGCCGAAAGTTTTGGGCGGACGCTACGGGTTATCTTCCAAAGAATTTACGCCGGCTATGGCAAAAGCTGTTTTGGAAAATACCGAAAAAGCGCATTTTACGGTCGGTATTGATGATGATGTCACTCATTTGTCTTTGGCTTATGATCCTTCTTTTGATATTGAAGGAAATGATGTCAGTCGTTGCGTTTTTGTCGGATTGGGATCCGACGGAACGGTCGGCGCTAACAAAAATTCGATTAAAATTATTGCTGACGGCGAAGATTACTACGGACAAGCTTATTTTGTGTATGATTCAAAGAAATCCGGCGGTATGACAACTTCACACCTGCGCTTTTCCAAAAATCCGATTAAAGCTCCGTACTTAATCAATCAAGCCGGCTTTGTTGCTTGTCACCATATGCCGTTCTTGTTTAAAACAGATGTTTTATCGTTTGCCAGCAAAAATGCCGTGTTTTTAATTAACTCCACCGAACCGAGCGACAAAGTTTGGGATAGTTTACCGATTGAAGTTCAACAAGAAATTATTGACAAGAACATTAAGCTCTATGCCATTAATGCGGTTGAAGTTGCCGGCAAAACAGGCATGGGACGACGCATCAACACCATTATGCAAACGTGTTTCTTTGCCATTTCCGGTGTTTTACCGCGTGATGAAGCCATTGATAAAATCAAAAAGGCCATTCAAAAAACGTATGCTCGAAAAGGTCAGGAAATTGTTGATGCCAATATTAAAGCCGTCGATGCTTCTTTGGCTCATTTGCATGAAATTAAAATCGGTCAAGCCAATTCCGTACACAAACGGCAACCGGGTATTCCAACAACGGCTCCAGAGCTGTTGCAAAAGGTTACGGGCAAAATTATTGAAGGTCGGGGCGAACAATTGCCGGTCAGTGCTTTTGAATGGACGGCAGACGGCACATGGCCGACCGATACGGCTAAATATGAAAAACGCCGGATTGCCACGGAAATTCCGGAATGGGATCCGTCGGTTTGTATTCAATGCGGCAAGTGCGTATCCGTTTGTCCGCATGCAGCCATTCGGGCAAAAACATTCAGTCCGAGCGCATTAGACAAAGCGCCGACTTCTTTCAAATGTGCAGACTATAAAGGCAAAGAGTTTGTCGGCGATAAGTTTGTTGTTCAAGTGGCTCCCGAAGATTGTACGGGCTGTTCGTTATGCACACAGGTTTGTCCGGCAAAGAACAAAGAAAATCCGGAACGTAAAGCCGTTAATATGGTTCCGATTGAAACGCATTTGGAAGAGGATATTCAAAACTTTAACTTCTTTATGTCGTTACCGGATGTTGACAGAACAAAACTCTCTCCGAAGATGATTAAATCTGTCTCGTTAATGCGGCCGTTATTTGAATTTTCAGGTGCTTGTGCCGGTTGCGGTGAAACCCCGTATGTTAAAATGATGACACAGTTGTTTGGTGATCGCTTAATTGTAGCCAATGCAACCGGCTGTTCTTCCATTTACGGCGGAAACTTACCGACAACACCGTATGCCAAAAACAGTGAAGGACGCGGTCCGGCTTGGGCAAACTCCTTATTTGAAGACAATGCCGAATTTGGTTTAGGTATGCGTACCAGTATTAACTCAAAAACCGAATTTGCTATTCAATTATTAGGCGAATTAAAAGCCGAAATCGGTGAAGACTTGGTTGCCTCAATTATGAACGCCGATCAGTCAACGGAACAAGGAATCAGTGAACAACGCGAACGTGTCAAAGCATTAAAAGGAAAATTGGCCGCTCTTTCCGGTGAAAAAGCCAAAATTTTACTGGATAACGCAGATTATTTCGTGAAAAAATCCGTTTGGATTTTGGGCGGTGACGGTTGGGCTTATGATATCGGCTACGGCGGATTGGATCATGTGCTCTATTCCGGCAAAAACGTCAATATTATGGTGATGGATACGGAAGTTTATTCGAATACGGGCGGACAACGCTCTAAAGCTACACCGATCGGCGCTTCTGCCAAATTTGCCATTGCCGGTAGCGAATTACCACGGAAAGACTTGGGTATGATTGCCATGTCATCGGGTGGTGTTTATGTTGCCAGTATTTCATTGGGTGCAAAAGATTCGCATGCATTACAAGCTATGAACGAAGCCGAAAGCTTTAACGGTCCGTCGTTGATTATTGCATACAGTCATTGTATCTCTCACGGATATGACATCGGCAAAATGGGCTTAGAACACCAGAAAATGGCGGTTGAAACCGGTTTATGGCCGTTATATCGCTTTGATCCGCGGCGTGTCAAACAGGGATTAAATCCTTTCCAATTAGACAGCAAGCCGACTCGTCCGGTTGCCGACTTTATGGCAACGGAAACACGGTTTAAAGCTGTCAAACAAAGCAATCCGGAGCATTATGAAGAATTGGTCAAAAAAGCACAAGCTCAAATTGAACAACGCTTCAAGCTTTATGAAAGACTTGCCAAAGGGGAAGAATAATTCCAAACCTTGTCATAAAATACCCGTTTGAAATTTCAGACGGGTATTTTTTACGGCAATTTTAATTCCTATGCCGTTATCTAAATGAATAAAGAGTTTAAATATAAGGAAAAATTATCTGCTCATTTCAACGGATTTAATTCAGCAAAAATATTGAAACACATTCTTTAAATAAGAAATTGAAAAAGTATTCCTTACAACCAATTTCCAATTGACAGAAATGTTGTTCAATCATATAATCATATTATTATTTTCATCTATAAAAAAAGGCAATAAAAAAATGAAAGAACCGATTGATTTAGTTAGAATTATTTATGATAACGATATCAACAAATTTGAAAACTTAATGAATACACACGATTGGATACTTAAAAATAAAGAAGAAATTAAGCTGGCTCTTAATTATGTTTTACAAAATCCAACACGCAAAATTTATATTTTAAAACTGATTGAAACAGGAATTGATCTGAACGAGCCTGATAAAAACGGTCAATATCCGATAATTCTCTATATGAATAATTTGCACAAATATCAATCGGAACGTGATTGTATTGCCGTTGCCGAAGCAATGATAGCGCATAACATTAATTTGAACATTTTTGACGAATTCGGCAAAACACCGTTAATGAACGCCTGTTCACTTAAAAATATGCAACTCATTGAAACACTTGTGAAAGGCGGCGCCGATATTGATTTTCAACCTAAAAAAGGGGAAACTGCCTTTTTTCGAGCTTGTTATTACGGTGCGACGGATGTTATGGATCAATTGAAAAAATTAGGCGCAAACATTAATTTACCGAATAATAATGAGCAAACACCTTTAATGTTAAGTGTCAATCGTTATAACACGCGTGTTTTGGAATGGCTGATTCAAAATAATGTTGATGTCAATTTTAAAGATATGCAGGGAAATACCGCTTTAATGTATGCCATTGCCTCTAACCGACTTGATTCTGTAGAATTTTTATTGCAAAACGGAGCTCAAACAAATATATCCAACAAATTTCATCATACACCTTTACAATTAGCTTTACGCGTTAAAAATAAACAAATTATTTCTTTATTAAAGAAAAGAAAGTCCGATCCGATTGTTCAAAAAACTATTTTCCAAAAAATAAAACGCGAAAAAGAGCATCATATTTAAAAAAATATCATACGATATAATGAAAAAACACTTTACTGCTTGCATTTGAAAAAAACCTCTGTATAATAATAAAGTTATGTGTGGAATGCGTAAAATTTTTTTTGCTTTTTTGCTGACGTTTATTTTAACGGGTCAGGCAAATGCATATTTGTTGGATGAACAGGTTTTGGAAACCCCGAATAAAAAATGCAAAATTTATTATTTAACGGAAAAAAACACACATGCATGGCACATTGAAACCGACAGAGAAGAATGCGCGGATGATAAATTGTTGCGCGGATATCACAACATAACTGTCTACAATGCTTTTTCAAAACCGGTTGAAAAATTATACGGTTATTTTTCCGCCGGCTATTGGACGGGTGATTCTTTATTGCCGGAAATTGATTTAAAACGTTTTTCCGATGAATTAGGGATACAAAAAGCCACTTTCCCCGTTTATAGTGATTTAGACAATAATATTTTCTATATCGGACAAATGACATCAAAAAAAACATCAACGGGTGCTTATCCGGCGTTTAAAGTTTGTGCGCCGTTTCGTATGTTAGGAATTATTGCTGATACGTCTCGTTTAAATAATCCGCATTTTTTGCAAACAATTTTTCAAACGGTTGAAAAGCAAACACGCCGTTTTTGTCCGGCAGAAACGGAAGTACAACTTTATTTGAGCGATACGGATAATCCCTCCCCGCAAGAAGTTTACATGTATGTGCAACTGGATTTAAAATCGCATCACCATAAAATTACACGTTCCCCTAAAGCTTCCAGACAATCTTTGAACGTTCATCAATCAATGAATGATGATTTAGATGAAGATGAATTATATCAAACACTGATACCTGCCATAAAAAAAGCCAAACGAAAAACAGCGCTTTTACGTGCTCTTTCTCTTGATATTGATGAGGCTTTATTATCCGATGCACTTGGCGATAAGAATGAAGAAAAATTATCCGAAACTCACTTTGCGCACAAAAATGAATCTGATATTGAAGTCCCCTCTGCGAACAGACAGGATTTAAGCGATAAAACCCTGCCCTCAATTAAAAACGAAACCAATACTGAAACCTCATCTGCCGATGTGAAAGATGTCAGTGAGGAAAAACAACAACTATCGTCCGAATTTGCCGCCGATTTAAAGACTTCATCGCACGAAAAGACAAATGAAACTTATAAAGAACAATCGGCCGAAGCATATTTTGATACAACAGTCCCTGCCATTTCTCAAGAAACGAAAAGCGATCAAATATCCATTCCGACGCCGCAAAAATCTTATTTAATCCCCTTTCAACCGAAACAACGAAAAAAGCATATTGTCCAAAACGGCTTATTGGATATTTCCGATGAATTTCAACCGGCAGTTCACATTTTATTTTTACTTCATCTGTTGAATATTCCCATCAAAGCACAAACCGTTTTGCATATTCAACATAATCAGGCGCATATTTTAAAAGATACCGTTCATATTTTTACTCAAAAATCAAACGGTTGGTATTATCTGCGCGGTATTTTTTCAATCCAGTCAAAAAAGACATTAACACCTGTCATTTCCTTGAAACCGACGGAGCTAATTGCTTGTCAAAAGCCGTTTTGTGCCGATAAGGAGGTAAAATGAAAAAAAATAAAATATTTTATCTTGCCTCTTTTTGTGTTATTTTATTATTAAGCACTCTTATTTTTTATCAACAGTTGTCTGTCAACAGAACATATCATCGCTTTTTAAAACAATATCATTTGACTGAGAATGATATTCATTATGCTCATAAAAGTATTTCCGTTGGCGGAAAAGGTTTGATTTTCTATCAAGCATCAATACCGGCACTTAAAATAGTTCATAAAATTGATAAATTAATTATGCGGCAAAACGGTGAAAATATCAGCTTTCAAATGCAAGGGCTTCAAATTAACGTGTTACAGACTTTGCGACACTTATACGGGCAACAAATTATTGCCGAAACAGAAAATTACAAGCCCTTTGAAGATGCTTTATCAAAACCGCTTATATCTTTAGGTTTAATGGGAATTTTTCATCTAAAAGGAGAAGCTGTTTTGGTTTTTAATCCCGCAACAAAACCGCTGACGGCAAATGCTCAAATTTCATTGCCGCATTTGGCCGAAATACAGCTTTCATTTCCGATCACACCGTATAAAACACAAAACAAAAGTCTGTTACAAGCCTTTTTAGGCGAAGTATCTGAAATATCCGTTGAATTAATGGATAACGGATTATTTCATAAATATGCTGATTATTTGCAAATAATCGGTTCTGAAAAAGCTAAAACATATAGCACGGAATTGTTGCGTCACGCTAATTTTATTCGAAAAATTCGTTTTGAAAAACCAATTTATCTCAAAGATTTTTCACACTTTAAACAGGTAAAAAAATAATTTTTCTTGTCAACTCACTTTTTTATGCTTATAATAAAGCATATTTTACATGATAACTTAAACGAAAGGAAATAAAAATGAAAAATTTATTACCAGCTTCACTTATATTGGCTGCCGGCATTGCCTTGGGTGGATTTTGTCCGGGATATTATTATTATCAAACCAAAGTCAACAATAATACGGTTGTTGTAAAAGGTTTGGCGGAAATGAATGTTAAAGCCGATTTGGCTATTTGGAAATTAAAGTTTGTCACCACGGGAAACGAATTGCCCGATGCTCAAAAAAACATTACAAATCAAGCCAATCAAATTGTTGCTTTTTTGAAAGAACAAGGTTTTAATGAAGCGGAAATCAATGTTGAAAGAATTGAAACAAATGATTTAATGGCTAATCCCTATCGCAACGGAAATGTTACCGATAATACCCGATTTATTTTAACGCAAACGATAACGGTTAAATCAGGCAAAGTTGACTTAGTGGAACAATCACTGCCCAAAACAAATCAATTGATTGGCAAAGGCATTATTTTTGACAATTCCTATTCTGAGCCGGTTTCGTATATTTTCACAAAGCTGAATGATATTAAGCCGCAAATGCTGAAAGAAGCCACCATCAATGCTAAAAAAGCTGCGGCAGAGTTTGCAGCCAATGCCGGCAGTCAAGTCGGAAAAATTCGTTATGCCAATCAAGGCGTTTTTTCAATTTTACCGGCAGAAGGCGGATCCGGCAGTTATGAAGCACAACAAATTGATAAAACGATTCGAGTTGTTTCAACGGTTGAGTATCGTTTAGATTAAAAGCAATCTCTTCAAAACAGAGAAAGGAGCGGTTTTCAACACCGCTCCTTTTTAACGTCCCGCCCCTTTTTTTTCAGACGATTTTAAAGCACACTTTCATTTCAAAAAGCCCTATCGGCTTATTCATCGCCTTTAAAAAGTTCCTCACCTTCAAATTCATTTTTTACTGAACTTTCGGCATATCCTCAATTTTTTTACACAACTGAAATACCGAAAATCGTTATTATATATTATTTATACTAACATATTTTTAACTGAAAATAAACTATTTTTTCAAAAAATTTAAATTTTTTTTATACTTTACGAAAAAATAAGAGAATTCAATGAGATATTTTTTATAAAAAATTAACTGTTTTTTATAATTTTATAAAAAATTCTTATTTTACGTAAAAAAGCCTGTTTCATGAGAATAATTATGCATAAATTTCTCATATTATTCTTTGTAAAATATGATAATTTTCATTGCCCAGCCAGCAAGTCAGAAAGAAAAACGAAAACAAATTTACTTTATAATCAATTTTTCATTCGTATAGCCACGCAACCAATCACTACCGCCATAATAATCTTTATAGCGCATTTCAATACGAATATCATCTTTAAAAATATCGAGCAATGTATAATCAAAATTAGCCCAAATATAAGTTGGCGGCATAACAAGCGGTCTTTTATCTATAATATAATGATTTAAATGCGATTCGTCATGCCAACGAGCTATAACACCTCTTTTTTTATTTTCTTTAACATCATTTGATAAAGCTTCGGCCATTTCCAAATAATATTTTGTAATACCGCCGTTAAATCCGCCCTGAACATAATATTTTCCTTTATTTTCGGGAATAAAAGCCGTTGATAGCGGATTTTTATCGTACGGATACGTTTCTCTAAGTCGTTCACGATAATATCCCGGATGCCATGCAACGGTAATTTTTTGTGTCGGAG
The DNA here is from genome assembly GCA_947586835.1 of uncultured Alphaproteobacteria bacterium. GTDB lineage: Bacteria > Pseudomonadota > Alphaproteobacteria > CAAHEQ01 > UBA3637 > RGIG4140. Next base: position 20,308 of record CANPXT010000014.1, read on the forward strand.
AAGGTAAAATTTCGGTTCTGACCGGTCTGACAACATACGCGTTAGCATTTAAAAAATAAGTGTAATCATACTTCTTCAATTGATCTTTAATCGACAAAAACATATCGAAGCGTTCGATGGAATCACCCGGAAAACCTTTGCGGGGACGATAAATAACCGTTACATTATCGGGAAAGTCCATATCTTTATGGTCTGTAAAGATAAAATAATGTTTTTTATATTCCGGCAAAAAATTTCTTTCCATACTTTTATAAAATTTTTCCCAAAAGATGATATAGCGTCCGGTTGCGATATAGAGAATCGCAACTTTGGGCTCCATATATTTCATAACTGAATAAGTCAGCAAAGAAGCCAATAAAGAACAGATAATCATCAGTTTGAAAATAACAATTTTTTTCATATTTCCCTCATTTATTATAATATAAAGCTTTATATCATTTCTTTTTCAAAATAGCAACATTTATTGTTAAAATGTGCATTTTTATAGAAAAAGAAGGGGTTTAAAAAGATAATTATTCAATTTTTCTCGAATTCCGAACCATAAAAAACCGCCCTTTAAGGCGGTTTTATTTATGGCCCAAGGGGGTGGGATTTACTGCGCCCTTTCAGGGCTTGCCCTACGGGCTGTCTCGCTCATTGCTCGACATTAACAAAAAAAATTTTTCCTTAAAATCGGAAAAACCGGCGTTCTCTCGCCCGCCTTTTTTTATTGTTTGAACCTCACGACCTCCAGGTTATGAGAAATCTTTCAGTTAAAAACAGCAATAAATTAAAATAAATAAAAACAATAAAATCAAATAGTTGTAATAAGTATTTTTATTTTGATTAATTTTCGTTTTTTGCTGTTTTTTAAAATTATTGTCCCATAATTGTCCCACGAAACCATAGTATTATGAGCTATCTTTACAACTTTTCTCATATTAATTTTACACATAAAATCATCAGGCTTTACTTTAAATCAAGTTTCGGCAAGCCATTGACTATGTTATTGGTTTCTATGCTCACAGTAATAATAGACAATATCAAATCAAGTATGTATCGAGGATTGTTATGTTCCAATCCCCAATCGTTCGGATCATTAGTGATACCGCTATTTTTGTCTGTTTTGATTTGGTATCTGTCCATAATCCATTCTATGGCTGACTTACCATTAACCACATAATCGTAAGCCTCCAAAGGAATATTCTCTATACGAATATATGAGTTATAAACAATAACAGACTTATCAACATCTTTGCCGTTTTTACCGAAAGTCAATTTTTCTACACGGAAATTACCACTATCTGCACCGATAACTTTTACCTCTTTATATGCCGGTATGATTTCATAGTTCAAATGCAGTTCTGCCAAATCATGCCCTGCCTTGCTGAATGCCCAAAAATCTGCGGGCTTAGCAATCAATGGAATGCGTGGGAGCATCTTTTTCAAATCGGCTGCAAACTGCTTACGATAATCTTTTGAATGAAGTAATCCGTAAACATAATAAAAAATATTTTCTTTGGTAACTTTGTGTCCATAACTTTCACGGCATTGTTCAAGAATAAAATCAGTAATGCCGTCGCGACGAACATATTTCTCATTGCCATAATCAAACAACGTGCCAAAATTGCCTTTGCTCTTTTCGTAATAATAGAGAGGAAAACAATGAGAATCACCATTTAAGTGTAAATCAGCAATAATATCTGTTATGATGGGATATCCATTTTTCATTGCAGAAAAACATATAGTTATATTTTTATGGTTAATCGTTGGATATAATTGTTTACTTAAACCTGGGCATTCAATGAAATTACTATCGTAATATAGATTTTGCTTACAATATGGTCTGTAAAAACCTTCATAATAATCATTCTGTTGATACATGTTATATTTATTTTTTTTAAGTTGATTGCGTAATCCTCTTGTCCAACTAATTTTTTTCGGATCTGTATCAATAAATTCTTCAACTTTTAGCAATTTATTCAATACAAGTTCTCTTGCATATGCTTCCCGTTGTTGATTGTAAAAATCAATCATGCTTTGAGTATTATTATTTAATTTTTGTTTACAGAAATTATAAACCCAAGCATCTCTACCACTGCATATCCCAACAACATTTACATTAAATGCACTTTTTGCAGATAGATTAAACTTTTTATCAGGTTCAATCGGTATAAAAGAGCCGAATAAATCACTGCGCTGGTTCAACCAATCGCCATGTTTGTTGGGTTTTAAGGCTTTCCACTCTATTTTTGAGTTATTAATGCTTTCGTACTTGTTTAATAGTGCTAACTTTTCAGAGCGTTTGAGATAATCACCAATATCATGATAATATATATTCGCTTTATCGTTGTGTTTCTTTGGATTTTTTACAAGGATGGTAATGGCAACGCCTGTCATGATATCAAAAACATTCTGACCTTCTTTCTTAGCAGCATCTTTTGATTTACCACGAATACCGCCGCGAAGATTAAATACATAAATGGAATTAAATTCTTGTTCCAAACATTTACGAAATCCATCCATTGCAATAGAATCCAACCATCCCGAATTGGTAATAAAAGCCACAATACCGCCATGTTCGTTATCAATTCTATCTGAAGACCAACGGAATGCTTTGATATAACTATCATATAACCCCTTACTCAATGTTGCTGCTGAACCTTTTGCATAAGTACTTTCTATTCTGCTATCAAGTTTCGGATACTTCTGGTTTTGTGCATTATCATTAGCAGATTTTTGACCGACCGAATAAGGCGGGTTACCGATAATAACACGAACAGGAAGCTTCTTTTGCTCTACCACACGCTCGGAATTTTGCGGAAGCATGTCTGAAAAAAGATCATCAGCGTTATCAGCCTCCCCTAATTGGAAAGTATCGGTTAAGCATATACCGTTAAATGGTTTGTATCCGTTTTCCATACCAACAGCATCATGATAAGCATTTTCAATGTTGATTGAGGCAATGTAATACGCCAGTAATACAATTTCATTGGCATGTAATTCTTTTGCATATTTGCGAGGTAATGCTTCTTTATCAATAAGACCGGTCTGTATTAAGCGTGTGATGAATGTTCCGGTGCCCGTAAACGGATCAAGAATATGCACATTTTCATCAGATAAGTTGCGATTGAATTCTTTTTTTAAGACTTTTGCCACAGAATGATTGATGAAATCAACCACTTCAACAGGTGTATAAACAATGCCTAATTGAGCAACAATCTTTGGAAATGCTGTTTTGAAGAACTTATCATACAGCTCCACTATAACTTTTTGCTTACCTGCCGCATTATCAATACCTTTAACTCGCTCCTTTACGGATTCATAGAACTTATTTAAAAATTTCGTGTCTTTCTCAGAAGATTGTTCTTCCAACAGTAAAACCATTCTTTGCAATGATTTTGACACAGGGTTGTTTGCAACAAACGAATAATTTTCAAACAGTGCTTCAAAAACAGGTTGTGTAATCAAATGTTGAGCCAACATTTGCAGCACCGCATCTTTTGAAATGGATGGATTAATATTCTTTTTCAAACCGTTAAGCAATCCCTCAAAAGCCTCTCGATGCTTACCGTCAATTTCTATCAAACGATTGATGCGTTCAATATATTGTTCGGCAATACGAGCAACATCTTGTGCCCATTGCACCCAATACATTCGATTTCCAACTTTTTTGACTATTTTAGCATACATTGCATCTTGCAATTTTTCAAAGTATGGAAAGCTTAACTGCTCTTTGACACTGTCATCAGTTGTTTCTGAAAATTCATCATCAAGACCAATAATTTTAATATGGTTTCCTCTCTTTTTGTTCAGATCAATTTGATTAACTTCGGCTTCAAATCGATCATCGTGAGAACGTAACGCATTTAAAACCGACCATACAACCTTGTAACGTTCATTGTCATCAAGCGCTTTTTCAGGCTCTACATCAGCAGGAATAACTATCGGAATAATGATATAGCCGTATTTTTTGTTGGTATTTCTTGATTTGCGCATTACACGACCAACCGATTGCACCACATCAACCTGACTATTCTTTGCCGATAAGAACATCACGGCATCAAGCGAAGGCACATCTACACCTTCAGACAAACACTTTACATTACAGAGAATATGACAATCTTTACCATCTTGTGCAACATCTTTAAGCCAACTCAACTTTTCTGCACGTTCACCTGCTCCCATGGAACCATCAATGTGTTTGGCATATACACCGACAAGTTTTGCACGTTCTTCTTGCGTCAACGAATCGTAATATTTATCTTTATGCTGATTAAACATATCGGTAATTTTTTTAGATACTTTAATATTTTGACAAAATGCCACAGCCGTATGCATCAACTGTTTATCATCATTAAATGATTCATCAGTCTCTATAACTCTCTTGGATAAGGCATTTATACAGCCAATCAATTTGCTGACATCATCCGTATCAATCTCATTGTTCTTATCTTTGATAACATTCTGCAATGCAACAGGTATTTGATCTTCTTTAATTGTTAATATCAGTACCTTATAATCGGAGAGCAAATCTTTCTTGACGGCTTCACCAAATCCGATGCGATAAATCTCTTTGCCATATATTGTCGAATCATCCATGGAGCACAATATTGCATTACCTTCTTGTGCTTTTTGCTTACTCGAATCAGTATAAAGTCTGGGCGTTGCCGTCATATATAAGCGTTTCTTGGCTTGAATCCAATTGTTGTCATGAATTTTCGTAAAAGAACTTTCTTCCTGATCATTTAGAATAACACCGGTTGTTCTGTGCGCTTCATCACAGATAACCAAATCAAAGATACACGGCTCATTCCAACGATTCATCTGTATTTGCAGTTGCGATATAACATCAATCGATTGGTATGTCGAGAACACAACAATCATTCCACCATCTTTTCTTTGAGCCTTTTTGGCTGCAATGTATTGTGTTGATATGCTATTCACGTTCGTTGATGCGGGTAATGCTAAATCAACAATACTTCCTTCATTATCTTTATCTTGTGTTGCTTTGGCATCAGAACAAATGCAAATCGGATGAATGGGTTTATCTGCTTGAGCAGACCATTCTTTGAGCGTTTGCCCGAGTAATGCGATAGACGGCACAAGAAATAACACTAAACCATTACTGTCTGTCTCTTTTTCAGCAATTTTCAACGAAGTAAATGTCTTACCTGTGCCACAAGCCATAATCAACTTACCGCGGTCAGATGTCATGAAATATTCATGTATCATGTTAACAGCAGTCTTTTGATGTTCACGCAACAGATATTTCGGTAATAATACCTCTTTGCCGCCGTTGATAAGGTTGTTCCAATTAATTGGTGCTGCATTTAAATCCGACAAGCTAATTCGCACCACTGGCGGGTTTTGATTTTGAATAGTACGTTCAGCCTCACTGTTCCAGTTGTTTGTGGTGGAAATCCAAAGTCTGCATGCAAAGCGAATCGTTTGCAACTGTTCGTTAACAAACTCTTTACTTGATGTTGATAAAAATGAATCCACGCCCTCTTTTGTGATTCGTGCATCTTCGGCGTAACATTTGCATTGAATTGCCCAATAATCACCTTCCGTGGTTTGCGCAACCAGATCAATGCCTGTATCTTTACCGCTGAAATCCGCTCTGTATGGGAAATCTTCCCAAAGCCACACCTCTTTAAACTTACCTGCGTACTCGGGAGTAACCTCCAAATAGCTCTTCATTAACTTTTCAAAGCTATATCCGAGGTTTCTCGTATTAAATGCTGTATCTCTAAACTTTGTCAAGACATCTTTAAACGATAATATTGGTATTGGCATAGGCTGACCTTCTTGAAAAATTAAACGAAGGTTAGAAAAACAAAAAAGCCACTATAATCAAATTTGAACACAGTGGCTTGAAAAAGTTAATTTTTTACTTGACAAAATAAGGGAATTATGTATTAAAATACTAAGGTTCGTTAGATTTTTCATATTATTTGTAGTTTTTTCCTTAGTGTTGGATAGCTTATCTTTAATTTTCTGCAAATATCCTTTTTTGATATGTTCTTTTCCAATAACCGTTTGATAATTATTTCTTTTTCTTCTAATTTATGATGTTTGTTTTTACTTCCGACTCTTCTTCCTAATTTGTATCCTTTGGCTTTTAGTCTTGCTAACGCTTCCTTAGTACGCTCGCTTATGAGATTTCTCTCAATTTCGGCAGATAAACCAAACGCAAAGGCAAGCACTTTACTCTGAATATTATCTCCCAACTCGTAATCTTCTTTAACCGTATAGACTTTTGCCCCTACCATCATACAATACTCTAAAATCCGCATTATCATAAATAGTTTTCTTCCCAATCTTGATAATTCAGAACATATAATGACATCTCCGGCTTTTAAATGTTTCATACATCCGCCTAAAGCTCGTTCATGAGGCTCTTTTATTCCGGAAACTCCTGCATCTTCAATATATTTTTCGATTCTTATACCTAAATTTTGAGCTTTTTGCTCAATACCTAACTTCTGATTTTCACAATCTTGTTTGTCTGTACTCACTCTGATATATCCGTAATACATTTTTATTCCTTTCAAAAATTACAATAATTTTCTAAAATCTTTACACATTGATACCAAACCTCGCATTTCATACTCTTCAGACTTATCCAAATATTTTTCAAATGTGGTTCGATGTATCCAACGCTTTTTTTGTCCGTTTTCAAGAACTCTGTCTTGATATTTATTGCTTTGTTCAAACATTCTGCCCATATACCCCATTTGCTGTGCTTTATAGCAAAGATTTTGACAACATCTGCACAAAAAATACTTTTCAGCATATAGGAAAGCCACCTTTCTACCACATTGGGGACACAAAAACCAGTACCTTTTACCGCCAAAGTAAGGAAAACTGCATACTATGGATATATTAACTTTTATGTTTTCTTGTTTCCTAAATACATAATTTAAAGTTATACATCTTTCTTTTCCAATAAAATTAGACGTATAAGCAGCAGAACCAACTACTTTGGAATAAAATAGTTCGGAGCTTCTTTTCCAAGTTAATCCTCCATTTATTACAGTGTTTTCTTGAAAGCATTTGTGCTTTTTCATCCAACCTATACTTAATTGGAGCAAGTCATCTGTTGTCTTTTTTTTATCAGATCTATACCAAACCATGTTTTTTTTTAAATCGAAATCTATAGGCAAATTAACTAAAATCCGAAGGGGAAAAGCTTTTTTATTTCTTCATCGGTTTCTATGGTTTGTACTTTTGTTGGATATTCTCCAATAAACTTGGCAATAGTCTCAAAAGCTCTAACGTCTCCGGAAATTGCTTTTTTAATTAAACCCATTGCCATTTCTTTTTTGCAAGCTGATAGCCATCATTCTATTTCTTATTGTTTTTACTTAATAAAATTAAAACTTAAAATACTCATGGGACATCAAAGGGACATAAAGAAATGAAAATATGCTTTTCAAGTACAAATTTAGGAGTTTTTTCTTTTTGTTGTTGAGATTTATTGCCGATTAATCTTGTTATTGTCCCATCAGTGTCCCATTTTGCAAAAATAAAAGGCTCCCAGATTTCTCTAAAAGCCTTTATTTTTATGGTTGCGGGGGTGGGATTTGAACCTCACGACCTCCAGGTTATGAGCCTGGCAAGCTACCGAACTGCTCTACCCCGCGATGAACGGATGTATTATATTATCATTTCTCATCATTGTCAAGAGTTTTTTTATAACACCCTAAAAAATTATTTCTGATAAAAATTTATCTTTCTTAAAGCGATTCAAGTGCTTTTATCCGTTGATACTTCATACTTTAAAAATTAAAACCCGATATTTTTCAGCCACTTTTCAACGGCAGATTGCGTCTGTGCTTGATTTTTTTGTGCCGTAGATCCTAAAATATCAAAACCCATCAACATTTTTTTCGGTTTCACCGTTTTTTTAATTTTTTCATCAATTCCGCCGAAACCGCTTCCTTCGTGCGTTACAAAAGGAATCAGTGTTTTATGCGTAAAATCATGATTTTCCAAGAATGTATAACAAATCATCGGTAAATCGCCCCACCAATTCGGAGCCCCGATAAAAACGGTATCATAATCATCAAAATCCGACAGATCAGCTGCCAACTCGGGACGGGTATTTTGCTTCTTTTCGCGTAAAGCCATATCCGTTAAAGCTTTATATGTCTTCGGATAACAATCATTTTTCGGTTTTAACTCAAACAACGGAACATTCAGGATATTTGAAATAATTTTTGCAACAACTGCCGTATTCCCCTCTTCAACAACACCTACCCCATATTGTTCGCCGCTTCTTGAAAAATACACAACAATCGAATGAGACATATTTCTTTTCCTTTCAATAAAAAACGCCGCTTAAACATTTAATTAAACGGCGTTTTCTCTCTTATTGTTTCGTTTTACTTTTTTTTACCGACTTTGAACGCTGTTTATTCCGCTGCGTTTTTTTGGCAGACGCTGATTTAACCGTGCGTTTTTGAATAACAGACGTTTGAAGCGATTTTTTTCGCTCTACGACTTTTATAACCGGTTGTTTTGTTTTTAAAGAATCTTCTTTAATTAAAGTATCTTCTTTAACAGGCATAACTTCTTCATCTGCCAAAACAGGCTCTGTTTCATTCTCAACCGCCGGCGCAACCGCAACCAAGTGCTTTTTCAGAACGCTTGCCAAAAATAATGTGATAAATGCCGACAGAACAATAATCCACATCAGCGGATAAGCCGGTACGGTCACATATTCGGAAAAAGAACAAACAATTGTGCCGATCCAAAGCACACTCCACGGCAGAACTAAGGCTCTTCCCCAACCGGAGATACTCATTCTTCGATTGAAAAATGATCCGAAAATCAGCGTGATTAAATACGATATTAAAAATGAAATCAGCCCGATAATTAAGGAAGCAACTCCGATACACACACTGATAATTGTCAGTAAAAGAGAAACGAAATTACGAATCATATCATGGGTAATAATTGTATTTTCCATTTCCGGTATATCATAAGCGTGCACTTCGCCTTCACTTTGTATATAGATTTTTTTTGCCGTTACATACATAAAAACAGATGAGGGTATTGTATCAACACTCTCAACCGTTGTGTTAGCAATAATATATGTATCTTCATCATCAGGCGAAACGGCAGGAATTGTCCACACGACATTATCAAGAATCGGCTCTTCAATTCGTCCGTCTTGAATTTTAACAACCGGCAATGTATCAATAAACGAATCGACATCGTTGGTGTTAATTTGCAAACGTAAAACAAGACCGGATAAGATAGCAACCGCTATCCCCGTTAAAAATGAGAACAGAAATGCAAACTTCATACCAATGCCGCGTCCGGCCGTGATATAATTACAATATCCTGTTTTAAAACTGCACTGACACATTTTAATATCCTTTCATTATGTTAAAGCGCTTCATCAATATATGACAGAAAATTTTTTTAATCAACATTTTTTTCAATTAATATGCTGTTATTTTTCACTTTCCCTAATTGTTACTGCTCCGTTCACGACTATCAGGCACTGAGGGGGTCGAATTATCATACACACAATATGTTTGTGCCAATCCTTTTACATCCGTCCTGCCATTGGTAGAACTTGTACCTGATGATGTAAATTTAATTGTCCAGTTACCTGTGCTTGAGTTAGAACCGTTTTTGTGATGAGCACCCTCTGTACTATCAATTGTAATTTTCAATCCGCTATTTGCAACAGGTATATCAGCTGATGCTGTAACTTGAGAATTACTTACTGTCAATTTATTCGCAACATCCGATTTCTGAACCTTTAAGTCACCCCACGATGTCGGCGTGACAATAACGGCCGGCGCATAATGAGTCGGACAAGAAGGAATTGGAACTGTTGTATTAGTGTTTGAAATTTCATGAACTGCACGACTGATATAATTCGGTAAAATCTCGCTTAAACGCGCCCCGCCCCGCGAATCCAACTTAATATCGTTCATAACCGATGTATAAGCCGGATCAACTTTATAATTTTCATTTGCATTTGGAGCCTTTTTGCTGGATTTTAAACCCTGATTTGTCATGGTCATTGTTTCGGTGTTATCGTTTTCAGAGGTGCTCTTCGGATCTCTGGCAATAATTTCACCCTTACCGTTTATGATAATTTTTTCTTTTCCCGCGTTATCATACACAACAATTTTGTTTCCTTCGGAAGCAGTCTCGTTATAAGTGGAATTTGCGGAAGCACTATCGGAATGGAACAAACCGATTGCCTGCTTTTCCGTACCATCGGTTGCCCGACCCACCATTAAGTTATTTTTAACATACACATTTCCTTTGGCTTTATCAGCACCCGATGTACTGCCGACCCAAAATAAAGGATCGCACTTGTTATTTCGCCCCCCGTTAGAACCGGCATCGTATATTGTATCGTTAGATGCGGTATAACCCTTCTCGGCACTGTAATTACCCGTTTGATTATGTCCTAACGTATAACAATTTTCATTTGTATGACCGACCGAAAAATAATTCCATGCATGCAAATCTTGCAAAGCTAATTTATCCGGTAAAGCAACCAAACTGGCAGAATAATCTTCAAACGTCACTTCCGGCACAAAGGTATCCATTCCCGTTGTTGCTATATAAACCACGTTACCTCCTGCAGAAGTACACCATCCGCCCGGATCATCCATCCACCAACCACCGGCGACACCGTTAATATAACCGCCTTGACAAATACCCGCATCGGCACCGATTAAATTCGCAATGCGCGCCGCTCTTTTAAAACGTGTACCTGACGGTATGGCATCCTCGGTCGGGACAATATAACCTTGCAAAAAGTTGTCGCTGTTTTTGCATATATAAAAATTATAACCACCGTCTTCGGTTACGGTTTCATTTCCGTAGGGCAAAAACAGTTGAAGTTTTCGACGAAATTGATTAGCGCTCATACAATCCGATCCGCTACCGAAATCACGTAACAAACGTTCTTTTTCAGACAAAATAAATGCTGATAAACCTTCTTTTAATGTTCTCATTTCGGAAGCGACATTAATATTTTCCACTTCTTCGTTTCGCGTCATAACCTGACGAAACAATAATGGTCCCATCACACCCAACAATGCTATAACGGCAATGACCTCAACCAAAACGGATCCTTGCTCATTTTTTCTGCCATTAAACTTATTCATTCATTCTCCTTTGTGAACTATATCCTTGAACCGATGTTCCCGTTTTTCCGATTTCATTCAGATAACGTAACGTATTTGATTTATAAATACGCGTTAAACCATATAAATCAAATGTTGTGTCAATTGTCGTCGTGTTTTCGGCCGGTGAACGATTATAAAGCAAGAAATTATATAAAACAAACTTGGATGAAGTGCCGCCAATGATAAGAGATTCGCCTTCAAGAGGACCGATGATCTCATCAAATGTCGCTTCCTTGACCAATTTTCCGTCAACATACAATTTATGTCCGCCGGCATTTAAAATATAATCAACCTGACGCATTTGATTTGCTCCGAGGTATCCTGATAAAATATATTGCTTGGATTTATATGTTAAAGTAACCGAAAACTGCGTATGATAAAACCTTGCTTCAACATGCGGTGCATCAGCACCGCCCGTGTTGTTAACCGTTTTAAAAACAGTATAGTCTCCCTCCTTAAACAAACCAAACAATGAAACTGTAGCCGGCACACCGATTAAAACTCTCGGCTTTGCCGAATCAAACACGCCCGGCTGAATGGTTAAACCTCGGCTGCCGTTAAAAGAAAAGCCGTCGGCATGGCATAAATCACTTGTTTTCGAACAGGTGGGATTCCAATAAGCAGTGCCGCTGCCTGTTCCGGTAATTGCAATTTTATTATTGTTTTCTTTGGCTAAATTAATCCACCCGTCCGCCGGAACTTGTGAAGCATGTTTAATTTTAAATCCGTCAGACAATTGATTAATGGTACCATCCAATAACACTTGTAAGCCCAAACGCGGATACGGATCATTTACCGGCGTCATACAAAACATAACTTCTCGCGAATTATCGCCACCGGCATAGACACGACCGTCAATATCATCATAACCCTTAAAATACGAAGTTCTGAATAAACTCATAAACGGATTCGGAACCGTGCGCGTTAAATGACGCGAGTTATTAATAAAATAACGCTGCATTTTCGAATCATAATATAAATACCCGCAATCGGGATTTCCTTTCGTGCGTTTTAAAAGCGCCACTTCCCATAAAAGCGTTTTGCCTTTCATATAAGGTTTATCCAATTCTTCCGGAACGGGACCGTATGTCATGACATATTTTGTTGTTGCCGCTTTACAATCGGTAAGTTTTGCCCGCGTATAATTATCCGAACCGTTTAATTTCCTTTCCGGCTGATCAAAACAGGCCAAAACACTGACAAAGTCACCCATAACGAGCGGCTCATCCGAAAATAAGTCACTGAAAGAGGTATTTCCCCATGAAAAGGAAGAACTGGAACGACCCGGGAAAAAATCACTTGTTTCGGCCGAAGCAACATGCTCCGGAAAAAACGAATCAATCGCACTTTTATTAATTTCATCTGCCGATAAAATATAAACCGCATTTTTAGCTGATGAATCAACTGAGGAAGGTTGTGCCAATGCACCTTGTTTCGTTATTTGATTAATGGCAATGACTGCTTCGCGCGCATAATCTTTCGCTGCCTGATGTTGCGCAACAAAACTGGCAACATATGCCTCTGATGCCGGCATATAAACCGTTGATATTTTTGTATCATACGGATAAAGCATATAGTACATTATTCCGAGAATAAATGCAAGAACCGTTCCCCAAAAAATCATTTATAAGCCCTCATCTCTATTCATATATCTTAATTATAGCAACTTTAATCGTAGCTGTAAATATTTTTTTTCATTAAAATGTATTTTTTTTCTTTTATTTGACACAATAAACAACTTGAAATTTGTTAATACATCACTTATATAAAACAAAAAAGGAGAAAATAATGGCTCATCATTTTCCAACACAATCGGCCGCACATACATCAGATACGGAAAACAAAAACATTTCTTTTCAACCGCTTTTAAAAATTTCACGCACGGAACAATTGGTCATTACGCATCAGGAAGTTTTAAAAATCAGTCATACGGAAGAAACCGTTGTCGTTTCTCCCTCACCCGATGAGAAAACACACTCTGTTCAACAAGAAAATATCCATTTGGCAAATGCCCGAAAAAATTTGGAACAAACATTTGAAAAACATCATCAAAAAAATCGGAAAAAAACGGATGACGAAAGCAGCACCCGTTCCGGATTGGATTGTTCCGGACAAGGAATGTGTCAACCGAATATCGAGCCTTCCGATAACGATACCATGCAACAAATTTTGGTAAAAGCCAACGTACAACAACGAAAAGAAAAAATAAAAAAACGCTTAAAGCAAACGAAAGACAAAAAAATTTAATCAAAAATACTGTCGGCATAATCTTTGGCCAATTCTTCCGCCTCTCCTTTTGAGGATTCTTCTTGCGGAGATTGCGTATTATCTTTCACATAATAAACATGCGGATAAAAAGAGTCATCCGGCGACTGCGGCACTGAAACACGTCCGCACCCGTTACAAAAGAAAATAAAACACAAAACAAAAAGAATACGAATCGTTTTCATGACTTCTCCTTACATAATTTCCGGAATCTCCAAGCCGATAATCCAAGCCATATCATAACTGATACGATATGCTGTCGCCGTTAATAAAAATCGCGTCATTTGTACCGACGGATTTTTGGCACCCCGAATCGGACACTCATGATAAAACACGTTAAAATCTTGAATTAATTTATAAATATAATCGCAAATCACATGCGGTGCTTCATTTTGATAAGCTGTTTGAAAAAATTCCGGCATTTGATAAAGCCGTATTAAAAGTGCTCGTTCCGCAGGATTCGTCAAAACCATTTGACACCCTTTAAAAACATTCGCGTTCGGCATTTTTGACAACACCGATTTCATTCGCACCAATCCGTAAAGAATATAAGGCGCCGTTTTACCCTCCAACGCCGTCATTTTATCAATATCAAACACATAGTTACGCATGCGTTCATTCATCAAATCTGTATATTTAACGGCACTGACGGCAATTTTTTGAGCAATATTCTTTTTTCTTTTCTCACTTAATTTTGCGGCATTCTTACTTTGCTCCACTTTCTTCATGGAAGCCTGTACGGCTTCATTCAACAAGCGCTCCAATGTCATGACGCCGCCGTCTCTTGTTTTAAAGGGCTTATTATCCGCCCCCGTAATGGTTCCGAAGCCTAAATGCAACAATTCGGTTTTCGGAACCAATTTCAGTTTATGAGCCGCCGAAAACACTTGCTCAAAGTGCAGTGCCTGACGTGCATCGACCACATATAAAATGCGACCGGGTTGATAATCTTCCATGCGTGCTTCAATGGTCGCCAAATCGGTTGCTCCGTACATAACGGCACCGTCGGATTTAACCATAATCAACGGCGGCAGTTTGTTTTTGGTTATTACACTTTTGCCGAGTTTAATCACTTCCGCTCCGTTATCTGTTTTTAAAACACCTTGTTTTTTCAATCGTTTAATCATTTTTTGCAAGCGATTGTTCACACTGCTTTCGCCCAACCATAAATCAAAATGCACATCAAGTTTTTGATAATTTTTCTTAATTTCCCGAACGGACAAATTAAGTATTTGACGCCACAATGCCCTGTATCCTTTATGCCCGTTTTGCAACAAGCGTGTATTTTCTTTGGCACGCGCCAAATACGCTTCGTCGTTTTTCGATTTTTGACTGGCAATCGGATACATTTCTTCCAAATCTTTTTCCGTAAACGGAACAACGGTCTTTGCGGCATGATAATTTTCCGAAAAAAACGGCAAATCGGGATAACGTTCTTGTATTTCGGTAATTAAAAGCCCGATCGGCAATCCCCAATCGCCTAAATGAATATCTCCGACAATAAAATCATCGGCATATTGATGAATGCGCTTAATTGCTTCACCGATAACCGCCGGTCGCAAATGCCCGACATGCAAAGCTTTGGCAACATTCGGTCCGCCGTAATCAATAACGATTCGTTGCGCTTTTGTTAAGCGTTGATAGCCGTTTTTTCCTTTTTGAAACAAACAAAACGAACGAATCAAAGCTTCATCACTCAAGCGCATATTAATAAAGCCCGGGCCGTCAACCGAAACGGTGGAAAAAAACGAATCTGTCTTTAAAACATCGGCAATTTTTTGAGCAATCTCACGCGGATTCTTCTTTTCCTTCTTGGCAAGCTGTAATGCCCCGTTTGATTGATAATCGCTAATATCTTTTCGATCGGAAAGGCCCGTTAAGGTAGGCACTTTATCATACCCGCAAGCTTTGAAGGCTTGACGCACTTTTTTTTCCACAATTGTGAGTAAACTCATTTCATTCTCCTTATCAAAAAAAAATTTAGTTGATTATAGCCTTAAAAATTTACCGATTGCAAGATTTTTTTGTTGACAGAGACAAAAAAGAATGAGATACTTTTCGTGAAGGATGCGGGTGTTTTTCGTTAACAGCCGGTCAGGTTCGGAAGAAAGCAGCCGATTATCGCAAAAACAGGTCGTGTCCTTCGCCTTGAAAGACGCATTTTTTTTCGCGTCTTTTTTTTACTTTGCCCGCATTAAAATTAAAAATCGATAATAAAAATCACATTTTTCAAGCGCTTTCGTTGAAATCTCTGCTGTTAAAAATGCGGTATTATTATACCGTATTAAAAAATCTTTAAAAAACAAACAAAAATGTGTTGACAAATAAAAAAAGATATTGTATAAAGATGTCCTGTTTAACAAAAGGATAAAATTATGACAATGAAAACAACAAAAACGCTGAGTCCTTCTGCCTGTGACGTCAAGTGGTACCTCATTGATGCGAAAGACTTGGTTTTAGGCCGTTTGGCAAGTCAAATTGCAACAATCCTGCGCGGTAAAAACAAACCGTGTTTTTCGCCCAATCAAGACTGTGGTGATTATGTGGTTGTTGTTAATGCCGAAAAGGTTCAATTAACGGGTCGGAAAATGGAACAAAAACAATATTTTCATCATTCTGGCTATATCGGTGGCATTAAGGGTATTTCCGTTGCGAAACAGTTGGAAGATCATCCCGAACGCGTATTGGAAAAAGCCGTTCAACGTATGTTATCCCGCAATTCGCTCGGTCGTCAGCAAATGCGTAAACTGCGCATTTTTGTGGGACCCGAACACACTCATCAAGCGCAAAATCCAATTACATTGGATATTGCTTCACGCAATCGTAAAAACAAAAGAGGTGAATAATGGTTAAAAAAGAAACAGTTACGGCAGAATTAACGGAAACAGTTGCCGAACAACCGACGCCTCGCGCTCCGAAAAAAGACAGCTTGGGTCGTTCTCAATCGGTCGGAAAGAAAAAAGATGCCGTTGCGCGCGTGATTATTAAGCCGGGCAAAGGCGTGATTACGGTTAACGGTCGCACCGTGGAAAATTATTTTCCACGTCCCGTGTTGCAAATGATTATCAATCAACCGTTTGCGGTTACCAATCGTGAAGGATTGTTTGATGTGCAATGTAACGTTCGCGGCGGTGGTTTATCCGGTCAGGCTTATGCTTTACGTCATGGTATCAGTCGTTGTTTGGATTTATTTGAACCCGAATTGCATACGGCTTTAAAACGGGCCGGCTTCTTAACACGCGATTCTCGTGTTGTTGAACGGAAAAAGCCCGGTTTATCCAAAGCAAGAAAGCGGTTCCAATTTTCAAAACGTTAATTGTTACCCATCAACACAAAAAGCAGGTTGTCACATATGGCAACCTGTTTTTTTTAACGCATGATGATAAAAATGATTATAGAATCACATAAATCAATTAATCTCGCATGTGATGATAGCGATATGATTCTCTAAAAGGGGAATAATGCCGAAAAGAATAAATATCATTGCAACTTGTTGCGGGAATAATTTTAAAACAAGGCTGTTCGAAAGGGAAGAGAGTTGGTTCCTCGGCTTGTTGAACGGCATTTTTATCGATTTGAACATTTTTTTCCAAACGCCGGAGCGGTACTTTCGGAAATTGATTTTGAGGATGAGTGCATCCCGATAACTCGAAAGCAACTGCACAAGCACTCAAAGCAAGCAACGTATTACATGTTTTTAATTGTTTCATTTTAAAGGCCTCATTCACAAAAAACACTTCAACAAGCACAATAAAAGTATCTCATACTGTTCATAATTCTTTATGAAACACTGTTTTGTTTTCTGACTTTATATTATATCGAGTTTTTATTTATTTGTCAACAATTTTGTTATATTGTTTTGAATTTTGCTTTATGCCCGTTCATTCAGTTTTTCGTTCGATATTATGGTTCGAAAGGGTATTTGTTTTGAAACAATTTTCGGCTCATTCATAACAAAAGAAATAATACGATTGATGGAAATAACATCGGGAATAGGCATATCCACGGAATTTTGTTGTATTTTTTCTGCGGGTGCATTTGGTTCAGGCAATTTTTCCCGATGAGCGGAAACGCATCCGGACAAAGCGGCAACAATTGATAATCCGGTTATGACGGAACATGATTTACGCATTGACACCTCCTTATATTTATCGAGATATTTTTATTATACGTTTATAAATTCAATTGTCAAGCACTCTTTACAAATGTTAAAAGCGAAAAAGGAGTCACGCAAAGCGAAAGTAAAATTGTTTTTGTTTTCCGCTTTACTCATATAGTGCGCAATTTGTTTTGTTATCGCCGTTATAATCGTCACAGATGTACGGTTATTCTGTCGAGACGAAATGTTTTTTCTATACCATTTTACATGGATAGCGTGTTAACGGCAGAACAAACCTGATTTACCACGATGTCGTCGATGTCGGTGTTGACGGCGTCGGTGTACTCGGTGTTGTCCATCTCGCTGTTGTTTCCGGCGTTGTCCATATCGCCGTTGTCCATATCGGTGTTGTCGGCGTCGGAGTACTTGGCGTTGGCGTCGGCGTTATCCATGTCGTCGTTGTCGTTGGCGTCGGCGTTGTCCATGTTGTGGTTGTTTCCGGTGTCGTCGTGGTTGTTTCCGGCGTCGGTGTTCCCGTTGTCGTGGTTGTTGTCGGTAATCCCTGTGCTGTCGAAAGACCACAGCATAACGCCCTGATTTCGTAATTCAAGCAATACGGCATCGGATATGGTCTTCCGCCCGGTTTTATATCTTTATTGCGGCAAATAAAACCAACTTTTTTATTACATGTAAACATTTGTCCTATATGTTGACTATTATTTAATGCTGATAAATCCCTAAGCGACATAGAGGGGAACATGCTCGCCCTGGCTTGAACAGCCTCAATCCAACCGGTTTGACATAAACCCTGAACCGGTTCAACATCGCCGCCATCTTTATCTTGATCCATCTTATCGGTATCTGTCCAACCTGTCCATTCGCAACCCGCCTTCGGCTCATACGTGATAGTGTTTTCACATTCAGAGAAATCGAAATCCGGAGTACTTACACATTGACTACCATCCCAAAATGGTTTATCGCTTGGGCACTCGATAACACATAAAGCTTTCGTAGTATAACCGTTGATTGGAGTGAGAGGTGTGACGTGAACAATTTTTTCAGGTGCATCAAGCCTTGTAGAAAACTTATAACAGCTATTTGTATAATTTGACATTGACGTACTTGCCCATATCCATTGGGTCCAACCATACAATCCGCTCCATATCTCACTGTTGTTATTACAGTATGGAACACCACCAGAAGAAGTATTACTACACCCTAACTCCTCTATACTCACAAGCCTTCCGCTTCCTTTCTTTTGTGCGCCCAGCGCTTTGCAATATCTGTCGGCACTCCACCAATTTACATCGGGTCCTAAGAAAAATGGGGTTGAATTGACTGTCTTTACTGAAGGTGACTCTATAATTTTACACTGGTATGTTTTACAATTTTTTTCTTCCGTTATCTGAGTATAGGCATTATTACATGAGCCGCTGCAATCATCGCTCACACAATAATAACCCTCGGCACAATCGTCATTCGTTCTGCATGTGATGGGGTTGCAAGCAC
>CANPXT010000015.1 GCA_947586835.1 uncultured Alphaproteobacteria bacterium
AGCGACATATCACTTTTAATTTCTTCTTGTAACAACCCAAGTTCGGGCGACGTTTCCACGCCGCCCGTTCTTTTTTTTTATATTCTGCTTTTAAAAATGTTTGAAAATGCTTTTTTAAAGGCACAAACGGTTATGAAAGGACATTTGGTAAAGCCGCATCAATCGGTTATGAAGCAAAATTTACGGGCGTAACCGTAAACGCCTTTTAAGTATAAAAAAGCCGCTCTTTGAAACGAGCGGTTTTTTTATGGCTGGGATACCTGGATTCGAACCAAGACTGACGGAATCAGAATCCGCTGTCCTACCATTAGACGATATCCCAATGATGCTTATAACTATATCATGTCTTTTTAAAAATTGCAAGGGCTTTTTTATCAATAAGCCGAAATTTATATCAATCTGTCCGTTAAAACGGGAGCGGAAAGCTCTTCCGGTACGGCGCCGGAAGAAATCTTTTCCACCGGAGCTTTAAACTCATCAATCGTATCAATTTTATCAAGTTTTCGATTGACGGCTCGCGTGCGTGTTTGAGCTTCATCAACCACTTTTAAGGCTGCTTCAATGTTTTTGCGAATTTTATCCGTCCAGTCGGCATATTTACCGAATTCCGTTTTTGTTTCATTCAACAAACGCCATACTTCGCCGGAACGCTTTTGAATTGCCAGCGTGCGAAAACCCATCTGCAAAGAGTTTAAAAAAGCACCGAGCGTACTCGGACCGGCAACACTGATGCGATATTTGCTTTGAATTTCGGCAGCCAGTCCGCTTTTGCGCATAATTTCGGCATAAAGCCCTTCGGTCGGCAAAAACATAATGGCGAAATCGGTTGTTACGGGCGGATAAATGTACTTATCGGCAATGCGTTTGGCTTCTAATCGAATACGGCGCTCCAGGTCATTTGTTGCCGTTTCAATACCGATTGTATCATTGTTTTCAGAGGCTGTTATCAAGCGTTCATAATCTTCAATCGGAAATTTGGAATCGATGGGAATTAACACATTGCCGTCCGGCAGTTTAACGGCATATTCCACCACTTCCTGCACGTTTTCTTTAATATGCGCGTTTTTAACAAACTGATCGGGTGCAAGCATTTGTTCTAACAATGCGCCCAGTTGGACTTCTCCCCATGTACCGCGTGTTTTGACATTGCTTAATACCCGTTTTAATCCCCCCACATCAGACGCTAATGATTGCATTTCGCCCAATTCGCGATGCACTTTTTCCAACCGTTCCGATACCAATGAAAACGATTCTGTGATGCGTTTTTGAAGTGTGTCTTGCAATTTTTCATCAACCGTTGAACGCATTTGATTAAGTTGTGTAGTGTTTTCGTTGCGCATAACGTCTAATCGTTCTTCCAAACTCTTGCGAACCGAATCATTAAAGCGTAACAGAGAATCGCCCAATTCTTGCCGCAGCTGTGCCGAATCGGAACGATTCATTCTTTCCAGTCGCTCCAATTCCAATGAAACATTTTTCTTTTCATTTCCCATTTGAATGATTTTAACAATCAAAACAATCAGAATTATGCCGAAAATGCCTAAAATTCCCGATAAAAGATAAAAAAATTCCCGTTCCATTTAAATATCCTTTGCAATATAAATAAAGATTGATTATAGTATAACCAAAAAGGAGAGAAAATGAAAATATTTTTTTATGTCTTTTGCTTTTTTTTCGTATGGACATCTTCCGTCAATGCTGAAAGCATAAATGCCGTATATCGGGCAGAAGGCTTAAATATACCGTTGTTAAGCGGTTATATCAATATGAATTTAACGGAAAAGGATTATCATCTTGAAACTTCAGCTGTTGCCAAAGGGTTGTTGGCTGTATTTGTTCATGCCCAAACCGTGTTTGAAACAAAAGGAAAAATTGAAGGGGATACTTTAACAATTCTTGATTCTTCAATGAAAATGAAAGATGGCAAAACCATTGAATCAATCAGACCTAATTTTCAAAATAAAAAAGGATATTTGGATTATCAGTCATTGTTGCTGCATTTGATGAGATTAAAAGAGAAAAAGACACATTCTGTTTTGGTCAGTGACGGTAAACGAGATATGGAAATTCAACTTTTGTACGGTGGTGAAAAAGATTTATCTTCCGTTTATGAGAAGTTAAGCGGAAAAGCAGAGAATTGGTCTGTCAGAATTAAAATATTAAGCGGAAAGAAAAAAGGATGGTTTTTCAAACGTATAAACGAAGATGTTCATTCTCCGCTTCAGCTTTATCTGATCCCTGAAAAAGATCAAAAATCATTAATATTAGGCACCTTTGATACGGGTGTTGTCGGAAAATTGTATATTGTTAGAGAAAAGGTGACATATGAATAAAATTTCATTGATAATCGATCGCGTGATTGATTTTTTAAAGTGGCCTGTCGGCATTTTAATGCTGTTGGTTATTGTTCCTGCTTTTCAGTTGGATTGCATGCTCATAAAAAAAATGATGAACATGCAATATTTACTGAATTTCTTTTTACCGTTTGCGGCGGTTGTTATTTTCTTTTTGATTATGCCCAGTCTTTCCGGCTCGTTTTTTGCCATCGTGGAGCATGAATTAACGCATATGTTGTTTGCCGTGTTAACGTTGCATAAGCCGAAAGGGCTGGATATTAATCAAGATGTCGGCGGTTCATTTTCTTTTGTCGGAAAAGGCAATTGGTTGATTGCTTTGGCGCCTTATTTTTTTCCGACATTTACATTTGTATTGATGGCGGGACTTGTCGGTTATGTGGCCATTTACGGAAAATTACCTGATTATCATTTAATTTTATTCGGTATTTTTATCGGTTATCATTTTATCGTCACGCTTTTTGAAATTCATCCGAAACAAACCGATTTTGAAGTAGCAGGTCCCATTTTCAGCATATGCTTTATTCCAGGTTCCAATTTACTTATTTACGGTATGCTTTTTGCTTATTTACAAAAAGGTTGGCTTGGTATGGCAGCTTATTATGTGCAGTTATGGCATCGCTCATTAACGTTAATCGGTCTGGCTTAAAAAAATAACGATTATTTTGCATATAATTCTTGCATTTTTTTACGAATGGTTGTAATTTACATACCGAATTTATTAAAACAGTGTCAAAAAAGGAGTTTTTCAATGCATCAGTATCGGACACACACATGCGGCGCTTTACGGGCGGCAGATCAGGGTAAACAGGTTCGTTTATCGGGCTGGATTCATCGCAAACGCGATCACGGAAATTTACTTTTCGTTGATTTACGAGATAATTACGGCATTACTCAATGTGTGTTGGATACGGCTGCTCCATCGTTTCACTTACTTGAAAAAGCGCGACCGGAATCGGTTGTGCGTATTGACGGGACGGTAGTTTTAAGAACAAAAGAAACCGTGAATCCTAAAATGCCGACCGGTGAAATTGAAGTGCAGGTTTTAAATGCCGAAATTTTATCTGAAGCCGAAGTTTTGCCCATTCAAGTAGTGGCTAACAGTGAAGATTTATCGGAAGAACAACGCTTAACATATCGTTTCTTAGATTTACGTCGGGATAAACCGCATGCCAATATTTTACTTCGAAACAATTTTATTAAAGCCATTCGGCAAAAAATGTGGGCAGCCGGATTTAATGAATTTCAAACACCGATTTTAACTTCTTCCTCTCCCGAAGGAGCACGAGACTTTTTAGTCCCGTCCCGTTTGCATGCCGGTAAGTTTTATGCTTTACCGCAAGCTCCGCAACAGTTTAAACAGTTGTTAATGGTGTCTGGTTTTGACAGATATTTTCAAATCGCGCCGTGTTTCCGTGATGAAGATGCGCGTGCCGATCGGTCTCCGGGCGAATTTTATCAGCTTGATATTGAAATGTCGTTTGTAACGCAAGATGAAATTTTTGCAACGGTGGAACCGATTATCCATGATTTATTTGTTGAGTTTGCGCCTCAAAGTACGGTATCACCTGCACCGTTTCGACAAATTCCTTATAAAGAATCAATGGTAAAATACGGAACGGATAAGCCCGATTTAAGAAATCCGTTGATTATTGAAGATGTATCGGATATTTTTGCCGGCTCCTCTTTCGCACTGTTTGCCAATCAGGTGGCGAACGGCGGCTTTGTTCGTGCCGTCAGAACACCGGGAACGGCTTCTAAACCGCGCAGTTGGTTTGACAAAATGAACGGGTTTGCCGTTGAAGCCGGTATGGGCGGATTAGGGTATTATACCTTAGCAGAAGAGGGCGCTAAAGGGCCGATTGCCAAAAATTTAGATGCAGATCGCTTATCGCGCCTAACGGCACAAACAGGTGCCCAAAAGGGTGACAGTGTGTTTTTCATTTGCGGCAAAGGTGAGGCGACGGCTAAATTTGCCGGACAGGTGCGTACGCTTCTGGGTGAGGAACTGGGTTTGATTGACAAAACGCGGTTTGACTTTTGTTGGATTACCGATTTTCCGTTCTATGAAAGAAATGAAGAAACAGGTGCCATTGAGTTTTCGCACAATCCGTTTTCAATGCCCCAAGGGGAAATGGAAGCTTTGTTAAATAAAAATCCGCTGGAAATCTATGCCTATCAGTTTGATATGGTTTGCAACGGATATGAAATTTTATCGGGTGCCATTCGCAATCATCGTCCGGATATTATGTACAAAGCTTTTGAAATTGCCGGATACGGTCCGGAAGTGGTAGAACAAAAGTTTGCCGGTATGTTGAACGCCTTTAAGTTCGGTGCACCGCCGCACGGCGGATGTGCTTTCGGTATTGATCGTCTGGTTATGTTGCTTACCGATGAAACATATATTCGCGAGGTCATTGCTTTCCCGATGACGCAACAAGGGCTTGATTTATTAATGAAAGCACCGGCGGAAGTGACCGAAAAGCAATTGCGCGAGCTTCATATTAAATTAAGGTAAGAAAAAAAAGTTTTTTTATCATATAACGGGGTTTTGAAAAAAATCCCGTTTTTTTATTCTCTTTCTTTGCCTCTCAAGGAAAAGGATTTGTTGGGATTGTTTTGCGGAAGGTGAAACAAAAACCAGTCACCTTTTTGAATGAGTTTGGGTGTATGAAGTCTTTTAAGTTTTTCATTCAAATATAAAAACCAATCACCGACTTTTTCCAAATATGGGGCGGAAAAAGTACTTAATGCCGTGTTGTTTCTTAAAAAATCGGATCCGATGACGCGAATATTCGGAATTTTTAAAGAGGCACATCTTCTGTTGTCATATAAAAAATTATTACCGATTGACAAGACTTTCGGTGCCGAGAATTTTTCTAAATAATAATTGAATTTTAAAAAGAAATCAGGTATTTCCTTTGTTTCCGGTAAATGAATTTCCACAATTTCATGACGAGCATTGATTTTGATAATTTGCACATTATCGGCAAACAGATAATGATTATTTTCTTTATCGCGTGTTAAGGTGAGTTTTTTTCCTTGAATTTCGGCATTTAAAACATCGGGAAAAGGATCGTGCATTCGGGAAGGGGTAGAAATTGTTTTGTTTTTTAAATCAATAATAAAATTTTCGGCCATAAGTTGATAGTCACGATTGAGTTCATGAATCACGCCGTCTTTCACATAATAGTCATTGCCGTAATAAACGTTTGAAATTTCATCATTATAAGCAATAATTTGATTATTCAGAATCATGTAATTATCGGGCAGGTCGAAAGCATTTTCGGGATGCGTAAAATCGGTTTTAAAATAATGTTTTAATGCGCCGCTTAACCCCTCGATAATGTTGTCCGGATTTGAATTAAACGTATTATCCGGATTTTGAACGGTATGATTATACCTGTTTTTAATGGAAATAAGGCCGCCTGTTTTTAAAATTTGAATGGAAATCACGCTTGTGCCGTATTCATCTTGTCTGTCCGGATGGGGAAAATTTTCTCTTTTGATTTGAGAAACGTTTTTCTTAACAGCATTAATGATATAGTATTTTTGAAAACGTTTGGCGTCATGAAACGTGCACAGTTCTTCACCTTTCGCGAAATATTTGCGAATGGCGTTTTGTTTTTGAAGCGTGTCGGCAACATAAGCATTATAACCCGCTTTTTCCAAAAGCTTTAAGGGATTTTTATAAACATTTTGAATTGCATTTTCCGGTTTGGGTTTTAAAGAAAGCAAGTAATCAAAAATTTCCTCCGGATAAGCGCCTGCATATTTTAAAATATGCACTAAATCGGGAATATCAAACAAAGTGCTGTCAAATGCGCGAATTTTTTGCGCAAAAGCTTCACCGTTTTGCTTTTTAATTTGATCATAAACCGATTTTTCACCCATTTTTTTATTCTTTACCCCCCTTTTTATGAGCGTTCATTTTGATTGCGTCGTACATAGGGAAACAAAAATGGATCCCAACGATTTAAACGTTCCATTTTAGCAGTCATCATTTCGTGTAGCTGCTCGCGTAGCTGTTTTATAGAAAGATTGACGAATTTTTTATTATCCTCTAAAAAGAGACGTCCAATCTTTTGCACATTCGGAAGATTGACAGAAGTGCAATTTTCATTCTCATATAAAAAGTCGTCTCCAATTCTCTGAACAGATGGAAGAGCTATTTTTTCCAATGCCTTATGATTGTATAAAAAACAATTTCCGATTGTTTGCACATTCGGAAGATTAACAGAAGTGCAAATTTCATTATGATATAAAAAGCGGTCCCCAATCCGCTGAACAGATGGAAGATCTATTTTTTCCAATGCCTTATTACTGTTTAAAAAAGAAGCTTCGATTGTTTGCACATTCGGAAGATTGACGGAAGTGCAAATTTCATTATGATATAAAAAGCGGTTCCAAATCTGATGAGCCGATGGAAGATCTATTTTTTCCATTTTTTCATTATGCTCTAAAAAGCCATTACCGATAATTTCTAATTTCGGCACATTCAATTCTTTTAATAAATGATTACAGTTTAAGAAATCACATCCGATTATTTGCACATTCGGCAGATTGACAAAAGTGCAATTTTCATTCCAATATAAAAAGAAATTTCCAATTTCCTGAACGGACGGAAGATCTAAACCGCTTAATTTTGTATTGTCGTGTAAACAAGAATTCCCAATTACAAGAACCTTCGGTAAATAGAGTGAATGACATTCTTTGTTGTGATATAAAAACTTATCATTGATATACAACACGTTAGGTGCCGAAAACTTTTCTAATGTTTTGTTATACATTAAACACCAATCGGGAATTTCCTTTGTGGTTGGTAAATAAAGCTCCGTTATTTTGTGTTTTGAATTGATTTTCATAAGTTGCACGTTATCGGCAAATAAATAATGATTATTTTCTTTATCGCGTGTTAAAGTGAGTTTTTTTCCTTGAAGTTCGGCATTTAAAACTTCGGGAAAAGAATCATTGAGATAAGATAAAGGCGAGAAAACTTTTTTATTTTTTAAGTCAATTATAGAATTATCCGCCATAATTTGATAATCTTGATTCAGTTCGTGAAGAACGTCGTCTTTCACATAATAATAGTCACCGAAATAAAAGCCCTGCCATTCTGCGGTATAATGAATAAGTTGATTATTTAGCATAATATAATTATCGGGCAGGTCAAGAGCATGTGAATGTGTAAAACGGATGTTAAAATAATGTTCTAATGCCTTTCTTAACCCGGGAATAATGTTATCGGGGTTTGAATTAAATGTGTTATCCGGATTATTAACCGTGTGATTATAGCGGTTTTTAATGGAAACAGTTCCCCTCCGTTTTGAAATTTGAATGGAGATCACGCTTGTGCCGTATTCATCTTCTCTTTTCGGGTGCTTAAAGTTTTCCCGTTTAATTTGATCAACATTTTTCTTTATGGCATTGATAATATAGTATTTTTGAAAACGTTTGGCATCATGAAACGTACATAGTTCTTCACCTTTTGCGAAATATTTGCGAATGGCGTTTTGTTTTTTAAACGTATCGGCAACGTAAGCATTATAACCCGCTTTTTCCAATAATTCAAAGGGATCTTCAGCCAAAATCTCCACAGTTGTGTTTCTATTTTCCGATTTTTGTTTTAAAAACAACAAATAATCTAAAATGGGCTTGGCATCGCGACCGGCGTATTTCACAACGTTTTTTAAATTAGGTAATTCAAAAATACCGTTGTGAAAACGCCGTATTTCTTGCGCAAAGGCTTCCCCGTTTTGCTTTTTAATTTGATCATATACCGATTTTTCACTCATTTTTTTATTCTTTAACCCCCTTTTTATGAGCGTTCATTTTGATTGCGTCGCAAAAAACAATTTCTTATAGAACGCCTTTTTGCTTGCGCAAAATCATAAAGAGAACGAAGAATATATAAGAAAGATAAACTATTCTTTGAATTTTTATCAAATTTTAAAGAAGCTATCTTGATTTTATCCGGTATTAACATATTTTTCAAAGAATTACTGTACAAAAAATCTTCACCGATAATACAGTTATTCGGAATATTCAAAGAAGTACAATTTTGATTGTAGTATAAAGACTCATCTCCGATTTTTTCTAATTTCGGTGCATTCAATTCTGTTAATAATTCATTTTCATGTAAGAATCCGTTTCCAATCACTTCTGTATTCGGCAGATTGACAGAAGTGCAATTTTCATTCTCATATAAAAAGTTATTTCCAATCTTACGAACAGACGGAAGATCTATTTTTTCCAAATATTGATTATGTTTTAGAAAGTCATCACCGATAATTTCTAGTTTCGGCGCATTCAATTCTTTTAATAAATGATTATAGTTTAAGAAATGACATCCGATTATTTGCACATTCGGAAGATTTAAAGAAGTGCAATTTTCATTCTCATATAAAAAGTTATCTCCAATTTCCTGAACGGACGGAAGATCTAAACCGCTTAATTTTGTAGTGTCTTCTAAAAAATGATCCCCGATTTCAAGCACCTTCGGTAAATAGAGTGAATGACATTTTTTATTGTTATATAAAAAATTATCATTGATATACAGTGCGTTATGTGCCGAAAACTTTTCTAATACTTTGTTATTCATCAAAAAATATTCCGGAATTTCCTTTGCGGTCGGCAAACAAAGCTCTGTCATTTCGTGTTTGGCATTGATTTTCATAATTTGAACATTATCGGCAAATAAATAATGATTATTTTCATCATCGCAAGTTAAAGCAAGTTTTTTCCCTTTAATTTCAGCATTTAAAACATCAGAAAAAGAATCATGGGTATAAGGTAAAGGCGAAGAAATCTCCTTATTTTTTAAGTCAATTATAAAGTTATCTGCTCTAATTTGATAATCTTGATTCAGTTCGTGAAGAATATCGTCTTTCACATAATAATGGTCACCGAAATAAACGCCCTCCCGTTCTTCGATATAATGAATAACTTGATTATTCAGTACAATGTAATTATCGGGCAGGTCTAAAGCATCTTCGGGGTGCATCAAGATGTTAAAATAATGTTCCAATGCTTTGCTTAACCCCGGAATAATTTTATCGGGGTTTGAATTAAATGTATTGTCCGGATTTTGTACGGTGTGATTATAGCGGTTTTTAATGGAAAGAGCTCCACTCAGTTTTGAAATTTGAATAGAAAGCACACTTGTGCCGTATTCATCTTCGCGTTTGGGATGCAAAAAATTTTCTCTTTTGATTTGATCAACATTTTCCTTTACGGCATTAATGATATAATATTTTTGAAAACGGTGGGGATCATCAAACGTACATAGTTCTTCATCCTCAGCAAAATATTTACGAATGGCGTTTTGTTTTTTAAACGTATCGGCAACATAAGCTTTATAGCCGGCTTTTTCCAACAGTTCAATCGGATTTTTCGACGGAATACTTGTTATGGTGTTACCTTTTTCCGATTTTTGTTTTAAAAACAATAAATACTCCAAAATGGGTTTGGCATTACGACCGGCATATTTGACGATATTTTTTAAATTCGGCAATTCAAAAATACCGTTGTGAAAACGCCGTATTTCTTGCGCAAAGGCTTCCCCGTTTTGCTTTTTAATTTGTGCATAGACCGATTTTTCACCCATTTCCCGTCCCTTTTGAGCTCATTTTTAAAGCATTATATCTTATTTTTTCGTTTCAGTCAAGAAAAAAATTGACTAAAAATATTTTTATAATATAATACCGAAATGAAAGGAAAAATTTGCTTATTTATAAAAAATACAACAGCGAAAATATTTATTATTTTCAAGTTGTTGTATTTTTATTTTAAATTATAACTTTAAAAGTGCTTTTTATTGACTTTTAAACTTGATTTTTTTCTTTCCCCACTTTTTATGAGCGTTCATTTTGATTTTGCTGTATATGTTGAGTGACTCTGTTGGTAGCTATAACTCTACCGCTCATTTCCCGTGCACTCTGTGCAGAAAGATTGGCAAAATGTTCATTCCTTCCTAAAAAGTGACTTCCAATCTCTTCCACCTTCGGAAGATTAATGGAAGTACATTTTTTATTATAGGTTAAAAAGAGACGTCCAATCTTCTGCACATTCGGCAGATTAACGGAGGTGCAATCATCATTCACAGCTAAAAAGTCCATCCCAATCTCACGAACAGACGGAAGATCTAACTTTTTTAACGTGTCATTATAATTTAAACAGTAATCACCAATTATTTTTAGTTTCGGTGCGTTTAATTCTAGGAATGAATGAAGATTACGCCCTAAAAAGTCATCACCCATAATTTCTAATTCCGGTAAATTTAATTTCGTTAACGATTGATTTTCAAACAGGAATCTACACCCAATCGTGCGTACATTCGGCAGGTTGACGGATGCACATTCATTATTGTATTCTAAAAATTTGTTTCCAATCTGACGAGCCGATGGAAGATCTATTTTTTTCAATGCTCCGTTATGCCCTAAAAAGTCATCACCGATAATTTCTAATTTCGGGGCATTCAATTCCGTTAGGACGTGACTGCAAGTTATGAACCCTTTACCGACTGTGCGCACATTCGGCAGATTGACTGATGCGCAGTATCTTGAGTTGCCGCATACAAAGTAATCTCCAATCTCACGAACAGACGGAAGATCTATTTCTTCCAACCATTGATTCCATCTTAAACAGCCATCGCCGATAATTTCTAATTTCGGGGCATTGAATTCCGATAAACGTATATTATTATATAAGAATCCTGCACCGATACTTTGCACATTCGGCATCGACAACTTTTCTAACAGTATGTTATGTGCCAAAAAATAATCCGGAATTTCCTTTGTGGTTGGTAAACAAAGCTTCGTAATTTTGTGTCTATCATTGATTTTCATAATTTGCACGTTATCGGCAAACAGATAATGATTGTCGTCATCATCATGTTTCAGTTTGAGTTCTTTCCCTTTAATTTCAGCATTTAGAACCTTGGGAAAAGAATCCTTAATGTAGCGGGGAAAAGAAGAGCGGTTAACATCGTATGAAGCCGGCCAAAAATGTATATCAGCTTCTTCTTTGCATTGATATTCATACTCCTCATTCTCATCATATCGACGAGCTGAAACCTTTTTCTCTTTCAAATCAATGATAAAATCATCTGCCATAATTTGATAATTGTTTTGTTCATTTGTTGATTTTTCAGTCATTTTTGCCTCCGTTTTTAAAAATTAAATCTATGTGAGGCATTATATCTTACATTTATAAATTTGTCAAGAAAAAAATGACAAAAAATATATTAACTGTTAAAAATTATACCCGGTCGTGTTTTAAACGAACAAAGAATTAAATAAAATTAATATGTTTTTTCAAAACGATTTTATTTTTCATCGGCTTTGTCTAAAGCTTTCTGCAAAATGCGCGCTGCCGCAACGGCATCAAGCGTTTGTTTTTGTTTTTGCTCGCGAACAAAATGCCCCGTCATATATTCCGCCGCAAACTTTGAGGTATATCGTTCATCAATCAAAACAACGGGCAGGGCGTATTTTTCAATCAATCTGGCACAAAACAGACGGGTTAATTCGGCAATTTTGCCTTCTTGTCCGTCGGTTTGTAACGGAAGCCCCACCACAAAAGCACAAATGTTTTTGGAAGGTATTAAATCGTCTATTTCTTTCAGTTTGTGAATGATTTTAAACGGCGTTGCAATTTTTTTTTCCGAATCGGATAAAGCAATGCCGATGCGCACCGTTCCGTAGTCAATTCCCATCACGCGACCGTTCATTTTTGAAAGAATTTTCGCATCAAGAGATAAAAAAGCTTGTTTTTTGCTTAAATTTTGATTATGATTACCTATCATGCGTTTTGTTATAAAGGAAAAAGGTGTAAAATGCAAGTAAAAACTGTTATTATGGCTGCCGATCATGCAGGGTGTCCGTTAAAAGAAGCTCTGCGCGATTATTTAACCAAGGCGGGAGTTGAAGTTTTTAATTACGGTACGAATGATCCGAACATACCGGTTGATTATCCGGATCTTGCTATGAAAGTGGCGCGCGGTATTCATCACGGCGAAGCGCAATACGGTATTTTGGTGTGCGGCTCGGGTATCGGTATGAGCATTGCCGTTAATCGATATGATTTTATTCGCGGTGCTTTGGTTTCTTCCCCGGAACTGGCACGGTTGGCGCGTGAACATAACAATGCAAATGTTCTTATTTTCGGCGGTCGGTTTATTGACGAAAATACGGCTGTTGAAGCCGCGAAGGTGTTTTTATCAACACCGTTTGAGGGCGGACGTCATGTCGTGCGTGTCAATAAGTTGGAAAGGATGCCTCATGATTTCGAATAATGCTTTTTTTACGCAATCTCTTGAACAGGAAGATGAAGAAATTTTTTCTCTCATTCAAAATGAATTAACGCGTCAGCAAAATCACATTGAGTTAATTGCTTCCGAAAATATTGTTTCAAAAGCGGTGTTGCAGGCGGTCGGTTCCGTTTTAACAAACAAATATGCCGAAGGATACCCCGCTCATCGCTATTATGACGGCTGTGAATGGGTTGATCAAATTGAAAATTTGGCAATCGAGCGGGCGAAAAAATTATTCGGCGTTGCTTATGCCAATGTGCAGCCGCATTCGGGATCTCAAGCCAATGCCGCTGTTTATATGGCTTTATTGCAGCCGGGTGATGTGATTTTAGGCATGGGATTAGACTCCGGCGGACATTTAACACACGGCTCCAAAGTTTCTTCCTCGGGCAAATATTATCAAAGTTATGCATACGGCGTTAATCCGCAAACGGGATTGATTGATTTAGAAGAGGTAGAACGGTTGGCCGTTCAATATCGGCCGAAACTGATTATTGCCGGCGGATCGGCTTATGCCCGCGAGATTGATTTTGCCGGTTTTCGCAAAATTGCCGAAAAGAATGGCGCTTACTTTATGGTTGATATGGCGCATTTTGCCGGATTGGTTGCCGGCGGTGTTTGCCATAGCCCCGTTCCTTTTGCCGATGTGGTAACATCAACAACGCATAAAACGTTGCGCGGTCCGCGGGGCGGTTTGATTTTAACGAACAATGAAACCATTGCCAAAAAAATCAATTCTGCTGTATTTCCGGGATTACAAGGAGGGCCGCTCATGCATGTAATTGCCGGAAAAGCCGTTGCTTTTAAAGAAGCACTTGCCCCTTCTTTTGCGCTTTATGCCAAGCAAATTGTTAAAAATGCCAAAGTGATGGAAGAAGCTTTTAAAAAGGCAGGATATAATTTGGTTTCAAACGGTACGGATACGCACCTTCTCTTGCTTGATTTAAGAAAACAGGGCATCACGGGAAAAGAAGCCTGCGATGCTTTATCAAAAGCGCATATTATTTGCAATAAAAATTGTGTGCCGAATGATCCGCAAAAACCGACAATTACATCCGGTTTAAGAATTGGTACGCCCGCTGGAACCACGCGCGGCTTTCAAGAAAAAGAGTTTGCAAAAATTTCAGAATTAATTGTGCGTGTTTTAAATGCGCTCTCAATACATAATGCCGATATCGAAACTGTTCTGTCCGAAACGCGGGAAGAAGTTAAAGCCTTATGTGAGGCCTTTAAAATTTATAAAAATTAAAGAGTAGGGGAAAAAATGAGATGTCCTTTTTGCGGGTGTGTTGAAAGTCAGGTTAAGGACTCGCGTCCGAGTGATGATTTTTCATCAATCAGACGGCGGCGACAATGCCCGAAGTGTAACGGTCGCTTTACGACATATGAATACATTCAAAGTAAAGACTTGATTGTTGTTAAGAAAAACGATGTACGGGTTCCTTTTGAACGAGAAAAACTCTATCGCTCGATTTTATTGGCTATCGGCAAACGTGATATTGATACGGAAAAAATCAATCATATCGTTGATGAAATTGTCAATCAGTTGGAAAAATTGAATGAAACGGAAATTCAATCTTCACATATCGGCGAATTGGTTTTGGAACATCTACTTGTTGTTGACAAAATTGCTTATTTAAGATATGCTTCCGTTTATAAAAATTTCAGCTCCATGGAAGATTTTAATGAGTTTGCGGCAAGTTTAGTAAAGGATAAATAAATGGAAAAGGTACAAAAATACGTCAATGCCAGATTAATGGCGGTTCAAGCAGTTTATGCTCACGAGCAAACCGGTGAAAATTGGGATAAGGTAATTTTTCGCTTCACGACCGGTGAAACGGGCGGTAAAGTATTAAGAGAAATAAATAATCAGGAAGAAGAAGTTGTGTTGGATAAAGCCGATATGGGGCTTTTTAAATCTTTAACGCAAGAAGCGGCAACCGCACAGGAAAATATTGAAAATATTTTGCGATCCATTATCAGTGAAAAAACAGATTATGATCGATTAGAACTTGTTTTAAAATGCATTTTAAGAGTTGCGGTTGCTGAATTTTATGTGAATCAAGATTTGCCGACAGCTATAATCATCAACGAATACGTTGATATGACACGCGCCTTTTTTAACGGTTCGGAACCGTCAATGGTTAATGTTGTTTTAGGTAAGTTTGCCAAAACAATTCGCTAAATCATTCAAATAATTGATCCGATTTTAAGGCCGCTGCAATAAAGGCTTTAAAAACGGGATTCGGGTTTCCGGGACGAGAGGTAAATTCAGGGTGAAATTGAACGGCTATAAAGAACGGATGCGCCGGAATTTCAATAATTTCAGGAAGCAACCCGTCGGGCGATAAACCGGATACAATTACGCCTTTTTCTTCCAATTTATCTTTATAGGCAATATCCATTTCATACCGATGGCGATGCCGTTCTTCAATTAATGTTTTTTCATAAATGCGATGGGCCAAGGTGCCTTCTTTAATAACACACGGATAAGCGCCCAGTCGCATGGTGCCGCCTAAATCACCGTTATCCGGACGAATATGTTGTACACCGTCTTTTTCCCAAACCGTCATTTTAGAAATAATCGGTGTACATTTACCGCCGAATTCGGCAGAGGAAGCATCTTCAATGCCGAGCAAGTGCCGAGCTGCTTCAATAACGGCTGTTTGCATGCCCAAACAAATGCCGAAGAAAGGAATTTTATGTTCACGGGCATATTGAATAGCGCGAATTTTACCTTGAATACCGCGTGCGCCAAATCCGCCCGGTACCAAAATACCGTCAAAGTATTTTAATTTATCATGCAACTGTTCGTTTGTCAGTGATTCCAATTCATCTGATTCAATCCATGTGACTTTCACTTTTGCCTTATTGGCGATACCGGCGTGTGTTAAAGCTTCGCTTAAAGATTTATAAGCTTCCAATAATCCGCAATATTTACCCACGACGGCAATTTTTGTTTCTTTTTCATAATTTTCACTGATTTTAACAATATTCTGCCATTTTGTTATATCCGGTTCGCGCGCTTGATCATACAAATGAAAATGTTTTAACACCTGCACATCCAACCCCTCTTGATGATAGGCAAGCGGTACTTTATAAATGTTATCGACATCTAAAGCTGCAACAACGTTGTCGGCACTGATATTGCAAAACAGACCGAGTTTCCGTCGTTCCGATTCGCCGAGCGGTATTTTGGAACGGCATAGCAAAATATCAGCCTGAATACCGGCTTCCAAAAGTGTTTTAACGGCATGTTGCGTCGGTTTCGTTTTTAATTCGCCTGCTGTTTCGATAAAAGGTAAAAGTGTCAAGAAAATAAACAATACGTTATCACGTCCGACATCGTTCGCAAATTGTCGAATGCCCTCCAGCATGAGTGTTCCTTCAATATCACCGACCGTTCCGCCAATTTCATATAAGACAAAATCTTCATTATGTAAGTCTGATTTAATAAAATCTTTTATTTCATTTGTAACGTGTGGAATAGCTTGAACGGTTGCGCCTAAATAATCACCGCGACGTTCTTTTTGAATAACGTTATAATAAATTCTTCCTCCGGAAATGCTGTCCGTTTTGTGGCAATTTACATCGGCAAAACGCTCGTAATGGCCTAAATCCAAGTCGGTTTCGGCGCCGTCATGAGTAACAAAGACTTCTCCGTGTTGATAAGGGGACATAGTGCCCGGATCGATGTTTAAATACGGATCCATTTTCCGCATTCTGACGGAATAGCCGCGAGATTTTAACAATGATCCGATAGCGGCGGAAGCAATTCCCTTTCCCAAAGAAGAAACGACACCGCCGAGAATAAAAATATATTTTGTCATAAAAACTCCTTACACGCTGACGATTTAATTGATTTGTATTGTATGTAAATTATTTGATAAAATCAACGAAAAAAGGTATTTGAGTTTCATTTTTTTATAATGTATCGATTTAAAGGATAAACATTTCATAAAATTTTTCGGTATCGAATTGTTTTTGTTTTAAATTTTTTTAAAAATACAAAAAAGAAATTTTAAAATGAAAAATCATTTTATTACAGTTAATTGTTTTATGTTTTTAAATTATTACAATAACATATTTTAATGATATTGTCGCATTAATCCGACCAACTGTCCTTGTATTTCAACACGACTGGAATCCAATGTGCGAATTTCATATTCATTGTTTTCGGGAATCAGTAACACGCGATTACCGTTAACCTGAATGCGCTTTAATGTTACTTCATAACCATCGACCAAGGCAACGACAACAGTACCGTTCGGTACATGCTGTGTTCGTTTAATAATAACGGTATCACCATCAATAATACCGATGTCTTTCATGGAATCGCCTTCAACCGTTAAGGCATAATGTTCACCGCTACCCATCATTTGAGAGGGCACGTTAATCGTATCGGGATTACGAACGGCTTCAATAGGCGTACCGCAAGCAATTTTGCCATATAAAGGAATTTCAATGACGTTATCATTTGCAACATCTTTCAATATATTAGATGCTTTTTTCGGCATTTTAATACATTTTTCTTTTGGCAAAGCTAACACCTCCAAAGCTCGCGCTCTGTTGGGAAGATGGCGAATAAAACGACGTTCTTCCAAAGCTCGCACCATTCGATGAATGCCTGATTTTGAATGAAGACCTAAATGGATACGCATTTCCTCATATGATGGGCAAACACCGTTTTTTAAAAAGCTTTCATTAATGTAAATTAATAAGTCATATTGTTTTTTGGTTAGCATTTTCGTTCACCTTTCATTACAAATTATTCCTCTTTTGTTCTCTTGTATCTTAAAAAGTGACTCTTGTCAAGATTATTTTTTAAAAAAAAAGAAAAAACAGAGAACATATTTAACTTTTTTCATAAGTTGAGTGGTTGACATATATGCATTTTTCTGATATAATTAAAATATGGAAAAAAGTGACGGAGGCAATGATGCAGGAAATTGAAAACGCATATATGCAGTTAGCAAATCAATTGCAACAGGCCATTGACACGGGAGATTTGGTCTTGCTGAGAGACTTATCTTTTTTACTTGATTTATCACGAGTTACCTTTGTGGAAAACGATGAGAATTGTACGCGAAAAATTATTAAACCCATTACGGTTTATGCGGCAGAGCACGGTACTTTAGAAATTATGGCTTTTCTTATAAAAGACGGATGCGATATTAATGCGAGAGATTCTTACGGAAATACACCTTTAATGACGGCCGTGAATGAAGAGCGTTTGGATATTGTTGCCTTTTTGATGAAATTGCCACAAGTTCAAACACAAGTTTCCAATCATTACGGTGAAACGGTATCTTCCATTGCTGATTTAAATCACAATCAGGAAATTATGGATTATTTAAAGAAAAATCCGCCTGTTCGAGAAACAACAGCATTTCAAAAGCCTGTTTTCAACGATCAAAAAACCGGTAAATTTATTATGTAATGAGCTGCCCTCTTGACGAAAAGGCATTTGTATCCTACTTAGCAAATAGGGGGAGAAAAATGAAAAATACTTTTACTGTTTTTTTATTATGTTTTTTATGTGCTTGTTCGCATCAAAGCGCACAATTGCAATTTAATCAACAAGGCCTTCGAAAATTGGTCGGCTTTCCTGAGGAAGATGTAATTGAAAAATTGGGAAAGCCTGCAAAAACTTACACGCAAGACGGACAAAAGTTTTTAGTTTACACAACAACTTATCAGAGTTATACGGCACCGATAGCGCAACCGTATAATAGTCCCGGAATGCCGAGTGATGCGGGCTTTTATACACCCGAAACCTGTGTTACCGTTTTTAAAATTGTTTCACAAGTTGTTCAAGATGTGACCACAACGGGAAATTGTTTATAATTTATATAACCCGAACAATCAGATTAATTTTTTCTTTAACCGATATTTTCAAGGGAACACATTTTCGAATGTATCAAAAATTCGCTGTATTGCAAAGAACTGCTTTGTTTATACAAAAGTGGTTGCGTCATAAAATTACCCGTTGTTTTTTTAGTTTGCGTTTTCTTTTCCGTTTCGTTAAGGCAATTTTTTGAAAGTTGCGCAAAATAAACGTACAATTTTATTTTCAAAAGGGCTGATAAAAAAATCAGCCCTTTGTTTTTAATAGCTCAGCTCTAAATCTTCCCAACCCGTATGCCCCATATCCGGTGCGACTTTCACAATGGCACTGCGGGGATTTTGCAGCTTTGAAACAAACCGTTCGGTCATTCCCTGTGTGGTTAATTCATCTTTCCCGCCCACAAAATGCACTTGCGGTATTTGACTGATGCGATTCACCATTTTAATGGGATTGACTGCTTCTTTATCAAAATCGGGCAGGTTGTGTTTATTGACATATCCGTCTAAATCTAAAATACCGGCAATGGTTATAATTTGTCGAACATTATTTAATCCCGATCCGATGCCAAATGCAATCGGTGCTGCGCCGCCATAAGCCACAAACTCAATGCCTTTGGCATTGTATTTTTGAATATAATAAGCTACAACTTCTTCAATTTCTTTAATGATTTCAGGATTATATTGGGCGCTGCCGTATATTTTTTTGTTACTGCACAATTTGTTGGGGGCATATTGACAAGGTCTTGAAATAACAACAATATTTTTAAAGCTGTCTTTGGCAGCCAATTTTAATACCGTTGGTTTTGCAGGAGTGGGATTTCCGTTATCGGTAATGTAAAAACGAATCACTTTTCCGGATTCCAGCGGCGCTTTTTCCCAAACCGGCAGTGAAAAATGTTCGGTTTGAGCTTCTCGCATTTGAAATCCTTGCGGATTGGTCGGTATACCACCGGCACAACCGCTCATCATAAGCAACGATAAGAGTAAAGTGATTTTTTTCATGGTTCATCCTTTTCAAATTGTTCATCATAAGATGTCGTTTCATCGGTCATTTCCATTAAGGACATATTTTCTGTCCATAATAAAAACGTTTTAATTATCTTATCAGAGAAAATCTTTTTAATCAAGTTTTTATATGCAGCAAGTTGCATTTTATAAATACGGTGTACCTCCTGGGGACAGGAAGGAACATGTCGATTGGTTTTATAATCAATAATCCATACTTCTTTTTCATTAATAACCAAACGATCGATTTGCCCTGAAAATGCTTTTTTGCCGACAACACCGACGATCGGCACTTCAGCCAAAGAATTTGAACCGAAAAGAGGTCGAAACTTATTTTCGAAAATTTCAAAAAAGTTTTCCGGTAATTCAATATCACTCGGTTTTAGTTTTAAAGAAACTTCCATGCGTTTTTCGGATGCTATTTGTGGCAGATATTGCAACAGCTTATGTAAAAACGTTCCGCGTTTCAATGCCTTTTCCTGTCCTGCGCCGACAATCGAATCATTTTGCGGCTCATTTTCAATTAAACGTGACGGCATTAACGGTTTTGAAAGCGGTGTTTCAACGGGAGCAGGGGCCTTTACCCAATCCGGTAATGATTTTTCTTCAAGTGCGTCATTATTTAAATTTTCCATCAAATAATGCGGTTGATAAGCAGGAGGATAGCAAATACGAATAACACCGTTTTCATCTGCAGGTATTTCTTGAACGGCAGCTGAAATTAATTGATGCCATGTTTTTTCTTTTAATTCTTTCACTTTGGGTGGATTTTCTGCTTTCTTTTTTTGTTTTTTCTCTTTTTGTGTTTTTTGAGTATTTTCCTTTTGCGCTTGTGTTTTACACCAACCATACAGATAAACTCTGTCACGAGCGCGTGTGATGGCAACATATAACAATCGATGTTCTTCTTCCTCTTGCTTTTGTGCCTCTTTTTGATATAATTCTTCAATTAAATCAGGTGATTGAAACTCTTTATCGGGAAGCCACAACGGCAAATTATTTTGCCATATCAAATTTTTTTTCTTAATTACGGTATTTTGATTATCAACAATAAAAATAATATTATTTTGAAGACCTTTTGAGGCATGAACCGTCATAATTTTAACCGTATTTTGATCATTTTGCTCCATATCACGCTTAATGACGGATTTTCTGCCTTGAAACCAATAAACAAAATTTTGTAAAGATGAAATATTTGTTTGTTCAAAAGTAAAAGTCATATTCAAAAACTCGTCAATCGCTTCCATAGCTTCATAACCCAGTCGTGCTAAAAACTTTTCTCGTCCTTTATAAGCACCTAATACCGTGGCAAAAAACTCATAAGGCGGCATTTTATCGGCCAGATTTAATATTTCGAACAGTTTTTTTGCAAGCGTATCATCTTGGGTTTGTATGCGCTTAAATAAGGTTTGTTCATTTCGATTAACGCATAGTTTTGCTAATTCTTCTTCCGATAAGCCGATGATTGGACTCTTTAACAAACAGGCTAAGTTTAAATCATCTTCTGGTAAAAGGGCAAACTTTGCTAAAGCCATTAAGTCTTGTACGGCAATATGTCCCGATAAATCAAGTCTGTCAATACCGGCAACGGGAATACCTCTGTCTTTTAAAGCTCGTTCCAGCTTTCCGACAACAGATCCGCGATTGCGCACCAAAATAGTAATGTCTTTTGGTTCTATGGGGCGATTTTGTGAATCTAAAATTTCTTTTTTATCCAAAAAACTTTTAATTTTATCGGCAACATCTTCCGAGACTTTCATGGCGCCGTCAACTACTAAATCCCGTTCGGGAATGGACCATAATTCGTCTGATGAATGGGAATAAACTTTAATCGGCGGATGAATTTCTATTAATCCCGGTTCATTGAGACGTGTTAGATTATGTATGGCATTTTCGCCGATATTGACAACGCCGCGAGCAGCTGCCGGACGATTTAATAAGTCATTAACTAAGTTAAGAACGGCCCCTGTTGAACGAAAAGAAGCATTCATCGGAATGATTTTAAACGTATGGCGTGCGTTTATAATTTTATCCCGAAAATATCTTTTCATCTCATCAAATTTCAAAGGATCGGCACCTTGAAAACTAAAAATAGATTGTTTTTGATCTCCAACGACAAATAATGTTCGTTCCATTTCGGTTTCACGTCCTAATCCCGCAAAAAATTCTTCAGATATTAATCGAATAATGTTCCATTGTTCTTCATTCGTATCTTGAGCTTCATCAACCAAAATATGATCAATGCCGCCATCTAACTTATACATCACCCATTGCGGACTGTTTAATAAAAGTTTTTCGGTTAAGGTAATTAGATCATTATAATCCAAAACATCTTCGTCTTTTTTAAGTGACTGATAAGTTTGAATAAACTTTTTGACAAAACTTAAAAAACACATGGTAAGTCGAATGCTTTGATATAACACATATTTTTGATAAAATTCATAATAAACGTTTGCTTTTTCTTTTAAACTCTCATTTTTTTTATTAACCTTGTACTCTTTTGTTAAATATAAGTTTTTTAACTCTAAAAAAGCGGCTGTCGTATGGGGAGCATTTTCAATGTTTTCTGATTTAAAATAATCGGAAACAATTTGTTTTTCAGAAGAATATTTTAATAAATCAAACTCTTCTGTCAATTTGTTTTTCAGTTTGTTTAAGTCGGGGTATTGATTCAAAAGCGCAGAAAGCTTAACAATATTGTCTTGAATAATCGTGAAAATATTATTCTCTTTATCATTTAAACGAAAATAACCGTTAATATCGGCTAAATCTTCATCAGCCAGATGATTTTCAGCTATTAAATCCAAAGCTTTTTTAATTAATATATTTGATTGAGCTTCATCAATCACGTCAAACTGCGGCGATATATGTGCTTCAATGGGAAACCTTTTTAAAACGGATTGACAAAAGGAATGAATGGTCATAATTTTCATTCCGCCCGGTGTTTCCAAAACATCGGTAAAAAGACGTCTTGCTTTTATGATTGTTTTATTATCAGGGGGTATTCCACGCAGTTTTGTCAGCATCTCAAATAATTTTTCCGGTGAAGCAGCCGTCCAGATTTTTAAAACTTTTGTAATACGATTCGCCATTTCTGCTGCTGCGGCTTTTGTAAATGTTAAGCATAAAATTTTGGAGGGGTTTGTTTCCGACAGTAATAAATTCAGCACACGATTTGTTAAAACGGTTGTTTTTCCGGATCCGGCAGAAGCCGCCAACCAAACGGAATGACGGCAGTCAATGGCATCTAACTGTGCGCGCTCAATGATTTGGCTTATCTCCATTATTCTTCCTCACTTTCTTCGGACAACCATTCTTTAACGCGTGCCAAATGCTCATAATCATCATAAGTAATTACCTTTTCCATAAGATGAGCTTCATAAGGTCTTGTATCGTTTTGATAAGCGTTTATAAGCTTTTGTACACCTTCTTTTGCTTCCTGAATAAAATCTTGATCTGTTTTTTCATTGATTTCTTTAATTTCACCACCGGTATCTTTTCCTGTAATGTGCCAATATGAAAAATTAATTTTATCCGGGTTGTCTGAATAGTCTTGAAAGCCGTTTTGTTTCAAAATCAACCCTTCCAAAGGTAATTGAGAATTAATACCGCGTTGTATGGAAATTGCTGTCGGCAATGAACCGGTTTTATAATCAATAATTTCATAAGATCCGTCATTCATTTTATCAATTCTATCGGCTATTGCCGTTAAGGTAAAAAGTGTGCCGTCACACAAAGGAAAAGAATAGGCTCCCGATGTTTCGGTAATTGTTTTCTTGATTTTGGATTTCATTCGAGTTTGAGTTTGAACAAAAAATGCGGCACTTTTTTCAATTTTTGTTTTGTTATAAGCTAAATCTGTTTGATTACATCCGGCTGCAACCAGATGATCGGTAATTTTTTGTACCGCTTTTTGAACAGTTAAATCATTTTCCGAAACAAGTTCTTGAAAAGCCGCGTGCAATGCCGTTCCATACCCACTTTTCATGTCAAAAGATTCGAGCTCATTCAGCGGCCTTAATTGAAGAATATAGCGCGCATAAACTGCATACGGGTTTGTCAGCAAATTTTTAATTTGCGTAACGGGAAGTTTTTTCGGACGTATTTCTTTGGGCGGGCAGGGCATCGGTCGAATAATATTTTCAAACTTTTTCGGCATATCCACTTGTTGCGGTAAAACTTCCAGTTCTGACTTTAACGATATGGGATCAGACATGTCGTTACAAGTGTGGTGTGCTTCTAAAACAGCCTCAATGCGAGAGATAAAACGAGAAGGTATCGTTTGTGATCCGTCCGTTTTTAAAGACCGGGTTAAATAAACTTGCGAAGCGCAAAAGCATGAAGCAAAATCCATACTTTGTGTTGCAAAAATGTTTTCGGGAGATGGTAATCCTATTTTCCGACGCATTAACCGATTTAGCCACGGTCCGGAATCGGGCAGGGTCGGAAATGTTCCCTCGTTTAACCCGCCGATAATACAAACGTCCGGATGCGATAATCGAGCTTCAATCGGGCCTAAAATATCTAAACGCGGATGTGTTCCGTATTTAGGGCGAAATGAAATAAATTGCATTAAAAAGCCAAGTATTTGCAAGTATAATTCTGGTAAAATATCGGGAATTAAATCAGCTTTTTCTTTCAGTTCGGTCAAAAATTGATAAGCTTCTTCGCCGTCATCACTTTGCCATAATCTTTCTTTCCCGCTCCGATCGGCACTGGTTGCCAACTTCTCTGCCAAATTTAAATGTGTAGTTAATATTTGATAAAAAGAAACTGGTTTTTGAGATTGAAATAATTCAAAAAAATCTGCCATCGGCGTTTGAAGAACAATTTGAAATTGTTCTTTTTTTTCTCGAATTGTTTTTTCCGTTTCTCTTACATATGCCCGTAAATCGGCCGGATTACGTCCGTCAGCACACAGCGGATGTTTTAAAAGCGCTAAAGCTGTTGCCCCGTTTTTTTGCAAGCCGTATTTTGCCAACAGTAATAAAAAAATACCTGTTGGCGTATCATCTAACGGCGTACCGGCAGAATCGTCCAGTTTAACTCCCCAACGCTTCATTTGAGCGATTACACATCGCGCCAGGGTTCTGTCTGATGTAACAAGGGCAGCCGTTTTTTCCGGTATTTCAAGAACTTTACGCATAATCAAAGCAATGGTTAAGGCCTCATCTGTCATGTTTTCACATTCGATGTATTTGACGTTTTTAACCAACTCTTTCGTCAAATTGCTTTGTAACCATTCATCGGTTAATTCTGCCGGTTTAAAAGCTTCACGAATTAATGCTTCTTGTGGTTGCTCGGCAGTACATAGCAACGGAATATCCGAAGGTTTTTTCCCCATTGATTTGAGCAGATTGACCAGCGAATATTGGTAATGATTTTCGGTTAATGCTTTTTCTTCATCTTCGTCCAAACAAACATTTAAACCATTTAATAAAATCAATACGTTATTTTTTGAACTTGTTTCTT
This sequence comes from uncultured Alphaproteobacteria bacterium, assembly GCA_947586835.1. Lineage (GTDB taxonomy): Bacteria > Pseudomonadota > Alphaproteobacteria > CAAHEQ01 > UBA3637 > RGIG4140. The sequence goes on from CANPXT010000015.1 coordinate 24,991, forward strand.
TAATTAAACTTTTAACAGAGGGAGATGATCCATCTAATCCGCCGATAATGTAAAATGAATCGTTCGAAGAAGATAAAATTTTTTTCTTTAATAACATAATCAGACGATTGCGTCTGTCAACCACGTCAATCAATCCTTTTTCATTTAAAATTTGTGGCCAAAAATCAATAATTATATCTAAAAAATCAAGACTTTCCTGCCAATGAATTGCCAAACTTTCTTCTTCAATTAAGTTTTTTAAATGATTCGGATTGATATTATATTCATAAAAATCATCTAACAACTCGGCAAGACTCTTGGCAATTTTTAACGCTTTATCAAAGGAATCAACATTCGGCTTTTTGCGACATAACGTAGCGAGCAAAAATAAACGTTCCATTGAGCTGATTGCCGGCGGTAAATTTTCTTCCAAGTCATCTAATTCGTATAAAGCTTGTAATTTCGGTAACATAATCGGGTGATTTTCACTCAATCGCACAAATGCGTTTTTAACGGTAAGACAAGCACGTTTTGTCGGCAAAATAACGGTTGTTTGAGCCATTTGCAGAGGATTTTTGCAATGTGTATGTACCCATTTAACAACTTGATTGGCGAAATGGTCCGATAAGTTTAAGCCGATAATCATTTATCTTCCTCATTTTGTAAGCGCTTCATTTGTTTCAATCAGAGACTCCGGCGTTCCGACATGATACCAATCACCATCATAAACAATATGGCGAAGTCTGCCTTGCTTTTCGGCAACATCATATAGTTCTCTTAAACTAAATACTCCGTCAGGAGAAGTTTGAAAGACTCGCGGATGAATAATTTGAACACCCATAAACATATACGGAATGTTTTTTTCACCGGGACGTTGTCGTCGCGGAAGCCCTTTTTCAATAAAATAATTGCCGTCCGGCACATCGCCGAAGGCTTGTTTTAGCGGAATTAACGCTAACAAAATATCGGTTGTTTCAGGATTCCATGCCGCTTCCAGCTGCGAAAAAACGGAAGTTGTTTTGTCAATCCAAATCGGATCAGCATTTGAAACAAAAAACGGATCATTGCCCAATAAAGGTAAAGCATTTTTAACACCCCCACCGGTCTCTAATGCATGTCTTTCGTCGGAATATTGAATAAAATCAAATGCTTTTAAGGCTTTTTTAATCAATTCTCCTTTGTAGCAGGTATTAATGACGATTTTTTGGATACCGTGTGCATGCATTTTATGAACAATGCGTGTTAAAATCGGTTCTCCGGCAACGGTAATCAGTGGTTTCGGCAAAAAATCGGTTAATTCGCGCATACGAATACCACGACCGGCTGCCAAAATCATGCCTGTTTTAATCAAAGCGCTCATTTGATTTCCTTTTCATCTGTTTCAAATGGAATTACTTTTCGAATTTCTGAAGGAACATATGTATCCAGCCATGCTTTATATCGTGCCAAAAGCGGATGATTTAAATGTTTTTCCAAAAGGCTCCAAACAAAAGGAATAAATTTTAAATATCTGTTTTTTCCATCGCGCACGGCCAACCGAACAAATATCCCGATGACTTTTGTATGTCGTTGAACGGCCATTAAAGAATAAGATTCCTCAAAGGCCGTATTGTTATGATATGACGGAAATGCTTGGAAAAAATAAGTTTTCATTTTTTCTTGTATGTCCTCACGAACAACGCGACGGGCATCTTCCAAAAGCGACACCAAATCATAAGTAACAGGACCAAAGCGAGCATCTTGAAAATCAAGCAAACCGCATTTGTTATCTTTTGTAATCATTAAGTTATCGACATGATAATCCAAAAGCACCAATGTGTTCGGAACGGTTGTAATTTTATGATACAATTCTTCCCAAATAGTTTGGTATTCTTTCATAACGGCATCATTTAAGTCTTTTTTAAGAACATATTTTATATACCAAAGCGGTAACAAAGAAGCTTCCGTATACATTAAATTAAAATCATATTCTTTTAGCCCCGGATTTTGAGTAAATTGCTTTTGAATTTGAATAAGCGAATCGATTGCCTGACGATACAAAGTTTCTTCATCGTCACCGGCAGCGATTAAACGGGTAAAAGTGTTATCACCGAAATCTTCCAACAAAAGAAAGCCGTTTTCCATGTCGCGGGCAAAAATGTGAGGCACTTTAAGACCTTTGGCTTCTAAAATCTCATCAATAAATGCAAATTGTGCCGGATTTTCTTTTGGAACGGGTGCATTCATCAAAACGCATGAAGTGTTATTTTTTGTCAAGCGATCATACCATCGAAAGGAAGCATCATGAGCAAGCAGTTCTCTTTTGGCATTTTCCCAACCATGTTTTTTTAAAAATTGTTGTAATGCATCTTCTCTATCCATCATATCTCCTTTATTCAATAATGATTTCTCGGGTGTGATCGTTTAAAATTTTTATATGAATACTTTTGTGTTCAGGCGGTAACAAATACCCTAATTTTTCCGGCCACTCAATTAAACTGACACCGTCATAAAAGGCATCTTCAATACCGATTTCATAAGCCTCATCAGGATTTTTCAATCGATAAAAATCAAAATGATAAATTAAAAAATCCGGTGCCTCATATGTTTGTAAAAGTGTGAATGTCGGACTGGGTACATCATTTTTATTGCCCGTTAAAGATTGAATAAGTGCTCGACAAAAAGCCGTTTTTCCTGCACCTAATGTGCCGTATAAGGCAATAATGTCACCTTTTTTTAAGGTTTTCGCGAACGCTGTTGCAATGCTTTGTGTTTCTGATTCGTTTTGTACCGTGTGTTTCATTTTTATGCTGCCTTAATTTATATAAACAGCATACAACAAAAAAAGACAAAAAAGCAATCTTTTTCATCTTTTTTTGTGTATTTTTTTAAGCTTTTACTTTTTTTCTGCCTTTTGAGATACTTTTTCCCGATAAAGAGAAGCAAAATCAATCGGGTTGATTTGTAACGGCGGTAATCCGGCTTCACGCGTAACATTGGCAACGATTGCACGCGCATAGGGGAATAAAAGTTGTGGAATTTCAATTAATAAAATCGGTTCTTTATGTTCATCCGGAATGTCACTTAATGTTACCAACGCTCCATAGGTTAATTCACAAATGAAAACAGCCTTATGCGTATCTGCCGTTTGTGCGGCGGCCTTAACACTCAAATCAACGATAAACGTATTTTCCTGTTCCGTTTTATTGACTTGAATATCAACATTTACGCTGATGGTCGGGGCCTGTGTCAATTCGCTAAAAATAAACGGTAAAGAAGGGGCTTCGAACGAAAGATCCTTAATATATTGGGCATTTACCTGTATATTTGGTACATTTTGATTTGAATTTTCTGTCATTTTTGAAAAATCCTCTTGAAAAAAATTTAATTTTCGGTTTTAATAACAAGATAATCTATACAATTATTTTAAAAATTTGTAAAGTAAAAAAAGGAAAATTGTTATGATAATTGAGAATATTTTACTCTGTACGTTGGCTTTGGTCTTCGTTGTTTTACTGTTTAAAAACTTAGGCAAAAGTTCTGATAATTCCATGCAACTTCCTGAAAAGTTTTGTTTATTTTCAGAAAAAACAGGGCAGATTATTGAAATGCGACTCTTGCGTGATAGTAAAGCATTATCCGCAAAGAAGGCGATTGGTGAAGAGTTTATTGCGCGCGTTAAAATTGTTTTTAAAACGGTATGCGAATCGTTTGCCCAAGGAAATATCTCTGTTTTAAAAAACTATATGGAACCTGCTATTTTAGCGGCTTTTGAGGCTGATATTCGCAAAAGAAAGACCAAAAAGGAAACTATGGAATTTTCTTTAATCTGTTTCGATTCGGTTGAAATCGAATCAGTCTCGCCCGGCAATGATGAAATTACTGTTTCGTTTGTAACCGAACAGATTAACTTATTGAAAAATGCCAAAAATGAAGTTACGGAAGGTGATCCGATGGTTGTTGCCAAAGTACGCGATTTTTGGACATTTCGAAAAAACAAACATAATAAATGGCTGGTATCAGCAACACAAAGTGAGGGTATTTATGAATAAAAACAAGCTGTTATATTTATCATTAGTCTGTTTTTTATCTGCATTTTTATGCGGATGTCCGTCTTCACATTACCTATCACAGGGCAGGGGGTTTAAGCTCAAAGAAGTTCCATTTTCGGCATTACCCGGCTGGAATCATGAAAATTTTGAAGAAGCCTATCCGGCTTTAATGCGTTCCTGTCAAAAACCCAATGAACAATGGAGCCGTTTTTGTAACGGATTACAGCGCTATGCCTCAAGCGGCTCTTATCAAATCAGAAAATATATCGAAAGTCAGTTAACGCCTTATTTGGTGACTTCATACGGTGAAACTACCGGTACGATTACCGGTTATTATGAGGCTCAATTGAAGGGGACACGAACGCATACACATGCGGGACAGGTACCTGTTTACGGCTTGCCGCGCGGATATGTAAACGGTAAAACTTATCCGACTCGGGAAGATATTGAAGAAGATGGTATTGATGCGCCGATTATTGCTTGGGCGAATGATCCTGTCGAGTTATTTATATTGCAAATTCAAGGATCCGGCCGTATGATTACACCGTCGGGAGAAATTAAACTCGGTTATGCCGGTAACAACAACCGCAGGTTTAAATCATTGGGCTCTATTTTTGCTTCCCATGGAATTACCGATTTACATTCCATGCAGAATATGCGTCGTTGGTTACGCGAGCATCCTTCGGAAGCCCGTCGTCTCATGGCTGAAAATCCGCGCTATATCTTCTTTAAGGAACTTGACGGAGATTCGCCCTATGGTGCGGCAGGTGTTGTTTTAACGCCGGAACATTCGGTTGCGGTTGATAAAAATTACATTCCGATGAACACACCAATGTACCTAAACACCATGGATCCCGATGGCATTTTCATTCAAAAATTGGTAGTTGCGCAAGATATCGGCAAAGCCATACAAGGTCCGATTCGGGCAGATTATTTTTGGGGACATGGCGAAAAAGCCTTTAATAAGGCAGGGCGCATGAAGAATAAAGGTTCTTATTATCTGCTATTACCGAAAAGTTAGGAAATATTAAGATGTCTGTTACCGATGACTCTTCATGGGTTGAATATGCACAATCGGTTCAACCCCTGAGGCAAAAGAAAAATTTAAATCCCAAAACGGTGCCGCCACGGCTTAAAGTTAGAAAAACAGCCTTGGGGACATTGATAAGTACGCTTGATTTACATGGCAAAACACTGGAAGAAGCATATCGATTAACAAAAATATTTTTTGATTTACATTTGAAAAACGGCACGAAACAAATCAGCATTATAACTGGCAAAGGATTGAACGGCACGGGTAAAATTAAAAATGAAATAGAATTATGGTTTGAAACGCCGTTTTTTAAAGAAAAAATAAATGCTTATCATTGGGAAAATGACGGGGGCGTTTTAAGTATCAGGTTAAAAAGGCAGCAAAAAAAATGAAAATCGTGTTAGGAATTGAAAGCAGTTGTGATGAAACGGCATGTGCGTTGGTTAATGATAAGAAAGAAATTCTATCATCACTCGTTTGGTCTCAATATGATGAACATCGTGCATTCGGCGGTGTTGTCCCTGAAATAGCGGCGCGGGCGCATTTGGATAAATGTGATGTTTTAATTAAAGAAGCCTTGAACCAAGCCGACAAAACTTTTACCGACTTATCTGCTGTTGCTGTTGCGGCAGGTCCCGGACTGATCGGCGGTGTTTTGGTCGGCGTCATGACGGCAAAAGCCATTGCATTGGCTCATCATTTGCCTTTTATAGCCGTTAATCATTTAGAGGGTCATGCGCTCACGGTTCGCTTGTTTCAATCGGTCACGTTTCCTTATTTGTTATTATTAACATCAGGCGGCCATTGTCAGATTTTAGTTGTGAAAGGGGTCGGTAATTATGAAAGGTTAGGGGGAACGGTTGACGATTCGGCAGGTGAAGCGTTTGATAAAGTTGCCAAAATGCTGAATATCGGTTATCCGGGCGGACCGAATTTAGAAAAGCGTGCCAATCTGGGAAACGGGCAGAATATTCATTTTCCGGTTCCGATGAAAGGTAAGACAGGATGTGATTTTTCCTTTTCCGGTCTGAAAACAGCGGTGCGCGTTTGCGTTGATAAGCAAACTACTCTTTCCGAAGAGATGAAAAACAATATATGCGCAGCTTTTCAAACAGCTGTAGTTGATGAAATGTCAGATCGTTTGGCGCATGCCGTTGATATTTTTTGTACACGCTATCCGACCGGTAAATATTTGGTTGTAGCTGGTGGTGTGGCGGCGAATAAAGCTGTTCGGAAAATGATTGAGCAAACGGCAGAGAAAAACGGTTTAATTTTTGCAGCGCCTCCCATTCAATATTGCACGGATAACGGTGTGATGATTGCATGGGCGGGAATGGAGCGGCATTTGCTTAATATTTCCGATTCGTTGGATTTTAAAGCACGTCCGCGTTGGGGTCTGGATGAATTGAAAGGTGCTTGACAAAAATTCTTTGCACGTTTATATATAAATACAGAGTTAAATTTTGAAAGGGGAAGAAAAATGCAACAAATTAACGATAATGATTTTAAATCCGAAGTATTGGAAAGCGAACAACCTGTTTTAGTTGATTTTTTTGCGACATGGTGTGGTCCGTGTCGGCAAATGTTACCGATTATGGAAGAATTATCCACCGAATTTGCGGGCAAAGTTAAAATTGTGAAAATGGATGTTGATGAAGCACCGCAAACGCCTGAAATGTTTAATATTCAAAGTATTCCGACAATGATTTTATTCAAAAAGGGTGCTTTAACTGATAAAAAGTTAGGTGCACAATCAAAATCGGATATGGTGAGCTGGCTCAATCAGCATATTTCTTAAAAAAACTTCTTATTTTTGTGACACAGGCGAATCCAAAATGATTCGCCTGTTTTTTTTAACGGCAATTTATCGAATGATAGAAATGAGATAAAACAATATTTTATCAATATGTTATTTTGTTTTAATCAGATGAAATTCAATTTTCTGTTGTTGCTTATCATGAGAATTTTTGAATGAAATTTGCGCAAAATAATATCATTTTATAACACCATCGTCTGTAAAATGGAATGTTACACAAAAAAAGAACGGGCGGCGTGGAAACGTCGCCCGAACTTGGGTTGTTACAAGAAGAAATTAAAAGTGATATGTCGCT
>CANPXT010000016.1 GCA_947586835.1 uncultured Alphaproteobacteria bacterium
AGAGTAGGTCACTGCCGAACCTTCCTTTTATCCCTCCCTTCCTATCCACCTCTCCCCCCACACTCCCTGTTTGAAATGTTATTCCCTTTTTGAGGATCCATTACAATGAAACGTGCTCTTTGGCATGGGCAACTCGGCTTCATTTTTGCTACTGCCGGTTCCGCTATCGGATTAGGTAATGTTTGGCGTTTTCCCTATATGGCCGGACAAAACGGCGGGGGTACTTTTTTGGTATTGTACCTGCTTTGTGTTTTCGGATTAGGGTATTTTTTGCTTCTTTCCAAGTTGGCATTCGGGCGCTGTGCGCACAGCAATATTATTGACGGTTTTTCAATTGTTGCAAGTAAAAATAAAAAAACGGTTTCACCGTGGTGGGGAAAAATAGCCGGTGCATTGAGTTTGTTTAATACGTTACTGGTGCCCGGTGTATATGTGGTTGTCATCGGATGGACGTTGTTTTATTTGGTTCATGCTCTTTTATATTTATTTCATCTTTCAGATACGCCTTTAAATAAAAATTTATTTGAAAATTTGACAACTTCTTTCGGTGAACAGTTTTTTTGGGGTATTCTTTGCATTATGGCAACCATGGGCATTATTATGCGCGGAATTCGAAATGGAATAGAAAGAATATCTTTGCTCTTAATGCCGATTTTATTTGTTTTGCTTATTTTTATGGCTGTTCGTATGTTAATGATGCCGGAAGCGTATAAGGGGATAGCGTTTTTTTTAAAACCTGATTTTGCCGCAATGGGATTTACCTCAGACGGATTTCAATTTAAAACCTTTGCATCGCTTTTATTACAAGTGATTGGGCAAGCTATCTATTCTTTGTCGTTGGGATTGGGGGTATTGTTTGTTTACGGTTCTTATTTGTCTGATAAGGAAAATCTGTTAAAATCAACGGCGTGGATTGCATCACTGGATACATTAGTAGCATTGCTATCGGGCTTTATTGTGTTACCGGCCGTTTTTGCCTTTCATTTACCGCCCGAATCGGGACCGACATTAAGTTTTATTACATTGCCGATGGTGTTTGAGCAAATGCGCGGCGGTGCGTTTTTAACGGTTATTTTTTTCGCACTCCTGTTTATTGCTGCCATTACCTCTTTGATTTCCATGTATGAAGCTGCTGTAAGTATTATTTCTGAAAAAACGCATATCAATCGTACGCGGGTGGTTTGGATTGTCGGTAGTATGAATACGTTGATTACGGGAATAATTCTTCTTTCGTTTTCAAAGACGGTGTCATGGAAAATCGGTTCTATGGATTTGTTTTCGTTTGCCGATGTTTTAACCGGTTCTTTTACAATGGGATTTTTAGTATTATATACAACGCTTTTTATGGGGTGGGTTGTATCAACCGCTGTTATTCAAAATATTCAAAACGGCATGTTAAAACCTTTGCCGAAGTTTTTTAAGCGATATTTAAGATTTACGCTTCGATTGATAGCACCATTAATATTAATTATTTTATTTATGACAGCATTTGTTGACTTATTTAACAATTAATCAAATAAAAAAAGGCGGTTTTCCTAAACCGCCATAAATGTCTTCTTTTGTTATTTAAATGTTGCACGATCTAAAACACGAAAAACTTTATCTAAAGCCTTGTCCATTTCTTTTTCGGAAGGTGGGGTTGATTCATCTTGCAGTAGAGCTTTTGCTTTACTGATTACCTGTCCCAATAAAATTTCGGCAATATCCTGCCCGGTATTTTCTTCAATGGCGTGAATTCTGTCTTGAACATCTTTTTTTCTGAGAGCCAGTCGCTGACAAATTTTTTCATCTGCATCTTGCTGAATTAAAATCGCTTCTTTTTTGGCTTCATTAATAATTTCAATACATTCTTTATCCGAGTTTTTGGTTCGTTCTCGATATTCATCGTATAATGCTTCTGCTTTTTTACGCAATTGATGTGATTCATCTATTTCGTTTTTAATTAAAGAAGCTCGGGCAGCGCCCCAGACAGAGAGTTTTTGTTTAAGCGGTTTTGCTATTAACAAAACCACCAAACAAAAAGCAAACGCAACCCAAAACTCCGGATTTTGTAATTCTGTCATTTTTTATCCTTTTGGTTTTTTCGTTCTTTGCCGACAAGTTTTTGTGTTAACTCATGCGCCAGAACGGTCGCAACTTGATCGGATTCTTGCAACACCGATTCTTTAACATAACGCATTTTTTGTTCGGCATCTTCTATTTGTTGTCGAAACGTATGCTCATGTTCGGAATCGATATGAGCTGCGTATTTTTGAATATCCTGATATGTTTCATTCAGAATTTCAGCTTTGGTCTGACGAGCAGAGTAAATGCGTCCGTTATAATCTTGAATGAGCTGAGCCGCTTGATTGTTGACAGCCTCGGCAACCGATAAATCGTTTTTGATTTTATGTTCTCGTTCTGCAAATACATCTTGATATAACGGCATAAGAATATAAGCCGTCAGGACGTAAAAAACGCCGAAACATAAAAGCATCCAAAAAGCTTCGCCCAAAAACCAGTTTGTATCAAACTGCGGCATGGATTTTTAACCTGCAATTTACAAAAATAATAACATAATTGCCAAGCCTAAGGCATATAAAGCAATTGCTTCCGTCATAGCGGCACCGCCCCATGCGAACACGCTGACATCTTGCTTGATGTTCGGATTGCGACTGACACAGGTAATAATGGTCGTAAAGACCGATGCCACACCTTTGGCCACCGACAACATTACCAGACTGATTAATCCGACTGATAAATATTTGACAGCTTCGGCAATATAATTCATTGATTCTGTTTCCATTTTAGTTCTCCTTTTTTTATTAATGCGAATGCACTGCTTCTCCGATATAAATACTGGTTAGAATCGTATAAATATACGCTTGCAGAAAAGCAATAAACAACTCAAACAAAATTAACACCCCTACAACAAGCAGAGGCAGTCCGCCGGCCAGTCCCAGCGAATAAACAAAGCCGGCAATAATCTTAAGCAGAATATGTCCGACAACCATATTCATAACCAATCGTACCGTTAAACTGAACGGTTTGGCAAGAAATGAAAAAATTTCAATCGGTATCACAATCGGCGCCATAATTAAGGGAATTCCATCCGGTAAAAAGGTGTGAAACCACTTGAGACCGTGTCGAGATAATCCGATGCAGATTGAGACAATTAAACCCAAAACGGCAAAAGCACCGACCGGAGCCAATTGACTGGTATAGGTGAAAGCATACGGAAATAATCCCAAAAAATTGCCGAAAAATACCATTAAAAAAACCGTTAAAATAAAGGGTAAATAGCGTTCATAACCTTCTCCGATACAATCTTGCGCCGTTGTCCGGACAAAGCCGAATAAAGCCTCGCCCATTGATTGCGCTGTGGAAGGGATTAATAATTGTCGCCGCATTAAAAACCACACGATACCAAAGCCGCATAAAACGGAAAGGGCCATAAATAAAGAAGCATTTGTAAAGCTCAAATCAAGGCCGTTCCATTCGATCGGAATAATGGATTTTACTTCAAACTGATGCAGCGGACTGCTCATATTTTACCTTACCGTTTCATTGCATATCGAATGACTGACCATAATCCGGCAAATCCGCCGAAAATGGTAAATCCCGCCGTTAAAAGAGAAGATGTGTTAAATATGTTGTGACATAAAACACCCAATGAAAGCCCGATGATGATACAACCGAACAGGTTTGTAATCATTTCAACGGCCGTTTGGTAGCCGTTTGTGCTTGTTTTAGTATTTTTAGATTGCTGTTTTTCCTTTTTTTCAGCAATTTTTTCAGCCAAAGCATCTGTTTTTTTTGTCATTTCTCCTCCAACTTTTTTTGAACATCTCTTAAAATAACCGACGTATCCGTACCGGTAATCCTCTCCGGAACTTGTTGATTTAAAACAACAATGGTCGGCGTTGCCTGCACAACATATAATTCGGATAAGTTATTACGTTGCTGCATAATTTGTTTACGCAAGGCTTCATTTGAAACGCAAGCTTCAATTGTTTGTTCGTTTTCACCGGTGGCTCCGGCAAATTCCGCAATCATTTTTCGAGGTTTTTCGGCATAGAGCACTTCTTGTTGATGCGTAAACATTTTTTCCATAAAGGCTTCATAATTTTGCGGTGCAATACAGCGCGCATACAGCGCTCCCGTCATGGCACGCGGATCATAGGGCATATCAACATAAATGAGTTTTGCTTTGTTTGGTTCAATAAAATTTTTTAATAATTCCGGCCAAACTTGTTGATGAAACACCGCACAATGGGAACAGCTGAGCGAAGAAAATACATAAATGGTTTTCGGATTGGTTTTATCACCGAATATTCTTAAATCGGAAGGTTTTAAATCAGTGACAATAAGCGATTTTTTTGCCGTATCGACCGGTGCGGTCGATTCATTGGCCGAAACAGGCACGATATATGCGGTTACGCACAGAGTTCCTGCCAATAAAAAACCGAATAGTATCTTTTGAAAACTCATTACCGTCTGTCGCCCAAAAAGCTTAATAAAAATTGAAACAAATTTACAAAATCCAAATACAGAGACAAAGCACCCGTTACAACCATCACGTTTTGTATTTCCGCATTTTCTTGTGATTGATAATAAAGCGTTTTTAAGCGTTGCGTATCATAAGCAATCAATCCCGCAAAAATAAATACGCCTAAAACGGAAACAACAAATGAAATCATGGAAGAGGCCATGAAGATATTCACGATCATTGCCACGATAATACCAATTAAACCCATGACCAAAAATGATCCGAAACCGGTTAAATCGCGTTTGGTCGCACTGCCCCAAGTGCTTAAACCCAAAAACGAAACGGCTGTAATTAAAAATGTTTGCACAACGGATGCGGGAGTATAAACGGTAAAAACGCTACCCATGGACAGTCCGAATAAAGCGGCAAATAACCAAAAGTAAAAATTGGTTTTGGCGGCGTTTAATTTACCGGCCGCATTTTGAATCATAAAAATTAAAATGAACGGTGCCAATAAAGCAACCCACCCCAACACGGACAAACTTACTTTATCGGGTTGAACGCTGTACAGTAAACGCACAAGCGGTTCTTTCGTAGAGGCGTAAGCCGTTAAGCTCGATAAAACAAGACTTCCGGCCATATATTGATAGATTTTTCCGAAAAATGCCCGCAGACCTTCCGCCGGGCGTTCAACGGCTTTTGTTTGGGGTAAATTTATATTCATCTGGTTCTCCTTTAATAATTTGGTAAGTTATTATATCTCAATTACCGTAAAATACAAGTTATTTTTTAAAAAAAGAAAAAAAATAAATGCCTTTACAGAAATTTTGTAAGGCGAATAAAGTTAAAAATCAAGAAGGGACAAGCAAAAACCCTGCATTCATCAGGCAGGGTTTTGGTTATTGAACAGGTTGATTAAGCTGAAACTTTTCCAACGGATTGCAATAAAGATTCTTCATAATCATCTAAATTGACAATTTCGTATGAAGATTTATCCGCCATAAGTTTGCGTAACAACGTATTGGTGTGCATGTGTCCCGATTTTACACCGGAAAAACCTCCGATAATCGGCATACCCAGTTGATATAAATCACCGATGGCATCCAGTGTTTTATGTACGACAAACTCGTTTTCGCTGCGTAATCCTTCTTTATTTAATACCATATCGCCTTCTACAACGACCACGTTATCCAAAGAGCCGCCGCGACCCAAACCCATTGACCGTAACATTTCAACTTCTTGTGCAAAACCGAATGTACGAGCATAAGCCACTGATTCTTTGAATGTTCTTTCTGTTAAAACAATGGAGTATTCCTGCCGACCGATTACACGTGATTTTTTAAAGTCAATCATAAAATTAACGGATAATTCTTTTTCTGCCGGATATAAGCAAACACCGGCACCGTTTTCATCTTCGAACAAAACATCTTTTAAAATTTTAACGGCTTTTAACGGTGCATCTTGCTTGACAATGCCCGCACATTCGATTAACGTTACGAAATCACTGGCGGAACCATCCATAATCGGCACTTCCGCACTGTCCAGCTCAATTAAAATATTCGTAATGCCAAAACCGGATAAAGCTGCCATTAAATGTTCAATTGTTCCAACCGTTACACCGTCTTTGTTGCCGACACAGGTACACATCCGTGTATCTACCACCGTTTCATATGAAACCGGTACCAAGTTATCTTTATCCGTCACATCAATCCGTTTAAAAACAATGCCGTGACCGACAGATGCCGGTTTTAATGTCATATGAACCTTTTGACCGCCGTGCAAACCGATACCGACGCACGGAATGGCGTTTTGTAATGTTTTTTCGCAGTTTTTATAGGCGGTAAGTGTTTTAATTTCAGCAATCATTTTGACTCCTTGGTTATCAGATTTATTCACAAGTTACCGCCTTTTTTATTTTTTGGCAAATCAAAACTTATTTCAAAATATTTCAAAACAATTTTCGTTTTTTGTTCGTTAATTGTTAATATATTCGTATGTGTTTTTTAAAATAAACTTGACTTACGGCAAAAAATAGTAGAGAGTAAAAATTATGAGTTTGATAAACAAAATTCGAAAAGCATCGCAACAAACAAAGATTTTTCGGTATAAAACATACAAAAAAATCGGATGTGTCGGGTATCGCAAAAAAGTTGATCGGATTATTATGAGCCTGATGATTGTTTTATTGATTGTCGGTGCATTTTTCATTATTAAAAGAGATACGTCAACGCCTGATTTGTTGAATTGTTCGCCGAATTGTCCGATTGAACCCGTTATTAATGAAGAAGCGCAAGAGATTGTACATTCCGATTTAGGTGATGAAGCCGTGATTGAGGATGAAAATCCCGAAAGGACTATTGCTGATTTGGAAAATCGTGTTCGAAAGAAAACGGCAAAAGTTAAAACATTATCATTGAATAAAAATGAATCGTTTGCCGCGTTTTTGGCGCGTGCTAATTTGGCAAAACCCAATCAAACCGGTGTGTTGGAAACAATCAGTGCTTTAATTGATATGAAAGCGCTTAAAAAAGATACGACGGTTATTTTCTTTTTTGATAAGAAAGACGATTCATTCTTAGGGTTATCCGTGTCATTGTCGCAGGATGAATATATTGCCGTTATTAAAAATGAAAACGGTGAGTTTTCCGCTTCTTTTCAAGAAGGTGCGCCCGAAACGAAAAATAAGCGCGTTGTTGGAAAAATCGAACGCACATTTAGCGGTTCGGCTCAAAAATACGGGGTTCCGAAACAGGTTGTCAATCAAATATTGAATGCATTGGGCTCGGAAATAAATTTAAGAAACGGTGTTCGCAAAGGTGATCGGTTTGAAATTATTTATTCGCAAAAAATAACACCCGGCGGATTGGAAATTGATTCTCAAAATCAAGCTTTATATGTCGGTATTAAAATGGGAAAGAAAGAATATCATCGCTATTTATATACCGATAAATCCGGAACGTCTGCTTTTTACAATCCGTTCGGTCAACGTGATCAACGTACGTTGGAAAAACGTCCCGTCAAAGCTGTTCCGCGATTATCTTCGCCGTTCGGATGGCGAATTCATCCCGTATTAATGTATCGTGTTTTTCATAGCGGTGTCGATTTAGCCTGTCCGCGCGGAACGCCCGTATATGCCGGCGGTGATGGTGTTATTGTTCATTTGGGTCGGAAAGGTGCTTACGGTAAATATATTAAAATTAAGCATGCTCCCGGTCTTGAAACGGCTTACGGTCATTTGAATGCTTATAAAGCCGGATTAAAAGCCGGATCCCGTGTTAAACAAGGCGATATTATCGCTTATGTCGGTTCAACAGGTCGGGCAACCGGTCCGCATTTGCATTATGAAGTTTGGAAAAACGGCAAGACAACCAATCCGTTTAACACGCATGTTCTTTCAGGCAAGCAATTGACGGGATTTGAATTAGAGCAGTTCCAATCTTTTGCCGAAAGCATTAATCCCGATTTTCAAAAGCATTTATTGGGAAAATTTCCGCCGATTCCGCCGATGCGCCCGAACAATATTTGATCACTCGTCCGTTTCGGATGATTCGGAAATTGGTTTTTCCAAATCTGCTTTCACGCGCGGCGTATTTAACAGCTGTTCAATGTATTGAGAAGATTCAAAACCCGAATCAGATTTAAAAACAATTTCCGGTACAATTCGCAACCGAATGTGTTTTCCGATTTGATATCGAAACGCCCCTTTGTGTTTATTAAGCAAAGCAATTTGTTCATCGGTATCAATATCGCCGATACCTTGAATATAAATGATGGCAAAAGATAAATCCGGAGAAACGGAAACCTCGGTAACCATAATATAAGGTGACTTTAATCCGGCAATAAATAAATTATCCGCCATTAACATTTTGCCGATCACATGACGAATTTCTTCTCCGACACGCAACTGCCTTTGGGACGGTTCTTTTGATTGCCCTTTTTGAATATGTGTCATTTGCTTGATCCTTTATGCTTCCTCAAAGTTTAATTTAACGGCAATTTGTTCCATTTCAAAGCATTCAATGGTATCATTCATCTTAATATCGTCATAATTATCGAAATTAATACCGCAGTCAAAGCCTTCTTTTACTTCTTTAACATCATCTTTTTGCCGTCTCAGTTGATCAATGGTACCGGTAAAAATGACAACCCCGTCTCGCAACAAGCGTGCCTTGGCTCCCCGACGAATAACGCCTTCTTTTACCATACAACCTGCAATGTTTCCGACTTTGGATATATGGAAAACTTGCCGAATTTCGGCATAACCCAAAATCTTTTCACGTAATTCCGGTTCTAACAAGCCTTCAACGGCACGTTTCATATCATCGGCCACATCATAAACAATGGAATAATACCGAATATCCACTCCGTCGCGCTTGGCAATTTCTCGTGCTCCCGGATTGGCGCGGACATTAAATCCGATGACTATGGCTTTGGAAGCTCGTGCCAAAGCAATGTCTGATTCGTTAATGGCACCGACGGCACTATGCAACACATGTACTTTAACTTCATTATTGGCAATTTTGGATAAAATACCGTTCAAGGCTTCAACCGATCCTTGTACGTCACCTTTAATCAACACAGGCAATTCTTTAATTTCGCCGGCCTTAATTTTTGCCAACAAATGCTCTGCCGTACTGATTGTTTTTACCTGTAATGTTTCACGGGCTTTTCTTTGCCGATATGCTGATATTTCTCGCGCCCGATTTTCCGAATCGACCACGATAAAATCATCGCCGGCAGCGGGTGTTCCCTGTAACCCGATGACTTCAACCGGTTCGGACGGCAAAGCTTTATTAACGCGTTGTCCTTTATCATTAAACAACGAGCGGACACGTCCCCATTCCTGTCCCGAAACAAAAATATCGCCGACGGATAATGTTCCTTTTTGAATTAAAACCGTGGCAACCGATCCGCGGCCTTTATCCATACGTGCTTCAACGACAACACCTTCCGCCGTTCTGTCCGGATCGGCTTTCAACCCCAAAATTTCCGCCTGCAATAAAATGGTTTCAATTAATTTATCTAAATTTAAACGCTTTTTAGCTGAGACTTCAACATCTAATACATCGCCACCCATCGATTCGACAACCACGTCGTGTTGCAATAAATCGGTTCGCACTTTTTGCGGATTCGCACCCGGCACATCAATTTTATTAATGGCAACCACAATCGGCACACCGGCCGCTTTGGCATGATGAATGGCTTCAATGGTCTGTGGCATCACACTATCGTTGGCTGCCACGACCAACACGACCAAATCTGTTACTTTGGCACCACGTGCCCGCATAGCCGTAAAAGCGGCGTGTCCCGGTGTATCGATAAAGGTTACTTTTTGATTATTCGGCAATGTTACCTGATAAGCTCCGATATGTTGCGTAATTCCGCCCGATTCGCCTTCGGCAACGTGTGCCGAGCGCAGAGCATCCAACAAAGAGGTTTTGCCATGGTCAACGTGACCCATAACGGTCACAACCGGCGGACGCACCACCATATGTTCGGGATTATCTTCCTCTTTTTTCAAAATATCTTCCACATCGGATTCGGCAACCCGTTTAAACTTATGTCCCAGTTCCGAAACAACCAATTCCGCCGTATCGGCATCAATGGTTTGTGTAATGGTGACCATCATCCCGAGTTTCATTAAAATTTTAACGACTGTGGCACCCTTTTCACTCATACGGTTTGCCAATTCCTGAACCGTAATGGTTTCGGGAATAATCACTTCACGCACGATTTTTTCGGCGGATTTCAATTGTTCCTGATGCTTTAACCGTTCTTTTTCATGTGCCCGCCGAATAGAAGCCAATGACCGACGTTGATGTGGTACTCCGTCATTATCGTCATCATCATCACCGGAAGATATGCGAATGTTTCGATAAGCATTCATATTCATTTTGCTGTTGCGCTTTTCTTCGTAAGAACTACGGGTATTTCTGCCCGTTTTACTCTCATCATTCAACTCTCGTTCTTTCTTGCGGGAAAAAGAAGAATCGTCCGAAAAATTTTTGCGTTCTTCACGTGTATTTTCTTTCGGTGGATTAACAAAAGAAACTTTTTCTGTTTCTTTTTCTTTGGCTGCTTTTGCGGCAGCTTCTTTTTCTTCAATCTCTTTTTTCTTTTGTTCTTCTAATTTTTGCTGTTCTGCCAATGCGGTCGCTTTTTCCAATTCTCGTTGTTTTGCTTCTTGAATTAAACGTATTTTTTGAGCAGCGTCTTCCGATAGATTTCCGACAGGGGCTTCCGGTGTAATAACTCTTTTTTTACGCACTTCCACCTGCACCATATTTGTTTTACCGGCACCGACATTTTGTCGAACCCGTCCGGTTAAGGAAAGGGTTGATTTTTTCAACTCCAATGTTTTTCCTGTTAAGGTAAGCGGTTTCTTTTCTTCCGTCATCGTTTATCCTTTCATTGACTCTTGTGTATAAAGGGTTATTTTAGTTGCTGTTTGCTTTAATTTTTCTGCCAGTTTACTTTTTAATACCAATAAATGTACTTGTTCCGATTGATGCGTGATTTGTCCCAACTCTTCTCGAGATAAAAAAGAAAAAACGGGAAAAGAATCTGTCGGACGAAACAGTTTGTTCTTGCCGTTTTCGGCGGCATCGTGTGCTTCAAAAGACACGCCGGCTTCTTGCGCGGTTAAACTTTTCTTCACGTTTTCAAACCCAAATACAAGTAAACCGGCTTTTCGGGCCATTCCCAATAAAGACACACAATAATCTTTCAATGCCGTTTCAACGCTTTCAACCAACGACTCATCGATTTTTACATTACTGCCGGTCGCTTTGTTGAACAAATGTTTTGATAAAGCCGTTTGCAAGACTTTTTTATCGGCTTTTATCCACAGACCGGCACCGGGCAAACGTTCGGCAACGTCAAAAACAACCGTACCGACGGGAGAAATAACAAAACGCAGCATTTCTTCCCGCGGTAACGATTCTCTTGTCACCAAACAAATTTTTAAGCCGTTTTCGGCTGCCCGTTTTCGCATCTGTTTATTTTTCGTTTGCAAACCAGTGTTCCCGTGCTTTCATAATTAATGCATTGGCTTCATCCAATGAAATCATATCATTGCCCAACACTTCAACCAATTCATCGCCGGCCAAATCAGCCAAATCATCAAGTGTTTTAATGCCTTTTTTCCCTAATTTGACCAATTTATCCAAAGATAAGCCGTCAAAATGACGTAAATCATCTTTAATCTTTAATTCGGCAATTTCTTTTTCCAGATTATCCTGACGAACAATCAGGTATGCTTTGGCACGATTTTGTAATTCTTCCGCCAATGCTTCGTCAAAACCTTCAATTCCGGCCAGTTCCGCCATGGAAATGTAAGCAATGTCCTCCACCTTGGAAAACCCTTCCTGAATCAGCAAATGCGCCATCATTTCATCAATATCCAATGCTTGCATAAATAAGTCGACACGTTCTTTGGTTTCATTAATCCGATGTTCCGATTCCTGCGCTTCGGTCATCATATCAATATGCCAGCCGGTCAATTGACTGATGAGTTTAATGTTTTGTCCTCTGCGACCGATTGCCATGGATAATTGTTCATCGCTTAAAACAATTTCAACGTTTTTGGATTCTTCGTCGATAACAATCTTTAATACTTCGTTCGGTGCCAACGCATTAACGATAAAAGTTGCCGGATCGGAAGACCATTGAACAACATCAATTTTTTCACCTTGCAGTTCCTGTACGATGGCTTGAACTCTCACACCGCGCATACCGATACAGGCACCGCGCGCATCTAATGTATTGTCTTTGGACCAAACTGCAATTTTTGCCCGCGAACCGGGATCACGCGAAACAGCTTTAATTTCGATGGTTCCGTCATAAATTTCAGGCACTTCCGCCGTAAACAATTGCGCCAGAAATTGCGGATGTGAGCGCGATAAAAACACTTGCGGACCCTTAATTTCCGGACGCACATCCAACACATATGCCCGTAATCTGTCACCGATGCGATATGTTTCGCGCGGAATTAATTCATCACGGCGCAATAATGCTTCAACACGGCCGATTTCCAAAATTAAATTGCCGCCTTCAACGCGTTTGACAATACCGTTTACGATTTCGCCTTTTTTATTTTTCATTTCGTTATATTGACGCAACCGTTCGGCTTCACGTACCTTCTGAGTAATGACTTGCTTTGCCGTTTGCGCCGCGATTCGACCGAAATCCATAGGCGGTAACATATCAATGATTTCATCACCGATTTTTAAGTTTTTATCTTTTTTTTGCGCATCTTCCAAAGAAATTTGCGTGAATTCATCTTCGACCGTTTCCGTCACCGTTAAATATCGCGCCATTTTAATGGCACCCGTATTGGGATCGATTTGAGTACGAATATCGTAATCCGGACCATATTTTGACCGTCCCGCTTTTGAAATGCCTTGTTCCATGGCATCTAAAACATCGGCTTTGGTAATGTCTTTTTCGCGTGCCAAAGCATCAGCCATTTGAATAAGTTCCGGTCTGGGAAGAGTTGCTACTTGCATAATGTTTTCCTTTCTTTATTTATGATTTTTTTTAGAGAGTTGTTTAGAATTGCCGACATCAACCGTCAGCAGTTTTGCTTTTGCGATATTAGAAAAATCAATAACCATTTCCGATTCTTCAAACGCAAACGTTAAACGCATTTGAGCCATATCAAAAGCCACGATTTTGCCTTTAAATCTTTTGCGGCCGTTTATTTCCGAAACCGTTTCAATTTTAGCATTTGACCCTTGAAACCGTACATAATCGGCCGGCTTTACCAACGGACGATCAATACCGGGTGATGAAACTTCTAACATATATTTTCCGGGGAAGGGATCAGCTACATCCAATAATGCCGATACCGTTCGACTGACTTTTTCACAATCATTCAAAGTCATTTCTTTTCGATCTGCGCGTTCGGTCATAATTTGAACGGTTTTAACATCACCGCCTTGCAGAACAATTCTCACGATTTCATATCCGAGAGCTGTTAAAGACGGGGTCAGCTGTTCTTCCAACTTTGTGCAAAACTCCATTTTCTTTCCTTTTCCATACCATCTTATCAAAAAAGGCGAGCTTTTCAGCCCACCCCCATTTTATTATATTGAAGATTTATCCTTATTATGCACATAATTTTAAAAAAGACAAGCTTTTTTTTCAAAAAAAACAAAAAAAAATGAAAAAAGGTTGCAAAATTCAAAAAATTATGCCAGAACAAAATAAAGAACAAAGAGAGGGAAACTATGTTTTTTAAAGCACCAAATCCGATTCATCTTACAAAGCCTGCGGTTGCACCGATGCCGACACAATCGACACCGCCACCGCAACCGACGGTACAACCGATGCCGAAGCCGACGCTGCAACCGCAGCAAGCGGCACCGATGGCACCGCAAGCACCGGTGGTGGCCGAATCGATTCCGACCATGCCGGTCGAACCGATGCCGGCTGCATCCGTAAATTCGATCTCCGCTGAAATGTCGTCTGTCAATTCATTGACGCCGCCGATTGAAAGCGAAGCAGATTCGTTTGCAAATACCCAATCAAAAAACGCGGCGCCAACGATAAATCCATATGCCAAGCCTGCTGATTATATTGAACCGCAAGAGATACAACCTGATCCGGAAATAACAGAGGAGGAAACTTCAATTGAGCCGCATGAAGAAGTATTGCCGAACGGTGATAAAATTTTCAAGGCTGCTTCATTAAAAGATGTTGATTTTTCGGATATTTGGTATACACCCGAAAAAATAGCTTATATTCGGGATAAATCAACGAAGTTTGCGTTAATTCCTTTTGAAACAAACGATATGGAAGATTTTTACAAAATGTTGGAGCAGGGGTATACGGGTTCTTCCTCCTATGCCGGACGGTTTAAAGGCGAATCGTATCGTGTCGAAAGAGTTGTTACGACTACCGGTATTCAATATAATTGCCGTAAGATGCCTGTTTCAACACCGAATTTATATACGTTGGGCATTCCCGATCCCATTACGAAATATTTGGCAACGTTAGCGCCGGAAGCCGGCTTGATTTTGTTTGCCGGTCCGACGGGTATGGGAAAAACAACCACAGCCTCTGCCTTGATGAGAGAATTTTTGGAAAGTCATGGCGGCTTTTTATATACGATTGAAGATCCGCCGGAAATGCCGTTGGACGGTTTATATCATGCCCGAAACGGTGCGTTGGGATTATGTAAACAATCGCCGGTTGAAAATGAACGCTGGGAAGATGGCTTAAAATCGGCATTACGTTCGCGTCCGCGCTATATTTTGGTCGGTGAAATCAGAACGCCGGAAGTTGCATCGCAGGTATTACGGGCAGCCACATCCGGACACTTGGTGTTATCCACCATTCACGCCACCAGCGTTGAAGATGCTTTAAATTCCATGATTAAGTATGCTTCCGGTGCAGGGTTGGATGAAAAATTGGTCGGTGACTTGTTGGCGCGTGGTATTTTGGCGGTCGTTCATCAAAAACTTGAAGGTACTACGACACTGCATCCCGTTGTTCAAACGTGTTTTGCCAATCCCAATCCGTTAATGCCCGATCAGATGCGCAATGCCATTCGGGAAGGACGAATCAGCTTGGGCACTTTAATGGAAGCACAACAGACAAAATTGTTCCGTGGCGCTTCCATGTTTAAGGAAATGCGTTAATCGTTTAAAATGCTCGTTTTTTTTAAAAAGCGAGCATTTTTTTTATTTTTTTTCATTTCGTGCATTGCTTTTTGTTAAAAACAACCTATATATGTATGTCATCAGAAAAGAAAGAAGGTTACATATGACGGATAAAGAAGAACAAAAAATTGAATTTAAAGCCGAAGTCAGCAAAGTTTTGGATATTGTGATTCACTCATTATATTCCAACAATGAGATTTTTTTGCGTGAATTGATTTCAAATGCATCGGATGCATGTGACAAACTGCGTTATGCGTTACTTATTCATCCGGATTTATCCAAAGAAGCCTCGGCATTTAAAATTACATTAACGCCTGATGCCAAAGCCGATACCCTTACTGTTACCGACAACGGTATTGGCATGGATAAAGATGATTTAATCAATCATTTAGGTACCATTGCTCGATCGGGTTCTGCCGAATTTATAAAATCTTTAACGGGTGATAAACAAAAAGATATGGCATTGATCGGACAATTCGGTGTGGGATTTTATGCCGCTTTTATGGTGGCGGACAGCGTTACCGTCAAAACACGCAAAGCCGGCACCGATACCGGTTATGTGTGGACATCTGCCGGCGCCGATTCGTTTACGATAACAGAAGGAGAAAAGTTGCCTGTCGGCACCAGTGTAATTTTACACTTGAAACCTGAGGCCAAAGAATATTTGGAGCCGATTCGGTTACGCCATCTCGTGCGACAATATTCCGATCATATTGCTTTACCGATTATTTTAAAAGAGGGTAATAAAGAAGAGACCATCAACTCGGCCAGCGCTTTATGGACCCGTAAAAAAACCGATATTACGCCCGAACAATATAAAGATTTTTATCAATCCGTTTCGCATGCTTTTGATGATCCGTGGTTGACGCTTCATTATAAAGCCGAAGGTGTGATAGATTATACGGCTTTATTGTTCGTGCCGACAAAACCGCCGTTTAATTTATTTCAGCCTGATCGAAAATCCGGCATACAATTATATGTCAATAAAGTATTTATTTCCGATGATATTCCCGATTTAATGCCGTTTTATTTGCGATTTGTAACAGGAGTTATCGATACCAATGATTTACCGCTGAACGTGAGTCGTGAAATGTTGCAAAAAACGCCTGTTATGAGTAAAATTAAAAAGGGTATCGTCAAACATTTATTAACGGAATTAAAAAAACGTGCCGAAGATAAAGCCGATTATCAAAAATTTTGGGATAGTTTCGGCATTGTTTTTAAGGAAGGTCTCTATGAACCGATTGACGAAAGAGATGAAGTTGCAGAATTATGCCGGTTTCATATTTCCACGACCGATGAGCTTATCAGTTTTGCCGATTATGTGGGACTGATGAAACAAAATCAAGAAAATATTTATTATTTGTCGGGGGCAGATTTGGCAACTTTAAAAACAAACCCGCAACTGGAAGGTTTTTCGGCGCGCGGTATTCCCGTTTTATTGTTGACTGATCCGATTGATGAATTTTGGGTACAAACGTTTACGGAATATAAAGGCAAAAAAATCGTTTCGGTGATGCATGCCAAAAACGATTTGGAAAAAATTAAACCCGAATCGGAACCGACAGGTGATAAACTCGAAAAAGCCGATGAATTAACCAAACGTATCAAAGAAATTTTAGGTGATAAAATTAATGCGGTACAAGTGACCGATCGGTTGACCAAAAGTCCCATGGCGCTTATTACGCCCGAAGGACAAATGAGTCTGCATTTGGAACGATTAATGAAAGCCAACGGGCAACAAATCGCTTATGCCAGTGATCGAATCGTTGAAATTAATCCGCGTCATCCGTTAATTCATAAATTGGCTGAAATGGTCAGTCGTAAAGAATCGCCCGACAAAGTAGCCGATGCCGTTTGGGTTCTTTATGATCAAGCATTAATTGCGGAAGGTGAAAATATTGCCGATCCGGCCGCTTTTGCCGAACGACTCGGTAATTTTGTTTTATCGGGCTTATAAAATCTTTATTTTGCTTTCTTTTTCAATCATAAAATCCCTGCCGACGTGTGGGGATTTTTTATGTGGCGCATAAGTCACGTTAAAAAATCAAATATTTTTTAAAAAAATACCTTCCAAAGATGGTTTTTTTGAAAAAACGAATCAAAAAATGAAATAAAAATTTTTAAATTCAAAAGATTATAATAATATGATTTTTTTTCCTCTTCCGTTTTAAGGCTTTGAAGCTGTTTTGTCTAATTTGTCAAAAATAATACAAAAAAAATACCTTTAGAAATGATTGTTTTTTAAGGTGTTTTTTAAAAAAAATTTTTTTACTCAAAAAAACGTTTGACATTTTTATATCGAACATGCAAACTGAAATTAATAAAAATGAATTTTCTACCATATCTTGTGTTTATTTAATAAAAGGAGTACTATATGTTGGGTGTTGTACAAGGCGAAGACAAAAACAATATTGATTTGGGGCCTTTAACCGAAGTGATTAAACGGGACGGTGCCCGACATGCATTTGATGCGTCTAAAATTGCCATGGCCATTACGCGGGCCGGCGAAGCGACAAACGAATTCGGTACCGATGAAGCTTGGTTATTGACGCGACAGGTTATTAAAGTTTTAAAACACAAGTTTGCTTTCGGACATATTCCCGCCATTGAGCAGATTCAAGATGTTGTCGAGCAAGTTTTAATTTCGTCAAACTACTATAAAACGGCGCGTTCTTATATTGTTTATCGCGAACAACGGGATAAAATTCGCAAAGATAAACATGCCGCCATTGATGCTATTTCCTCCATTAACGAATATTTGGATCGATCTGATTGGCGGGTAAATGCCAATGCCAATCAAGGATATTCGCTTGGCGGCTTAATTTTAAATGTATCGGGTAAAGTGGTTGCCAATTATTGGTTGAATCATGTTTATACACCGGAAATCGGCGAAGCACATCGTAATGGTGATTATCATATTCACGATTTGGATATGCTGTCGGGTTATTGTGCCGGTTGGTCATTGCGTGTGTTGTTAACGGAAGGTTTTAATGGTGTCCCGAATAAAGTGGAATCAAAACCGCCGCGTCATTTGGTTTCGGCATTCAGTCAAATGATTAACTTTTTGGGAACGCTGCAAAACGAATGGGCGGGCGCACAAGCTTTTTCATCGGCCGATACATATTTGGCTCCGTTTGTGCGCATTGAAAAATTATCCTATGAAGATGTAAAGCAAGCCATGCAATCTTTTATCTTCAACTTAAACGTGCCGTCGCGTTGGGGTACGCAAACACCGTTTACAAACTTGACGTTTGACTGGACGTGTCCGGATGATTTGAAAGATCGTCACCCGATTATCGGCGGTGTGGAACAAGATTTTGTTTATGGCGATTTGCAAAAAGAAATGGATATGATCAATCGGGCGTTTTTGGAGGTGATGGGTGCCGGCGATGCCAAAGGTCGTCCGTTTACTTTCCCGATTCCGACCTATAATATTACCAACGAATTTCCGTGGGATTCGCCTAATACCGAATATTTGTTTGAAATGACGGCAAAATACGGCCTGCCTTATTTTTCCAATTACGTTAATTCGGATATGAAGCCGAGTGACATTCGTTCCATGTGCTGTCGGTTGCGGTTAGATTTAACCGAACTGAAAAAACGGGGCGGCGGCTTATTCGGTTCAGCGGAACAAACGGGATCTATCGGTGTTGTTACCATTAACTGTGCGCGTTTAGGTTATTTGTTTAAAGGAAAGAAAGAGGCTTTATATAAACGTTTGGATGAATTGTTAGAGTTGGCCAAAACATCATTGGAAATCAAAAGAAAGACCATTTCCATGCATATGGACAGAGGTTTGTATCCTTATACACGGAGGTATTTGGGAACATTCCGCAATCATTTTTCAACCATTGGCGTAAATGGTATTAATGAAATGATTCGCAACTTTACAAACGATATGGAAAACATTGCAACCGAATTCGGTCGTACGTTTGCCCAAGATTTTTTAACGCATATTCGTGAAAAAATGTTGGAATTTCAAGCTGAAACCGGAAATATGTATAATTTGGAAGCCACGCCTGCGGAAGGGACGACATATCGTTTTGCCAAGGAAGACCAAAAACGGTACAGCGGTATTATTCAAGCCGGCACCAAAGATGCCCCTTACTATACCAATTCTTCTCAATTGCCGGCCGGCTTTACGGACGATCCGTTTAAGGCGCTGGATTATCAAGATGACTTACAAACACAATATACGGGTGGAACAGTTCTTCACTTATATATGAGTGAGCGCATTTCATCGGCGTCGGCTTGTAAAGCATTAATTCGACGCGTTTTGGAAAATTATCGGTTGCCATATGTTTCGGTAACGCCGGTTTATTCCATTTGCCCCAAGCACGGTTACATTGCAGGAGAGCACAAATACTGTCCCCTTTGCGATCAGGAACTTATTGAGAGAAAGCGTAAGGAGTTGGAAGCGGCCGGTAATTTTTAAAACAGAGAGTGTTATATGATAAAAAAACCGCAAAAAATCAAGAAGAAAATCTCATCACAAAAGTTGTTTGTGTGGGTGGCTCGCTCAGATCAAAAAAGGAAAGGGCTGCGGCAATTATCATTTGATGATTACTTAAAAAAAACAAAACAACATACGAAAGGATAACCATGACAGATACTGAAATTTTAAAACAAAACGAACAAGAACGTCAGCCGGTAGAATGTTGGACTCGGGTAATGGGTTACTTCCGTCCGTACAGTCAATTCAACAAAGGCAAAAAGTCGGAATTCAATGAACGTAAATGGTTTGTTGAAGATAAGTGCCATTGTGCACATGCAACCTAAAAAGCCGCTTAATCGGAGTTTGCCATGTTAATGCCGGCCGGATTGGTTCCCTTTACGACCATTGATTTTCCGAATCGTCTGGCTGCCGTTATTTTCTTTCAGGGGTGTCCGCTGAGGTGCCCCTTTTGTCATAATCCGAATCTGCAACCGTTTCATACGCAAAACACTGCCGATTGGGAAGAAATCGTTTCTTTTTTAAAATCACGGCAAAAGCAGCTGGACGGTGTTGTTTTCAGCGGAGGGGAGCCGTTAATGCAACCGGATTTAAAAAAAGGTATGCAAACCGTTCGGGATCTTGGATTTCAAATAGCCATTCATACCAGCGGTGTTTTTCCCGATAAACTTGCCGACGTTTTACCGCTTATTGATTGGGTCGGATTGGATATTAAAGCGCCGTGGGAAAAATATGCCTTGTTAACGGGACGAACCGATGTAATGGAATCGGTTAAAAAAAGTTTACGTCTCGTGGTGCAATCGCAAACGGCATATGAAGTTCGCACAACTTTGGATCCGCGGCATTTAACTATTGAAGATGTTTATTGTTTGGCCGATGAATTAATGGCAGAACGTGTGCAGACGTATACGCTTCAAAAATACCGCACATTTGATACGGATCAAAATCCGCCGGAGTCAAGTCAGATTGATTCATTTTTTAAAGAAACAGCCTTAATAACTTATTTGCAAAATCATTTTTTACACTTTGCCTGTCGATAAAAATAAAAAACTTGTATTTTATTCTTTTTTCGGGTATAATGAAAAAAGAGCGAAACATGTTATTATGAAAAACAGAGGCAAAAATGGCGGAGACAAAGTTAACACCCGATATTCCCGTTGAAGAAACCGAACTCAATCTCTCTTCTTTTGATTTTCAACAACAGTTGGAATCATTAACACGGCAAAAAGCGGAGTTGTTGCATCGAAAAAAGGTTGCCGATCATTTTTCTCAAACAGCCCAGCAAAAATTAGATGAAATTGATGAGCAAATTGTAATTCTTAAAGGATTTTTAGGCGAAAAAGACACGAATGTAATTAAACCCAAAGAAGCTTTTGATGAACTGACAAACGAACGGGTGATTTTGAATCAGGCACAAAAAAAGTTTGAGCCGCTTTTGATTGTCAAAGGTAAACAAGCCGAAGAAGCGGAGGCTGAAGCTGAAAAAGAGAAAGAAGTATCGGAACAACAAACAAAACAATCACAGCAGGCACAATCCAATCAGCCCAAACAACCGCAAACACCGCCGCAACCCAATCAGCCTCAGCAACCGCAACAGCCGAAAGAATTAACGCCGGCCGAACGGTTAGAACAGATTCGGCAAAAACTGACGCAACGGGATCCGCGTAAACAAAAAGAAGGTTTGGAAGAGCTTAAAAAGCCCGAAAATAAAGAATTGGGTAAAGATGATCCGGTATTTCAAAAGTTACAAAAGAATGCCGAAAAACGGGTGGAACGGTTTGATAAAATTCGGGATAGTTTACGCAAAAACTTAAAAGTGTTAATGCAATCAGATTCGGATGTTGTTAAAAAGAATCTGGATCATATTCGGGCCGGGCGAATCGGTATGGGAATGGCCGGAATGAAAGAAATCGGCAAAACAACCGATCCGCGTTTTAATGAAGTTGCCAGAGCCGCTAAAGGTTTGTTTGATAACGTGAGTGCTCTTTATAAGGAGTTCGGTATCAAACCGGAAGAAGCTTTATCACGGGAAGCACTTAATGAAGCCAAACCCACGTTTACCAGACAAATGGGCTTTAAATCGAAAGAAGATAAAGCCATTGACAGAAATTCCCGTCAAAATCGTTGGTTGGGTCAATCGAACGAGCTCAGCGAAGAAGAACGGCATACTTATAAAAAAATTAAAGATGCTTACGGCGTTGAAGTTGATAAATTGCCGCCGGTTGATGCACAAACACAGCAAGATATGTGGATTATTCGGGAAATTGTTAAGGAAACGGCTCAAACGACCACGACGAACATCAAACCGGCATTAATGTTAAAATCAGGCGGAAATTCTTTATAATTATTATTTTAATTTTGTTTTTATTTTTCGATGCATTTTCATTGAAAACGAATCCGAATTCAAATGCAAGAGCGAGTCGTTTTGTTTTTTTTACCGAGTCGTTTTTTTTAAATTATTTTTTGGGAAGCAGCATTTGTTTTTGATAAAATTTTTACGTAAATATCACAATATGTTGATTCGATGAATCTATATGTTGCGTCAAGAACTTTATTTTTAAAAATTAACAAAAAGTTAATTGCTTTTTTAAGAGAACACATTAATATGATTTATGTAGTCATTAAGGGCGCGCAGGTGCCGAAAACGACAAGCATGATATAAGAAAATGTATGGGTATATGAGCAAAAGTCAAGAGTGTGAAAGGGAAATAAAAATCAAATTTCAAGGTCAAATGCTGCTGGTAAGAATGAACGGGTAATTGAGGATAGTAAAAGATAAAACGAAGTCGGAAAACAGGGACAACAATGAGTGAACAAATAAACGTTATCGGTGAATGGGAAAAAGTTTATAAAGCTTTGGAAAAAGAAGTCAATAACCGGTTGGTTATGAAGTGGCTGAAACGAAGTGTTCCCGAAAAAAACGAATCGAATCGAATTTGTTTATCGTTTCCCTCGCCTTGTATTGAAGAAATGATTAAGCGCAATTATGCGCGTCAAATTTTTGATACATGGAAACGCGAAAATCCGACGGTTGAAGCGGTTGATTTTAAAGTTGTCGAGCATAAAAATGAGGTATTGACGAAAGACTCGATGCCGATTAGCGTTCCTCTGATGGAGCAACCCATTGTTGCCGACCAAATCAAGCGACACGGTACTTCAAAAGTTGAAATTGACGTAACGACCGATACGGAAACCATTCCCTGTTATTTAGATGAAACGCATACATTTGAACGGTTTGTTGTCGGGCAATCAAATGTTTTTGCCTATGAGGCGGCGCGTCGTGTTGCCGAAGATGAAAAAGATGTTTTTAATCCGCTTTATATTCATTCGCCGGTCGGATTGGGAAAAACGCATTTATTACATGCGATAGCATGGCGTGCAAAAGAACTGTATCCCGACAAAAACGTTCTTTATTTATCATCGGAACAATTTTTTCAGCACTTTGTAAAAGCGTTACAAAACAGTAAGACCGAACGGAATCAAAAAACCGATTCGTTTCGTGATTTATTTCGAACCGTTGATATTTTAATGATTGACGATATTCAGTTTTTCTGCAAGAAAAAAGCAACGCAGGAAGCGTTTTTTCACACATTTAATCAACTGATTGCCTGCGGGAAAAAAGTGATTTTATCGTCCGATTCGCACCCCATGGATTTACTTGAAATGCAAGAACGGTTAAAAACCCGTATTGCGCAAGGGCTGGTTGTTCACATTGAGCCGACGACTTATGAATTGCGACTCGGAATTTTGCGTGAAAAAGTTCGGCATTTACCCGTTCAAATCAATGAAGATGTTTTAAATTTCTTGGCCAAAAATATTACCGGCAGTATTCGAGAATTGGAAGGGGCGCTGAAACGGCTGACGGCACATGCGCAAATTATGGGAACGGCTATTAATCCGCACACAACGAAAGCTGTTTTAAAAGATATGCTGCAAGTTTATGATCGTCAATTTTCAATTCAAGAAATTCAACGGGTTACGGCCGATTATTATCATATTAAATTGTCGGATCTTCAATCTGCACGAAGAGATCGAAAAATTGCGCGACCAAGACAAATGGCCATGTATTTAGCCAAAACGGTAACGGCTTTTTCACTTCCCGATATCGGACGGCGTTTCGGGCGAGACCACACAACCGTGATGCATGCCGTTAAAACCATTGAAGATCTCATGAGTCTTGATAAGCAATTGTGTCAAGACAAAGAAAACATTTTAATGCAATTACGGGAGGGCGTATGAGCAATTCGAATCCGTTTCACAATCCGTTTATGCTGGGTTTTGATGAGTTGGAAGATATTTTTTTGAGCATATCCAAAGGAGCCGAAAGTTTTCCGCCGTATAATATTGAGCAAACCGGTGCGCGCACGTTACGCATTACGTTAGCAGTTGCCGGATACAGTGAAGAAGATTTGGAAGTTTCATTGGAAGAAAACCGATTGATTGTGCGAGGGCGTCAAATGTCTGATGAAAAGCGGCATTATTTATATCGCGGCATAGCCGGGCGTAACTTTTTAAAATCGTTTGTGTTGGCGCAAGGGTTAAAAATTACGGGTGCTTCATTGGAAAACGGCTTGTTAAATATTGATTTAGAGCGTCCGGAACCGGTTAAGAATGTTCAAAAAATTGCTATTCAAACCAAAGACAAGGGAACCAAGTTATTGAAAGGAAAAAATTTATGACAAAAGAGTTTGAGTTGACGTTATCCGTTGTCAGTGACATGTTATCTCATTTTAGCGGATTGGAGACGGCATATATTAAACAAGAAACGCTGAATGACAATGCCGTTTGGTCGATTTATAACCTGCATGGGGAAAAAATGGGCTATGCCGCAACGCGCGAAATGGCTTTTGCCGTTGCAAAACAGAACGCTTACAACGGAATGAGCGTACATTAAGGATAATAGTTTAAAAAAAACTTGCAAAAAAGAAGAGATGAACATATACTGACAGGTGTGCGAGTGTAGCTCAATGGCAGAGCGGAAGCTTCCCAAGCTTAAGACGAGGGTTCGATTCCCTTCACTCGCTCCATTTTTTTAGTAAGCCAATTCGTTGATATGTCAAATGCAAGTCATATCTGTTTTTTGAAAAGATAAGCGGAGTTAAACATGATATATGGTTACATTCGTGTTTCGTCCGAAAAACAAACATTAGAAAATCAAAAGTTTGAAATTCGTAAATTTGCGTTACGGAACAGTATTCACATTGATCGGTGGGTGGAAGAGACCATCTCTACGCGAAAGCCGTTAAACAAACGCAAACTGAGTCGATTATTAGATATTTTAACGGATAAGGATATTTTAATTACATCTGAAATTTCGCGTTTGGGGCGTTCATTGCTGGAAGTTATGGGAATTTTGCAAAATTGTTTATTAAAAGGCTGTCAGATATGGACGATTAAAGAAAATTATCGATTAGGTGCCGATTTGCAATCAAAAGTGATGGCCTTTGCGTTCGGATTATCGGCAGAAATTGAGCGACAGTTAATTTCCGATCGTACGCGGGCATCGCTGGAAAATTTAAAAGCGAAAGGAATTAAGTTAGGGCGTCCGGTAGGAGCATGCGGACGGGCCTTAAGGTTGCCGGACAGTTTGGATAAAATATTTTTATTAATTAAAAACGGTTGTTCGCAATCGGAAGTTTCGCGTATAATGGGGGTACATAAAACAACCATTTGTCGATTGGTTCGAAAGCATTATCCTGAGTTGTTATCGGATGAAAATGAAAACATGCTTTATACAACGGAAAACTATACGCTGCATTCCGAGTTTACGTTAAATTCGGGAGATTTGATGCATCCGGCGAATGAAAATTAATGAGGAATTTCGTGTTGTTGCGGGGTAATAATACCTAATTTAAATAATTTGTTTACATAAACATCGCCCCACACATATAAAATTTTTTCTGGCGGAATAACGAAATAAACGCTTGAAGAAAATCCGCCGACATAATCGGGTTCATGATCGGTTAAGAAGAAAGCCTCAACGGGAATATTTGATTGAACGTTTTGCCAATGAGGGAAAGCAGCCTTTAATTTCGCGCATTCTTTTTGGGCGCTTCCGGAGGGATGACATTTTAAAATAATCGTATACGGGGCATTTTTCAATGTCTTAAAGGTATCTATTTCACGTTGTAAGGCTGCTTCTTTATCGAAAAAATATCCGGCGGTGAGCAACAAAGTTTTTTTGTTATTTTTTCGTTTTAGTTGATTGGTATTGATTTCGAAAAAGCGTGTCAGCATTTTTTTCTCATAAGGTGTCAAACGATTGGCTTCGTGTTTCAAATCAATATTTTTAATATTTTCGGCGCCGATAAAATTCACATAATTTTGCATATTTTTATCATTTAAAATATGATCTGCTTGGGCAAGATGATAAGTTGTCGGTACGAGTTTTGAAATTGTCACTTTCCATACGTAAGCCTGATCGGAATAAAGGGCAAAATCGTAGTATTTGGGGCCGATATGTTTTAAAGTGAAATTTTTCCAAAAATCCAAACTGGACCAAGCATTATATTCATTATCACAAACATTTCCTTCTCCGTCCTCATACAAATGAACGTGTGTAATTCTTTTTCCCAAGACATTCATGATCGGATAAAGGAAGAAATATGTTTGATTGATATTGGAATAAACTTCCACTTCGGCTTTCGGATATTTTTGAGCAATTTCGAGTGCGGCGTTAATAAAAGTTGATGCTGTATAAGGAAAATAACCTTCTTTTGTATTTAAATCCAATTCCATGGCGTTAAGTTTATTCAAATTGAATAACTTCCTACGGTTGGGAAATCGATGAAAGAAAAACAGCTTAAACTCATCGTTGTTAGAGAAAGATTTAATTAATTCAATGCTTTCCCATAAGGCCGGTGCCGTTGCATAGCTTTCATAAAACAATTTAATTTTTTTTATTTGTCGAGGGGCGGGGGTATAAAAAAACAGACCGACAAACAAAACGGTAAACACCGTTAAAACAAATGTTTTCAAAAAAACTCTAACGGAATGTTTCACGAGAGTAAGCTCCGTAAAAATCTTCTTTATTCAACCAACCCTCGTAGTTTTTGCCGTTAAAAGAAAAGGAAAGCCGACATGAATCGACTTGACATTCTTCCAATTTTCCGAGTGCACCTTTTTGAACGAAAGCGACGGGTGATGTTGATGAGTCGGCATGGCGTCTCAGCGTTGTATCTTCTGTAACGACGGCGAAGCGCCCGGAACTGAGCATTCGGCGATGAACCCATCCGACAGTGCCGTCAACTTCGCGAATTTGTCGCCATAATTCATATTCATCAATCACCTCAACGGGGTAATTTTTCATACGATAGACAAACTTAATCGGATAACGATTACCGGGTCCTGTTCTTAAATTCACATCGGATCGGCGAAACGAAACAAAGCGCGGAATAGCCAAATCTTGCGCATAAACGGCAGGCGCGACACATAACAGAATGCCGACCGCACACAAAGCAATTAAAACACCGCGAAAAAGCACCGATTTAATGTTCATTGGCTGATTTTCCCCTTTCGCGCGGTGTTTTTACGATTCGTTTTGAATGGGTCGTTAAAGATTTATCGACGGGCTGTTCGGCAGTAACCTCATCGAGAATCATTTCTTTATGTTCTTCCTTCAACTGCCCGCTGACCTCATGCCAAGCGACTTGCAAAACAGGAGAAATGATTAATTGAGCAATTTCATCGCCGCGTCGCAGAATAATTTGTCGCCGAGAAGCATTTTGCAGCAAGACAAACAAGGCATTTCTGTCGGCGGGATTGATAATTTGCGGCGAATCGAGCACAATCAAGCCTTTATCAACGGCGACGGACGGTAAAGAGACGACTTGTCCGCACAAACCATCGGGCACGCCGAACCCGAAGCCGACGGGAATTAAAACGCGTTCGCCGGAATCGAGTTTGATTACACTGGGAATGGCGGCGCGCAAAGTCAGGCCGACGTGATGACGGGAAGCATAAGACGGCAAAGGAAAATCAACGCCGTCGGGCGTACGAATGATATGAATTTTCAAAACCATTGAATGCCTTTCACAATTTTGTTCATTGTGGCGTATTTGTAATTTCTTGTCAAGGAGTTTTTTAAAAATTTCGACCTGAAAAGTGATGAGGATAATAAGAGTACCCCGCCTTTCTTGCGAAAGACGGGGACCCTTGTATTTAATTCAAACAGATTGTTTGTTACGGTGAGAAACAAATCCGCAACAACAATCCTATTCGACATCGGCAGATTTTAAGCCAAACTTATAGAGCTTAACAATGTTGTCGATGACGAAAAAAATGCAAACGCCTTGAATATCTTTTTCCTTTTCGCAGGAGAGTGTGAAAGGACAAGAGATTGAATGCCCGTATTGAGACACATACTCATCATTTTCGGGCGAGCGTTCGCCGGCAACGCAGGGGCTGATAGTGCTTAGTGAACATTTCCCCATGCGTTGTTTTGCTTCCACAAGGCTTTTTGCGACTTGTTTAATTTGTACGTTATCAACAAAGAGAGCAGGAACACGTGCCAATTCCCAGTTTGAAACAAAATCGGCAAAACGGGTTCTCATTGCTGTCATGGCATCGATTTCGCGTTGAGAAATTCTTGATTGCTTATAATAGTAAACCCCCAGATATGCAAAGCCGATGAGCAAACAAACCAGGAATATAAATAAAATTTTTTTCATTTGATTATCCTTTTTAAAATCAGCGGTTTTTTTTCGAGCGAGAGAAATGCAGTTGTGTTTGAAAAAAAACTATTTCATTTAAATTGTTTCAACACAACACGTTTCCGTCATAGTTCCATCCGGCGTTGTGGTCGTCGGTATCGGTGTTGTGGTTGTGACCCCCGGTATCGGCCCCGGTGTTGTGGTCGTGAATCCCGGTATCGGTGTTGTGGTTGTCCCCCCCGGTATCGGTGTTGTGGTTGTGTGTCCCGGTGTCGGTGTTGTTGATTCCGGCGTTGTCGTCTCCGGCGTTGTGGTTGTCGGCATTGGCGTTGTCGTTGTTGTCGATGGCGTCGGTGTTTGCGTATACTTTGACGATGTCGTTGTCGGCTTTGGCGTCGATGTCGTTTTTGATGTCGTTGTCGATGGTGTTCTTGTCCTTGTCCTTGAGGATGTTGATGTCGTTGTTGATGGTATCGGTCCGTCATCTGTTACTATTGGTGGCAGTGAATCTGTCACTGGCGGTATCGGTCCGTCAACTGTTACTATCGTTGGTATCGGTGTCGGCGGAGGTGGCGGTGGCGTTGTTGTCGTCGGTTTCGGCGTTGTCGTCGTCGGTTTCGGCGTTGTTGTTGTCGGTTTTGGTGTGGTAGTAGTCTTCTTCTTCGTTGTCGTCGTGCATGTTCTCTGACACCAGTTTGCAGATGGTGTTTCTTGTCCATTATTCATACAAGATGCTTCACATGCATTAGGCTTATTTTGTTGATCTTTAGCTGTTGTGGCTAGTGTACCACCATTACACTCACAATACCAACCGCCACAATCGATATAGCCTAGTTTCTCAAGTTTGTGTGTGTTGGTGTTGCATTTTGCCGTCTGGTGACATGTAAGGCTCGGTTTACACCCATTCTGTTCCTGATTAAACTCTGCCGGAACATCTACAGGAAATTCAAACTCGTGACCATCTTTTGCTACTCCTTCTACATTGCTAGCACAATATTGACCAATTAAATTTGAAGGAGCTGATGCTTGGGTATAGCCGGATTCAGTTGGGCATTTCCCTTTTATAGCAATGGGTGTGCCACAGGGTATCTTGTCCATCTGTTCTTTAAGAAAGCTTTGGTTACTTTTGCTATAATTATGATTTTCTCCATTTGAAACTTGTGGGAATATCTTCTTTAGGTCTTTACCACTTGCCCATGTCTTACCCTGCCACTGAGTACAATCAAGATGAACCAGTTTACAACCTGTCCATGTTTCAATTTCGGGTCCTGTTGCGGTTGTATCTGGTTCGGTACCTGGTTCGGTACCTTGTTCGGGCGTAGTGGTTGTATATGTGAGGGTGCCTGTTAACGTTCCGGTATGAGGCGATGTTGTTGTTATCGTTCCGGGAGGTATTGTACCGGGATCCGTAGGCGTGGTACTGAACGATGTCGGCTTATCCGTTGAGGGCGTTAACCACGTTGATACTGTTCTTGTCGATAATGTTACCGGTGTCCATGACGTCGTGTGTGTTGACGATGTTGTTTGTGTTGATGTTCGCGTTGAGGAAGAGGGCGCTGTTGTCGACGGCGTCGGCGTGGGGGTCGACGTTCCCTCCGGTGTTTCAGTCGTCGTTTCCGGCGTTTCAGTTGTGGTTTCCGGCGTCGGCGTTTGAGTTGATGTTGTTGTGGTTGTTGTCGTCGGTGTCTGAGTTTGTGTTGTGGTTAATGCAGTTGTCGTGCCCGGCGTTTCAGTTGTGGTTTCCGGCGTCGGCGTTTGAGTTGATGTTGTTGTGGTTGTTGTCGTCGGTGTCTGAGTTTGTGTTGTGGTTAATGCAGTTGTCGT
>CANPXT010000017.1 GCA_947586835.1 uncultured Alphaproteobacteria bacterium
TCAGAACGGAGTGAAGACACTCTCGCAAGAGAGTGCAATCCTGCCGGGATCGCCATAAGAAAAATCTCCGAGAGAAACGGAGATTTTTTTTATGCGAAAGTCGGCAGGGATAAGAACTTGTTCGGTCGCGAAGCGGACGCCGAAGGCGGTCAGAACGGAGTGAAGACACTCTCGCAAGAGAGTGCAATCCTGCCGGGATCGCCATAAGAAAAATCTCCGAGAGAAATGGAGATTTTTTTTATGCGAAAGTCGGCAGGGATAAAAAATATTTGCCTTTTTTACCACTCCGCCGCCACAGAGCAGGGCATTACCGAACGGTGCGGCGGATAATGGACAGGAAGTTTTTGGTTTCGGGACCTAATTGCGGATTATCTTGCTTTAAAAAGATAATGCGTTGACGAACGGGAAAGGAACGTTCTTCGAAAATGCGCGGGTCAATATGCACACCGAAAACAAAGTAAATTTGAGACGGCGTTTGATGAATGAATTTCAGTTGTAAAATATCTTTTTCCGCCGTAATGTGAAACTTTTCCCATAAAATGCGCAATGCCGCTTCGGTAATTTGTTCTTTTGTTTCAACAACACCGCGCGGGAAAACATAGGCATTGCTTGACGAATCTTTTAAAAAAAGCAATTTATCGCCTTTGGAAATGAAAAAAAACAACAGATGTTACGGGTAAAACCATGTTATTTTCCTTATTATTTCTTTAATTCGTTTTTCTTTTTTTATACCCTTATCAAGAAAAAATCAAGCAAAAAAACGGTTTTGGCGAAAAAATTATCGAAAAAGGGCAGCTTTTTTGCCGAACAACGGGCTTTTTGCGGCGAGCGTTGCAGGGCGTGATGCCTAATCGGACGCATTTTTTAAAACGCCCGAGAAAGAACGGTTATATTCGGGTGTGAAGCCCAATCCAGCGCATTTTTTAAAGCGCCCGAGAAAGAGCGTCTGAAAAGGCGGAAAATAAGGCTTTTAATGAGGCATCTTGCGGTAAAAAGGCTTCATCGAAAAGAAGCTGCGAAAATTTTAAATAAAATTCGGGTTGAAAAATCAGTTGCATGCCCAATACCTGCAAAACGGAACGTAAATGCGATTGCGCCACCGCCGTACCGACGGAACCTGTTGAAATGCCTGCAATGGCAGCTTTTTTGCCGAATAACGGGCTTTTTGCGATGGGCGTTGCAGGGCGTGATGCCCAATCCAACGCGTTTTTTAAAACGCCCGAGAAAGAACGGTTATATTCGGGTGTGATGAATAACAGTAAATCGGCTTTTAAAAGTTCTTTTTGAAAAGCAATGACCGATTCGGGAAAAACGGGTGTTTCCAAATCTTCATTATATAAAGGCAGAGAAGATATATCAATGATATGAAACGAAAGTGTGTTCGGTGCTGTTTTTATAAACGCTTGCGCCAATTTCTTGTTGAGACTTTCTTTTCTTAAACTGCCAATCAGAACGCCGATGTGTTTTTGTGCTTGATTTTGCATTATTTCCCCCTTTAACACTAAATAAGCTTATCAGTTAAAAAAGACAAGAGATGAAAGCATAAAAAAAACGCGCCTTTCAAAGAAAGACGCGCTTTTATGAGATGTGGTAAATTAACCACCGCTACCCGTAAGGGTATCACCAAGACCACCGGTAAAGTCATCAGTCGTATAACCGGCATCGGTACCACCGTCTTGTTGCGTAACGTATTCAACCATGGCACCGGCCAAAGCCACAATGGCCAAGCCGCAAGCCAACGCTGCTAACCACGGCCATTTGATTTTGCCGAAAATAGCCGCAAAACCCAAGCCGATTAAGCCGAAGCCGCCGACAACGAAAATAACGGTACGAACGCTCTTAAATGTTTCCATTAAACGTGTTGTAATCGTAGAGAACACGTTAGCTTCACCGCATGTCGCCGTAAAAGCGAGCGCCACAACGGCAAACATTAAAAAATATTTAAAATACTTATTCATAGTATACTCCTTTATTAAATATGCATATTTTGAGAATTTCACGATAAACAGCTTACCGCTACCTCTCATTTTTAAGTATAAATCATATTTTTTCATTTGTCCAGTACTTTTTTTTCTTGCAACTTCCTTTTCAAAGTTGTAAGATAAATCATATTCGAATAGGTAATGCGTGTTTTTAAAATGCATTTACCTGTTAGGTTGAGCAGGTTTGTTTATAGATTTCAATAGGATAGCTGATGAGTTTACGAAAAATATTTGTTGGATTAACAGCCCTTTTAATGGTAAATTCGATGGTTGTTTCGACCGGTTTTGCCCAAGAAACGAATCAGAATCAAAAGCAATCTGTTCAAAAAAATACCGATTCGGCACAAGTTTCTCCCGATGAAATCTTAAAAATTGAAAAAACGGTTGAAAAAGACTTAAAAGAACTTGAAAAAAATCAAAAAGCCGATCAAAAATCGCCGGCAAAAGCAGAAAATAATCAAAAACCTCCTCAAAAAGACCAAAAAGGCAATAATAATTCGGCCGCTTCTTCCAAAAACGAACAACCGAAAGCCGATTCGGCAAAAACAGAAGATAATCAAAAAAAAGCGGATAAAGCTAAAGAAAAAAGTGTGCCCGTCGTTACGGCCGAGGGCGATTTCATTGTTCCCACCTATATGTTACCCGCCAAGGAAGATCTTGAAACGGTGTCTCAAAATAAAAATACCGAAAATAATGCATCGGGTGCTTTAGCAAAATCGCCCGTTAATAAAGTTTTGCATCAATCAACGGTTAAAATTACACAAACGGAATTAATACCCGTTGCCGAACAAATGGAAGTCGAGCGCTTTTTTACGGGAAAAACTACCAAAACAATGAAAGCTTATAAGGAAGCTTTGGCACGGCAAAAAGCGGCTCAAAAAGCAAATCAATCGGAAACGAAAGAGGGTACTGCGGATGAAAATGCCGAAAACGGTAACGAAAATCAGGTGAATGCCGCTCAAAACAATGATATTGATGCCTTGCTGGAAGGCGATACGCCAAAAGAGGCGAAAAAACCCAAAAAACGCTTGTTGTTGCCCCTGCGTCCGTTGCCTTCCAAAACACCGCCTGCAGAAGATTTATCGGGAACGGAACCGCTCTTTAAAGTTGTTTCCTCCCCTATGGCGGAACAAGTGTTGAAAGATGCGCAAGATCAAACGCAAAGCTCGCTTCTGATGCCGCAAGATATTAAAGTAACGTTTTATCCCGATTCGGCAGAGTTTTCGGGGCAAGCCATCAAATGGATTAAAGCTTTTGCTTTGCGGGCGTTAAATGATCCGCGTCGGGTAGTGGAAATTCGGCTGAGTCGATATAATCTGATGATGCAACAAAAACGGCTTTTTGTTATTCAGCGGCTTTTAATGAACAGCGGTTTGTCGGCGCATCAAATTGTGGTCGATTATGTCAATCGTCCGTCTGACAGCTTAATTTTGCGTACCGTTGAAAAATTAGAAAATGTTCAAAAACGTAAAACTGAAATGAAAAACGGTAAAGTAAAGGAAAATGAAACAATTAACTGGTAACACCCTTATCGGGATATAACAAAAAGGAGTCTAAATGAAGCAAAATTTATTTAAAAACACATTGACGGTCGGTATTGCGGCTTGCACATTCGGCATTTTAAGCGCTTGTGCGTCTTTGGGATCTTCCGAAAAAGAAGTGATTGTCAGTGAAGAAACCGTGAGCGAAACAACTCCGGCACCTGCGCCGAAAAAAGTTTGCACATCGGAAAGTGACGTCAATTGCATTGTGACTTATGAAGAACCTGATTTGAATTTATCGCAGGTATATGCCGGTTATGCCATGAGTACGAATGCTTCTTATCAAAGCGGCAGTGCGCCCGTTTCGTTATCAACTCCCGGTACGATTGCCGGTACGTCCGTTAAAGACAGAGTGC
The DNA here is from genome assembly GCA_947586835.1 of uncultured Alphaproteobacteria bacterium. Classification (GTDB taxonomy): domain Bacteria; phylum Pseudomonadota; class Alphaproteobacteria; order CAAHEQ01; family UBA3637; genus RGIG4140. Next base: position 3,880 of record CANPXT010000017.1, read on the forward strand.
ATCAGAAAGAATTGGCACAACAACAGGCAGATTTAGCCTTGCAGCCCGTTTTAAGCGCCGATATTTTGTGTGCGGGTGTTGATTGCAGTCAGGCATTGTTTAAAACGGAAATTGAAAAAAATATTCAAACAACTCTGCTGGAAAATCAGCCCGTTCCTGTTGCGGTTGAGGGACAAACGGAACAGGAAGCCCCGGTTATGTCCTTAAAAGAACGTGTGGCCTATGGCGAAGAAGTTCACGATTGGGAAGCTCCCGTCGGCGAAACATTGCGAAATTTATTAATGCAGTGGGGTGAACAAGCCGGTTGGACGGTTGTTTGGAAATTAGATCGTGATTATAATTTGGAGGCCGGTGTTGTTTTCCGCGGAAAGTTTACGGAAGTTGCCGCCGCTTTCATTCGCTCGTTTGCTCGGGCAACACCCGCACCGATCGGTACGTTCTATAAAGGAAACAGAGTTTTAGTCATTAACACGCAGGAGAATGATAATGCTGAATAAATCAATAAAATGGAGTTTGATGGGACTTTTAACAGCCGCAGCCATGACGCTTTCGGCTTGTAATGATTATGTTGCCAATACAAATGAAAAAATTGAAACCACATTGGAACGCGTGGAAGATCACATGCAACAGGCTCAAATTCCTGATTTGCCGGAACCCATTGATACGGTGCGAACCAAAGATGATATTTGGTTGGGTACCGACAGTATGAAAATTTCGGAAGGAGATGCTTTGCCCGCAAATATGGAAGAACAAGATTCCGTGACGCTCTCAATTGCCGAAGCAACTACTTTGCCTACATTGGCGCAAGAAATTACCGATATGACGGGTATTTCCGTTCGGTTTGACAATTTAAAGGCCGATAATGCCGTTCCGACGGAAGCCGTACCGGTTAATTATACCGGTTCGCTTAGCGGCTTGTTAAACTATGCTGCCAATCGGTATGGTGTTTGGTGGCGGTATAAATCGGGCATTATTACCTTCTATACGAAAGAAACGCGTGTCTTTAATATATATGCGTTGCCGACAGAAACCTCTTTCTCTAACTCGTTAAGCGGTGCTTCCATGGGTGAAACGGGCGGCAGTTCCAATTCATCTTTGTCACAATCAGCCAATTTGGCTTTATGGGATAATATTGAACAAAGTTTGCAACAGGTTGTCGGTCAAAACGGTCAATTAGCGTTCAGTCGTGTTGCCGGTACGGTTACCGTGACGGGCAGTCCGTTTGTTATTCGCGAAGCCGCCGACTGGATTGCCAAGTTTAATGAAAAATTATCACGTCAGGTTGCCATTTCCGTCAAAGTATTATCGGTTTCCGTTACAAATGCCGATAACTATGGGTTAGATTTAACCGGTGTCTTTACAAACAATACCATTCAGGCGAATTATACCAGCCCGTTTACCATTGCTTCAGGCAGTACGGGCGCGGCAGCCGGTATGCTTTCTATGACCCTGTTAAAACCCAGTTCGAAATGGAAAGACAGTAATGCCGTTATTCAAGCCTTTTCATCGCAGGGCAAAACGTCATTGGTCACATCGGCGAGCGTGACCACGCTTAATAATAAAGTGGCGCCGATTCAAATTACGACACAACAAAACTATGTGAAAGAATCGAATGTATCCACCTCCGGTACCGGTTCCGACAGAAGTGTTGATACCGATATGGAAACAGATACGTTAAATTACGGCTTTATGCTTGAAGTGTTACCGCGTATTTTGGATCACGGTCGATTGATAGTGATGTTCTCAATGAACTTGACTGATTTGGTTTCGTTGGAAACATTCTCGTCCGACGGTACTACTTCGGGCGGTTTGTATGGTGCTTACAGTGATAAATCCGATTCGGATAATTCGGACGATTCCGATTCGGACGGTGATCGTGAAAAAACGGTTGTCCAGTTGCCGAAAATGCAAACGCGCGGTTTTGTTCAGGAAATTGCCATGCGCTCCGGTTCAACATTGGTATTGACAGGTTTCGAACAAGTGCAGAATACCACAACGACAGGTGGTATCGGTAAAGCAAAAATGGGCATTTTGGGCGGACAAGCATATAGCGGTAATACTCGCGATGTGATGGTCATTTTATTAACACCCGAAGTGTTGGAATCACCGTTGTCCCCCGAATCGCGCATGAGAGATTATTAAGGAGCTGATGGATGGCAGAAGAGACAATGAATAATCCCGCCGAAGCGATCCCGAGTTTAAATCCGACCGCATATGGCTCAATTACAATCGGACGGCGCGTTTATGCCGTCGGGTTGTTATGGCAGCCGTTGCAGAATTCAGATGATCCGCTGCCAGAAATTCGGGAAGCCATTGACAGTGATCCCGATGCTGATTTATATTGCTTGCGTTCAACATCAACTCCGCAATATGGTATCGGTAAAAAAGCCATGGGGCATCGTTCGGGTGAACCGTCTGCCGCGGCCGCTATCGCATCGGCATTGAATGAATATGTTTCCGTCGCTGCCGTTTTCCCCGTGAAAGAGGGGTGGTGGCTTTTAGCTGTCAGAAACGACTTGATTCTGTCTGAAGAAGACCGGTTGTTTGAAACGGAAGAAGAAGCGCGGGAAGCTTTTTATTCATTAATGGCTTTGCCCGATTGGGATTTGAAGATTGCTCCGGAACAATGGAATATTGAAAAAGCACGTCAGATTTCTTTGGAAACCCTGATTAAAAAATCAGGGACCAAAGTGGTGTTGGAAGAGTTAGGAGCCGCTAAAAAAACACAATTTTTGACGATTATCGCCATCGGGTTTTTAATTTTAATCGGTGTTTTGATTTATTTTCTTGTTACCCTGTGGCATTCGGTGTTTACGGAAGAGAAAATCGAAGCTGTTCCCGTACCGGAAGCCATTCAACCGGTTGAGCCGACACCCGAAAAGCCAAAACCTTGGGAAAAAGTGCCGGAATTAAGCTCTTTCCTGCATAAATGTTGGAATAACGCTTATCAATTAACGGCATTAACCATTCCCGGCTGGCAAATCGGTGCCGTCAGCTGCAATTTCCAAGGGTTAACGACCAGTTGGCATAAATCTTGGGACAGAGCCGGACGTATTGCTTGGCTTAAAGCAGCACTAAATGAATATAAGATGTCAAGAGTTAATGTGCAATTAAACGATGACGGTGCTTCCGCCGGCGGTCAATTAGCATTTACGGATATTCCTTTAGTCGCTTCCGTTCCAACGCTTGATGAACGAAAATTATGGGAAGAATTAACCGATATCAGACAAGCGACAAACATTCAATTAAGCTTTTCAAAACAAGCCGTGTTGGATCCGCCGGATAATCCGGACGGAACCAAGCCTGCCAATCAGCAGGAGTATGTTTTTTACCAGTTTTCAATTTCGTCACCGTACACTCCGTTTGAGTGGAAGACGTTTTTTGAAAAATTCCCGGGCTTAGAATTAACGGCCATCAGCTTTAATCCGAGTCTGGATGCTCAAGACAAATGGAAATATGAGGGAAGAATATATGCAAAATAGTTCATTATCATTATTGGCAACGCTTTGTTTGTCAACCGCTTTGTTCGTTGCACCGGTTTATGCAGATGATGCAGCGGCAAAACCCAATGATGCACAACCGACGGAACAAAATAATTCTAAGCCGGCCGAAAAAGAACAGGCAAAGCCTGCTGAAAAAGAACAGGCAAAACCGGCCGAAAAAGAACAAGAAAAACCGGCTGATAATAAAGCGGATGATAAGCCGGCGAATGCAAATAATGTCGCAAAGGAAGAAGAACGCAAGCTGTTGGAAGCTGAGTTAAATAACACTGATGTTGATTCAAATGAGATTTTGGATTTCCCTGCGCGAACTTCATTAGGCGAAATTGAAATGGCCACTTTGCCGGGCGTGAAAGAATCGTTAATTACTGGACCGGCTGCCATGGCTCCGTCCGTTTCAACAAAAGACTTGCCCAGCGAACAATTGTTGGGGCGTATTACTTCCGAAGTTTTTCAAGAAATGGCTGATTTGGAACGGGGTAACGTGTTCTTGAAATTGCAAATGCAAAAAGAACAATTGAAAAATGATTTGGAAAAATTAAAAGCAACATATCGTCAAAGTCGTTTGGAAGAAATTGCAAAACGGGAAGATGTGATTCGTTCGCGTATTGCTTGGTGGCAGGAACAAGAAACGGCACGTTTGGAAATGGAAAAGAAAAAAGCCGAAACAGAAGCGATTGAACAGCAAATTGCCGAAGCGGAAGAGTTACGGAATAAGTTGAGAGAAGAAGCTATGGCCGAAAAAGCTGCCAAGAAAAAAGCTTTGGAAAAAGCGGCGGCGGAAGCGGCTAAAAATGCCGAACAGAATCAGTTGTCATCGGATCAAAAGGATAAAGTTGAAGAAAAAACGCTTTCAGATGAAGCCGATGAATCGCTTGAAGAGGCAGTTCCGTTGTTGAGCGAACGCTATGTTTTATTGAGTATTCGGGGAATGAAAACGAATCTGTCCGCAACATTGAAAACTAAATCGGACGGAACGTTGGTGGTTGCGAAAAAAGGCGATATATTGCCGTCCGGACATCAGGTGATCGATATTACAAGAGAATCGTTAACGGCATCAATTGAAGATCGGAAAGATGTTATTTTGTTTTCCGTAAAAGCGCCGACTGAAGAATCAGAGCAACAAACCGAAGAAAAAAAGTAAAAGGGTGAAGAAAGGAAATTGAGCAAATGAAACCGTCTTTTTTCGGAGAAAGGCCCCACAAAGTTCCTTCATCAAGTGCAAATCCCCAAGAAACGGATAATGTGTCCGGTGAGCTTTTGGATGTTTCGCATATTGAAATACCGGAAACGGGCGGTTTTGCCGAAGAAGAATTGCCGGTTATCTCTGAAATTACTCCTTTTCCTTCATTTATGAATGATGCGTCCGCGCAAAATAATCTTGCGAAAAACACGTCTGCCGCTTCCATGGAAAATATTTCCGTGACACCGACACAGACCGGCGGTGTAACCGGCACATCTTTAAATCGAACGAATATTGTTGCTGCACCTTCTTATCGTAACAAAACCTCGGCGAATAATGAGAATGATATGAAGATGAATCCGTCCGCACAAGCCAGCAGTAACCAGTTTGCGCCGCCTAAAGCGCATAATTTCGTGAAAATGACCGATGCGGATCCTTCATCAATTAAAAAAGAAGCTGATGATCGTGAAAATTTGCATAAAGCCGTTCAAGAGGCGTTTTTAAAAAGTGAAAAATCGACTGATGAAACGTCAACTGCGACGCAATCGGTTCCCATTAACAAAGATTTTAATTCTCCCTCATTTTTAAAAGATTTGTTTGATAACGGTAATGTTTGTATTACGGCTTCCGGCGGTTCGTTGCCGATTAAAGATGAAACGCGTATGTTGCTGGCGTTATTTTCGAACGGACGATTTTTTGTTTGCGAAACATATAAGTTTGACGGAAAAGTTTTAGGGTTTGAATATTTAGCGAAAAAACGGCATTTACAAATCGGAAAACCGGAATATGTGCCGATGCCGATTTTGCAAAGCATTTATGAATATGCCACGCGCAACGGGTTAACGGAAGCTTCCGAAAACGATAAAAGCGAAGAGCAAGAGCAGGCGCAAGCTCGTATGCAGCGTGACTTTGTGACCATTGTGTCGCGTGCCGCAGCCATGCATGTGTCGGATATTCATATTGTGGTTGCCGATCATACAACAGTGATGTTTCGAGCGAACGGCTTAATGCAAACGGAAATGGAATACAATAAAGATTGGGGTGAAAGTTTTGTGCGGGCTGCTTTTGCTTCTTCCGATATTTCCGATTCAAACTATGCACAAAATGAATATCAGGCGGCACAAAAGTTGGGGCGTACACCGCTCAGAGGATCGCATGGAAAGTTGGTGTTACCTCGGAATATTTTGGGTATTCGTTTGCAGTTTAACCCGATTGCGTTCGGTACGCGTTATGTGGTTATGCGTTTGTTATATGCCGAAGAAACATCTAATGCTTCAAGCGGTTTGGAAGCATTGGGTTTTACACAGCGTGAACTTGACTTTTTCTATCAATTACGCGGGGCACCGACCGGCATTACAATTATTTCCGGTCCGACGGGTTCCGGTAAATCTACTACCTTGCAACGGAATATGATTCAAATGTTGCAGGAACGCAATTATGAAATTAACTTAATTACGGTGGAAGATCCGCCGGAATATCCGATTCCGGGTGCCCGACAGATGCCGGTGACCAATGCTTCTATTGAAGAAGCCAAAGAACGTGAGTTTACAAAAGCTTTGTCGGCAGCCTTGCGTTCTGACCCGGACAGCTTGATGATCGGAGAGGTGCGTACGTTATCGGCAGCTGATTTGGCTTTCCGGGGTGCTTTATCCGGGCATAACGTGTGGACAACGCTTCACGCTAACAGTGCGCCTGCCATTTTAATGCGGTTGAAAGATTTGGGTGTGGAAGATTTTAAATTGCGTGATCCTGATATTGTAAAAGGTCTGTTGGCGCAACGGTTGTTTCGCAGACTTTGTCCGAAATGTCGAATTCCGGCAACGCAAAGGTTAGATGCACCGTCTGTTCAGCGTTTGCGCGAAGCATTCGGAGATATTGGCCTTGAAAGCTCTTATTTACGGGGTAAGGGATGTAAATATTGTGATTTCAGAGGTGTGAGAGGACGTATGTCCGTTGCGGAAATTATTTTACCGGATGCAACTTTTCTTGATTTGGTGATGAAAGGTGAAACGAAAAAAGCCATTAACTATTGGATTAACGATTTAAACGGAATGACTTTACGAGAAGTTGCCATTTCACATATGTTTAAAGGTTTGATTGATGTTGAAGAGGTCGAGCGTTGGACAGGCTTCTTGAACCAGATTGTCACTGGATAATAAGGAGAGATTAATGGTTGAAAATAAAAAAAAGAAAGATTTAAAAGTTTCGGCGGCAATCAGTTCGAGCGATGTTTTTTTCTCAAGATTGATGGTTCGGATATATACATCGGACAGATTAGCTTTTTATTATAAATTAAGAGCTTTATTGCACAACCGCTTTTCATTAATGGATGCATTGGAAAGAATGTATCAAATTTATTCGAAAGAAGGCAAAAAACCAACCGAATCCATGGCGGTTGCAACGGCAACATGGATGCATCAAATACGAAACGGTGAAACATTTTCGGTCTCATTGCGCGGATGGGCTCCTTCCACGGAAGTGTTAATGTTGTCGGTCGGCGATGTTTCGAATTTGGAAGATGCTTTGGGAAATACCATTAAGGTTGTGGAAGGTATGAATCGAATGAAAGAGCCGGTGTTTTCGGCAGTTTCATATCCGTTATTCTTAATGGTTATGGTTATTTTACTTATTTACGGTGTCGGAGCTTACATGGTTCCGCCGATGGTTGATGCCGTTCCGAACTTGATATGGACGGGTATGGCAAAATCATTGGTTGATTTATCTTATTTTGTGCGAGATAATCCGTTGCCGTTGTTTTTAACGTTGCCGATATTAATTATTTTGGTTGTTTTAACATTTCCGCGCTGGAAGAAAGAATCGCGAGCAATTGCCGATAAATTGCCGCCATGGTCGATTTATCGTATTTTTATCGGCGTCGGTTGGTTATTGTCATTGGCGGCACTTGTTCGTGCGGGAACACCTGTTTCAAAAGCCATGCGTTCGTTAAGAAGTGATGCTTCACCTTATTTGTTATATCGTATTGACAGAGCATTAAGCTATGTGAATAACGGTGATAACTTGGGTGATGCGTTATATAAAACAAAGTTGAATTTTCCGGATGAAGAAGTGGTCGGCGATTTACGCATTTATGCTGAATTGGATAACTTTCCGGAGGCTTTAACCCGTTTATCCGATGACTGGTTGGAAAGCTCCATTAAGGATATTGAGAAAAAAGCCGGTATATTAAACGGTTTGGCCATTTTGATGATTGCCGCTATTGTCGCTTGGGCGGTTATGGGAACGTTCGATATGCAAGAGCAAATGGTGAACGGTATGGGCTTGGGTGGCGGTCGTTAGTTTTGCCGCATACAAGCAAATGATTTTGCCGTTTCTTCAAAAAAAACGCTTGACAAACGGAAAAAACAGGCTTATTCTGCCTGCCTGTTCTTTTAAGGAGTAAGTAATGTTTTCATTTTTACAACAGTTTGAATTTCAAGCTTTTTTAAGTGCTTTTTTGGTTTTGTTCGCTGCAATTGATGCGGTCGGATCTATTCCCGTTATCTTAAAAGCAAAGTCAATGGGCCGAATTGTAAACCCGAAAACCGGCGCTATTTATTCCACTTTAATGATGTTTGGTTTTTTCTATATCGGGGAAGCTTTCCTGTCTTTGTTCGGGCTGGATATTTCAACATTTGCCATTGGCGGGTCGATTATTATTTTCCTTTTCGGTTTGGAAATGATTTTAAATGTGGAAATTTTTAAATCGTCCGATGCCGAAAGCGGTCGAGATGTTACATTAATTCCGATTACGTTTCCGTTGTTGACCGGCGCCGGCGTGTTAACGACATTGTTAACAATTCGTGCGCAATTCGGTGACTTAAACGTATTATTGGCTGCTGTTTGTAATGTGTTTATTATTTGGTTTGTCATGCGGTTTGTGGAAAAAATAGAGCAGGTATTGGGTCGCAGCATTATTTATATGTTACAAAAGCTGTTCGGTATTATTTTGTTGGCTATTGCGTTTAAAGTTTTTATTACAAACGTAACGTTGGTTGTTGAAAAAGCCGGTATGTAGTTTTCAAGTTACTTTAAAAAAAGCACTTGATTTACAAGTGCTTTTTTTTAATGATTAATGTTAAAGAGCCGTGCAGTCGTTTCCTTCAAACCGCCAAGAAGTAATAACACCGTCTTCCACTTTAAAAAGTGTGGTACAGGTTTGCGTAATCAATCCTTGCGGAGGTTGATAGAAAGCGTGTTCTTGAGCTATACGGGGCATTCTTTCGATTTTTGCCCCGTTGGAAGTTTCTTGTACAGTAGATTTCACATATAAAACATAATTGGTGTTTGCTTTCCAGTAGTCATGTTGCGGTTCACCCCAAACGGCAAATAAAGCACTTTTTTCTTGTCCGAGCCAGCCGTTTAATAAAGCGCGATAGCCCTCTTCCGTCGGTTGTGGCACCGTAGAGGACTGACAAGCCGATAAAAACACAAACACACTCATTAAAAATCTTTTCATCAGATTTTCCTTTGGTTAAACATGAAATTATTATAACATATTTTATCAAATCGTCAATCATTTTGTGTTTTGAGACGTTATTTGTTGCATTTTCGAAAAAAAACATTTATCTTATAAATGAAAAGGAGAAAACTCATGCGATATTTATTGACAATACTTTTTACTTTTATGATATTGACAGGCTGTCATGCCGATTCGTTGAACGGAAAGACATTTCGTCTGACAAATGCTTCAATGCCGATTACGTTGACGTTTGACGGAGAAGGAAATCGGTATCACGGACAGGCTCTTAACAATTATTTCGGCACATATGATATGGACGGATCTCAAATTAAGTTTAATTTAGGCGGTTCCACCATGATGGCGGGTTCTCCCGAAGAAATGCAGGCGGAAAGAGATTATTATACGACACTTGAAAAAACGGTATCTTATCAATTTCAACAAAAACAGTTGATATTAATCACTGCTGACGGACAGAAATTAATTTTTGAAATGCAATAAAATATCGGATACTTTTAAAAACGTCTGCTTTGAAAAAGGCGGGCGTTTTTTTTATTAAAAAAATTTTAAATCCCTCTTGAAAATCAAAAAGACACAACACACCTATATATGCAAAGGAGAAAGAACGATGCAGGAAAATTTAACGGAAAAATCACAAGGATTTATACAAAGTGCCCAAGCGCTGGCTGTCAGAGAAGGGCATCAGTTCTTAATGCCGGTGCATTTACTTAAAGTGATGTTGGATGATAAAAACGGGCAAGCGTCAACATTACTGATGCAGGCGGGAGTTGATGTTAATGCTTTGCGTGAAAAGGTAAATGAAGAAATAAAAGCTTTGCCGCGTGTATCGGGAAGCGGTGTACAGATTGCCGCTTCGCAGGATTTTTTAAAAGTGTTGGATAACGCTGCGCAGTTTGCTCAAAAAGCCCAAGACTCTTATATAACGACGGAACGCTTGTTGCAGGCGTTGGTTATAAATCAATCATACGACGTCGATGCCAAAAAGTTAAATGCCGTGATTAATGAGATGCGTCAGGGGCGTACGGCACAATCTCCGACGGCGGAAGATCAATTCGAAGCGCTTAAAAAATATGCTTTGGATTATACCAAACGGGCGGCAGAAGGTAAATTGGATCCGGTTATCGGGCGCGATGAAGAAATTCGGCGGACAATTCAAGTTTTATCACGGCGCACGAAAAATAATCCGATTCTGATCGGTGAACCGGGGGTCGGTAAAACGGCCATCGTGGAAGGATTGGCTTTGCGTATTGTCAATAAAGATGTGCCGGAAGCTTTAATGCATAAAAAATTAATGGCATTGGATATGGGCGCGCTCATTGCGGGTGCTAAGTATCGGGGTGAGTTTGAAGAGCGTTTGAAAGCCGTGTTGGAAGAAGTTGCTGCGGCAAACGGCGGCATTATTCTTTTCATCGATGAAATGCATACCGTGGTCGGGGCCGGTGCAACGAGCGGTTCAATGGATGCTTCCAATTTATTAAAGCCGGCATTGGCTCGCGGTGAATTACATTGCGTAGGTGCTACCACATTAAAGGAATATCAGAAATATATTGAAAAAGATGCGGCTTTTGCAAGGCGGTTTCAACCTGTGTATGTCGGCGAACCGCAGGTTGAAGAGACAATTTCCATTTTGCGCGGCTTAAAGGAAAAATATGAGTTGCATCACGGTGTCAGAATCGCCGATGCCGCTCTGGTTTCGGCGGCGGTATTATCCAATCGCTATATTACCGATCGATTTTTGCCCGATAAAGCCATTGACTTAATTGATGAAGCAGCAAGTAAATTGCGTCTTTCCATTGATTCAAAACCCGAACATTTGGATGAAATCGATCGACATCTGTTGCAACTTAAAATTGAACGAGAAGCTTTGAAAAAAGAAACCGATTCGGCTTCTCACGAACGGCTGCAAAAAATTGAAGAGCAAATTCAAGTGCTGGAAAAAGACTCAAAAGAAGAAACCAATGCGTGGAATTTGCGTAAAAACAGTTTGCAGGAAGCTAACCGTATTCGGGAAAGTTTGGATAAGGCCAAAACACAGGTTGAAAAAGCCCTGCGTGACGGGGCGTATGAAAAAGCCGGCGAATTGCAGTATAAAGAAATACCGGAAATGGAAAAACGATTGGCGGCGTTAGAAGCGCAAAATCAAAATTTGCCGTCGGTGGAAACGGTTACACCGGATATTGTGGCATCTGTCGTGTCAAAATGGACAGGAATCCCCACACAAAAGCTTATGGGCAGTGAGCGGGAAAAATTATTGCATTTGGAAGATGAAATTGTCAAACGCGTCGTCGGACAAGACAAGGCCGTAAAGGCCGTAGCCGATGCCGTTCGGCGTTCACGTGCCGGTTTAAATGATCCGAATCGACCCATTGGATCTTTTTTGTTTTTAGGACCGACGGGTGTGGGTAAAACAGAGTTGGCAAAAGCCTTGGCAACATTTTTATTTGATGAGGAATCGGCATATTTGCGCATTGATATGTCGGAATATATGGAAAAGCACGCCGTTGCACGACTCATCGGTGCCCCGCCGGGGTATGTGGGATATGATGAAGGCGGTGTTTTGACGGAAGCCGTTCGTCGGCGCCCGTATCAGGTGATTTTATTTGATGAAGTGGAAAAAGCGCATCCCGACGTTTTTAACGTTTTGTTGCAGGTGCTTGATGACGGACGCTTAACCGATGGTCAGGGTCGGACGGTTGATTTTAAAAACACGTTTTTAATTATGACGTCTAACTTAATATCGCGTGGCGAGGAAAAAGAGATATTGCCGAAACTTAAAAGTTTCTTTAAACCCGAGTTTATTAATCGATTAGATGAAATTATTATTTTTCGGTCACTTCAAAAAGAAGATATTCGCAAAATTGTCGATATTCAAATTCATAGACTTCAGGAGCGGTTGAAAGATCATAAAATTGATCTTAAATTAGATAATGCGGCAAAAGATTGGCTGGCCGAAAACGGCTATGATGCCGAATTCGGTGCCCGGCCGTTGAAACGGTTGATTCAACAAGAAGTTGAAAATCCGCTTGCAACGGCACTTTTGGAAGGCCGCGTCAAAGACTGTTCCGTTGCAAAGGTATTTATCAATGGTGATAAATTAGAAATTGCAAACGAAACGGAAAAATAAAAAGGCACTCCCGTCCTTTTTTCGGCAGATGGTTCGATTGAATCGTCTGCCGTTTTTTATTGACAAAATGTGAAAAAAATGATATAAACAAAACTTCCGGTAAAAATTTAGGAGTAAAAATGAGTTTTGTTCGAAAATTCTTTTCAAAAGATATGAATAAGGCTTTTGTGCGATCTTTTGAAAAAGGATTCTATCAAAAGGCGTTGCGTTATGCTCAAAAAGGCGCAAACCCCAATGCAAAAAATTATGAAGGAAATACTTTTTTACATTACTATGTGTCAAGCTATGTTTATTTGTCGCCCAAAGAATTAAAAGTTTATCGATTACCCGAAGAACCCGATGAAAATGTGTTGGCTCAAATGAAAGAATTAGGTGCCAATATGGATTGCTTAAATCGTCAGAAACAAACACCGTTGGAAATTGCTTTGATAAATGATAATCCCGTTATGGTTTCAGCTTTAATTCGTGCCGGAGCTGATAAAGAACATCGCGATAAAAACGGACTGACACCGTTGCAAAATGCCGTTTATCACGGGCAAGGCAGGAATGTGCGTATTTTATTGCGTATGGGCGCTGATATTGAGGCAGCGTTGCATAATGCCGATTCGCTTATGAATTTAATGGAAAAAGGTCAGACTCTTTTCGCAAAATATAAAGAGGCAGATTTTAATCGCGTGAAATTAATTTTGAATGAACTGAAAAAGAAAGGTTTTAACGTTGATCAAACGCCGCATCCGAAAGAAATTACCGAATTGGCCGTTGTTGAAACAATGCCTGATCTTCGAATAATTCAAAAACTTCAAAATCAACATATACATTCTTAAAACAAAAGTAAAAACCATGAAAAATTTTTTAAATAGTAACAAATTGTTAAATGAGGCAATATGGGCTGATGACGTTGTCGGAGTTAAAACGGCGTTGAATATGGGCGTTCGATTAACCGGTCGTACTGCGTTTGATGATAATTTATATAATGTGGAATGCGCCGTATTAAATTTACCTTTAAATCAAGCGTATGAAAAAAATGCTTCTGATGAAATTATTTCACTTTTAAAAAAAGCGGGTGCAACGTATGATATTCCCAACATTTACGGATGTTCGGCGCTTTATTTCGCTGCTGCATCCGATTCGTGTGTTTTGGCACAAAAACTGATTCGGGAAGGCTGTCAAATTGATGCGCGCAATCTGTTCGGAGAAACACCTTTGCATATTGCTGTTCGGTCAGGACATTACAAAATGGTCAAATTGCTTTGTGAAAAAGGAGCAAACATTTTCTTGTCGGATAAAAGGGGACGAACGCCGCTTAAATTGATTGCTTTAATGAAAAAAACGCATCGGTTTGATCGGAAAGAAATCAATCAGCAACAACTCGATGAAATGCAACGAATTTTAATTCATTCAAAACAAATGCAGAATATCATTCCCCTTAAAATTGCCGTACACAAACAGGAAGTTTTATGCGGATTTCAACAAAAAGAAAGGAGTTAAGCATGACCGATTTGAAACCAACATTGCCGGAAGCATGGAATCGGGAAGATAATGAAATATTTGTTATCAAAAGAATGTTTCTTTCTTATTTGATTAAACAATTTAAAAAATCTCATCCGGAGCATTTTTCGCATCAAGCTTTTGCCGATTATTATCAGAACTTAGTTAAAACAAATCAATTAGAAGATCAGCTTGTGCTTTTTGCCGAAGAAAAACAACAAAAAAACGTTCAGGAAAACCCATCGCTTTTGCAAAAAGGCAAAATGTTTATTAAAAATTTATTTCGCGAAAAAACACCGGAGGA
>CANPXT010000018.1 GCA_947586835.1 uncultured Alphaproteobacteria bacterium
TTAAAAAATACATACAATATGAAATATGCAAAAAAATTCCTTTCAAATCGCTTTTTCCTGCAATTTTATTTTGCTTTTCCCGTTTTTGCCGTTTTTAATGAACAACCTTTTGTAATTTATATATTTTTTTTAAAAATGAACGCTCGGTTCATCAAAATAATTGCCGAAACGGAATAATTTTGTGTCAAGATTTAAATTTTTTGATAAATTCAATAAAACGAATCGCTTTTTGAAATAAAATTAATTAAATTTTGCATGATTCGTTTTCTGCGTACGGTTAAAAATATAAAATCGTATGAAAAAGACTTTAGAACAGGGGATTTTTTCTTTGGTTTTAAATTGTATGTTTTTCGGAAAATATCGTGAATTTATAAAATGATTTTATTTCAATTATTTTTAATAAAAAAGTTGCATCAAAACAGCGTTTTTCAACATATGTCAATATGTTTTTTAACACTTTGAAATTATTTTATTTTTCTTTTTATTTCGTGTTTTTAAAAAATAAACATTTTTTTTCTTGCTTTTAACGTAACTTTATTGTAAATAATTCTTGTATTTAATTCAAACTTTAAGGAGACACGAATACTTATTTGTAAAATTCATTATAATAATCGTCCGAGAGGCAATTATGTGCCCTGAAAGACGGTTGATAATTGATTGGCTATCCTTATAAAACGGTATTTATGTGTCTCCGAAAGAGTCGTTTTACGAAAAAATATTTTTGTGCTGTTTTGGCATACATATTCCCCGCGCAAAAAGGTGATACGCTTTAATTTGCTTCAATAAGTCGCCGGACAAAAACAATCTGCTTTACGTTTTATTTTTTGTTATAAACGGCAATGCCACGCAAAATATCCATAGCTCTGTCAAGTTGATAATCTTTTTTCTCATCATCTTTTGAATCACTTGAATCGGAAGAAGAAGGCGTTTCCTTTGATTTTTTCTTTTGAACTTCTTTGGCTTTCTTTCCTTCTTCGGCTGCAATGGCGCCGGGCAAATTATTTTCACCGAATCCCTTAATAACAGGCAATTCTTTTAATTTTGCACGCGGAATGACCACATCGGGCTCAATGCCTTTGGCTTGAATGGAACGTCCCGAAGGTGTATAATAACGCGCCGTTGTAATTTTTATACCGCCAAAGCCGGGAATTTCTTTAATGGTTTGAACCGAGCCTTTGCCGAACGATTTTAATCCGACAACCAGTGCCCGATGATGATCTTGCAATGCGCCGGCAACAATTTCCGATGCGGAGGCAGAGCCTTCGTTAATCATAACGACTAACGGTTTGCCGTTGGTCATATCCGGGGTTTCGGCAAAAAACTGTAAATTTTCTTTGGGATCGCGAGAACGTGTTGAAACAATTTCACCTGCGCTCAAAAAAGTATCAACAACGCCGATTGCTTCGTTCAATAATCCGCCGGGGTTGTTTCTGACATCAATAATAAAACCGATTATTTTGTCATTGCCGATTTCTTTCGTTAAATTTTTAACGGCTTCGTGCAACATTTTGGTGGTGCTTTCGTTAAATGAGGTTACACGAATATAACCGATATTATTTTTGGCTTCATATTTAATGGGTTTTACATGAATAACGGCGCGTGTCATTTTAATATCGAACGGCTCTTTGTCTTTTCGAGAAATAGTAACCGTCACTTTAGTTCCCGGTTTACCGCGCAATTTTTTAACGGCTTCATTTAAAGTTTGCCCGATGACCGATTCGCCGTCAATATGCGTAATGTAATCACCGGCTTGAATACCGGCTTTATATGCCGGAGTATCATCAATCGGAGAAGTAACGCGCACTAATCCGTTGTCGGAAGAAACTTCCATTCCCAACCCGCCGAATTCGCCTTTGGTTTGTTCTTCCAAATCGGCATAGTCTGATTGATTCATAAAACCCGAGTGCGGATCTAATGAGGAAAGCATACCGTTAATGGCATTTTCAACCAGTTTTCGATCGGTTGTTTCTTCCACATAATCTTCTTTAATGACCTGATAAGCCGCGCCAAACAACTCCATTAAAACATAAGGATCATCTTTTTCGTTAGATTCGGGTTGTTTGGGTGGTGTTGCGTTTGCACAACTGACGGTTAAAAAACAAAAACAAAAAAGCATTGCGGCAAATTTCATGTGAACTCCTTTTTTCGGTTTTTTATCATATTTAACACACTTTCAAAAATCGGTCAATGACAAATTCACTTATCAGCTTTAAAAAATAACAAAATATGCTTAATCAAGTGAAGTGTTTTCCGCCATATTTTCCCAAATCGGTCGAAATTCTTCAATAACTTTTTTGTAAACTGCGCGTTTAAAAGGAATAACGCGTGCAGGCACATCTTCGGCTTTTACCCATGAAAACGATACAAATTCAATTTCTTCGGGGTAAGCGGTTAAATTAAAATTCGAATCAGAACCCGTGTGCCAAAATAAAAACCATTTTTGCCGTTGACCGATAAATAAATGATTACCCCATAAAATAGGTTTCGGAAAAGTATAAGAATACCATTTGGAAGAAATTTTAAGTAAGATGACTTTGTCTTTTTTTAAGCCTGTTTCTTCCGCTAATTCCCGATATGCGGCTTCAAGCGGCGTTTCTCCTTTATCGATACCGCCTTGAGGCATTTGCTCGGTGCATTTTGCAGGAAAAGGGGCTGTTTTTGCGCGTTTTCCGAGCCAAACTTCTCCTTTTTTGTTGATAATCATCAATCCGACATTGGGTCGATATTTGAGAGATGAATTTTGTTGAATTTCTGAAGAGGTTGTCATTGTTTTATGCCTTTTCTTCAATCATCACAAAGGCAATGGCAAAGGTATCGTCGCTTAACGATAAATGTATGACGGGATGAGCCGATTTTTCCGATAATGACGTTTTTGCCCGGCCGGTAACAGACAAAAACGGTGCACCGGTAGCAGTGTTTTTTACTTCAATATCCGTCCATGATGCTTTGGCACCCATTCCGCACCCCAATGCTTTGACAAAAGCTTCTTTAGCGGCAAAGCGTTTCGCATAAAAAGCAAAACCGTTTCCGTATTTTTGTGCCTGTGCTTGTTCATAAGGTGTAAAAATGCGATTGATAAATCGTGTGCCGAATTGATGATATAATTTTTCAATTCGATTGATGTTTACAATATCCGTTCCGATGCCGATGATTGCCATTTTTCTATGCTTTCAGTCGATGAACCGTTGCGATGTGCGGAAAAGCACGCAAGGCTTGCAATAAAATATCCAATTGATTATTGTCTTTCACTTCAACTTCAATCACAATATCCGAAAAACCGTTGCTGCGTGTTTTAGTGATTAAATTCGTCAAAGGAATATTTTGTGCGGCTACGATGTTCGTCATTCCCGTTAATGCCGACGGCTTATCTTCTAACACAACCTTAATTTTAACCGGTAAAACCTTATCTTTAACAATATCCATATTCCAATCAACATCCAGCCATCGTTCGGGTTCATCTTGATATTGATTAAGTGTCGGACAATCGTTTGTGTGAATGGTTACGTCTTTACCCGTGTTGACAATGCCGACAATGGCATCACCCGGAACCGGATGACAACATTTGCCGAATTTAAGGGCAATACCGGAAATAAGACCCGTAACCGGCATTTTTTTATCCAATTGCGAATCGCTTTTGCTTTTTTTAAACAAAGAAATGGCACGTTTAAATCCGGACGGCGTACAATCAGGATGCATTTGATTAAAAACTTCCCGAAACGGAATTAATCCGGCACCGACAGCCGCCAAAAAGTCATTCACGGACGTTTGTTTATATTGCGCTAAGAAAGGCTGTAACTCTTTTTCGTTAAAAGACAGACCGTATTCTTTGGCAGTATTGTTAAAATAATCGCGACCGAGTGCCATATTCTTCTCATAAAGCTGTGTGCGCACAAATCGCCGAATGCTTGCTTTTGCTTTGGCGGTCACGGCCAAGTGTTCCCATTCGGGCGAAGGTGTTTGATTTTTGTTGGTTAAAATTTCAACCTGATCACCGTTTTCCAAAATGGTTCGTAGCGGTTTGATTTTTCCGTTAATTTTAACACCGACACATGTATCGCCCACACGAGAATGAACGGCATAAGCAAAATCAAGCGGACCTGCTCCGCGCGGTAAAGTAATTAAATCGCCTTTCGGTGAAAAACAAAATACCTGATCTTGATACATGGCAATTTTGGTATGCTCTAAAAATTCGTTCGGCGAAGAGGAATGATTCATTAAATCCAACAAATCGCGCAACCAACGATATTGCTTTCCTTCTTTATGAACACCTTGTTTGTATTCCCAATGTGCAGCTACGCCGTATTCTGCCACTTCATGCATTTCTTTGGTACGAATTTGCACTTCGATACGCCGATTGAGCGGACCGATCACACCCGTATGCAAAGACCGATAGCCGTTTGGTTTCGGTGTTGAAATATAATCTTTATAGCGCCCCGGAATCATGGGGTATTTTGTATGAATAATCCCTAAAACCTGATAACATTGCGCAATGGAATCAACGACAATGCGAAAAGCAATGACATCACAAACCTGTTCAAAAGAAATATTTTGTTTTTGCATTTTTCGCCAAATGGAATACGGCCTTTTTTCACGTCCGGTAATTTCAGCCTGAATGGCATTTTCTTCCATATCTTTTTGTAACTGAGCAATCACTTTTTCAACATCTTGTCGACCCTGCTCATTTAAAAAATGCAAACGAGATTCAATACTTTTATAAGCTTCCGGATATAAGGTTTGAAAAGCATAATCTTCCAATTCGTCTTTTAACGCCTGCATTCCGATTCTTTCGGCCAGAGGCACATAAATTTCCATGGTTTCTTTGGCAATTCGTTGTCGTTTTTCGGGCTTTTTGCAAAACGATAAGGTGCGCATGTTGTGTAATCTGTCGGCCAATTTAATCAGTAAAACCCGAATATCCGTACTGATGGCCAAAACAAGTTTTTGAAAATTTTCCGCCTGCTTTGATTCTTCCGAATGAATTTGTACTTTGGATAATTTTGTCACTCCGCGTACCAAATTAGCAACATCTTCACCGAAAAGTTCTTTAATATCGGTATAAGAAGCCGGTGTATCTTCAACGGTATCATGCAAAAGCGCCGCGATGATGGTGGCACTGTCCAAACGATACTGCGTTAAAATGGCGGCAACTTCCAACGGATGCGAAAAATAAGGATCACCCGATTCGCGCATTTGCGCGGTATGCATTTTCATGGCAAACACATACGCGCGGTTTAATGCCTCTTCGTCGGCATCTAAATCATAAGACTTAACGCGTTCAACAAGTTCGTATTGACGCACGTGAGTCTCCTTATCAATTAGGCATTCAAATCATCAACAACCTGAAAGGAATCGGATTCGACAAATTCGGCATCGCTGTATAATTGTTCGCCGACCGTTTCCGTTTCAATTTCTTTTGTTTCCAAAACTTCGACCGGATTTTCCCGTGCGGCATATCGTTGCATTCCTTCCACGATACCTTCTCGTGTTTGATTTAAATCAATCGTGCCTTCTTCAATTTCTCTTAATGCAACAATGGTATTTTTATCCCGATCTCTGTCGATTGTTAAAGCAGCACCCGAATCAAGTGCTTTTGCCCGACCTGCGGCCGTTAAAATTAAATCAAAACGATTCGGAACGATTTTGACACAGTCTTCAACAGTAACTCTTGCCATACTTTTATCCTTTCATCAATAGCTTAAAGATACAGAATAAAGATACTATACGCTTTTTTTTTCGAAAAAGCAAGTCTCTTTTTTAAAAAGACCTCTTGCGCTTTTTAAGTTTTTTTTATATACTGGAAAAAAGTTAATTTGAAGAAAGGTGATTTATGAAAAAATATTTAGTTACAAGCGCTTTACCTTATGTGAACGGATTGCCTCATTTGGGGCATTTAATCGGGTGTTTATTGCCGGCGGACGTTTATGCCCGTTTTTTAAGAGCTAAAGGAGAAGATGTTTTGTTCATTTGCGGCACGGATGAACACGGTACGCCGTCCGAAGTCGGCGCCGCAAAAGAAAATATGCCGGTAGAAGAATATTGCGCGAAATATCATCAACTGCATGTGCAAATGTATGAAGGATTTAATTTATCTTTCGACTATTTCGGACGCACAAGTTCCGATCAAAATAAAGAAATCGTGTATCGAATCTTTGAAAAACTGTCACAAAACGGATTAATTACCGAAAAAACAACGCGTCAGGTTTATTCGCCCGATGACGGACGTTATTTGCCGGACAGTTATGTCATCGGTACATGCCCTTATTGCGGATATGAAAAAGCAAAAGGCGATCAATGTGAAAATTGTACCAAAGTTTTGGATCCGATTGATTTAATTCATCCGAAAAGCGCCCTTTCCGGCAGTGATAAAGTTGAAATTCGGGAAACAAAGCACCTTTTTTTGCAATTACCGAAATTGGAGCAGGATTTGTCCGAATGGATTGAAACAAAAAAAGGCATCTGGCCGGATATTGCTTATTCCATTGCAAAAAAATGGTTGAAAGAAGGTTTACAGGAACGTGGTATTACAAGAGATTTGAAATGGGGGTTTGCCGTTCCGCGAGAAGGGTATGAAGATAAGGTTTTTTATGTATGGTTTGATGCGCCGATTGGTTATATCGGTATTACGAAACAATGGGCCGACGAAAAACCGGCACAACGCAGGTTTGAAGATTGGTGGTTAAATCCTGACGAAACAATTCATACCGAATTTATGGGCAAAGATAATATTCCGTATCATACCATTTCTTTTCCGGCAACACTCAAAGGAACCGGTGAAAATTGGACACAAGTCAGCATGCTTAAAGGACTGAATTATTTAAATTTTGCCGGCGGTAAGTTTTCAAAATCAGCTCATCGGGGAATTTTCTTGGATGATGCCGTTCAAGAGTTTCCGGCAGATTATTGGCGGTATTGGCTTATAGCTAACGCGCCCGAATCCGATGATACCAATTTCAGTTTTGATCAGTTTGCCGCAACCGTCAATAAA
This sequence comes from uncultured Alphaproteobacteria bacterium, assembly GCA_947586835.1. GTDB lineage: Bacteria > Pseudomonadota > Alphaproteobacteria > CAAHEQ01 > UBA3637 > RGIG4140. The sequence goes on from CANPXT010000018.1 coordinate 6,986, forward strand.
GACTTGAATGATGTGTTGGGTAATTTTGTCAATCGTGTTTTAAAAATGACAGCCAATAACTTCGGTCAACAAATTCCGTTGCGGGGAAATGTAACTGAGGCGGAAACGACTCTATATACCCTGTTGGATTCGTTAATCGCAACATACACAAAATATTTATCCGATCTGGAATATCGAAAGGCGATGAGTGTTTTACGTGAAATTTGGACGGCAGGTAATAATTATTTAGCGCAAACCGAGCCGTGGAAGGTGGTTAAAACCGATACGGATTATGCCGGTACAATTTTAAATACTGCCTTAAATCTTATTCGACTGTATGCGCATTTGAGTGCACCGATTATGCCGCAAACAGCTCAAAAAATGATTGATATTTTTGAAGTTTCCGATGATTTGTCTTGGCCGGATGCCCCGATGTCCGTTTACTTAACAAAATTATCAACCGGAACATCATTTCAATTGATTGCGCCGTTGTTCCAAAAAATAATGCCTGACAGAATCACCGAATTGAAGGTGCGTTATAAAGAAGAAGAGTGAAGAAGGAGCCTGTTATGAATTTAACACAAATTTTGTATGCTTTTTTTTGGCAATTGTTGGCAATAATCCAACCGCGATTTTTACGCCGCGTTTTTAGGTGGGGTGTGGAAAAACGCATTTACGCGGAAAATGTTAAAAAATATCCGTCATTAAAAACAACACTGTTTGGAATAAGAGTATCCTCACCGATAGGTATTCAAAGTGATGTTCGGTTAGACATTCAAACCATTGATTCTTTAATTCAATTGGGAGCCGGATTCGGTACGTTTGGCAGTTATACCTTGAAAGACGAAACGGATGAACATCAAACCGTTTATTATTGTAAAGATACAAAACAACGCGTATATGAAAGTAATTTTGCCCGAACAAGTATCTCTCTTTTTTCCAAAAAATTAAGTTCGCGTCGATATTTACCGCATTTTGTCGGTGTATCGTTAATTTCATTTAATGCCGAGGAATATAAAGGTCAAGATCAGGTTTCGGTACCGGCTTATTTACACGATTTTGAACAAATGACTCAAACGGCCGCACCGTTTTGTGATTTTTTGGTTGTTAATCTTTCGCATCCTTCTTCTTGCTTATATCAATTGATTTCCGATGAATCTTCGTTAAAACCGTTAATTGAAGTCGTCAAAAAATCAGCAGCCGTTGCGGCACCGATTCGTACACCGAAAATTTTGCTGAAAGTTCCTTATGATATTTCCGACTTGGAAGTAAAGGCCATTTCTCAAATAGCGCTTAAAAACGAATTGGATGGTATTGTTGTTGCCGGTCCCGCCATTTATCAAAAAAACAAATCGTTATTAAATGCCAAAGAGTTGAATGAATTAACGAGCGAAACAACATTTATTACGGGAACGCCCGTTCGCAAAGGTTTGTTACGGCTGATTCGCGAATTTCGGCATCGGACAAACGGATTAATTCCGTTGATTGCTTCCGGTTGTGTGTTTTCGGGACAAGATGTTTATGACCTTTTGGCAACCGGTGCCAGCGCCGTTGAACTCGGATCTTCTTTTCCGTTCAATGGTCCCAAATCGATATTAACGATTACGGCAGAGTTTGCCAAGCTCTTAAAAACAAATAACATTGCCTCTGTTTCTGATTTAATTGGTATGAATGAACCGTTGGATCAGAATATTCAAATGGCAGATTTGTTTAATTAAGAGAGATCTTGAATGACCGAAAGAAACAAAGCGCGCCTGATTTATTTTTTGAAAAGATGCCTTTTAATTCCTGTCACATTATTCGGTATTATGGCGCTGAATTTTTTGTTTGTGCAATTAGCGCCCGGCGGACCGGTTGAACAAATGATGTTAAAATTGGAACACGGGACATCTGCCGGCATGGTTGATCGAATCGGCGGAACAGGCGGTCATGAAAGTTTTTCGGCGCAAGAAGGGGCTTCTTCTCAATCACTTTATCGAGGCACACAGGGTTTAAAAGCGCAATTACGACAAGAGTTAGAACATCGATTCGGTTTTGATAAACCGCCGTTGCATCGTTTCGGACAAATGATAAGTCAATATGTGCGCTTTGATTTCGGAAAAAGTTTTTATCAGGATAAAACGGTTTTAGAATTAATCGGTGAAAAAATGCCCGTTTCTATTTCTCTGGGTGTGTTTAGTACATTATTAATTTATTTGATTGCCATTCCGCTCGGGATTCGAAAAGCGGCCAAAGCCGGTTCGAAGTTTGATGTTGCAACCAGTTGTTTGCTTACTGTTGGTTATGCCGCGCCGGCGTTTTTATTGGCTATTTTTTTAATTGTTGTCTTTGCCGGCGGACGTTATTTCAGTTGGTTTCCGCTTAAAGGATTAACATCGGACGGATGGATTGATTTTCCGCTTTGGAAGCAAGTTTTAGATTATTTATGGCATATGGTTTTACCCGTAAGCGCTTTGACAGTCGGCGGATTAGCCGGATTGACGTTTTTAACTAAAAATGCTTTTTTGGAAGAAATGGGAAAGCAATATGTTTTAACGGCAAAGGCCAAAGGGGCATCGGATAAAAGAATTTTATACGGACATATTTTTCGAAACGCCATGTTAATTGTGATTGCCGGCTTTCCTTCCATGCTGATCGGTATGTTATTTACGGGTTCTGTTTTAATTGAAGTTATTTTTTCATTGGACGGATTGGGATTGTTGGGGTTTGAGGCTGTTCAAAATCGCGATTATCCCGTTGTATTCGGTACACTTTATTTGTTTGCGCTATTGGGGTTGATTTTAAATTTAATCAGTGATTTTGTTTATACGCTTGTTGATCCGCGTATTCATTTCGGAAAGAGACTGTCATGAAAAATCCGATAATGCAGCGTCGAATTCAAATTTTCAAAAAAAATAAACGAGCCTATGTTTCGTTATGGCTGTTCATTATTCTTTTTTTTGTCTCTCTGGCGGCACCGTTTTTGGCAGATAGTCGTCCGTTGGTTTTAATGTATAAGCATGTTTTGTTTTTTCCGTCCATACAGTATGTTTCAGATAAAATGTTGGGCGGTAATTTACCGACGGAAGCTGTTTATACCGATCCTTTAACACGCCGGCAGATTCGCATGAACGGATGGGGAATTTATCCTCTTATTCCTTATCGTTACGATACGGTTGATTATTTCAGCACAGAACCGTTTCCGGCTCCTCCGAGCGCACGGCATTGGCTGGGAACGGATGATCAGGGACGTGACGTTTTGGCGCGATTGTTATATGCATTAAGAATCAGTTTGATTTTTACGGTGGTTTTAACATTTTTTTCATCACTTATCGGAATAGGTGTCGGTGCCGTGCAAGGTTATTTCGGTGGTAAAACCGATTTATTTATCGGGCGTTTTTTGGAGATATGGGGTTCTTTGCCGCAACTTTTTATTTTGATTATCATATCAAGTTTAATCGAGCCGGGATTTTGGGCTTTACTCATTATTTTGCTTTTATTCGGTTGGACATCGCTTACCGGTGTTGTACGTGCCGAATTTTTAAAAACACGCGGATTAGATTATGTAAAAGCGGCCAAAGCCATGGGCGTAGGTGATTTCAGAATTATTGTACGCCATATTTTACCTAATGCGCTTGTGACAGCCATTACCTATATTCCTTTTTTGTTGGCGGGCGGAATTGTTTCGTTATCGGCTCTTGACTTTTTGGGATTGGGTTTGCCGGTCGGAACGCCGAGTTTGGGTGAATTGATTCGTCAGGGAAAAGAAAATTTGGCTGCCCCGTGGTTGGGTATTACCGCCTTTTTAATGATGACGTTTTTATTGTCGCTTTTATTATTTATCGGCGAAGGTTTTCGAGATGCCTTTGATCCGCATCAGGGAAAAAATGAATGAATATTCTGGAAATTAAAAATTTGTGGGTTCGTTTTAATAAATTTGCCGCTGTGAGAGGAGTTTCATTGGCGGTTAAACCCGGGGAGTTTGTCGGATTGGTCGGTAACAGCGGTTCGGGAAAATCTACCATCGCGAATGCCGTGTTACAATTGCAAAATGATGTGATAATTGACGGAGAAATATATTTTCGTCGGCAAAACTTGTGTGATTTAAACGAGAAACAATTGCAGGAAATTCGCGGATCTAAAATTGCTATGATTTTTCAAGAACCGATGACGAGTTTAAACCCGCTTCATTCTGTCGGAAAGCAAATCATGGAAGCCTTGAAACTGCATCATCAAATGCCGATAAAAGAAAAAGTGATTGAATTGTTGAAATTGGTTGAATTGGATGATTCGGAACGCATTTATCATTCATTTCCGCATGAGCTTTCGGGCGGACAACGACAACGGGTCATGATTGCTATGGCTCTGGCAGGTAAGCCGGATATTTTAATTGCCGATGAGCCGACAACAGCATTGGATGTGCGTGTTCAAAATCAAATTTTAAAATTGTTGAAAATTTTGCAACAAAAATTGGGTTTAGCCGTTTTATTCATTACGCATGATTTAAGAATTGTGCGAAAAATGGCTAATCGGGTTTATGTTTTAAAAGGCGGGAAGATTGTTGCAACGCATTTGCCACCGGTTGAATTGGCACAAAGTCGTGTTTTTACGCCTGATTCCGGTACACCGGTTTTAACCGTTAAACATTTACGGGTTATTTATGATTCGTTGGAAGCCGTACAAGATGTTTCTTTTTCATTATACGAAGGTCAAACCCTCGGTGTGATTGGGGAAAGCGGCTCGGGCAAATCTTCTTTAGCGCAGGCAATAATGCGACTGATTCCGGCTCAAGGGCAGGTATTGTTTCATCAAACCGACTTTTTTAAATTATCTGGTTCAAAGTTAAAAGAAGCCCGGTCGCAAATACAAATGGTTATGCAAGATCCGGCCGGATCACTCAATCCGCGCTTATCCGTTCGACAAATTATTGAAGAAGGATTGCTGGTTCACTCAAAAAGCAGAGCCGATGAACGATTGGTCAAAATTGAATCGGTATTAAAAGCCGTTGATTTAAAAAATGAAATCATTAATCGATATCCGCATGAGCTTTCGGGCGGACAGCGGGCAAGAGTGGCTTTGGCAAGAGCTCTTGTGTTGAATCCGAAAGTGTTGGTTCTTGATGAGGTAACGGCTTCGTTAGATGAAACAACGCAAAGGCAGTTAATGCAGTTACTTATTCGCTTGCAAAAAAAGTTTCGACTTTGCTATCTTTTTATTACGCATGATATGCGGTTAATTCAAGAAATTGCCGATTATTTATTGGTTATGAAATCAGGACGTGTGGTTGTTAAGGGGACATTAACGGAAGTGATGAAACGTCGAAACGAGAATGAATATATCGGTGCGTTTTTTAAATAAAATTTGCTGTTCAAACAGAAGGGTTTTCGGTATGATTGTTCATATCAATTTCCCTTTTTATTGAAATAAAAAAACAACATGCTTTTGTTTAAAATGTTGTGATGAACATGTTTTTCAAAGAAAAAAAGGAGCCGTTTTTTGACTCCTTTTTTCATATCTTCATTATTTTTTTCCGATAAATTCTTTACCGCCCAAATACGGTTGCAATGCTTTCGGAATACGCACCGAACCGTCTGCCTGCTGATGATTTTCAATAAAAGAAACCAAAATGCGCGGTGTGGCCAAGCCGGTATTATTGAGCGTGTAAGCAAATTTTACTTTACCCGATTCTGTCTCCCGATAACGAATGTTCGTGCGGTGGGCTTGCCAATCCAATAAAGAAGAACAACTGTGCGATTCGCGATATCTGTTTTGTCCCGGACACCAAGCCTCAATGTCATTCATTCGGTATTTACCCGCTCCCATATCTCCCGTACAGCATGCAACCACCTGATAAGGAATTTCCAGCGCTTGCATGATTTCTTCGGCATTATTTAACATAAAGGCGTGCATTTTATCGGATTCTTGTACATCGGCTTTGCAAATAACATATTGTTCGACTTTGGTAAATTGATGCACTCGGAAAATGCCGCGTGTATCTTTACCGGCCGCACCCGCTTCCCGACGAAAACACGGAGAAAATCCGGCATATTTAATCGGTAAATCAGATTCTTTTAAAATATCGCCCGCGTGTAAAGAGTTTAAAATTACTTCTGCCGTGCCGGCTAAATATAAATTGTCTTTCGGTAAACCGTATACCGATTCCGTATCAAACGGAAATTGCCCCATATTATAAAGAGCCGTATCAAACGTCATGGCCGGAACGCTCATGATTAAGAAGCCTTTTTCCATCAGCTTGTTCAAAGTGAATTGCCAAAGTGCTATTTCCACTTGTAACAATTCGCCGCGTACCGATGCCGAACGTGTTCCGCATATTTGCGGAATACGTTTAAATTCCCCCCATCCGTGCATTTCCATTAAGTCAACATGGTCTTTAATCGGAAAATCAAACGTTCGCGGCGTGCCGACCTGACGAATCACCACGTTTTCGGCATCACTTTTACCTTTGGGGACATCGGGAGCGGGAATGGTCGGTGTTTTTTCAATTAATGCATGAAATAATTCTTCCAGCGGTTTTAATTCTTCCGCAATTTTAGCGGCTTGTTGCCCTGATTGTCTGGAAAGCTCTTTAATTTCCGATTTGCGTGCTTCATCGGCCTTCGGCATTTCTCGACTGAGCGCGTTACGTTTTTGAAGCTCGGCTTCCATTGCTTGTTTTAATTGAATGATTTTTTTATCGGTTGTCAGCAGTAAATCTATATCTAAATCAAGACATTTATCAATAAGCGCCTGCTTAACAAGTTGCGGATTTTCACGAATAAATTTAATATCTAACATTTTTTCTTCCTTTTCTAGTTATTTTGAATATAAGACGCCAGTTTTTGTAAATCTTCCCAGGCGCTTTTTCGATAAGTTTGCGCTTTTGATACCATATCGGGACCAAAAGTCGCAATACTTTTAATATTTTGGTGATTTTCTTGATAAACAAGTGTTTGTTGTCGTGCTTTGGCTGTGCTTTCAAAACCGAAAAGTGCCTGAGTCGCCACTTGTCCGAAAACAAGCAAAAAACAAGGTTTTATCAATTCAATTCGCCGCTTTAAAAATGGTAAACAAACCTCAATTTCCGTATCAGTCGGCAATCTGTCTCCCGGTAATCGCCACGGAATGAGCGGACATAGATAGGTGTTTGTATCCGTATTTAAATGAATTGCGTTTAACATTTTTAATAACAAATCACCGATCGGACCGCTTCCCAACTGACCCGATTTTTCATCACTGCTCTTCGGTGCGTCAATGACACAAAAAACACACGGATTTTTTGTAATTCCGGTTCCGCAAAATGTGTGTTTGGCCGTTTTTTTTAATGAACAGCCGTCAAAATTTTGCAAAACCGTGTCAAGCATTTTTAAATCTGACGCACTTTCGGCCGCCGATAAAGCCTGTGTAACAAAAGTATCCGAAGTTAAAACAGGCGATTGAGTTGTTTTTTCAATTGCCAAAGCCGGTTTTTCCGCTTTTATTTCAAAGCGATTTATCGGTTTTTCTCCCACCCAATCTGTTACCCCGAAAAGCAGCAGTTTTTTTAAAATGTTTCCGTAATTCATTTTTTTCTTCTTTTTTCAATTGACAAACTCATAACATATTTTTAAACTAAAAGCAAAGATTTTTTCAAATGAGGCACGAAAATGCAATTTAAAATATTCGCAGGATTAAGTATTTTGGCATTTATTATCGTCGGAACGATATTCGGTCCGACTTTCAGGGATTTGGCTAATCAAAGAGTGCAGGAATATATCGATCAACAAGCAGAATCGAGAAAAATTACATTGAAAGCATCGCGTGATATTCCTCAAAATGCTAATTTAGGTGCTTTTTTGGCCGGAAACATGGCTTTTTCTCTTAACCGTTATTCCTCCGCCACCGATTATTATGAAAAAGTTCTGGAAAAAGATCCCCAATTTACTCAAATTCAGTCACGATTATTTGTACTATACGGTATACAAGGGAATATGCCGAAATTATTTCAATCGGCGCATGCTTTGGAATCGGCAAATTATCAATTGGCTTTTCGAGATTATGTAATTTTAGCCGCCTTGATTAAGGAAGAAAAATATGATGAGGCTTTAACTTATTTTCAAACGCATCCCAATGAAGCTCCTCAATTCTTGAACAGCATAACTCTGGCGTGGATTTATGCCGGCTTACAAAAGAAAACCGAAGCATTTCAAGCTTTGGAAGATATTGATAAAAAATTGGTCGGCCTTAAAATTCAACATCAGGCAATGTTATATATGTATTTTAATGAAAAAGACAAAGCCAAAGAAAAAATTTTGTTGTTTAACAATGTTGCCGTTCCGGTTATCGACAGCTGGTATTATATTTTGAGTATCTTACCGTTTGAGGAATTATTAAATCAGCCGAAATTAGTCATGCAACTTCAACAAATTTTAGATCAGAACATTTATTTAACCGAAGTGTTTGCAAAAAACGTTACACCGCCGACTTTTACGCCTCAATCGGGAATTGGTAATGTTTTTTATCTGTTTTATATGACAATCGAAACCATGAATAAACGAAGCAGAACATATGAGGAAAAAGTTACGCAAACAGAGCATGAGCTTGTCTTAATGAATACGGCGGAATTTTTAAATAATCAGCTATTGTATCAATTAATTATTTTGGAAAAATCATTGAATGTTAAATTATATCAACAAGCATTGAATATTTGCGATTCGTTATTACAAAAAAATTACAGCCCGCGTCTTAAAGATTATATTTTATATCAGAAAGTTTTGGCGTTAATCGGATTAAAACGAATCGGAGAGGCGCTCAAAATATCCTATGATATGACGCAAAATGACACGTTAAATTTGCAAATTTATGAGCTATTAATTAACATAAGCGCCACACTCGGATATTATCAGGAAACATTAAATTATTTCGATAAAATAATGAGTTTTCCCTCCGTTCAAAGCGATTCGAATTTACTGTCACGTTTATATACCGATCGTTCCGGCGTGTATTATCAAATGAATCGATCCGAAGAAATGATTAATGATTTATTGAAAGCTCTTTCATTAAATGATAAAAATGTGGAGGCACTTAATTCTTTGGGCTATGAATTGATTGATAAAGAAATGGATGTCGCCAAAGGGCTTGATTTAGTTTTAAAAGCTAATCAGCTTGCGCCGCGAAAAGCTTATATTATCGATAGTATCGCTTGGGGATATTATAAATTGGGACAATATGATAAAGCCGTGCGTTTTGGTGAAAGAGCGGTTCGTCTGTCCCATCAAAGTGCCGTTATTAATATGCATTTAGGTGATATTTATCAAAAACTCGGTCGAACAAATGAAGCTTTGTCACAATATCGTAAAGCTTTAATGATTAAACGAGATTTAACACCCGAAATGGAAAAAAACATTAAAGATCGATTGGGTGAAAAGAATCCTGCAGATTCATTAAAGACTCCATAACTTTTGAAAGATATCTTTAACGAAAGAACATCTTTTCAAACATGATATTTTATGTTATCATGAGATATATAGAGGTATTAAAAGGCGTCAAACTGATAAAATTCAGCATAATGAAAGAATAAAAATTGTTTAAAATCAATCAGAAACAATTTTTCTGTAAAAAAAATAAAAAAAAATCAAAAAAAGGCTTGACAATTAAAAATCAGTTTGATATAATGCCTCTCACCAAAACGCGATGGCAGCGGGAAAGTTTTAAAAAAGACCAATGCTGTGTGGTGTTTTGATTGTAGCAAGAGGAGTGAATAGGGGAAAGAATAGATGCACGGGCAGCTGTTGTTTTCGAGGAAGACAGGGCTGTTAAAGTGCATGGAACTATGAAGACGGAGTAGTGGAAGAGATGAAGCTATGGTAAAGTTTTTATAGGGTTCTCGTTAAAGATACGTAAGTATAAGTAATTTTGAGAGAAGATGCGCTAGGACGGCTCTTGAGAAGAGATAAAGATGAGAGTTTGATCCTGGCTCAGAACGAACGCTGGCGGCAGGCCTAAAACATGCAAGTTGAACGGTT
>CANPXT010000019.1 GCA_947586835.1 uncultured Alphaproteobacteria bacterium
AGCGGTGTGCTGCCATCATTATTTTTGGCATTCACGTCAGCGCCGGCTTTTATCAATACTTTGGCAATCTCGGCATCCTCTGTCTCATGCAGCGGTGTGCTGCCATCATTATTTTTGGCATTCACGTCAGCGCCGGCTTTTATCAATACTTTGGCAATCTCGGCATCATCTGCCTCATGCAACGGTGTGCTGCCATCATTATTTTTGGCATTCACGTCGGCACCTTTATCTGTTAACAGCCGAGCAATTTCGGCATTCGCTACCCAATGCAACGGTGTGCTGCCATCATTATTTTTGGCATTCATGTCGGCACCGGCTTCTATCAATGCTTTTGCAATCTCGGCATCCTCTGTATTATGCAGTGGTGTGTCGCCACCTTTATCTTTGGTATTCACATCGGCGCCGGCGGCAATCAGTGCTTTTGCAATTTCGTTTTGATCCCAGTACAAAGCCTCCAGCAACAGTGTTCTGTCATATTCATCTTTGGTATTCATATCAGCACCGGCGGCAATCAGTGCTTTTGCAATTTCGGTTTTCTCCGATAACAAAGCCTCCTGTAACAGTGTGTTGCCATATTCATCTTTGGTATTCACATCAGCACCGGCGGCAATCAGTACTTTTACAATTTCGGTTTCCCCCTGTGACACGGCCTCATGTAACGGTGTGCTGCCATCTTCGTCTTTGGCATTTACGTCGGCACCGGCGGCAATCAGTACTTTTACAATTTCGGTTTCCCCCTGTGACACGGCTTCATGTAACGGTGTGCTGCCATCTTCGTCTTTGGCATTTACGTCGGCACCGGCGGCAATCAGTACTTTTACAATTTCGGTTTCCCCCTGTGACACGGCCTCATGCAACGGTGTGCTGCCATCTTCATCTTTGGCATTCACATCAGCACCGGCTTCGAGCAATTTTTTGAGTGTTTCCGGATTATCGAATAGAGTAATTTCATGCAATGATACCTCTTTCGCATTCACTTTCATATACCCCGTCAAGCCAAAAAGAAAAATGCAAAATAAAACAAACAAGCTGTGTATCATTTTTTTCTTCATATTTTTTCCTTTTTTTTATAATTGAAACCATGCTTATTTTGATATCATACAAAATTCTTTTTCATTTGGCAATGAAAAAGAATAACGCCTTTAAAAAGAGAAAATTTTTATCCTCGAAATGAGGTGTCAGCCCCTAAAAAGTTCCCTCAACGAAAGCTTTAAAAAGAAGAAAACGAAAGGCAAAAATTTTGAAAAATATTGTTTGAATAATTTTATTTAAATGGTTATATTTTGTTCTTTAAGCAAAACTTCTATCAAAGTTTCCGCTGTAAAAACGCTTTAATTTGCCACCCGATAACACTGTTTTTAAAAGCGCACGTGCTTCGGCAGATGTGTAATGACGATGACAAAAATCAATGCGTATGAAAGGCACATTTAAACCGTTCAACAGGTGCCCGATGTAATACGGTTCGTTTTTCAAAACGGTTGTTAAACAGTCTTCGGAAATCACTTGATATTTGTTATTTTTCACATCGGCTATTTCCCATTCTTTACGCGCGCGCGTGCAAACGGCACACTCATTTTCCCGAATGCAATCGGCAGAAATGAAAAGCGGTGTATCTTGATAAATAACCAGTTCCGTTCGACTGTCGTTGTTTAAAAGTTTTGAAATATTCTCTTTGGTGTCTTCCACGCTGAATGCGACACGCGTTGCGCCGATTTCAAACAGTTCGGCTAAGCTTTGCGTGTTTAAAGCGGGCAGCGTGTCATCGGTTGAAATGTCAAGACCCGCGGGTAATAAGCCGAAACCGCCGATATTGCCGACTTGCCATTTTGAAAACCCTCCTGCAATCAGTTTTGAAATAACGGGCTTTAACGTTTCGTTGCGATTGATGACGGGAAGGGCAAGACGCACCTTTTCCGACGGTAAAAAGGCGAAATCCGTGGGGCTTAAATTTTTGTTTATCACAACGATAACTTCAAAAAAAGGCGTTAAATCAATATCTTTTAAAAGATTTATATCATCAGTTTTTAAAATTTTCTTTGTTCCCGTAAAGGAGCTTTTTTTCAAATGTACTGGCGGTAAAGGCAGAAAAACGGTCTCGTTTTCCGTACTTAATTTTTCAAAAAGTTTTCGCCGAACCTGATTTAAAAGCGAAGCGGGCGCAAATAGAGCATCGGGGTTATGAATATGAAGTGTTTGAACAACAAAAGCTGTATCATGTGTTTTTTGAAATGCTGATTTCACGGCAACGGTTGTTTTATCCGCATTTTGTGCAACACTTAACGATGCCGATTCCGTAACGCCCGTTTCACCTCTGATGGCTGAAATGCCTGTTTTATCGAGATAAACATCAACTGTAACCGGCGTTTGATTTTTATAAAGACCGCTTTTGGGCTTGTCATAAGGGTAAGCGCTTTTCACGCGCGATGAAGAGGCTAAATAAACGACCGTACCTTTTGGAATGTGCGGTGTTTTGGGCGGCAGAAGGATGCTTGCTTTTTGTCCGGCCGGAATTTGAAACACTGATTTATGTCCGATAAAAAGACTTTCTGCCGAAAAGCCGAACGGTTTTTCAAACCCCGGTAAATCCAGTTGAATGCCGTCATATCGTTCAACGGTTTTGGCAGGACACAACAAAAGTTTTCCGTCAATCACGCCCAATGCTTCGCCGATTTTTAATCCGCGGTGAGAAATAAATTCGGAATCAATCACATGTTTATTTTTACCTTTAAAGTGTAATTTTGTCCACGGACGTGCAAAAATTTGTTTTAAATTATCGGATAAACGTACATCGGCTTTGCCGGTATCTAAAATCCGTCGATAATAATCGGTTACGGCGGCTACATAAAGTGCGTTTTTCTTTCGTCCTTCAATTTTAAGAGATAAACCCTTTAAATGACAAACTTCCGTTTCTAAGGCTAAATCTTTCATGGAAAACAAGTGTTTTTTTTCCGTTCCCTGCCGATAAAGCCCGCGACAGGCATACACACATTTACCCCGATTGGCACTGCGTCCCGTTGTCATCGATGAAAAAGCACACAGACCGCTGTATGAATAACACAGTGCGCCGTGAATGAAAACTTCAATTTCCAAGCCTGATTTGGCTTTTATTTCATTGATTTCGTTTAAAGTGAGTTCGCGCGCCAAAACCACGCGAGAAAATCCGCGTTTTTTTAAGACTAATGCCCCATTTAAATGATGAACCGCCATTTGTGTGCTGGCATGCAAAGCCAGTTGCGGATAATGATGGCGAATCACTCGTGCCACGCCTAAATCTTGCACGATTAAGGCATCGACTTTGCATTTGGCGCAAATATCCAGCTGCTTCATCAGCAAAGGAAACTCATTTTCCTGCAATAACGTGTTTAAAGCCACATAAACCTTTTTATTGTGCGTATGTGCATAAGCGGTTATTTCATCTAACTCTTCGGGGGAAAAATTTACGGCGTCTGCCCGTGCCGAAAAGGCACGCAAACCCAAATAAACGGCATTTGCTCCGTAATAAAACGCGGCATAAGCAGCTTCTAAACTGCCGGCGGGAGAAAGCAGCTCCGTTTGCATAATGTCCTCTATTTTAAATCATCGAAAACAAGTGTGCCGGCATTGGCGTCCAAACGCGCTGTTTGTCCGATCGGAAACACGATATGATCGGGTGTATGCCCGTAAGGAAAGTTGGTAACAACCGGAATTTTTTTGTGTCCGAAATATTCTTTCATTACTTGTTCTGCCGTGCCGTCCGCCGGATCTTTGGGTTGACAATCTTCGCATCCGGCCAAAATAACGCCTTCCAATTGAGAAAGTGCGCCTGCAAGACGCAGTTGATTGAGCATTCGGTCTAACCGGTACGGCTCTTCATGAACTTCTTCCAATACCAAAATTACGCCGTTTAAGTTTGGCATATAAGGGGTACCGACCAAGCCGCATAATAAAGTTAATGTGCCGCCGACGACCGGTGCATGTGCCGTGCCAGGAACAAGAGCTTTTAGATTTTTTACCGATACCGGTTTTTCTGCTAATGCTGCGAATAATGATTCTTTTAAACGCCCTTTTTGAGCCGTTGTCGCAAAGTTTGCATTGAAACCCGTATAGCTGATGAGCTGACATCTTTGCCAAAGCGCTAATTGAATGGCGGTTAAATCACTGAATCCGAAAAACGGTTTCGCATTTTGGGCTATGATTTTATAATTCAATTTATCAAGCAACCGCGGTGAACCGTATCCGCCTCGCAAAGCCATAATAATATCAGTTTTCGGATCGGCAAAAGCTTCATTTAAATCGTTGGCGCGATGATCATCCGTGCCGGCTAAAAAACGTTCACTGTCAAAACAATGCGGAGAAAATTGAACTTTAAAACCTTCCGATTCGAAGAAATCAGTAATTAATTCTTTTTCCGTTTCGGGTTTTTCCGTCACGGGGGAAGCCGGTGCGACAATGGTAATTTGTTTCATTTTTTCTCCTTAATTGTAGTTAATATATTTTGTGCCAATAATGTTAAAGTATCATCTCTTGCACCCATAACGGCAACAATATCGCCTGATTGCACATGAGCGGATAACCAAGCGGGAACGGTATCCCTTTTTAAATAAAATGCTTGTTTGTTTTCTTTTTGTAAGGCGCTGATAATATCAGATGATGAAATATCTTTTATCGTTGTACCGCCGGCATAATAAACATCACTCATCAGCCAAAAGGTTTGATTGTTCAGTTTTTCTGTCAACATGTGAATTAAGTCATCTTTCATCAATCGTAACGGTGCAAATCCGTGAGGTTGAAATACGCAAAATAAACGACCGGCATGTAGTTGTAATGCTTCGATTGAGGCTTTGATCTTTTCGGGATTATGCGCATAATCATCAATGACGGAAACACCTTTTTCAATACCGATTAATTGCAAGCGACGTTTGGTTCCTTTAAAAGTCATTAAAGCAATTAAGGCGCGCGAAACCGGAATGTCAAAATATTGACAGGCAGCAGCTGCCGCCAATGCATTTTCCAAGTTGTGTCGTCCCGTGAAGGGAAGGGTATATGTTTCGCCGTTTAACTCAAAACGAATTGCATGCGAATCAAAAACAACGTTTTGCGCACTTAAAGAAGCCGGTTTTCCCGAAACGGAAAAGGTTCGAACAAACGGTTGCGATAAGGAAAGAGTGCGACAAAACGGGCAATCGGCATTCAAAACGGCTCCTTTTTTGGCTTTGTTTAAAAAATCTGAAAAAAGCGGCATTATTTCTTCAATCGGCTTATGATCCAAAGATATATTGGTTAAAACAGAAACAGCAGGGGTATAAAGTTGTATGGAACCGTCTGATTCGTCGGCTTCAATAACGCATAAATCCGATTCGCCGTAAATTAAGTTTGATTTTTCTTCGTTGTTATAACTATTTAAACTGATACCGCCGTTAATCATGGTCAAATTTTTACCTTCCGTATATAAAATATGCCCGATCATGGCGGTTACCGTTGTTTTTCCGGAAGTGCCGCCGACGGCGATACCCGTTTTTTGATTAAAAATTTCTGCCAAAACTTCTGCACGTTTTTTAATGGTTAATCCTTTTAAAAGTGCAGCTTTCACATCGGGAACACTTTCTTCGACGGCACTGGATACCACAAAAACATCTGTCGAATCGGGAACGTGTTGTCCGTCTTGCGAAACAAGTGTAATTCCTGCCCGAATCAAAGATTCTTTTACCGCATTATGTTTACCGGCATCGAATGAACGATCGGAGCCAAATACCGTATTTCCGGACTTTTTAAGGTATAACGCGATGGCGCTCATACCAATTCCACCAACTCCGCAGAAAAAAAATGTTGCCATTTTAAAATATTTCCTTTACAATGAAAAAATGCTGAACGGCATTCTACTCTAATTTTTTACAGATGTAAAGGGAGGTTTTAAAAAAATGATGAAGTTTTTATGTTTTGTGAGTTTTTTAGGTCTCAGTTTCGGTGCCATGGCACAAGAGAATGCTCTTTTCCCCGAGTTAGCAAAAAAAAGCTCGGAACCGACACCTCCGGCAGCGGAAGTTGTGCCGGCCGGTGAAGTGAAGTCATTATTTGATGAAGATACGGATCCGGATAAAAATGCACGGCAAGAAGCCGTTGAGCGATTGCAGCAGGGCGGGTTGGATGAGATAAAAGCCGAAATCGGTGCCGGATCGTTGGATAAAAATTTGAATGCCGGTGCGTCCGCGCAAGCTTCCGGTCAGGAAAAACCGGTTGCCGGAAAAGGCTATTTTGTCATTTCGCCGGGAATGGTGCAAATTATTGAACCGTCCGTTTCGCGTTTTCAATTTTGTATGGGTAATTTAATCTTAACGAATAATACCAACACGCCCTTACAGGATTTGAGTGTGACCATTGATTATACACCGATAAAATTGCCTGTTCAATTCGGCGGTGTTTTACCGGGTGCTTCGACTACGCAAAAAATTTATTTGGCAACGGAAGGGTGTCAAATGTTGACGAAAGTCCCGAATATGAATATTGACAATTGCCAGGCACAAGGTATGACGGAAGAAGAATGCAAAGCCACAGTCAAATATATCACGGATTTACAGTTGGTTTCCGAAACGCGGCAATAATAATTTTTTTTGCTTTCACATGTGTGTTTGGATTTGCCGCTTATGCAGCGACGGGAAATGTTCTTTCCCGTGCGGATGTTCGATTATATCAAGCAACCCTTGCAGCGCATGAGATCGGTGATTATAAGCAGGCAGAGGCTTATCAAAATCAACTGGATAATCGTTTGTTGGCAGGCTATATGTTGGCAGATAAATATTTTTCGCCAAAATATCAAACAAAAGCGACAGAAATTGAACAATGGTTCCGATTGTACGGTTCTTTGCCGATTGCTGACCGAATGCGTCGTTTAGGGGCACATAAAAGAGCGAAGTTACCGCCTCGAAATGATTCAAAAACCGATGTTTTCGTAAAATGTTTTTCGATTCGACGGGATGAAGCATTGGATTTAATGCGAAAACGCACGTTTAATGAGTTATCGGGTTCCAAACGCGATCGTGCACAAAATCAATTTGCTTCGTTGATAAAACTGCTCTTTGAGGGGAAAACATTAACGGCCAAAAACAAAATGGACACGGCTTCTTTTCGAACTGATTTACCTCCTTCCGACAGAGCTTTGGCGCGAACGGCTTTGGCCTTTTCTTATTTTCTGGACGGAGAATATGCCTTGGGCGAAGAACAGATTCAAACCGCCTTGCGTTCGGATTCATCTGCTTTGCCGCTCACATATTATATCGGCGGGCTGATTGAGTGGCAATTAAATAGTTACCAAAAAGCCGCATCTTATTTTTCAAAAGCAGCCAAACAAAAAGAAGCTTATCCGCTCATTCATGCAGCTGCTTCATTTTGGGCTGCTCGGACGTATTTAAAAATCGGCAAATATGCTCAAGTGGGACCGTATTTGGAGGCAGCGGCACAACATCCCGATACGTTTTACGGTATGTTGGCATTGCAACTGATGGGGTTGGATATTAATACGGCATGGAGCGTGTCGGCAGTAGAAAAAACACCGGATCAAAGTGTGCAAGATGCCATCAATCGATTTTATGCTTTGCGACAAATCGGCTTGGAGAAAGAATCCGTCGATGAATTGACAACCGCCTTTCAAAATGCAAGCGGTATTAATCAAAAAGTATTGATGAATATTGCACATGAGTATCATTTGGATAAAAAATTAAATGGCGGACAAGATTCATCGGCTATTGATAAAGGAAGCTATCCGATGCCGAATTGGAAGCCTGATAACGGTTGGCAAATCAATAAAGCGCTGATTTACGCCATTGTTCGGCAAGAATCGTGCTTTAATCCGCAGGCCAAAAGCGTAATGGGGGCGCGCGGAGTGATGCAAATTATGCCGGCAACGGCGGAAATTATGGCTCGTCGGGCTAATTTGCCGTGGCATGAAAATAAACTGGAAAATATCGGCTATAATTTGGCGTTAGGGCAAAAGTATGTTCAGTATTTATTGGATTTACCTGCCGTTAACAATAACATTATTTATATGGCTGTGGCTTATAATGCGGGACCTGCCAATTTGATTAAATGGAAAAAGAAAATGGATTATCCCGCCGATCCGCTTATTTTTATCGAGCGTATTCCTTCGCGCGAAACGCGCGCCTTTGTTGAGCGGATCTTATCGAACTTTTGGGTTTATCAATCGCTGTTGGGGCAAGAAAATAAAACGGCGGAGCAAATGGTTCGCGGGAAATGGCCGTTAGCAGGGCGCATTTCTTCCCAAAAGAAATAAAGGAGTTTAAAATGAAATTCGCGAAAAAAATTAAAAAATCAACGGAAAATAAAACAAAGTCTGGTGTTTTTCGGAAAAGAACAAAAAGAATAAGCCTGATTTTGCTTTTGATTTTAATTGCCGCTTTAACAAGTTGGGCGGGATATCGGGAATATCATTATTATCAGCACAAAAATGACTGGGATCATCCTTTTTTCTTTTGTTATAATCCTTATACCGAGGAAAATGGCTACATTATTGATGTGGTGTATGTTGATTTTTATTCTCTTCCTTTCCAAGAGCGCTTCTATAGGCGTTTCTGTTCTCTTCTTGGTGCCGAATCGTTTTATGCATGGGCTGATGAGTGGGAATATCCTTATTTAAAAAAAGTGATTGCCAAATTTAATACGGCAGAAGCATTTTTGTATGAAATAAAAAAATACGACAATCAAGAAACGGTTAAAGCATTGATAGAAGCCGGTGCCGATGTGAATGCCAAAGATGAAAACGGCAACACGCCGTTTCATTTTGCAAAGGATGCTGAAATTGCTCGGCTGTTAATCGATAAAGGTGCTGATGTCAATGCCAAAAATAACAAAGGAGAAACACCGTTGTATAAGGCAAAGAATGCTGAAATTGCCAAAATACTGATTGAGGCGGGTGCCGATGTCAATGTCAAAAATAACAGTGGTACGACACCGTTGCATTGGGCAGAGAACGTCGAAATTGCTCGGCTGTTAATCGATAAAGGCGCTGATGTCAATGCCAAAAATAACAAAGGAGAAACACCGCTGCATTTTGCAAAGAATGCTGAAATAGCGCAACTGTTAATCGATAAAGGCGCTGACGTGAATGTTAAAAATAAATATGGCAAAACGCCGTTGCATAAGGCTTTGTTCTGGGAGGAAAACGAAATTGCAAAAGCACTGATTGCCGCCGGTGCCGATGTGAATACCCAAGATGAAGACGGTGATACACCGCTGCATGAGGCAGAGAGTGCCGAACTTGCGCAGTTGTTAATAGCTCACGGCGCTGACGTGAATGTTAAAAATAAATATGGCGAAACGCCGTTGCATAAGGCTTTGTTCCGGGAGGAAAACGAAATTGCAAAAGCACTGATTGCCGCCGGTGCCGATGTGAATGCCAAAAATAATGATGGCGAAACACCGTCGGATCTGGCAAAAAGTTTGCGGAGTGAAGCTGTAATTGTAGATGTATATGAATGAAGTATTGTATTGAGGCAAAAGCTGACGTGAATGCCAAAGATAATGAAGGTAAAACACCCGAACAAACGGTAAAGAATGGGTGCGAAGCAGAAAAATTTTTCGAGTCAATCGGGGCAAAAAACGCCTCGGTTGAAAATTGTGAGAAAGAAAAGAGACTGTTTTGGGAAAATGTCACCGCTAAAAGCGTAAAACAGGGGAAAAAGGGCAAATAATTGCCGCTTAAAAAACTTTATGACCGATTTTTGCTTTTTTATGCATTTTTTTTCAAAAAAACGCTTGACATTTTTTTTAAATTATGCTTAAATACCAGCACTTTTAAGCGGGATTTCTCTTGCCATTCCAAACGGAAACGAGAGCAATGACGACAGAAGTTTTCAATAAAAACAGGGACTTATCTTTTGTTTTGTTGAGAAAAATTAAGTGTGCTTTTATCTGCTCGGAAGAGTCGGTAAAGGCGAGTGTGTAATTAGGTAAAGAAAAAGGAAAGTTTTAAATGCCTACAATTAACCAGTTAATCCGGAAACCCCGGAGATCAAAAGCAGTTCACAATAAGGTTCCTGCTTTGCAAGCATGCCCGCAAAAACGCGGTGTTTGCACGCGTGTTTATACAACCACGCCGAAAAAACCTAACTCCGCTTTGCGTAAAGTTGCCCGTGTTCGTTTAACGAACGGTTTTGAGGTAACTTGTTATATTCCGGGCGAAGGTCATAACTTACAAGAACACTCCGTTGTGATGATTCGCGGCGGTCGTGTTAAGGACTTGCCTGGTGTTCGTTATCATATTATTCGCGGTACGCTCGATACACAGGGCGTTGCCAAACGCAAACAAGCCCGTTCGCTGTATGGCGCAAAACGGCCGAAATAAGGAGAAGGAATTATGTCTCGCAGACACGCAGCTATTAAACGCGAAGTAACCCCCGATGCTAAATATAATAACACGGTCGTTACAAAATTTATGAACAGTTTAATGTATGACGGTAAAAAAGGTGTTGCCGAAGAAATTGTTTACGGCGCCATGACCGAATTAGAAACCAAAGTTAAAAAGCCCGCATTGGAAGTGTTTTTGGAAGCTTTAAATAACGTAAAACCCACATTGGAAGTGCGTTCGCGTCGGGTGGGCGGTGCCACTTATCAGGTGCCGGTCGAAGTGCGTCCCGATCGTCAACAGGCGTTAGCCATTCGTTGGGTTATTTCCGCCGCGCGCAATCGCTCGGAAAAAACAATGGTCGAGCGCTTGTTCGGTGAATTACAAGATGCTTATAATAATCGCGGTTCCGCCATTCGGAAACGTGAAGATACACATCGGATGGCTGATGCGAACAAAGCATTTGCCCACTTTAAATGGTAGGAGGCTTTTATGGCACGGACAACCCCGATTGAAAAATACAGAAACATCGGCATTATGGCTCACATTGATGCCGGTAAAACCACAACAACGGAACGAATTTTATATTACACCGGAAAATCGCACAAAATCGGCGAAGTGCATGACGGTGCCGCCACCATGGACTGGATGGAACAGGAACAGGAACGCGGTATTACCATTACTTCCGCCGCAACAACGGCTTTTTGGAAAAATCATCGGATTAACATCATTGATACGCCGGGACACGTTGACTTTACGGTTGAAGTGGAACGGTGTTTGCGTGTGTTAGACGGTGCCATTACGGTTTTTGACGGCGTTGCCGGTGTGGAACCGCAATCCGAAACCGTTTGGCGTCAAGCCGATAAATACGGCGTTCCCCGTATTTGCTTTGCCAATAAAATGGATCGAATCGGTGCGAATTTCGATCGGTGCGTTGAAATGATTAAAACTCGTTTGGGTGCGCGTCCGATGGTTATGGCCTTGCCGATCGGTGCTGAAGCCGAATTTAAAGGTATTGTTGATGTTTTGGAACAACGTGCCATTATTTGGCATTCCGAAGATTTGGGCGCTACGTTCGAATATCAGGAAATTCCGGCTGATTTAAAGGAAAAGGCTGCTCAATGCCATCAGGAAATGATTGAAATGGCCGTCGAAATGGAAGATGAGGCTATGGAAGCCTATTTGGAAGGCAAAGAGCCCGATAAAGAAACATTGAAAAGATGCATTCGGAAAGGAACGATTTCTCAAACGTTTATTCCCGTCTTTTGCGGATCGGCCTTTAAAAACAAAGGTATTCAACCGTTGTTGGATGCCGTTGTCGATTATTTGCCGTCTCCGATTGATATTCCGCAAGCCAAAGGCATTATTGCCGGCACGGAACAGGAATATGTTTGCGCCTCGGTTGATGACAAACCCTTTGCCGGATTGGCATTTAAAATTATGACAGACCCGTTTGTCGGTTCGTTAACCTTCTTACGTGTTTATCAGGGAACGTTAACAAGCGGCAGCTATGTGACGAATACCGTTAAAGATAAAAAAGAACGGATCGGACGGATGTTGTTAATGCATGCAAACCATCGGGAAGAAATTAAAGAGGCCACAGCCGGTGATATTGTCGCATTGGTCGGGTTGAAAGATACCACCACGGGTGATACACTGTGCGGCGATAACTTAAAAGTGGTTTTGGAAAAAATGGATTTCCCCGATCCGGTTATTGAAATTGCCGTTGAGCCGAAAACAAAAGCCGATATTGAAAAAATGGGTTTGGCGTTGAATCGGTTGGCAATGGAAGATCCGTCATTCCGCGTCACGTCCAACACCGAAACGGGACAAACCGTTATTAAAGGTATGGGCGAGTTGCATTTGGAAATTATTGTCGATCGTTTAAAACGGGAATTCAAAGTGGAAGCTAATGTCGGTGCGCCGCAAGTGGCTTATCGCGAAACCATTTCACGCGAATACGATGAAGATTACACCCATAAAAAGCAAACCGGCGGTTCCGGTCAATTTGCTCGGGTGCGTATTAAATTTTCGCCGTTGGAACCGGGTTCGGGCTTTGTGTTTGAAAATACCGTTGTCGGCGGTGCCGTTCCGAAAGAATATATTCCCGGCGTTGAAAAAGGTTTGCGGGCTTCTTTGGAAACAGGTGTTTTGGCAGGTTTCCCTTGCACAGACTTTAAAGCCAATCTGTACGATGGTGCTTATCATGATGTTGACTCCAGCACCATGGCGTTTGAAATTGCTGCCCGCGCTGCTTTCCGTGAAGGAATGAGCAAAGCCGGTCCGAAACTTTTGGAGCCGATTATGAAGGTGGAAATTGTCACGCCGGAAGATTACATGGGCGATATTATCGGTGACTTGAATGCGCGTCGCGGACAAGTTTCCGGTATGGATCAACGGGGCAATGCGCGCGTAATTGATGCAACCGTTCCGTTGGCAAACATGTTCGGCTATGTGAACACATTGCGTTCCATGAGTCAAGGGCGTGCCCAATACAGCATGGAGTTTTCGCACTATGCGGATGTCCCGCAAATGGTTGCGGATGAAATCAAAGCCAAAGTGGCAGGTTAAGAAAGGTTAAGATTATGTCAGAACAAAATATCAGAATTCGTTTAAGAGCGTTCGACCATCGGTTGTTGGATCAATCAACCCGGGAGATCGTCAATACAGCCAAACGGACAGGTGCCGAAGTCATCGGACCGATTCCGTTGCCGACTCGTATTGAAAAATTCACAGTGAACCGTTCCGTGCATGTTGATAAAAAATCACGTGAACAGTTTGAGATTCGTACCCATAAGCGGGTGCTTGACATTATTGATCCCACACCTCAAACGGTTGATGCCCTTATGAAATTGGACCTCGCCGCCGGTGTAGATGTTGAGATTAAAATATAAGGAAAAAAGAAAATGCGTTCAGGAGTAATTGCAGAAAAAGTCGGCATGATGAGCCTGTTTCAGGAGAACGGTACGCAAATTCCCGTCACTGTTTTAAAAGTTGACAGTACGGTTGTTGATGTTCGCACCATGGAACGGGACGGTTATGTCGCTGTCCAGCTGGGAGCCGGTAAAGCAAAGGTGAAAAACGTTGCCAAGCCGCAGCTCGGGCATTTTGCCAAGGCAAAAGTGGAACCGAAAAAAACATTGGTTGAATTTCGAGTTTCCGAAGATTGTGTGTTGCCGGTCGGCGCCGAATTAAGTGCCAATCACTTTGTAGTCGGTCAAAAAGTTGACGTGACGGGTATTTCCATCGGTAAAGGATATGCCGGTGTGATGAAAAAATACCATTTCGGCGGTGATAACGCGACACACGGTGTGTCAAGAACACATCGTTCCGGCGGTTCAACCGGTCAACGTGAATGGCCGGGCAAGGTTTTCAAAAACGTGAAAATGCCGGGACAAATGGGAAATAAACAAGTAACGGCTCAAAATCTGGAAGTCGTGTCAATTGACGAAGCCAGAAATCTGGTAATGGTCAAAGGCAGTGTTCCGGGTTATGATTCCGCTCTTGTGACAATTAAAGATTCGGTAAAGATTTCAAAGCAGCCCGATTTGCCGCTGCCCGCCGGTTTAAAAGCCCAAGCGGTCAATGAAAAATCTGCCGAAGCAGAAGAAGTAAAGGAATAAACCGATGAAATATTCAGTAACTAATTTAAACGGTCAATCGGTCGGCTCCATTGAGTTGAGTGATTCCGTTTTTGGCGTTGAAGTGCGCGAAGATATTTTGGCTCGCGTGATTCAATGGCAGTTGGATAAACGCCGCGCCGGTACACATAAAGCCAAAGATGTCGGCGAAGTCAGCGGTTCGGGTGTTAAGCCGTTCAAACAAAAGGGAACGGGTCGCGCTCGTCAAGGTTTGGACAGAGCACCGCAAATGCGTCATGGCGGCGTTGTTTTCGGTCCGGTCGTTCGTTCGCATGCTTACGGGTTGACAAAGAAAGTTCGTGCGCTCGGTATGCGTGTGGCTTTGTCATTAAAAGCAAAAAACGGAAAATTGGTCATTGTTGATGAGTTAACAAGCGAAAAACCGAATACGAAAGCATTGCAAAGTGTTTTCAATAAAAACGGTTGGAAATCCGTCTTGTTTGTCGGCGGTGAAACGGTTGATAACAATTTTGCTTTGTCGGCACGAAATATTATTAATGTGGATGTCCTGCCGTCGCAAGGTGCGAATGTTTATGACATTATTCGTCGCGATATGTTGGTCTTATCCAAAGATGCTGTAGCTCAGCTGGAAGGACGGTTGAAATGAGTCAGAATAATACGTCGGCAATAGCGCCGGAATTATACGATATTATCGTTAAACCGCTCATCACGGAAAAATCCATGAAGAGTTCCGAACATAATCAAGTGGCATTTGTTGTAAATGTTAATGCTACCAAACCGCAAATTAAAAAAGCGATTGAAGGTGTGTTCGGCGTGAAAGTAAAATCAGTCAATACCTTGCGTCAAGCCGGAAAAAGAAAAGTTTTCCGTGGCGTGAAAGGTGTTCGCAACGAAACAAAGAAAGCCATCGTGACTTTGGCAGAAGGTCAAAGCATTGATGTAACAGCGGGGATTTAACCATGGCTTTAAAAACATATAAACCTACAACCTCAACAGTCAGACATTTGGTCGGTATCGATCGGACTGACTTGCATAAAGGGGCGCCTGTTAAAACATTGACGGAAGGTCAATCACACACGGGCGGACGGAACAATCACGGTCATATTACCAGTCGTCGTCGCGGCGGCGGTCATAAACAGGCTTACCGGATTATTGACTTCAAGCGGAGAAAATTAGATGTTCCCGCCACGGTCGAACGGTTAGAATATGATCCGAACAGAACAGCATTTATTGCACTCGTCAAATATGCCGACGGAGAATTGGCGTATATTTTGGCACCGCAACGCTTGGGCATCGGAGATACGGTTATTGCGGCCGAACATGCCGATATTAAACCGGGCAATGCTATGCCGCTCAAAAATATGCCGGTCGGAACAATTGTGCATAATATTGAATTAAATCCGGGGAAGGGCGGACAAATTGCTCGTTCGGCCGGATGTTATGCGCAGTTAATCGGTAAAGATGCGGGTTATGCTCAAATTCGTTTGAATTCGGGTGAATTGCGCTTAATCAGAGGCGAATGTTTCGCATCTGTCGGCGCGGTTTCCAATCCGGATAACCAGAACACGGTAATGGCAAAAGCCGGTCGGGCACGGTGGAATGATTGTCGTCCGAGCGTTCGCGGTATTGCCATGAACCCGGTTGATCACCCGCACGGCGGACGAACAAACGGCGGACGTCAGCCTGTCTCTCCGTGGGGATGGCAGACGAAAGGTCTTAAAACCCGTAACAATAAACGCACTGACGCTTTAATTATCAGAACGCGTCATGCAGTGAAGAAATCCTAAGGAGGCATATAAATGACAAGATCCGTATGGAAAGGACCTTTTGTTGACGGCTATTTGCTGGATAAAGCAGAAAAAGTCGCGCAATCCGGTCGTCATGAAGTAATTAAGACTTGGTCTCGCCGGTCGACAATACTTCCGCAATTTGTGGGCTTGACTTTTGCCGTTTATAATGGTAAAAAGTTTATACCCGTGTCAGTGACAGAAAATATGATCGGGCATAAGTTCGGTGAATTCTCGCCGACCAGATCATTCCCCGGTCACACGGCTAACGATGCCAAAGCAAAGAAAGCAGGTAAATAATGGTAGCAACACAAGAAGTTAAAAAAGCAACCGCAAAAGCACGTACGTTGCGTATTTCGCCTCGGAAACTTAATCTCGTGGCGGAATCCATTCGCGGGCTCAAAGCCGATAAAGCCTTGGCTCAATTAACTTTTTCCACAAAGCGCATTGCCGTTGAAGTGAAAAAGGTTTTGATGTCCGCTATTGCTAACGCCGAAAACAATCACGGTATGGATGTCGATCGATTGGTCGTTTCCGAAGCCTATGTCGGCAAATCAATGGTGATGAAACGTTTTCAAGCAGGTGCCAAAGGGCGTGCCAATCATATCATTAAACCGTTTTCCAATTTAACGATTATCGTTGCTGAAAAGGAAGTGGAAGCCAAAGCGGCTCCGAAAGCCAAAAAAGCGACAAAAAAAACGGTTTCAAAGAAAGAGGAGAATAACTAATGGGTCAAAAAGTTAATCCGACAGGTTTGCGTTTAGGTATCAATCGCACATGGGATTCTCGTTGGTT
>CANPXT010000020.1 GCA_947586835.1 uncultured Alphaproteobacteria bacterium
AAAGATAAAGCACCGCCGGCACCGTTGGTAGCTTTGTTGTTTGTAAAAGTACTGTTGTTAATTTTGGTTCCAACTTGCTTTTCTACGTTGTCATTATAGACACCATATCTTGTGCTTTCCCAACCATCTGCAGTAATTACAAGATTACCTTCTGCATCAACCTCCTTCTTAACACCTTTTAAGTCAGTAGCTTCTTGCAGTGTTTGTCCGTTTTTATCATAATAGAAAGCATTCTTCGTGCTGTTATCTGCTGCTGCATTTGCCGGTAATGCCACTGTGGCACCGATTAAAAGCGCAGCATTTAATAAGGCGCATTTCTTTAAAATATGTCCATACTCATGTGATAAATACATAAGTGCTGTTTTTGAATATTTTATCATAAATTTCTCCTTGATAGTTAAATTAAAGCATTGATGCTCTTTTTTTATGAACATCACTCCTCGACTATTGAGTATACAAAAACGTACGTTTTTTGCAACGATTTTTTCGACATTTTTTAAGGGTAGGCAAAAAAATTAAGAAAAAAATAAAAAACAATAAAAATCAATAAGTTAAAAGAAAAATAAATTTTTTTTACAAAAAATGAAAAAAAGTGTTGCAAAAATCGTACGTTTATTTTGTGCAATATTTCCTGAAAAATCACATTAACGAAAGATAAATGAAAATTTATAACCATTTGATTAATATAATAAAAAAACAATTACAAAAAAATAAAAATGCCTCAAATAAGGCATCAACAAAAAAACATACTGTCCTAAATGCCTGTGGCAATTTCGTAACGGATAAATCAGTAACTTTCGACGATAATAATATGATTATAAACGATTTTATTCATATCGGCTGAACAATATAAACAACCACGCACTCCATGCGATTATAACACAAAATGCTTTCGGCACATTAATTTAACCCGTTGATAATGGCTTCGTCTTTTCGAAACAGATATAATAAATAGCGTAATGCTTGCCCGCGCGCGCTTTTTAATTGCGGATCAGTGTTTAATATCATTTTGGCGTCTTGCGTTGCCGTATACAGTAAATCACTCTGACAAGATAAATCCGCCAGTTGAAAAAACATTAACCCCGATTGCCGAACACCTAAAATATCACCCGCACCGCGCAACCGTAAATCTTCTTCCGCAATGGTAAAGCCGTTTTCCGTTTCACGCATAATTTTTAATCGCGCCCGCGCCGTTTGCGTTAAAGGTTCACCATAAAGCAACAGGCAGATTGATTTTTCACCGCCACGCCCGACTCGTCCCCGCAATTGATGTAAGCCTGCCAAGCCAAAGCGCTCCGCTTGCTCAATAACCATAACGGTTGCATTTGGAACATCAACGCCGACTTCGATAACCGTTGTTGCTACCAAAACATCGAGATCACCGGCAAGAAAACGATTCATAACGGCATCTTTTTCAGGCCCTTTCATTTGTCCGTGCACCAACCCTACCCGATCGGCAAATATCTTTTGCAACGATTCGTATCGATGTTGCGCTGCCGCCAAATCGCTTTTTTGAGATTCGTCTATCACGGGACATACCCAATAAACTTGCATTTTCGATTCGCTTTTTGCTATTTTATCGTGAAGTTTGATTGCTAATTCTTCCGCTTTTTTTAGAGATAATACGCGTGTATCAATCGGCTGACGGTTGGCCGGCTTTTCATCTAAAACAGAAAGATCCAAATCACCGAAATTTGTGAGCGCTAATGTGCGCGGAATGGGCGTTGCCGTCATAATAAGCAAATTAACGCCGCTTTCCTTTCGGCATAACGCCAAGCGTTGCTGAACGCCGAATTTATGTTGTTCGTCTACCACGGCTATACCGAGAGAATGATAAGTGACTTCATCGGTAAAAACAGCATGCGTACCGATTAAAATATCAATGTCACCTGCTGCCAAAGCACTTAAAATTTCTTTTCGCGTTTTACCTTTCTCGCGCGCTGTAAGAAGCGCCGTTCGCACAGGTATATCTTTTAATAGCTTGCCGATCGATTCATAATGTTGGCGTGCCAAAATGTCGGTCGGCGCCATTAAGACACCTTGATGTCCCGATTCGACCGCTTGCAGTAATGCCATTAAAGCTACAACCGTTTTTCCACTTCCCACATCGCCTTGCAACAATCGCATCATTTGTCCGGAAGCGCTTAAATCATCGGCAATTTCCTTAATCACACGTTGTTGCGCACGGGTTAAATCAAACGGTAAACCGTTTAGTAATTGCGGTACCAATTTTTGTGACACAGGCAGTTGTTTACCGGCTTTTTTGCGTTGCATTCTGCGTATAAGTGCCAATGCCAGCTGATTTGCCAATAATTCATCATACGCCAGACGCGCACGAGCAGGAGAAAGACAACTGACATCGCTTTCCGTTTGCGGTTTGTGCGCCGAATACAGCGCTGTTTTCCAATCAGGCCACCCTTTTTGCACTAAAAACGGTTGATCTAACCATTCGGGCAAAATCGGTAACGAATCTAATGCAATGCGGACGGATTTTGCCAAACCCTTACTTGTAATGCCTGCCGTTAAAGGATAAATCGGCTCATATTCGGGAATATTCGTCCAATCAGACGTCATATAATCAGGATGAAGTATTTTAATACGTCCGCCGTATGTTTCCATTTTCCCGGATACCGCAACAACGGATCCTTCAGCTAATCGTTCAGACAAATATTCGGCATGATAATTAAAAAACAGCAGTTCAATTTCTGCCGGAAAATCAATACATTCGCCGATAATGCGATACGGAGAACCGCGACGCTTTTTGGGAGGTGCCTCATGTGCGGTGATTCGCAAACGTATCGTCCCCAATGCGCCGTTACTTAACTGTGAAAAGTGTGTAATGCGCGGACGATGAGCTACATTGCTCGGTAAGTGAAACAACAGATCAATTAAATACAAACCACACAATTTTTTCAGTAAAGCGGCAGTTTTTCCGCCCACGCCTGCCAACGTTGTCGTTTGTTGAAATAAGATATTTAATTGACTCGGACGCATCGGTTAATGAGCGGCAGAATTAACAATTGTTTTCGGATGGAAAGGTTTGAGCGGTGATTTTCCTGCCGGTTTAGCCGATTTTTTTGCCGATTCGGAAGGAGTCGCCGATTTTTTGGCAGGCGTTGCCGATTTCTTCTCCGCTACGACTGGCGTATTTGACTTTTGAGACGCCGGCTTGGTTTTCTTATTGTCAGATGTCGGTGTATCGACATTTTCCACGACAATCGGTCGCACCGGCTTAATGACTTTCCCGTCGGGTAACTTAATGGTGCCGTCTTGATAAACAACCGATTTAAAAATTTCTAAATTGTCAAATCGACGTAAAACTTCATCGCAATCCATTTCCGGAGCTGATTTTTGTTCGTTAAATACTTGAAATTTTTTTCGAGCATAAGCCGTTAAAACTGCTGTTTCTTCCTGCTCGGAGGTCGTCGGATTAACTAAAATACGGCTGACAATAACTTCATAATTAATCAGTTTGTCTTGATCAGCCTGACACGCTTGCGCCGCCCCCGATAAAATAGCCAATTTTTCGGCATCGGTCAATCCGTTTCCGGTACGGCTTTGAGCCTGACTGATAAAGGGTACAAGCGTTACGATTAAAAAAATAAGCGCTTTTTTCATTGATTTTTACTCCTTCCTGTGATTATATGTATTGAGTATATACTGCTTATAATTTTTTTTCAAGGAGAAAATCAATGTTGAGCGCAGTTTCGTTTTTACCGCATCAAACTATTAAAAATGCCGTTATTCTTTTACACGGATATGGGACAAACGGCGCTGATTTAATTGATTTGGCACCTTGTTTGTCGGAAAATTTACCGCAAACGGCCTTTTTTGCGCCCAATGCGCCGCATCAAATTGATCAAAGCGCATTTGAGTGGTTTTCGCTTGATGATTATCGACCCGATAATACCGATTTGCTTTCCTATGCCGTCACTTTGCAACGACGCGCCCAAAAAAGTGTGAATGATGTAATTGATTTTGTTAAACATATTTCAAATACACATCACTTATCGCTTAAAAATATTGTTTTGGGTGGTTTTTCTCAAGGCGGATTAATGACATTTTTAAGTGCTTTTTCGCTTGAATTTCCGTTAGCGGGTATTATGGGGTTATCTGCCGTTCCGTTGGCAAAAGCACTTCCCGCTCCGTTTACATTACCGATTTTATTAACGCACGGATCAGCTGACATGATTGTACCCGTTGAAGCTATGGAAAAAACAAAAGAGACGTTAGTGCAAATGGGACAATCGGTTCAAGTACATTTATCGAAAGGGATGGGACACGGCATCGATGATTCTTGTGTGCGAGCTATGCGATTATTTATAGAAAACGTGCTTGAAAAATAAAAATTTCCATTTTTTATCGCTTCATAAGAAGAAATAAAAGGCGTTATAAAAATTGTTTTGTTTTTTTTTATAAAATATTTGATTTCATGATATTTTTATTTTCATATAATCACAGGTAAATAAATTATCATGAAAAAAATCGTTATTTGGTTATAATTTCCAATCCGTCGTAAGCCGGACGAATATGCGGCGGCAGTTCTTGGCACAACGTTTGATAATCCAGTCGTTGCCCCATGTGCGTGAGCCATGTTTGTTTCGGTTGAACGCGGTTAATCCACTTCAGTGCTTCGCTTAAATGAACGTGTTTATAGTTTTCACGAGACGAAACAACGCCCAATATCCATACATCAAGACCTTTTAACGATTCAAAGCCTTCTAAATCCATTGTTTTAACATCGGTTGAATAAGCAAAACTTTGAAAACGAAAGCCAAGAGAGGTTTGCTCGCCATGATATTGTCGAACAGGTAAAATTTCGGTATTACCGATAAAAAACGATTGAAACGGTTCAATGGTATTTAATTGAAATTTGCCTTGATGTAACAAATATCCCCATTCGGATAAAAAACTGTTTTTATCATCGGATGAAAGGTATATCGGTAAGACATCACCTTTTTTTTCCGCCAGAGAACGCAAATCATCAGCACCGCCCATGTGATCATAATGATGATGGGTATACAAAACGGCATCAATTTTCGGATTTCCCGCACCGATAAGCTGCAAGCGCATTTCGGGTCCCGTATCAATTAATATATGTTGACAATCGTTTGTTTGAATGAGAGCCGAAGCGCGCATTCGATTGTTTTTCGGCTCTTTCGGATCACATAAACCATATCCTCTCGATAAGGACGGAACACCGTTCGAAGGACCACAGCCGAGTATTTTAATTTTCATTTTTCTTTTCCTTTTAAAAACAACTTTTTAAAGTTTTGTGTCGTAACATACGCCACTTCTTCATTATCAATCTGCTTTATATATGCCAATTGTTTTAATGTTTCAACCACAAAAGCAGGTTCGTTTGTTTTTCCCCGATATGGCACAGGTGCCAAATAAGGGGAATCTGTTTCAATGAGCAATCGTGATAACGGAACAGATTGAAAAACCTTCCGTAATTTTTCGGCATTTTTAAATGTAATAATGCCCGATGCCGATAAATACAATCCCATATCCAAGGCAATATTTGCCAATCGATCCGAACCCGTAAAACAGTGCAAAACACCACCTGATTTTAAAAATCCCTGTTGAAAAGCGTTTTTTAAAATACGAACGGTATCTTCTTCGGCATCACGCGTGTGAATAATAATCGGCAAGTTTAATTGATGTGCTAATTCCAATTGACGCATGAAAACAAAACATTGCGTTTCTCTTGTTTCGGAAGCATAATAATAATCCAATCCGATTTCGCCATATGCCACCAAATGCGGTAGAGATCGAAACACTTCCAGTGTTTTTGTTTCTTCATAATCGGCAGCATTTTCGGGATGAATGCCAAAAGCTCCCCAAACATTCGAACGCTTGGTCATTACTGCCAAATCCGCCGTATCGTCGTAAGAACAAGCAACCGTCAACAGTTGTTCAACACCGGCGGAATAAGCACGATTTAAAACATTTTCCAATGCTTCGCCTTTATCGGCTTCGGCACCGATTCCGATATGACAATGACTATCAATCATCCGTGAAACTCCTCGGCATATTTTAATATCAAATTGATAATGTTTTGCTTTTTATCTAAATTTAATAAATCTGTTTTTCTGAGTAATTCAAGTGTTTGAAAATAAAAATCCGTTAAACTTTCAGCCGATTCATTCTTTTGAAGCGTTTGCTCTTTGGTACGTTGAACTAAAATTTGTGTAAAAAACATTTGAAACAACCGATATGTCTCATCGCTTTTCAAAATCGTATCAGCAAAAGTATTAAGAGATTCAATCGGTATATCATTCATTGAACGCGTCATAAAATCGGATAAACGCTGGTAAAGCTCTATACCGTTATGAGCATTGATTAATTTTGCTTTTCCGACGGATCCTTCCGCAAGGGAAGCAATAAAGGTGCGATCGGCTTCATCAGGACAATCAACCCGTAACGCTTGCTCAATTTCTTCTTGTGACAAAAGTGGAAAGTCAATGCGTCGGCATCTTGAACAAATGGTCGGCAACAATTTTCCCGCATTTTCGGTAATTAAAATCAAGACACTGCGTTCAAACGGTTCTTCCAATATTTTTAAAAGCGCGTTTGCCGAATTTGTATTCATCTCTTCTGCCAAAGATAAAATTAAAATTCGATATTCATTAGCTCCCGGCTTTAAGGATAAAAATCGAATGCCCGCACGAATATCATCCACGGCAATTTCTTTTTTACGCCGCTGTGTTTTTTCACTTTCTTGAACGGCTTGTCCGGCTAAAATTGTTTTTTGAATTTCTTTTTTGGCATCATCCGTTAAGGAACGTTCAATCCACATAATTTGCGGATTTTCATGAACCGTTTCGCACCAGATGCCCGTTGCCAGGTAATTGGAAAGTCCGGTAGCTGCTTTATGTTTGCCAACGCCGAACGGTCCGCAAAAAAGCCATGAACCAGTGATTTTTCCTTTGTTGGCAATTTCTTTAAGCTTATCTGTCATGCTCATTTGAAGCGTTCCCGTAATGCCGTTACAATATCCTGATGAATTTGTGCAACCGTTTGATCGGCATTAATAACAACATAGCGTTTCGGATTTTCGGCTGCTAATTTTAAAAAACCTGCACGCAAATTTTTATGAAATGAAAAATCCATATTTTCAAAGCGCTGTTCATCATTTCCTTGACGTTTTATACTCCGTTTTAAGCCGATAAGCGGATCTATATCCAAAATAAAAGTTAAGTCGGGAACAAAATTACCGGCAATTAAATGATATAAATTTTGTGCTTGTTGATAAACGGTTTCATCAAACCCATACCCGAAACATTGATATGCAACGGTACTGTCATGAAAGCGATCACTAAGTACCGTTTTTCCGGCAGTAAGGGCCGGAAATATTGTTTTAACCAAATGATCCCGTCGCGCGGCACTGAATAATAATAATTCCGTTAATCTGTCCCAACGGGTATTGCCACCGCGCACCAGCAAACTGCGAATTTCTTCGGCTCCGACACTGCCACCCGGTTCCCGTGTACAAACAACATCCCTACCGTTTTTTTGTAAATATTCGGCAAGTAAAGCTATTTGCGTTGACTTACCGGCACCTTCGCCGCCTTCAAAAGTGATGAAACGGGCTTTTTGCATTTTAACGGCCTATGAGAGATAAAAATAACGTTTTTATTTTACCGAAATATCCTATGCGCTCAACACTTTCTTTGGCAATTAAATCAATGGTTTCTTTTTTGCCTTGATTGTCAACGGTTAATGTGCCGAGTTTTTGTCCTTTTTGAACGGGTGCTTCAATCGGTGAATTGTAAGAAACGGTTATTTTCGGTTCGTCGCTTGATCCTTTTGCCAGTGTGGCGATATACTCTTTTGCAGTAACGGCTTCAACGGTTTTTTGCGTGCCGAGCCAGACGGGAATTTCCGCTGCGACGGCATTTTTGGCAACCAATGTTTTATTTTCAAAACTCATAAATCCCCAATTCATCAGCTTTTGCGATTCGCCCGTTCTGTCTTTCATACTCTCTAAACCGTTTAAAACCATAATCAGTCGCCGTCCGTCCGCCCCTGTGGCAGAAGCCGTTAAACCATAGCCTGATTCGCTGGTATGCCCTGTTTTTAAGCCGTCAGCATTCGGCATGGTATATAAAAGCGGATTTCTGTTTCCTTGCTTAATACCGTTATGTGTGAATGATTTTTCGGAATAAATCGGATAATATTCAGGGAATGTTTCAATTAAAATTTGTGCCAATTTTGCCAAATCTTTCGCACTCATTTTATGTTCCGGATCGGGTAAACCCGTTGCATTTTTAAAAGTTGCCGTTTTTAAACCCAACTCTTTGGCTTTTTTCGTCATTAAATCGGCGAAAGCTTCTTCCGTGCCTGCGAGATTTTCAGCCGCGACAATACAAGCATCATTACCGGATTGAACAATAATGCCGCGCAATAAATCGTGTACTTTTACTTTTTCGTTAATATTTAAAAACATGGTTGAACTGCCGCTTTTGGCGCCACCTTTCCGCCATGCGTTTTCGGAGGTGATAAATTCTGTATCCATAGTGATTTTGCCCTGTTTTAAGGCATCAAAAATCATATAAGCCGTCATTAATTTACTCATGGAAGCGGGAGGCATGGGTACATCTGCTTCTTTTTCAAACAACACCGTACCGGTTTCGGTCTCCACTAACAAGGCATGTTTTGCCAATGTTTCAAATGCATTGGCGGAAAATGAAACAGCACTTAGGATAATTGTTGCCGATAATAAAATTATTTTTCGCATGGTACTCCTTTAATTATTCAAAAACGATGATAGCATCAGGATAGCCCGAAGCATGAATTTTGTCAAGAACATTTGCACATTCGGCTTGTGTTTTATAAGGTCCGATACGTACGAAATGCAATAATCGCTTCTTTTTAAATTTTTCCGTGACGAAAAGGTTGGAATGGTTTTTAAGATTTTCTTTTACTTTTTGAGCAGAATCCGCTAGTGAAAAGGCGCCGATTTGCACATAATATTTCGGTGTATCAGCGGATCCGGCATATAAAATGCTTGGTTGAGTTATTTTTGATTGAACAAAATGCTCCTCAACAGGCTGATTTAAAACATTTTCTTGTTTTTCAATTCTTTTTTTCTTACGCGAACGCAATGTTAAATTATCAATTTGCTGATTAGTCATTTCCGGATATAAAATTTTATCGGGATCTAAAATAACTTCACCAGCAGAAGTTGTTTGAGTGACATTTTGTCGGGCATTTTGATTATTTAACATTTCTTGTTTAAGTTTTTGGCTTTCCAATGCCATAATTTCTATTTGCACAGGCGTAACACCGGTTTGGGAAAAGTTAAGTTTTTCGGCAACGGCTTTTGAAACATCAATAATACGATTATTATCATAAGGTCCTCTGTCATTAACCCGTACAAACGTTGAAAGTTGATTATTCAAGTTCGTCAGTCGAATAACGGATGGCAGAGGTAATGTACGATGCATGGCTGTGAGTTTTGAAGAATCAAAAACTTCGCCGTTTGCCGTTAAGGGGTGATCGGCATCGGTTTCGTACCAAAAAGCGTTTCCGGAATCAAAATAATCATAATCTTCACGCGGAGTGTAAGTAACACCGTTTACTTCAAACGGTGCTCCGATAAGATACACACCCGTTTTTTGAGGTGTTTCATAGCTGCCGACGGAACGAAATAAAAAACCGTTATCCGAACAAGCTGTTATTAAGGTCAGCAAAGGGAAAAATAAAAAAGTTAAATGCTTCATTTTTGATTTTCCTTTAAGTGTTGAATAAGTTTGGAGGAAGGAAAGCCGTCAACATCCAAATGATTGGCTTTCTGATAAGTGCGAATGGCTTTTTTTGTATTTCTTCCCCAAATACCGTCAACGGTATCGGTGTAAAAACCTTGTTTGATTAAATTTTCCTGAATAAAGCGAATATCCGCACGTGAGATAAGCGCATCGGAGCGTTTTGAACATAAATGAGTATCATTCTCAATGGCATCAGCCAAAATGCCCACCGAAAGAGCATATAACGATGAATTATTCCAACGCATGATGTAATCATAATTTTTAAACGTCAAAAAGGCAGGACCATCTGTACCGCTCGGTATAACAAGACGGGCAGTTTCATTAAGTTCTTCATTTGACCATTTTTCGCCGCAGGCAGGAAAAACACCGCGTTTTTGCCATTCTTGAACCGTCATTTTATAGTTTTCGGGAATATTTGTCCAATCAAGTTTTTGTGTAAATTTTACTTCTTTTCCCCACAGTTGATTTTCTTTCCATCCCATTTTGTGCAAATAATTGGCTGCCGATTCAAAAGCATCAGGCAGAGAATTGATAATATCTTTTTTCCCGTCACCCGTGGCATCAACGGCATAAGCGGCATAGGTGGTAGGCATAAATTGAAAATTACCGAAAGCACCGGCCCATGAACCCTTAAAGTGTGTTTTTTCGCCGTTTTGAATAAGCTTAAGGAGTGTCAGCAATTCGTTGGTAAAGAAGGTACGACGACGTTTATCGAAAGCTAATGTTGCCAAAGCGCTCAACGTATCGAAATTGCCTTTATATGCCCCATAGTTTGTTTCCAATCCCCAAAAGGCAAGAATATATTTCTGATGCACATTATATTTTTCAGAAACCTGTTTTAAAAGCGTACGATATTTTTTAGCATTTTCTTTTCCTTCCTGAATACGTTTCGGTGTAATGACTTTATCGGTATAAGGCCAAAACGTGAGCAAAAATTCGCTTTGTTTTTTATCAGCTTTAAGCACATCGGGCAAATATGTTAAGCGTGGCAGTAAGGGAGTCAAAAATTTTTCGGAAATACCTTTTTTAAGAGCTTCTTGTTTCAATGATTGTTGTTTCCAGTTTTCAAAAGCAGTCAAATCACTTTGTTGAAACGTCTTTGCAAAAGCGGCGAAATTTAAGAATAACATATTGAAAAATATAATATTAAAAAGTAAAGTTTTGAGCATGAAATATCCTTCAAGTAAATTGATGAAACCAATATAATACATTTTTTAAAAAAAATCACTTGATTTTTTATTTTTTTTATGAGATAAAGAAAACCGACAAAACATTCGGATGGGTGGTCGAGTGGTTTAAGGCTCCGGTCTTGAAAACCGGCGTGGGGGTAACCCCACCGTGAGTTCGAATCTCACCCCATCCGCCAACCCCAAAGCTCCCGATTTAGGGAGCTTTTATAATATACGCGTGAATATGCGACTGATGAAAACAACAAAATAATAGAGAAATAAATTTTTTCGATGCAAAGCAAAAAAAATCATTGCAAAAAAGATACGTTTATGCTACGCTATTTTCCATAATAACCCAAACAAAACAAAAGAAAAGGAAGGTTTCTCATGGCAACAATTCACAAATATAATGATTCTGATTATGCTTTTGCGCAAGCACGCTTGCAGCAATATGTTCGGCGAGGAAGAATAACGCAAGCGCAGCTTGATCAAATGATGCATCATTTGCAAACCTTGGAAACAAAAGGACAACTGGCAAGCGGACTGGACGAAGCTGGAAACGTGAAAAGTAATGCCGCCATTTATGCCTATAAAATGGTGCAAGCGAAAGAATTGTTGCATCCGGAAGAATATGTGGGAAAGAATAAAGAGCGCGTGAGCGACAAAGTGGGCGGCAATCATCGGGAAGCGCTCAACACATTATATCGAGCTGATGCCGATGAAAATGCCTTAGCCGAGGCGGCCAAAAGCGTTGCCGGCATTGAAAATTTGATTACCGCACGCGGGCAAACGAATTTAGCGGTTCGTACCAGAGGAATGAGTTTTAATCAACAGGGAAAAGCGGGATTTGAAACAATTGAACTGCAAAATGCGCAACCGTCTCAAAATGAAGAGAAAAAAGATTCAACCGTTTCAAATCAAACGCCGACAAATGGAAATAATCAACCGCCTATTCCTGATCCGCGTCCCATAAATGAAACATCGAACACGTTGGAAGCCGGAAATAAAACAGAGGCGCAATTACGGGAACGAATCAAGCAGTTAGAAGCTCAAAGTGCCAACTTAAATGCTCAAAATACCGCATTAAAAAATCAGCTGGAATCGACCAAGAAAGAAAACGAAAGGCTCACAAAAGAAAATACGGTGCTGCAACAAAAAGCAGCTGAAATGTCAGCGCAGAAAAACACGCAACAATCGCAGAAAGATCCGCACATTGATGATCCGGTTGATGAAGATGGCAAAACACGCTTAATGATTGCTTGCAAAAACGGGGAAACAGATGAAGTAAAAGACCTTCTTGCCAAAGGTGCCAACGCGAATGCCAGAGATAACAATGGACAAACACCATTACATTTGGCATATAATACCGAAGTAGCGCAAGCGTTAATAAAAGCCGGTGCCGATGTCAATGCCCAAAGTGATAATGGCACTACACCGTTACACTTGGCAAATGCCACGGTAATGAAAGTGTTAATAGCAAACGGTGCTGATGTGCATGCCAAAGATAACGAAGGCAGTGCACCATTACATTGGGCAGAAAGTGAAGAAGAGGTAAACGTGTTAATAGCAAACGGCGCTGATGTCCATGCCAAAGATATCTATGGCAGTACACCGTTGCATTGGGCAAAAAATGCTGAAACAGCGCAAGCGTTAATAAAAGCCGGTGCCGATGTGCATGCCAAAGATAACAGGGGTCAAACACCGTTGCATTGGGCAAAAAATGCTGAAATAGCGCAAGCGTTAATAAAAGCCGGCGCCGATGTGCATGCCAAAGATAAATATGACGATACACCGTTGCATGAGGCATATACAAATGCCGAAGTGGCAAAAGTATTAATAGCGAACGGTGCTGATGTCCATGCCAAAGATAACAATGGCCAAACACCGTTGCATTGGGCAGAAAATGCCGAAGTGGCAAAAGTGTTAATAGCGAACGGTGCTAAGGTGCATGCCAAAG
>CANPXT010000021.1 GCA_947586835.1 uncultured Alphaproteobacteria bacterium
CAATAACTTACGGTCAAGTGGCTCTGGCGAAAAAATCACATTGCACAAGGTATATATATTCGGGCAAAAGTATATATCTTTTAAGAGAAAAGAGAACAACCACATCGATTTTGGCATAAAATCACTGTTTAACAGTTGGCTGTCCTAGGGCTTTGCAGGGGAATTGGACAACAAAAAAAGCGAAAGGATATCCTTTCGCTTTTAAACAATGGTCGGAATGAAGGGATTCGAACCCTTGGCCCCTACGTCCCGAACGTAGTACTCTACCAGGCTGAGCTACATTCCGATAGCAAGCTTTTTATACCTCTTTTCGCCGTTTGTCAAGTGATTTTTTAAAAACATGCTTATTTTTTTATTTCCTTAATCACCGAGATATATGAAACGAATGGAAGAATTGATTCGATCAACGGCTTTTCCACTCTTGTTTTGTGATATAAAAAAAGAAAATCGATGTTTTTTTCTCTTCTTTTTCTTAAAAAAAGTCAAACATGAGGGGGAATTTATGAAAAAAACGGCTTTACTTGATAAATTTTTAAATATTTTTTAAGATTTTTTTAATCATTATCTTGTTGCTTTTAATTGTTTTTTTTATTACGCTATTTTTTTGTCACAATAAAATTCGATTAAATGCTTGCTTTTAAAAAGATTTTATGAAATAATAAAAGCACAGAAAAAAAGAGGTTATCCATGGAAACATTAAAAACCGAACAAGAAAAAAAGTTTGAAATTTTGCGCAATCCTGCCGGCGAATTGTTGATTATTATTCGTGCGCGCATTGACAGTGAAGAAAAACCCGTTATTGCTTATGACGGCGGCGAACATGCTCTTTTATATCGCAATGCAACGCATACGGTTGTGCTTGATTATATTCACCCCATGGTGCGAACGGCTTTGTTAAAGGCATCCAGTGTGTTGATTGTCGAAGCGCAGGGAAATGCCGTTGTGCGCGAATACTTTGCCGGTGTCAAACCTGTTGAAAAATTGGCATTACCTGCTATTGAAGCTGCTTAAATCATAAAACGCTTTTGTGATTTTATCATGAAAAACAAGCATTTGTGATTGTATTTTTTTTTACTTAAAATAACAATCAGCGTGTGTTGATATGTTCGTTTGATAAAAAATACTTGATATAAAAACAAATTTGTGTTATTCTGTATTCAAATTGAACAAAAAATTTGAGAAGTTAAATGATTCGTGAACTTTTTTTGAAATCTGTCGCCAAAGATTTTTTATCAGCAATCTGTCAAAATGATTATGCAAAAGTTCAATCATTTTTGAATTCATCTTTTCTGTCAAATGGCTATTTAAGTGAAGATACGGAATCTCATTTAATAAAATATTTGATTGAACAAGGCACGGATAGCATGTTTCGCCTGTTTGTCGATCGCATTGATTTAAGTATAACCGATGTTAAGGGAAATACACTTTTAATGACGGCACTTTATGCTAATCAAGAAAATAAAGCGTTAATGCTTATTGAAAATGATTGCGATTTAGAGATGCGTAATTTAAGAGGCAGTCATCCGCTGATCTTGGCGGCCGATCACGGAATGATTAATGTTTTGGAAAAAATTTTAGAGAAACACGTTCCCGTTGATAAACCCGGGTCCAAAGGCGTAACGGCGTTAATGCGTGCGGCAATAAACAATCAGCTTGAAGCGGTATGTTTTTTGTTGCAAAAAGGTGCGCAAGTGAATCGGCAAAACGATTTGGGACAAAGCGCATTGATGTTGGCACTCAAATATGCTTCACTTCCGGTTATTTCCACGCTGTTAGAGCATAATGCCGATGTGAATATGGTTGATAAAAACGGTCAGAATGCCTTGTTTTATGCGTCAATGCGTCCCGAAATACAGGAAATTGTTCCCATTTTATTGCAAAAAGGTGCTTATATCAATGTGGTGAATCAAGAAGGCAAAACACCTTTAATGGCAGCTGTTCAAAATAGAAATACAGCGGCTGTCAATCTGTTAATTGAGCAGGGGGCACGAGTTGATGTTATCTCAAAATCGGGTGAAACGGCTTTGTTAATCGCAAAGCAAAAACATTTGCCAGAAA
Source organism: uncultured Alphaproteobacteria bacterium (assembly GCA_947586835.1). Taxonomy (GTDB): domain Bacteria; phylum Pseudomonadota; class Alphaproteobacteria; order CAAHEQ01; family UBA3637; genus RGIG4140. The sequence continues at coordinate 2,059 of CANPXT010000021.1, forward strand.
TTGCATCTGTATTGGAAAAACGCTTGTTTCAAACAAATGAAGAAACATCGACACAAATAGTGAAATGGTTTGAAAGCGATAAGGATCTTTTAAATAAGCTGCGGTTATGTGATTCGCTTTTAACCGTTTATCAGAAAATGAACCCGTCGGATCAACAGAAAGTGTTACAAAAGATTCAGCCGTTTTTAACGGTTAAAGAGCAACAAAATCTTATGGAAAGGAGTTAAATTATGAAAAATCAAAAGCAACAACAGGAATTGATGGAAAGTATCAGACAAGAAGACATAAAAAAAATAAAAGAACTGCTGAAATCTCCCTCTGTCCATGTGAATGATCAAAATGAGATCGGATGTACGCCGCTTATGTTGGCGGCAGATATCGGATCCGAAAAAATTGTTTCTCTTTTATTAAAACACAAGGCCAAAACAAACTTAGTCGATAAGTTTGGATACACGGCATTGGAAATTGCCGAAAATAACGGGTATCATAAAATTGCCCGTAGGCTGGAACGTGCCGAATATCAACAGATATGTGATCAAAAAACTTCTCAAAAATGTGCGGAAATGATGATTAAAAAAGCCGGTGCCATGAAACCGCTTACAAAATTGTGTTTATTAAATACCATCTTTAAAATGATGACGGCGGAAGATCAAGAGCGCACCTTTTCGGTCATTCGCGGATCGCTTTCAAAAAAAGATGCTTCTCATCTTTTAAAAGTCATCAGAAAACACGAAATAGAGAGAGAGTAATTGTTCAAATAAGATTATTTTTTCATAAAACAATCTGATAAACCGATGCTTGAAACAAGCGGTGATTTTCATTCTTTCTTTTGCGGTAAAAAATTGAACATTAATAGAGAATAATTAAATATAAATGCACGATTTGTATGTTTTATGCCCCTGCTTAAAAATTAATCTTTTTCAAGCTGATGAACATGTATATCGGCTGCCACTTTGTCAATGAGCGCTTGAACGTATTTTTCTAACGGTTGATTTTCTCGATAATCTGCCGGCAATAAAATGTTTACGCGGTCATCAATGGCTAAATGACGGGCGATTTCTTTACCGGCTTTCTTTTGCGGGTTATATACCGCTATGGCATGTCCGCCATGCTCTTTCACAATGCGCATACAGGGAACGTCAGTATCGCCGTCACCGATATAAATCATTTGCGTAAACGGAACGGCTCGATCCGGTTCCGGAACCAGTTTATTGATGCTTTCATCATCGGTAATATCTTCACATCCTTTGTTAATGCGAAACAAAAACTGTGTTTTACTGGTATAATTCAGCACAACGGCCGGCCAAACGGGGTGATGATCGTCATCATATAAAAACGATGAAGCAAAAATATTTTGAAATTCTTTTGCTATGCTTGTGCCTTCAATCATTTCTTTTAGGCCTGATGATATAATATAATGCTTTATGTGAATTGCGCGGGAAGCGGCATAAGCATTTATGCGCTGAAACCAATCTGTAACACCGGCATAAAATTGAATGTTTTTTCCAAAGTTTTGAAAGGCTTTTTTTGTAAGTGTTATCTTTTTTTGGTTAGCGCATTCCAGAATTAAATACATATAAGAAGCAATTTTATCCATTTGCTTTTGTGTAGCTAATCGATTGGATTCTTTCCAAAAATCTGCCGAATTCACACCTAATGTTTTTAAGCAGTCATATTCCTGCATATTTCCGATAATAAGCGTTTCGTCAAAATCATAACAAATGGCTATTTCCGTCATTTTTTCTATCCTTTTTTAAACAGCAACTGTACCCGAAAGCAAGGGATGACATTGATAATTTTTCAACTCAAAATCTTCATAGTGAAAGGCATCAATATCCTTAACGGTCGGATTAATTTTCATTGTCGGTAAGGGATAGGGCGTGCGTGACAGTTGTGTTTTTACCTGCTCAAAATGATTATGATAAATGTGCGTATCACCGAGCGTGTGAATAAATTCACCCGGCTCTAAATTCGTGACTTGCGCAATCATCATGGTAAGAAGTGCATAAGAGGCAATGTTAAAGGGTACACCTAAAAACATATCGCACGAACGCTGGTACAATTGACACGAAAGTTTGCCGTTTGCCGTGTAAAATTGAAAGAAAGCATGACACGGTGGTAAGGCCATTTTGTTGATTTGCGCCGGATTCCACGCCGTTACAATCATACGTCTGTCGTTTGGGTTTGTTTTCAAGCGTTCAATCACATCCTTTAATTGATCAATTCCTTCGCCGTTAAAATTACGCCATTGAGCACCGTATACCGGCCCCAGGTTGCCGTTTTCATCAGCCCATTCATTCCAAATACGCACATTGTGTTCTTGTAAAAAGCGAATGTTGGTGTTTCCCGAAATAAGCCATAAAAGTTCATAAATTATTGACTTTAAATGCACTTTTTTTGTGGTTACCAACGGAAAACCTTGTGATAAATCAAACCGCATTTGCGCGCCGAAAATACTGCGTGTATCAATCCCTGTCCGATTGGGCTTATCAACGCCCGTTTCATAAATATGTTTGAGTAAATCTAAATATTGTTTCATTTTTTTCTCCGAGAACGGTTAATCGTTATTATCGACAATGCGTCGCCATAAATCAAGCGTTGTTTGCAAATTATGCGCTGTATTTTTTTTGAGGCGCAAAGTCACCGACACGTTGTCTTCAATTAATGATTTTTCGTAAGTGGTGTAATGATTATTCATAAATTCAACACACGGTGTCACATCAATGCGATCGCCTGTCAGATGAGCGTTCATTTCACCCAAATAACAACAATCGACAATATAATCGGGTGCTAAATCAATATCCGACAAAAACAAGCGATAAATACCCGCACCGCCGGATATAAACAATTCTTCCGATTGAGGTAAGGTATTAAAGTATTGAACATCGGTTACCAGACAATGATTTTTTTTATCGGCAACTTCATATGTTTTATCAAACGATAATACATATATTTTCCGATTGGGGAGTGTACGATTGGGAAACGTTTCATAAGTTGTTTGTCCGACAATCAGACTGTGATGTGCCGTAACACGGTTAAAGCGTTTGAAGTCGCTTTTGATATGCCAAGGAATATAAGGCCCGATACCAATAATGTTATCACCGTCATGTCGACACCAGATTGCTGTTTTCATTCTCGCCTCCTTTTTTTATTCTAATCGATTGAATATTATTTGTCCATAAAAAAAGAGTGACTTGATTTATTTTTTTGAATGCGATATAATCGCGAATAAAGGATGAAAAAAATGAAGTTGTTTTTTACCGTGATTATTTTAATGATGTTGATAAAGGGCTTGAGTTATATTATCGCGCCGAAATTTGTTAAAACATGCGCCGAAAAATTGGTCGGTACACCGGAGATACAAATTGTCACATTCGGTTGGATTTTAGTTCTTTGCGCATCGGCTGCATGGTTTAGCATTGTACGCCATATGATTGATTGATTTTTTGCCGAATTTTCTACGGGTTGATGAAAAAGCGTCAAACTGTTCGAATGTTTCAACAGACAAGAAGAATTGTTTTTATAAAATCGGCAGACATTGTATGTTTTTAGCTTTCAGTTTACGACAAGCTTCGGCAGCTTGCTTGTTACTCTGAAATCCGTAAATGCGGGCACGATAAATTTTGTTATTTTGCGTTACCTTTACGACGGTATGATCAAAATGTCCGTATCGTTGTGCTTTTTCCGCTTGTGTTTTGGCGTGTTTCATATTGGAAAATGCACCGACTTGAATACCCCATTTCCCCGGTTTATTCTTTTTGGGTTCAGATGTCTCGGAGAGAGGTGTTGTTTCGGTTGTTTTTGCAGATGTTTCCGTAACTGTTGATGTTTCCGTAATCATCGGTGTTTCCGTAACCGTCGGTGTTTGTGTAACCGTCGGTGTTTGTGTAACCGTCGGTGTTTGTGTAACCGTCGGTGTTTGTGTAACCGCCGGTGTTTCCGTAACCGTCGGTGCTTCCGTGATTGCCGGTGTTTGTGTAACCGTCGGTGCTTCCGTGATTGCCGGTGTTTGTGTAATTACCGGTTGGTTGACATCATGTCGGGGAGCTTCGACCGGTATTTCCGCTTGATTAACTTCAATCGACGGTGTTTCGCTTTCATCTTGTGTGTTATCGCCTTGCTCAATTTCTTCAATAACGGGTGCTTTTGCTTGGTTAACAATAGGTTTGGGTTTTGATAATGTATCAATGCGTGTTTTGGCAATATTGTCAGATTGCTTTTTCGTTGATGCTAAGCGTTTGCGCATAATTGACAGATATTTTGCCATATTCGGCTTTTGAACCGTATTATTTAAAGAAGCATATTTTCCTTGCTTTTTTAATTTTTGCAATACGGAACGCGGTTTTTGCGTTGCCGTAAAGCCACGATCCAACAATCCCATCACTTGTTTATCACGAATGGCCCCCGTTTTTTGTCCGATCACAACCGATACCAACCGATTATTTTTTCGCTTTGCCGTTGAAATAATGTTATAACCGACGGCAGCCACATATCCGGTTTTTAATCCTTCCGCACCGGCGTATTTTTGCGTGACCCGATTATGTGTTTTGTATTCCTTACCTCGATACCAAAAATTTTCCCTTGAAAACAATTTATAATATTGCGGAAAATGATTGATTAAAGCAATGGTTAACACTGCCATATCCCGTGCGGTAGTAACCTGTTGGGGATGATGTAATCCCGAAGCATTTCTAAATTGTGTGTTCTTTAATCCCAGCTTGTGAGCAACTTCCGTCATCATTTTGGCAAAATCGGCTTCTGAAGGTGCCAGAGCCTCAGCCAACACAACGGCGGCATCGTTGGCAGATTTAATGATGAGCGCCATGATGGCATCTTTTACGCGAATGGTATCGCCACGTTTTAAAAACATTTTTGAGCGCGGTTGTTTGGCGGCATGCGCAGAAATGGGCAACATATCATCCATTTTAAGTAAACCGTTTTCCAAAGCGTTAAAAGTTAAATATAATGTCATTACTTTTGTTAAGGAAGCGGGATATTGCCGTGCGGAAGCATTTTTCGATTCGTAAATCAATCCGCTTGACGTGTCGGCTACCAAAGATGAAACTGCACTTTGTGCATTTGTGGTCCAGCCGAAAATGAAAAGAAGTAATAAAATCAAAAGACGCATGGTTACCTCACTTTGTGAAGAGTATACAGATAAAATCTTAACAGATAATAAACAAAGTGTATTTTTTTATATCAATTTTAGAATATTCGTTGATTTTTTTTGAAATCGGCATATTATAACCGTATGGAGTTAAAACAAAAACTGCGCGGTGTGGCGTTTTTACGCCAAAAACTCAAAAAAATGACACATAAAGCCGGTGTTTATCGAATGATTGATGAAAACGGCACGGTTTTGTATGTCGGAAAAGCCAAAAACTTAAAAAATCGTCTTACGAACTACACGCAAACGGAACGGCTGTCCGATCGCATTTCGCAAATGGTATCAAAAGTGGCCGATTTAATGGTTATTGAAACCGCCGGTGAAACGGAAGCTTTTTTGCTCGAAAATGATTTAATTAAAAAGTATCGTCCGTTTTATAACGTGTTATTGAAAGATGATAAAAGTTATCCGTATATCGTGATTACCGATGAAGATGTTCCCCGATTATTAAAATATCGCGGCGAGAGACGCTTAAAAGGCACATATTTCGGTCCGTTTCTGTCCGGATTAGCGGTGCAACAGGCTTTGAAAGAACTGCAAAAAATTTTTAAATTGAGAACCTGTAACAATACTTATTTCAACAATCGTTCCCGTCCGTGTTTGTTATATCAGATTAAACGATGCAGCGGTCCGTGTTGCGCATGTATTGATCAAAAAACGTATCAGGAAAGCGTGAAAGAAGCCAAAGCATTTTTAAAGGGTGAAAAAACGCATATTCAAAAACAGTTGCAAAAACAAATGGATTTACTTTCCGCTGCCGAAAAATATGAAGAAGCTGCCATTATCAGAGATAAAATTTTGGCGCTTAATCAAATTCAGGATACCGATTCCGATCAAATGCCCAAGCAAACGGATATTGCCGTTTTGGCAAAAATGGACGGCAAAATATGCGTGCAGGTGTTTTTCTATCGTGCGGGACATGCCGAAGGCAATGTTTCGCAGGTGTTTGACGAGGCGGAAGAGGGGGTTGAAATTCTTTCTTCCTATTTAATGCAGCTTTATGATAAAATTCCCGTGCCGAAGCAGATTTTCTTAAATGTTCAACCGGAAGAAGGGTTGCAGGAAGCACTCACTTTAAAAGCAGGCTCAGTGGTGCGATTGATAGAACCGCCTTATCGCGGCGGACGGAAAAAATGGGTTGAACAGGCTTTTCAAAATGCGTTAAATACTTTGAAACGTTCGGAAAATGAGTTGACGGGGCATCAGGCGTGGGAAGAATTGCGTGCGTTGTTGGAAATTGATGAGCTGATTAAAGTTGAAGTATATGATAATTCGCATTTGCAGGGAACGGCAGCTGTAGGCGCCATGATTGCTGCCGATCAAAACGGTTTTTTGAAAAAAGAGTATCGACGCTTTAACATTGACGGAACGCTTGCCAAAACAAACGATGATTTCGGGATGATGAAAGAAGTGATGATTCGACGTTTAAAACGCGGATTGAGTGAAAACAATTTACCGAGTGCCATGCTGATTGATGGCGGGAAAGGACAGTTGTCAGCCGTATCAGAAATTATGAACGAATTAAATATTCACAACATTGCCCTGTTAGCGGTTGCCAAAGGTGTTGAACGGAATGCCGGTAAAGAAACATTGTTTTTGGGAACACGTCCGAATGAAGAAATTCATTTGGATTTGAAAAGCGATCTTATTCATTTAATTCAGCGTCTGCGAGATGAAGCTCATCGTTTTGCCATCGGTTCGCATCGGATGCGACGGGCGCGCAATATGTTTCATGAAACCCTGCTGGATATTGAAGGCATCGGTGAAAAGCGTAAAAAAATGTTGCTGCGTCACTTCGGATCACCGCGCGCCATTGCCGGTGCTTCTTTGGAACAAATTAAGCATGTGGAGGGAATAAATGAAAAAATTGCAAAAAAAGTCTATACATTTTATCACGATTAGCGTATAATAAAAGAAAAATATCAAAGGACGGAAAATGACACAAAAACAGACGAAAAAACTTAATAAAAACAAAGTATTAACAAAAAAAATCGAGAAAGATATTCTTTCCGATTCGGCTTTAAAAACGAATCAGGAAAAAACACAAACACCCTTAAAATCCGCCACCGAGAGCGATTTTGCGGTGCAAATGTCGGTTCAATCGAATGAGTCGGCAGAAAAAAAAGCAACGCTTTCGGAAACAACGTCGGCGGTAGCGGCAGCCATAGCGCAAGCGCCGAAGAAATTGCATAAAAAAATGAATATTCCCAATATGCTCACGCTGTTTCGTATTTGGGCCATTCCTGCCATTGTGTTTACATTTTTCTTTGATACGCCCATGGCAGCATGGATGGGAGTTGCATTATTTATTTTAGCAGCCGTCAGCGATTATATGGACGGTTATTTGGCGCGGCATTTAAATCAACTGTCGCGGTTTGGTCGGGTGTTAGATCCGATTGCCGACAAGCTGTTAATCGGGTCTATTTTGCTGATGTTGGCATTTACGGCACGTTTGGGTGATTACGGTATTATTCCTGCCGTGATTATTTTGTGTCGGGAAATATTGGTATCGGGTTTAAGGGAGTTTTTGGCGGAAATTAAAGTCGGCTGTCCGGTCACGCGGTTGGCAAAATGGAAAACGGCGTGTCAAATGACGGCATTACCGATGTTAATGGTGTGTGAGCCGGTGTTCAGCGGCTTTTTATCCGATGTATTTTATTATGTCGGGCATTTGGCGCTATGGGGAGCGGCATTATTAACGGTCATGACGGGATACGATTACTGGAAATCGGGCAGAAAATATATGGATGAATAATTTTTATTTCCGTTGTGTTTAAATTTATTTTCGTTGAGCTAAGAACGGGAAATTTGCTTTAATATCATACGATGAAAAAACAGTTGCATAAAATATGCAGATGTGGTATAATGTATACAGGTAATTATGGTATAATTGACATTAAAGGGGATAAATAATTATGCACAATTGGGATTTGTCTGATTTGGGTGGTGTTATGGAAGAGGGTTCTGTTGATATTGGTTCGACTGAGGGATTCTCTGTTTCCGGCCGGAAGTATAGTGTTAATCAGAACGAACAATGGATTCAATATGATTGTTCTAATGAAGCGCCATCCCGCATAAAGAAAGCGCCATCTCGCATAAAATTACAGCTTCCCGTGGAAATCAATGCCACTAATTATGGCTGGTGTCTGGATGCTATAGAGAATACGATAGAGGAAATGAATCTCGCTTCACCGGAAAAAGTTTGGGGCTTTAACATTGCAAAGCATCCCTTAAAAGATTCTCAAGTCGGTAAAAACGTCAGTATTTTTTTGGGTGAAGAATTAGCCGATGATTCCCAAGCGTTAAGTGAATTTTGCACAAGGCTCTCTGAAAACCTGAAAGTCAATGATGTTGAATTTATGAATGTTCCGAATGGTAGTAATTTGCGAACAACTTCTGTTGCTATTGAGGGGGCCAATGATACAATTTTCATAACAAATGATGGAAGAAGTCCAGACGGACATGGATATTTGAAACCTGATTCTGCTGAAAGAAAACAACTTGTTAAGGAAGATAAAAGTCTTCAAAAAGTTAAGGTCATTGATGGTTTAAATAAGGATTCCAGAGAGATTATTTCAAGAAATATAGACGAATATAAACGTATATACAATAAAATCAATGGGAGCACAAAGATCCCCAGCAAATCGGGAAATATTTCTTATATTCAAGTTCGCATAGGCAATGAGGAAGAAGTTAAAAATGCTGTGAATGCTTTGAGGAAAATAGGATGTGATGCTTGGTCAACATCCGAGTCCGGTTGTTTATTACTGGAAAAGGGCAAGGCTTATGAGAGTTTTAAGATTGGAATGGAAGCAGATGCATTTCCCGCAAAACAAAGTTTCGAAGAAATCGAGAGGGCTGTACATTTAATAGATACTAAGTCTTCACCTCTTGAAAAATCGACTTATATTGATTTAGAAGGTTTACCCGAAAAAGATGTTACAGCAATACGAAATTATTTGCGAGAGAACAATTGTATTTTGAAAGAAGAAGTCCCTGGTATTAAGCAAAAGCATTTGGTTATAGGAAAAGATCAAGAAAGCATGTTAAAATTGCTAAAAGATACGCGGAAGACAAGTCAGATTTGGCATGGCAACATTTCCAATCAAGATGCTTTGAATGTTTTAAATAATTTAAGAGAGGGTAATAAAGTCGAAGAACTTAGTCGTTATATTAAGGAGAAAAAAATAGAGGATACTTATGCATTTCGTGTCGATACAAAGGATATGTCCCTGCAAGCGAAAGACAAATTCATTAATCAAATGTATCAGCAGGGATATGTGGTGAGGCGTACAGATGTGGATCATTTGATTGACGTTGAAATGTCGATTGAGCAGGGAAAAGAGCTTGACCAGAGGTTGGCGAGAAAGAATGCTACATATGTGAAACAGGTAGGACAGCATAAGGTTTGGTATGGTGATGATTCTTTGGATGTTGTAGATCGTTTAATGAAAGAAGGTAGAGTCGAAAGAGCTGATCTTTTCGATCATATGGGGAAAAAAGTAGAAGATGCTTACGGACTTCGTATTGATACGAGCAACATGTCAAAGGAAAATGTAAACAAGTTAATTAATGAAGCGAATAAGAGGGGATTTCAGGCGCGTCTTTCTGAATCCAAAGAGGGCTGGGTAACGGTTATAAAGGGAAAAGAGCTTGAAAATGCGGTGGCAGAAACTAGAGATTTAGAGTTTGCAGTTAAAGTAAAGGGAGATAGTTCTATCCTGGAAGGTCATCAGATTGATGTGCGTGCATTGGATTCGACCGATAGGGAAAAATTAGGACAGCTATTTGAAAAAAGAGGATGCGTTGTGCAAAACATGAATGATAGTAAATGGTTTGTGCAAAACAAAACCTCGGGATCCTTCGAGAACCTGTTGAAAGAAAGCGATGAGGTGCTTAATTATTTTAGTCTTGGAAATGTTGATGATGATGCTTTACATGTTTTAAAGGATTTAAATGGACGTCAAGCTATAACTTCGGAAATCGTTAATGTTGATATAAAAAATTTATCAGAGGAAGATATTGCAGCATTAGAAAAACGAATGCCGGAGGGAAAATATTCTGCGGATAAAGGCGGAAGCCATTGGAATATAGATAAAAAAGATTGGAAAAAAATGTGGGGAAAAAATGCGTCATTTTTTAATGGTGAAATACCCCCTTATGTGGTTGCAGGGGCTGAGGCTGAGCTGGCAAACGCTGAAACCATTACAGGTCTTTCTAAACTTACGACACCACCTGCAGCTCCTCTCTCAAAAAAAGTAAGTGCTACGCGTAAACTCGTTAATGTATTAAATACGAATGTATCAGAACTGGAGATGACCAAAGCTGCATCTCGGACGATACATGTTGCAACTGAAGCGTTGGCAAATACGTCA
>CANPXT010000022.1 GCA_947586835.1 uncultured Alphaproteobacteria bacterium
TTGTGTTATCCCCTGCAAATGTAACTGATTTTGCAAAAATGGTTGTTCTCTTTAATTCAGCCGTCAACGACGATCCTTTTGCAAAGGTTACATCACCAGTTCCGGAAATACCGCCATCGAGTGTAACATTACCCTCAACAGTGATTGAACCGGTATTGTGAATATCATTATATTCACTACCGGCTTTGTTTCCGCTGAACACCGTTCCATCACCTAATGTGAGTGTGCCTTCATTATAAATAGCACCACCGTTTTCACTGGCAATATTTCCTGTGAATGTGGTGTTTGTCGTGGTTAAGCTGTTTTCACCCGCATTCTCAGTTTGCTTTTCTATATAAATGGCACCACCGTTTTTGGATTCATTGCCTGTAAATTCACTATTTTTAACGGTTGTAATATCATGTTGAGTGTAAATTGCACCGCCTCTTTCTTTGGCTGTGTTTTTCGTGAAGATGTCACCATCAAAGGTTGTTGATCCTTCAAAGCCCTTATCAAAACCACCATTCGGCATGAGCGATACCGCACCACCCCAAGAAGCCTGGTTGCCTTCAAATTTAGAATTCAAAACTTGATTTTTCGGAGAGGCGACATTGCTCTTCCCTTCATGCCATAAAGTTAAGGCACCACCGGCTGAATTTTCAACGGTAGCTTTATTATTTTTAAAAGTACTGTTAATAATTTTGACTTCTTTTTGCGGAGTAAAAGCATAACTGTTTGCTTGATTTTCATTCGTAAAGACACCACGGTTGTTGCTTTCCCAACCTTCTACATTAAACACAAGACCATCTGTTGTTTCTTCAAGAGTAACTTTTTTATCTGTACTCTCAGAAGGTTTTACTAAGTTTCCGTTACTACCATAATAGAAAGCTTGTTTCTGGGGGTTTGCAGCATCTGTATCTTGAGCGTTTGCCGGCAAAGCAACCATAGTGCCCATTAAAAGTGCTGCATTTAACAATGCACATTTCTTTAAAATATGTCCATACTCATGTGATAAATACATAAGTGCTGTTTTTGAATATTTTATCATAAATTTCTCCTTGATAGTTAAATTAAAGTGTTGATGCTCTTTTTTTATGAAGAACATCACTCCTCGACTATTGAGTATATAAAAACGTACGATTTTTGCAACACTTTTTTTCATTTTTTGTAAAAAAAATTTATTTTTCTTTTAATTTATTGATTTTTATTGTTTTTTATTTTTTCCTTAATTTTTTTGCCTACCCTTAAAAAGTGTCGGAAAAATCGTTGCATTAAAGGTACGTTTAAGAAACAGATTGTTTTTCTTATATTTTAAATACTTAACGAAAATAAAAAACTTATAAATATAAAAGGGAATATATACACATCATATTGATTTTAATGAATTTTTTATAAAATGCAGAAACGGAATCGGGATATTTTTGAATATTGGCTTTTAAGTTTATAAAAATATAATTAAAAAACAAACGGGCAGGAACGGAAACTCAAGAAAAACCGTTCTGCCCGCCGTTTTTTACTTTAAAAAGCTGCACCTTTTTAAAGTAAATAACTTCTAGCTTTGTTTAAATGTATGCGAAAGTTTTGTCTTCTTAGAACCATCACTACTACCAGCAGAACATTCACCGGATTCACCCAAAATACTTTTAGCAGCTTTGCAAACAGCTTCACTTGTCCCAAAATCAATTGTAATTTCAACGCCATCATCACTGATAGCAGCTGCCGTTGGTGTAATAATGTAAGCTCCGCCCGGGGTTTTTGTTTTGGTCGCTCCTTTATTACTGTTGGTGTCTGAATTAGTTTCTGATTTAGTTGTTGTGAGCCCGACAGCGTATAAGGATAACGGTGTATAGTCAGACTCATCATTTCCTAATGCAGCATATGTTTGCTTGCCGGAATATAACACAACGGCATATTTTGTGGCTAAGTCTAAGGCTTCATTGGCACGATAACGGTTCATTGCCATGGAATAACCTGCAATACCGCCGATTGATAACACACCGATAATAGCCAAAACGCCAAGCATTTCCACCATTGACCGACCGGATTCGTTTGTTCTTTTCATCATTTTAATATCCTTTCATTTTAATTCTTTTCAAAGCTCTCCGAGCTTTAAAAACGTGATTTTTAAGGTTTTTACCCTCTTTTTGACATGAGAGATTCACCTCCCTCAACTTTTATTATAAAATAAAGGGTCGTCTAGTTGGTGCACTTTTTTTGCGCTATTTTTATCAAGCAATGCAAAAAAGCCTTTTAAAATAAACCCTTAAAAACGAAAGAAAACTGAACGAAATAAATTTTTTTTATGAAAAGTGAAAAAAAGTGTTGCAAAAAACGACCGTTTTTGCAACGCATGCTTTTCTTTATATTTCAATCAATTAAGCTAAAAAAACAAACACATCGACACATTTTTTAATATCAGCATTCGAATCTGTAAAAATACAATAAAAAAGCAACAGGTCGAAAAAACATTAAGAAAAATTGTTCTGTCTGCCGTTTTTTTTCAATGATGACTTTATTTTTTTTCTTGACTTTTGTCAAATTTTATGGTAAAAAAAAGTATTGATTTTTTCAACTTTAAATAAAGATAAGGGAAAATTATGGAACAATGCATTGATACAGAAATATTTTTTGAAGCAGCCGTCACCGGTGACTTAGAAACACTTAAAAAATTTCCCGAAAATATAAATGTGAATATGGTTGACTTTTACACGGGAAAAAGAGCTTTAGATTATGGGGCAGAAAATCAACATGCGCCCGTGGTTCAATTTTTATTAAAACGAAATGCCAATGCTAATTTGTCTGACGAATGGGGTGAAACGCCTTTAATGCTGGCATTAGGTAATATTCAAATCGTGAAAATGCTTCTCGGCAAATCAAACGTGAATGCTTCGGATAAACAGGGAAATTCCGTTTTAATGTTGGCATTAAACCGCTTAAAAAACAATGTTTCCACAAATCCAGCGTCAAATCAACCCGATCATGCGGTCGTGCACTTACTTCTTGAAGCCGGCGCCGATGTGAACACACAAAATAATTACGGCGATACGCCTTTAATGGAAGCCGTCCGCTATGCCGATGTTGATACCGTTGAAAAAATTATTTTAAAAGGAGTCGATATTAATGCCCATAATAAAAAAGGCTATACGGCATTGATGGAAGCTGCCGTTTATAATCGATTTAATATTGTTAATCTTTTAATGCGCCACGGTGCCGATATTAACGCACAAAACAAAGCCGGAAATACGGCATTAACAGAAGCGGCTCAACGCGGGCAATCGCAAATGGCAAAATTGCTTATCAAAAAAGGGGCCGATTTTACACTTAAAAATAATGCAGGGGAAACGGCAGCCTCTTTGGCAACCAAAAACAATTTTATCGATACGGCGCGTCAAATTTGTGAAGCATCACAGGTAAAAATTGCCGAACAACAACGCAAAGTGCGCGGTGAAAACGTTTATCAACGACGGGGACGCGAATATTTGTAAGCGCGTTTTAAGAGCAAGGCAATTTTTAACACTTTCCGCGGGGGTGGTATAAATGATTAAAAGCAATATTGTTGATAACGATAAATTAATAGCGAATTTAAGAAGTCTGATTGACCAGCCTGTTCAAATTAACGAACCCGTTACGTCAAACGGCCATACAAAGCTAATGATTGCCGTAGAGCTTGAAGATTTAAACTTAATCAATGAGCTTATTTCCAACGGTGCCGATGTGAACATTAAAAATAATCGTCAAGAAACATCGGCACATCTGAGTGCCGAATATAATGACAGTGCTGCAGTGTTAAAAATTTTGCAAAAGAACGGTGCTGATTTAAATGCCAAAGATATTGTCGGTGATACACCGATGGATAAAGCCATTTCAAATAACAACTTCACCTCTTTTAAATATTTGCTGAAACAAGGAATCGGTTTTAACAATGTGAACAATTACGGCTATACGGCAATTCATCAAGCGGTTTGCAATAAAGGTGAAAAGGGCATTAAAATATTAAAATTTTTGGCAAAACACGGCGTTGAATTAAATATTCAAGACGAATGGGGTCAAACACCCGTTCATCTGGCTGCTTTCCATAATAATGTGAAAGCTTTAAAATATCTTGTAAAACACGGTGTTGATTTAAATGCCCACAAGATTAGCGGTACTACCGCACTTCATTTGGCTGTTTTTCATAATAATGTTGAATCAATGCGATATTTGGTGGAAAAAGGTGTTGATGTTAATGCCAAAGATGGGGATGGTGATACGCCGTTGCATAATGCTGCCGTTCAAAATTATCGTGAAGTTTTTCAATATCTCGTTAAACACGGCGCGGAAATAAACATTAAAAATAACCGTGGGGAAACACCTTTAATGCGTACCGTTAAAGGCGCAGATCCTGCCTCTGCCTGCTATCTTATTCTGTCGGGAGCCGATTATACACTAAAAAACAACAATCACAAATCCATTTTTACCATCGCCCGAGAACATGGTCGAAAAAATATGCCGGATTCGCTTTTAAAAGCCATTAAACAACGACAAAAAAACGAAATAGAAGCTCTTTTTAAAAGCCCCGTTGATGAACAGATTGAAAAATTAAAATCGGATAAATTATTACGCGCGCTCGTTTTAAAACTCAACGTATTGGGAAAACTGATCAATACGTTAACTTACGAAGAAAGCAAAAAAATATATTCATCCCTGCTGATTAATCTGCCTTTTGAGAAAAAAATTGTCATTCGGCACCAGATTCACGCTAAAAGAATGGAAAATCATTTATAAATTTCACACATCACCGAAAAAACAGATTTTTCAATCTAATGTGTATTTTTTTGCTTGACTTTTGTCAATTTTTGTTGTAAAAATATCTTTATTTAAATTTAATCGGAGAATTTTATGTCAGATCAAAATAATTTTTTAAATGATTCGTTTGTCAAAGCGGCACAAAACGGTGATGTGGAAACAATCAAAAAAGCTTTAAATGAAGGTGTTTCACCGAATGCAACGAATAATCAAGGTTGTCCGGCTCTTATTATGGCTGCCGCTGCCGGAAAAATTCAAGCAGTAAAACTTTTGTTGGCGCATAAAGCCAATGTTCATCTGCCCGATCGAAACGGTTTTACTGCTCTTCATTATGCGGCTGACGGAAATACGGCGCGTGTTTTAATTGATGCCCATGCCGATTTAAATGCCTGCAATAATTTATATAAGTCAACCCCTCTGAATTTTGCCGCACTGAACGGAAAAATTGAAGTGGTACAAACGCTGCTTGACTATAATGTTTCTGTTAATCAACCCGATATTCACGGGAATACGGCGTTAATATTTGCCGCATATAATACCGACAGAAAAACGGTACAAATGTTGTTAAAAAAGCAGGCACAAACTGAAATTCGTAACGAGTCGGGACAAACGGCATTAATGTTGGCAAGTATTTTTGAACGTAACAGCATTATTGATGAATTGGTTCAAAACGGGGCTCACTTAAATGCGCAAGACAATGAGGGCAACACGCCGTTAATGTTGGCAGCTTATGAGGCTGAAAAAGAAGGCACAATCCGGCATTTATTAGATTTAGGCGCCCGTATTGATCTTCAAAACAAAAAAGGGCAAAAGGCGATTGATATGTATCAACGCAACTCAGTGAAAGACAATCAATCCGACCATAAAGATTTGTATAAACGATTGACTGTTCCCCAATCATCTCCGATTGCCAGAAATATCATTCAAAAACAACAAACTAATCAACGAACACGCTAATTTTTTATCCGTTTAAGGGAAATATTCATGTTTTTTTTATTCCGCAAACATAAATCAAAAAGCATTAACAATAAATTACTGCAAGCCGTAATGGAAGATAACTTAAAAGGCGTGCAAAAGGCATTAGATCAAAGAGCCGATGTTTCTCTTCACTCGGGCAAACTGCGTGAACCTCTTCTTCTGACGGCGGTAAAACATGCTTCGTTGCCGGTCATTGAAACATTGGTCAAAGCGGGTGCCGATGTCAATGATTTTGATGCAAATTGCACAACACCCCTGCTCTATGCCTGTACTGAAAAAAAATTAGAAATCATTTCGTTTTTATTGAACAATAACGCAAAACCGAATATGACGGATAAAAGCGGCTGTACGGCTTTGGCAATATTTTTCAATTACTTACCTGCTCGTATAAACGCCGTTAATCATTTATATTCTCACGGTAAAAATTTCTTGTCGGACGATGAATTAATCATTGAAGCAAAAATCGCTCAAAAGCTTTTTGAAAAAGGCGCCATAATCAAACAATTAAAAATGCATGACAATAATCCCTTATTAATTGCCATTCAAGCTGTCAATAAAAATCTTGTTGAAGTTATTTTAAAACAAAAAACATTTGACGTTAATGCAACGGATCAATGGAATTTTACGCCCTTAATGGCAGCATGCGAAATTAAATCACCGCAAATTGCTCGACCGATTATTGACGTGATTTTAAAAAACGGTGCCGATATTAACGCAGCAGCAAAACACTGGGGAACAGCGCTGGGATATTCCGTCGAAAAAGGAAATATTGCCGTCGCCCAACACTTGTTGGATGCCGGTGCCAATCCGAATGTGTGCAATCAATCTGCTCAAACTCCGCTGATGGTCGCCGTTCAAAAAGGGAATCGAGACATGGTGCACAAACTTTTGAAAGCGGGAGTTGATGTTAATTTACAAGATAAAAACGGTGATACCGCTCTTTTAATTGCATTAAATTCCGAAAATTATACGCCGGAAATGTTTCAAATCATTAATTTGTTGATTCAGAACAACTCAAATTCGCAAATTCAAAACAATTATCATGAAACAGCCTGGAATGTTCTTTTAAAAGAAGCGAATCCGCGTATTTTATTGTTTATACAAAACGTGATTACGCAAATACAAAATAAACAATCAACACCCGAAGAAATGCTTGAAAAATTAAATATCGGAATGGAAAAACTCATTAAAACGAATACAAATAATTTCAAAAAATGTGTTTGGCCCAATCATAAAAATTCTAAAAATATGTTACTCCTTAATCAACAACATATAAAACAATAAAGCAAAATAATTAATTAAAATCAACATGATATATGCCCATATTAAATATCGGACATATGATTTTCTTTTGCCTTATAATTCATTTAAAAATGAAAGAAATTTAAAAAATGTAATTTTCTTCATACCCGAAACTCAACTGTTTCTTTCTTAATATAAATAACTGTTTTATTTTGAAAAACGAATTTATTTTTAAATAAAAATTCAAAAATTTAAAAAAACATTTTATTTTTAATTCTGCTATTCATACTTTTAGTTGTATGATTTAAAAAAAATGGGCATTTTTTTTAATTTCTGCCTGGTTTGAAAACATATTTCAATAGACAATTTCTTTTATTTTTTTTATTGTAACACCGTTTTAATTCTATCACAAGGAGATGAAGAATGATATTTAAACCCGCACGTCGTTTAAACGGCAACTTAATTTATTTAGAACAAAAAACGCCTTCATTTGAATTAGCGACAACGTTTTTTAATTTGTTGAAAAACAATGAAAAGCACTTGAAATATTGGTTCCAGGTTGTTGATATTCCGATGTTTCAGGATGAAACTGAAACATTTTGTTATTTATATCAACTTTACTCAAACAATCAAAAACAGCCCTCATTTTCTTATTTTATTTACACACCCGATAATCAGCTGATCGGTTTTCTCTATGCTTTTTCAACACAACCGCAAAATGCGGGATTAACGATTCAATTTTGGATGGATAAATCAAAAACACGACATGGGTTTATGAGTGAAGCTTTACGATTAATTGAAAAAGAGTTTTTCTTTGCAGGCATTGAACGGTTAACGATTTGCTGTCCGATTGAAAATACAAAAGCACGCAATTTAGCGATTAAATCAGGTTACCTTTTGGAAGGAACGGCTCACCATATTTATTGGAACGCTTTTGATAAAACATTTGACGACTTATCCGTTTTTGCCAAAGTTCACGGTAAAAACAGTTGTCCGGTTTAAAAATTTTTTCCGACTATTTTTTTAAATAAGCAATTACGGCCGTCACAGCGGCAGGCGTTATACCTCTTAATCGCATCATGGCGCCGATTGTTTCGGGACGTGTAGCCGTTAAACGCATGACAATTTCATTGGATAATCCGCCGATTTGCGTATAATCCGTATCAAACGGAATGCTCAATCCTTCATCTTTACGAAAGGCTTCAATATCTGTTTGTTGTCGGCTTAAATAACCGTGATAACGTCCTTCAATTTCAAGTTGCTTTGCCGTTTCCTCGGAAAAATGTCCTAAACTCGGCCAAGCGCGGACTAAATCATTCCATGAAACATTTGAATATGAAAGTAAATCATAAGGCGTGCGCTTTTGTCCGTTGGCATTGACGGAAAACCCGAGCGCGCTTAACTGCTTGGCACCGAGTGCCAGCGATTCGATATGCTTTTTAGCTTGTTCCAATTCCTGCCGTTTTAAACGAAATGCCGTGGCACGTGCACCCGTTACACAACCGATTTCAATGCCTTTTGCGGTTAATCGTAAATCGGCATTATCCGCCCGAAGGCTCAATCGATATTCTGCCCGCGACGTAAATAATCGATACGGCTCATCAATACCGGTTGATGTAATATCATCAATCATAACACCCAAATAACTGTCAGCTCTGTCAAACACAAGTGTTTTACCCGTTTCCGTCGCCTTTAATCCGGCATTAATACCGGCCACCAAACCCTGCCCCGCCGCTTCTTCATAACCCGTTGTTCCGTTGATTTGTCCGGCGAAAAATAAGCCGTCAATGGTTTTGGTCTCAAGAGTTCGTTTTAACACCCGCGGATCGACAAAATCATATTCAATGGCATAAGCATATCGCAATATTTCAACATTTTCCAAGCCCGGAATGGTATGCAAAAATGCCTCTTGCACATCTTTGGGAAGCGATGTCGAAATACCGTTCGGATAAATGGAAATACCGTCTCTTGTTTCAGGTTCTAAAAAAATATGATGCGAATCGCGCCCTGCAAAGCGCACTAATTTATCTTCAATACTGGGACAATATCGCGGACCGACGGAATGAATTTGTCCGCTATAAAGCGGTGCACGTGACAAATTATCCGAAATAATTTTATGCGTTTCCGGCGTGGTATGCGTAATATAGCAAGAAACCTGTTGCGGTGCAAAGTTTTTTGTCATAAACGAAAAGGGTTGCGGTATCTCATCACCTTTTTGTTCCGTGCACGAAGCCCAGTCAATACTTTCTTTTTTAAGTCGTGCAGGCGTCCCCGTCTTTAAACGCCCGATCGGAAACCCCATTCGTTTCAATGCCGGCGTAATACCGGTTGATGCCGGCTCACCAAAACGTCCGCCAACCGTCTTTTCCGTACCGATATGC
The DNA here is from genome assembly GCA_947586835.1 of uncultured Alphaproteobacteria bacterium. Classification (GTDB taxonomy): domain Bacteria; phylum Pseudomonadota; class Alphaproteobacteria; order CAAHEQ01; family UBA3637; genus RGIG4140. Next base: position 9,366 of record CANPXT010000022.1, read on the forward strand.
ATTAATCCGTTCAAAAACGTTCCGGTTGTTACAATCACGCAGCGCGCCAAAATTGTTTTTCCGCTTGCTACAACACCTGTTACGCGCTTACCTTCCCATAAAATATCATCCACCGAATCTTCCAAAAGCGTTAAGTTCGGATAATGTTTTAATTTTTCCTGCATCAGCGCTCGATAAGCCGCTTTATCCGCCTGCGCGCGCGGTCCTTGCACGGCAGGACCTTTTGACTGATTAAGCATTCGAAACTGAATACCCGTTTCATCAATCACTTCCCCCATCAACCCGCCCAAAGCGTCAATTTCACGTACAACCGTTCCCTTACCTAGGCCGCCGATGGCCGGATTACAAGACATATCGGCAATGGTATTGATATGATGCGTAATTAAAAGCGTTTGCGCCCCCAATCGCGCTGCCGCAGCACAAGCTTCACAACCGGCATGTCCACCACCGATGACTATCACGTCATAAGAAGACAACAATTCCATTTCTCATCCTTTTTTATCGTTAAATTGTATGACAAAGCCACCTAAAAAGCAAGTTTTTTTTAGCGCTTTTTCCAGAAGCCAACAGAAAAATTCATTGGACGACTTATCGTTTCTTTTTGCTGATTATACGCCAATTTTTCACATTTTTTTGATGTTCCTGATATGTTTGTGCAAAAGAATGTCCGCCGGTACCGTTGGCAACAAAATATAAATTCTCAGATTGAGCAGGATTCAGCACCGCCTCAATCGATTTGCGACCGGGATTGGATATAGCACCTCTCGGCAATCCGGCGACATAATAGGTATTATAGGGATTCGGTGTTTTTAAATCATCATATGTAAGGGCGCGTTTTAAATCATATTTTCCATTTGTTAAACCATATGTAACCGTCGGATCCGATTGTAATTTCATTTGCTTTTTCAAGCGATTCACAAATACGGCAGCAACTTCCGCCCGTTCCGTATCGAGTCCCGTTTCCTTTTCAACAATCGAAGCCAAAACAACTGCTTCTTTAGGTGTTTTAAAAGGCAAATCAGCTTGCCGTTTTTCCCAAAGTTCATCTAACAGACGTGTTAGTCCGTTCTGCATGCGCAAAATCATTCCTTGCTTTGTATCACCGTAACTGTAATGATAAGTATCGGGCAACAACGTGCCGTCTTTCGGCAACTCATCGACCGTTCCGATTAATCCTTTGGCATTATTCATTAACTGAACGATTTGATAACTGCTCAACCCCTCCGGCACGTTAAATCGCCGAATATATGTTTGTCCGCTGGCTAAAATCAGCATCACCATTTTGGCGCTTGCCCCTTTCGGAAAAGCGTATTCCCCCGCTTTGATATTTTTAGTATTTCCTGCCGCGCGCACACCCAACATAAATACGGAAGCACTGTGAATCACGCCTTCTCGTTTTAACAAATAAGCCACTTGTTTTAAGCCTTTGCCTTTGGGGATATAAACTTCTTTTTGAGTCGATAACGGCCCTTCCGCCACAAATTGCGAATAAGTGGTAAAAACACTTCCTCCGATAACGGATGCAATCAATAATATTAAAACAAAATAAACCGGAATGAAACGGCGCATTCATTAAATCTTTTTAAAAATCAAAGATCCGTTTGTTCCGCCAAACCCGAAGGAATTGGATAATGCCACTTGCACCTGTTTTTCTTTGGCAACGTTCGGCACCAAATCAAACCCTTTTGTTTCTTCTTCCGGATCCTCCAGATTAATGGTCGGCGGCAAAATACCCGTTTGAATGGCCATAACGGAATAAATAGATTCAACGGCGCCGGCAGCTCCTAACAAATGACCGATACAAGATTTTGTCGACGACATGGAAACCTTTGATCCCATACCAAACACTTCCCGAACGGCATTAAATTCAACCATATCTCCGAGCGGTGTTGAAGTGCCGTGTGCATTGATGTAATCGACATCTTCCGGATTTAATCCTGCCGATTTTAAAGCTCCTTGCATAGCGCGCAAACCCCCATTTCCGCCGGGTGCCGTAATATGATGCGCATCGCCCGTCATGGCATACCCGATAACTTCGGCATAAATTTTGGCACCGCGCTTTTTCGCATGCTCATATTCTTCCAAAACCAACACACCGGAACCTTCACCCATAACAAAACCGTCACGACCTTTATCCCACGGACGCGATGCTTTTTCCGGCTTATCGTTATAGCGGGTAGAAAGTGCTTTGGCCTGCGCAAACCCTGCAATTCCCAACGGACAAATAGCCGCTTCGGCACCGCCTGCAATCATAACATCTGCTTCATTGTTTTTAATAATGCGCATGGCATCGCCGATTGCATGCGTTCCCGTTGCACACGCCGTTACAACGGCATGATTCGGGCCTTTAAAACCGTATTTGATGGAAACTTGTCCCGAAATTAAATTAATTAACGATGAAGGAATAAAGAAAGGCGACAACCGCCGCGGACCTTGTTCATGCACCAAAACGGCACCGGCCTCAATGGTCTGAAGCCCGCCAATTCCCGATCCGATCAACACACCGGCACGCAGCATTTCTTCTTCCGTTTGCGGAACATACCCCGAATCTTCCACGGCATCGGTTGCCGCGGTTAATCCGTATAAAATGAAAGGATCAACATGGCGTTGCTCTTTAGGTGATAAAACCGAATCGGGTTGAAAGGCATCGGGCATCTCACCCGTAGGGATTTGTCCCGCCACTTTTGCCACAAAATTCTCCGTATCAAACGTACGAATTTTTTGAATGCCCGAAACACCGCGCGTAATTTTATCCCAGTTCGTTTTAAGACCGCGACCCAACGGACTTAATATTCCCATACCGGTTACAACAACTCTTCTTGCCATATTGTTTTCCTTATAAATAGATAAAAAAGGACGCCCGACTGATTATACGCAAAGGACGTCCTACACTGACATTACTTGAAAAATTACATTTGTTTTTCAATAAATTCAACCGCGTCTTTGACCGTACGGATTTTTTCGGCGGCATCATCGGGAATGGAACAACCGAATTCTTCTTCGAAAGCCATAACCAATTCAACCGTATCCAAACTGTCCGCACCCAAATCATCGATAAAGCTGGCGCCTTCGACAACTTTGGCTTCGTCAACACCCAAGTGTTCGACAACAATTTTTTTTACGCGTTCTGAAACATTACTCATTTTTATTTCCTTTTCTGTTAATAAACAAATTTGTCTTACATTGAAGACGAAATCGAA
>CANPXT010000023.1 GCA_947586835.1 uncultured Alphaproteobacteria bacterium
CGAATAAAACAGAAAGCGTTAATGCGCCGAAAGTGCCACCCAAGACAAGCATATTAGCTCAGAATAGCACGCAGTGTGATGAGGCAAAAATTGAAATAGAATCGTCAACTTTAACTTATGCTACTGCCGCCGGAATTTTTCAGCATACGGCTTAACGATATAAAAAAGTTCAAACGCAAACAAAAAGCGCCCGTTAAACGGACGCTTTTTTTAATATATGATGAAATTAACCCTGTTTGGCTTTTAATTTCGGTTTCAGCTTATTAATCACGTAAACACGACCTTTGCGACGAACAATTTTGCAGTTTTTATCCCGTGTTTTAGCTGATTTTAATGAACAACGAACTTTCATAACTTGATCCTTTCCTGCTAAAAAAATTAAACTGATGCGTTAAATTACCAAAAAAAAATTGTTTTGTCAAGAGGTTTTTTATTTTTTTCCTGTTTTTCGTGTATTAAAACAAAATAAAAAGATAAATCCGACAATTGCAAGCCATAAAACATTACCGCAGCGAGCGTAAACGGTTGGCTGAGTAAGTATGAACACAGATAAAAAAAGCAAGTAGTGTTTTAAAGAAAAATAATTTTTTATACAAAAACATGAAAAAATCGTTGCAAAAAACGTATGTTTATTGTATGCTGTTAATAGAACTGACCAGTTTTAAAACATAGGGTTTAACAATTTTAAAAAGGAGTTTATTATGTTAATATCTGCCACAGAAGAACAATTTGAATTGGTGAAAAGATTAAGAGATTTAGATCACGTTAAAATTGACTGGGGGGAAGAACTCGCGAAAATTCCCAATGAAACCGGTAAAGCAAGAATTGCCTATGAGTACAACGGTGTGACTAAAGCAAAAATCGATATGAGAAAGTGTACAATTGCCGAACAAAAACAGATGCAGGCGTTATTGAAAAAAAATGGTATTGAATGTGTGTTCGATCCTCGTGAAGCCGGTGTTATTTGTATTGAAAATGCTTCTAAATTGGCAAATATGGAAAAGGTGTGTGCGGGCAATCCCTTTATGCCGGGTACTTATTGGAGAACCGAGGCTTTGGGATTAACGTCTCTCAGTGATAGTGACGCTGTTCCTTTGAGTGTGGAAGCATTAAATCAAAAAACTTCACTGCATTCTCGAAGTGAAAGATTAAAACCTTTTTATGATGATAAAAGAATTATACTGAAAGATCTGGGCAGAAGCAACTCTAACGGGTATCCGTTATTTGAGGGGGTTATCGATATGAGCGAATATCCGGCGGAGCTTCAAACGCAGCTGGGGCGAGAGTTGAGTTATAACTATACGTTGTCTGTGTCGAATGAGCCCGGAAAATTTAAAATGCAGGGAACGTTAGAAGATTTCGGGCTTCCGCGCGATATGCCGCTTGAAGAAATTGAAAAAATCAATAAACCTTTCGAAAAAGAATGGTTAAAGGGCGCATTTAAAAATGGTCATGCAATACTGCTTGACGAATTAAAAGGATTGGATCGGCTTGTTGTTTTTGATAATTCGCTTGAAGAAAATTTGGCAAAAATGATTCATGATGGAAAACTCCGCTTCGGAGAAGCCACCGTTCAAGCAAGGAGCGGCCGGTGGGTGAAGCTTTCCGACGCAGAGGATGTTAAAGGATATCGTTTTGAATTTCCTAAACCGGGACAACAAAATGAAGAAATAGCGTCATGGTTAAAGTTGGCTCTTGAAAATAGAGGGGCATTAAACAACGGTAATGTTCTTACAACAGTTAATAATAAAGTGGTTGAAGTGGTAGAAAGTAAGAATGCTAATCAAATTTATAAAGAAACATTTAAAATTTTTGACAATGAATATCGCGGATTAAATCCGATTGCAGGGAAAGCCTCCGTTTCCGATAGTGAGAAGCTGTTAATTAATTTAGATAAAGGTAACCGTATCCAAAAAATTAGAAGTAAGACTCTCGATGGCAAGTATGTGGGAGAGGCCTATCGGATAGATATGTCCGGTTATACGGACAAAGAAAAAACGCAAATATCAGATTATTTGCGCGATAATGGTGTGAATGTGCGCGAATCACGATCGGTACAGGGTAGTTTGACCATAGATAATGCAAAAGAAATGGAAGCAGTCTTGACTGATTTAAAAAATGCCGATAGTGAGAAGGTGTTAATTAATTTGGATAAAGGTAAGCGTATCCAAAAAATTAAAAGTAAGACTCTCGATGGCAAGTATGTGGGAGAGGCCTATCGGATAAATATGTCCGGTTATACGCTCGAAGAAAAAACGCAAATATCAGAATATTTGCGCGATAAGGGTGTGAATGTGCGCGAATCACGATCGGTAGAGGGCAGTTTGACCATAGAAAATGCAAAAGAAATGGAAACAGTCTTGACTGATTTAAAAAATGCCGATAGTGAGAAGGTGTTAATTAATTTGGATAAAGGTAAGCGTATCCAAAAAATTAAAAGTAAGACTCTCGATGGCAAGTATGTGGGAGAGGCCTATCGGATAAATATGTCCGGTTATACGCTCGAAGAAAAAACGCAAATATCAGAATATTTGCGCGATAAGGGTGTGAATGTGCGCGAATCACGATCGGTAGAGGGCAGTTTGACCATAGAAAATGCAAAAGAAATGGAAACAGTCTTGACTGATTTAAAAAATGCCGATAGTGAGAAGCTGTTAATTAAATTGGATAAAGGTAAGCGTATCCAAAAAGTTAGAAGTGAGATTCCCGGTAGCAAGTATGTGGGAGAGGCCTATCGGATAAATATGTCCGATTATACGGTCGAAGAGAAAAAGCAAATAGCAGAATATTTGCGCGATAAGGGTGTGAATGTGCGCGAATCACAATCGGTACAGGGTAGTTGGACCATAGAAAATGCAAAAGAAATGGAAGAAAAAGTCTTGACTAAGTTAAAAAATGCCGATTCCGCAGATATAGTTAAAGGTGGTAATCTCATAGCCAAAAACTCCAATTCCGCAGAGGATATAATTAAAGTCGCCAGTTCCACAGGCAAAGAAGGAGGTATGAACGCTGTGTTGCGATCCGCTGCAGGCACAGGGGCGAACGCAGCAAACACATTGGGAAATTACGCAAAAAGGCTTAAAAACCTCAAAAATGCAACAAACATACTTAAAGAATGGAATGTAGTACAAAAAGGTGCCAGATTCATTAAATAAAAGTTAAAGAATAAAAGATTGCATAAAGCCTTTATTTATGATATAATCACATAAAGAGTGCTTTAAAGGCTGTTGGTTTTTATTTTTGAAACAGGAGAAAAAATGGCGTCAACCGTTATGGATACACCGATTATGCGTGTGGAAGAAATGACTGAACTTTTCGAAAGAGGGCAAAATGTGACTGAATGTTTACCCACCGGTGAAAAACGATTTATCGTGTGCGTTGACGGTTTTGAAGGTGCCGTTGATGCCGTTCGAAAAGGACAACCTGTTAAAGGATTGGAATTTTTTAATCCCACGGATGGATCTGTGCAGGTGTTAAGACAAAGCGGCGGTGTGCTGGTTTGTTATGATTCACCCGGGTTAGATGGTAAAGTAGCTAATTATCTTGCAAAAAATAAAGCGGCATTAAAAAATGCTGAAGGTATTCAAAATTTTGTGAAGTTTTTAGGTGAAAATGCCGGCGTAAATCCCGCAACGGGGTTGCCCGATGTGTGGGATTCCGATATAAAATGGGCCTCAAAGTTAACAGGAGCGCCCGAGCAAATCGGAAACGGCACCGTTTTTTCCGGCGCTAAAGCGCAAGAGGCTGTTCAAGCCATTCCGGTTAGACCCGGCGCGCGGTTTCAAGGCCCAACAGGGACGCCGCAAATTGCCGGCAGCGAAGGTGCCTTTATCGTGAAAGATTCAACCGGCAGTATGCACATGATTCAAGCTGCTCAATTCAGAGATGCCTATTCGCCTGTTAAAACAACGGTTTCAAAAACCCGTCAAGTTGTGAATTCGTGGAATGAGCTGTTACATATGCCGGTTTCGAGGGTACACGGCCGTATCAGAGAAGGTGTATCATTGGCAATTCATTCGGTGGGGCAAGGAGTCGCAAGCACAAGAGCCGGACAGACGATTGCCAAAGCAGCCCAATCGTCACCCGTCAAAATGGCGAGGGGTGTATTGCGCGCTGGCGGAAAGGTGTTCCTTCCGCTAATGCTTGCGGATGGGACTATGTCGGCGAAACTCGGAGAGGGTGATGTGATTGGGGTTGGTAAAGATTTTGCTCAAGCGGCTAGGGATCTTTATAAGGCTATTGTGTCAGACGGTGAAGAACGAAAGGAATTTGGAAAACTATGGAGTGAAATTAAGGAAAAGCCCAGTCTGATCGGAAAAGCTCTTTGGGACGGTGCTAAAATGACCGGGCAGTCGGCTCTGATGGCGGTTCTGCCTGATGCAGTAGGGATAGGTGATATGAAATGCCGAATGGGGCATGTTGAAAAGCCGATTACGGATGAAAACGGAAAACCGGTTATTAAAAACGGAGAAGTTCGAATGGGTGATGTTTTCTATGTGGCCATGCAAGATAAAAAACATCCGAATCAAGTTTATTTCTATCAACGAGCGGGATCGGAAATGGATCTTTCGGCAATTTTTGATATAGATAAGAATGGGCGGATTCTCTCGGAATATAATGTGTATGGTGATGAAAATCTGGAACAACGAACAAAAACGGAATATGATTCAACAAATGTGACGAGTTTAAAAGAAAGGTACGGTATTGATTTGGATGATTTTTCTTTTATTAAAGGCAATTTGCGTCGCACGAATCCGGCATTTCGTATGCTCGATTCATTCATCGGAGATTCAGCTTCAAGCATCGGAAAGCCCGCAAAAATAGTCACCGAAACCTTTTTGGATGAGAATAGTCCTCAATGGAGTGATAAATTGAAGCGTTTTCAAAATGATAAAATGGAGTTTCAAAATGATGATACGGAGCTTGTGTGTACGAGAACCATTCACAGTAAAAGAACGGAATATCCCTTTTATTATACAGATGGTATAAAAATTGGCAGTGATGTTGTTATTGAAAAAGTGACTCAAACAAGAAGGTATTTTTTTACGGAAAAAGAGAAAGCTGAATTGTGTAAAATTAAGGAGAGTGGTGATCCGGAGAAAGCAATGGAAGCTTTGGCGAAAGTGCTTGCAAAAAAAGATGAAGAGAAGAAAGATAATCCGGACAGTCGAATGTGTCAGGATGCAATCAGTGACACAGCAATCACTTACTCACGAGAGTATTACACAGGAAATCCCGATTTAAAACATGTTAAAACGCCACATGATGATGAATTTTTTAATCAATATGATTGTGTTTTGGCAAAAAAGGAAAGTTATACTGATAAAGAAATTGCCAGAGGAGACGGAGAAAAGGAAGAAACAGAGCCGCTTAACTTCAACATTTCAATCGGGCGGGGTTCTCAGTTGGCTCATGACAGCAACGGACACGTTATTCGCGGAAGACTGGATTATCAACATCATCAGATGAAACAGGAAGACGTATCAACTGATTCCGGCTATGATTATTTGGGTGAAAAAGCCGTATTTGTTTATCGGAAAAATGGAAACGGACAAACGGAAGTCGCGCAAATGATGCGCGTAAATCCAAATACGGGCGTGATTAAAGAGTTTGATGCAAACGGAAATTTTGTTGATGTTCATGTTCCGGGATCGGAAAAGCATGATGAGCTTGCGTTAACAATTCATTCGACCGTTAAAGTGCCGGGATTTAATGAGGAAACAGCCAAAAAGCGGTTGGCTGTAAAAAAACAGAAAAAAGAGGAAAAAACCGATTTAACTGCTACGGAAAATACGGAAATATCAAATGAAGCAGAGAGTACGCAAGAAAAAACGGAAACAAAGCCGAACTTGTTAACCGCTTTAGACAGATGTGCAACAAAACCTCAGGAGGAAAATCATTCTCTCAATTTGATAAACGATGGCGGCAGAGTTGTTTAACGATATAAGCGTATAATAAACGGCAAACAAAAAGCGTCCGCTTTAAAAACGGACGCTTTTTTTAATATATGATGAAATTAACCCTGTTTGGCTTTTAATTTCGGTTTCAGCTTATTAATCACATAAACACGACCTTTACGGCGAACAATTTTGCAGTTTTTATCCCGTGTTTTAGCTGATTTTAATGAACAACGAACTTTCATAACTTGATCCTTTCCTGCTAAAAAAATTAAACTGATGCGTTAAATTACCAAAAAAAAATTGTTTTGTCAAGAGGTTTTTTATTTTTTTCCTGTTTTTCGTGTATTAAAACAAAATAAAAAGATAAATCCGACAATTGCAAGCCATAAAACATTACCGTAACGAGCGTAAACGGTTGGGGGAAGCGGTCGAGGTAAAGAAGAATCAACAACGCCTTGTGTATTCAACGGCAGTGATTTTTCAATCATTCCGTATGGATTTATAACGGCACTGATCCCCGTATTGGCAGCTCGAATAACGGGTAATCCTTCCTCAACGGCTCGTAATTGCGCCATACCTAAATGTTGGTACGGACCGGCTGATATGCCGTACCATCCGTCATTCGTTACATTGATAATCCAATCAGGACGCGGTTTTTTGGGTGCTACGGCATGAGGGAAAATAATTTCATAGCAAACTAAAACAGTGGCGGGCGGAGCTTTGGGAATGTGATGCGTTCTTACTCCTTTTCCCGCAACAAAGTCACTATCAATCGGCACGACTTTTTCAAGCGGTAACCACTGCCGAAACGGAACATATTCCCCAAACGGCACCAAATGCGATTTATCGACATAACCGACAATATCGGCAAGATCGTTTAGCAGAAAAACACTATTGGCTAATTGTTTATTTGCCTGATTGACAACCCGTAAGCCGCCGGTAATCAGGGTTCCTCCCTGACGAACGGCACTCATTAAGCGCAATCGCTCGGCGGTGTTCAGCTCAATCAAATAAGGCAGAGCCGATTCCGGCCAAATAACATGACTGACAGATGCATTATTTTCGTGCGACAGACGCAAAAGCGTTGATATATTTTCTTCTCTCTTTTCAGCATTCCATTTAAGCGTTTGCGGAATATTCGGTTGTACCAAACGTAAATGAACGCCGAAAACAGATTCGTTTTGCGCCTGATATAACCGCATTGCTCCACCGGTTGTTACGAGAAATATTAAAAAAAGCGAAAAATAAAGCGGTTTTTTGTTCGGTAATAACGCAGGAGATGAAAAGGTAAGTAAAGTCACAAACGAAAGACCGTAAACCCCGAACACGGAAGCAAACTGTAACACCCAAGGATAATCCGTCCAGACGGACCCGAGCAAATTCCAAGGAAAACCTGTTAAAAACCAAGATCTGATCCATTCAAAAAACACAAAAAAACAGGCAAATGCCAGCCATCGCCGAACTCCCGGTAATGCTAAACGGGAAAAGAGTGCCGGCAAAAGCCAGAATAAGCCGAAAAAAATACCCAGTCCGGCCAATGAAGGTCCGATGAAAAGAGCAAATTGTCCGCCGTCAATCAGTAAGGCATTGGTAATCCACGTCATACCGGTAATTCCCGTCCCTGCACCGTAACAGAAGAAAATACCGGCTGTTTGTTTTTTATTGAGAGCTCCGTTTAAGTTTTTAATCAGAAACGAACAGGCTAAAATTAAAATCGGAAAGAAAAAATACGGCGCATAGGCATAGGCACTGAACAGTCCTAAAATAAATGACGTTAAATAAGCGTGTTTCATCAGTAAACGATACAAAGTCATCGGTCATCCTTTTTCGGCGGACAAATAATTTTATCTCCAGGTTGAATATTGTTTTTTTTCGCATATCCCGCATTCACTTCAATAACGCCCCAAACCGGCATCGGCGTTGTGATAATTGTTTCATCATGCGGAACGGCATTTTCATGAATATGCACAATTTCAAACTTTTCGTTAAAAAACAGCATATCGAGCGGAATATAAGTATTTTTCATCCACATACTACCCTTTCGCAGGGTATCGAACAGAAAAATCATACCGTCGTTTGCCGCCAATGATTTGCGAAACATTAATCCTAAAGTGCGTTTTTGAACCGTGTCGGCCACTTCTAAATTTAAGGAAAGTGTTTGATTGCTTGTGATAATTCGATACGATTGTATCGGTGCGCTTTTTAAAAAACAATAAGTTAAACAAAGCATGCAAATAAGAATAAGGTATCCGATTCGTCGAAGTGTTTTCATTCTTTCGATCCCTTTTGTAAATTGCCGAATTTTCCGAATTCGCCGTTAAAATAAAGCGGGACCGTTGCTGTTTTTCCGTGCCGATGCTTGGCAATAATCAATTCTGCGGTATTAAGCGTTTCTTGCAGCTGCTTTTGCCAATCAATAATCCTCAGATTATATTTATCGGCTGTTTCATTCGCGCGTTGAACGGGTTTATCATTCTTTAAATAATAGTTTTCGCGAAAAACAAACATAACAACATCGGCATCTTGTTCAATGGAGCCTGATTCACGTAAATCAGATAATTGCGGACGCTTGTTTTCACGTTGTTCGACCAAACGTGAAAGCTGGGATAAAACCAAGACAGGAACATTGAGTTCTTTTGCCATAATTTTCAGTTGTCTGGTCATTTCCGAAAGTTCTTGTACCCGGTTTTCCGAACGTGAGTTGGAAGAAATCAGTTGTAAATAGTCAATGACAATCAGTCCCAACCCTTTTTCTTTATCTCTTTTTAAGCGTCTGGCACGGTTTTTAATGGCCGAAACCGTAATACCGGATGTTTCATCGATAAAAAGAGGCAAGCGACAAAGCAAAGAGGCACCGGCAGCCAATTCATCAAATTGTTCTTCATTAATTTTACCGGAACGCATTTTATCTCCGGGTATTTGTGCTTTAGCCGATAAAATACGGGATGCCAATTGTTCGGCAGACATTTCCAAAGAGAAAAACGCCACCGATTTTTTTTCAATGCCTTCTTTTTTATTTTCTTCTTCAAACTTCACGGCGGCATTATAAGCAATTGTGAGTGCCATGGCCGATTTACCCATGCCCGGACGACCTGCCAATATAATCAAGTCGGAATTATGCAGTCCGCTTAAAACATCATCAACATCGGATAAACCTGTTGTAACTCCGGATAATCCGTTCGGTGAATTCATTGCTTCTTGTAATGTTTTTAATGAAGTATCCATGGCATCTTTAATAGCCTTCGGTCCGCCGGACAGATCATTGCCCGTTGCAATTTCATACAGTCGTTTTTCAGCCTGTTCAATTTGTCCGACCGCTTCATCATTTAATGCAATATCAAACGCATCGTTGACAATATCTGTTCCGAGTGCAATCATCTGACGCCGAATATAGCAATCCAAAATTTGGCGTCCGTAATCGTATGCATTGATGATATTTGTTGAAGCAGCGGCCAGTTCGGCTAAATAGTCGGTTCCGCCAACACTTTTTAATGCCTCATCATCTTTGAAATAAGCCTTAATCGTAATCGGATCGGCAATGCGTCCTTGTTGATTGAACTGACAACAAATTTCATAAATTTTACCATGTATCGGGTTTGAAAAGCAGTCAGGATTTAAAAACTCAGCGACCTTTTCCAATGCCCGATTATTTGATAAAACAGCCCCTAACAATGCCTGTTCGGCTTCCAAATTTTGCGGGGGAATACGCATGGTGTTTTCAAGCATTTCTTCTTTTCCTGTTTCAAATGGTTAATTATATATTAACATACACGAAAAAAGAATTTTTGCAAGTAAAAAAAACGGCCCATACAAAAAAATGAATGAGCGAAAGATTACAGTTTAAAAATAAAGGGAGAGAAGGGCAGTCTCTTCTCTCCGTTCAAAAAGAAATATTATTTTTTATAATTTCGGAATTTTAATTTCGGCAATATAACCCGGTTTAATCAATTCTTTGGCATATTTGGGATTTACCAAGCCGATTGAATAAACTTGAACTCCCATTAATTTTGCTGCTTCTTCAAAAAAGTTTTCGGCAATTTTATCATAACGGGTTGAATTCATAATATAAAGCAAACAAGGTTGTCCCTTTTCGACCAAACCGCAGCGCGGCATTTTCGATGTAATATCTTTATTTGCCACAACGCCTCTTAATCCGACGGCTTGTTGCGGTGCGGGCGAACTGCCGCCACCAAGCATAGAGCCGATCAAAACACCGAATAACAAGGCAATAATACCAACAACAAGAATACCTTTTGTTGAAATTGTTTCCGCAGGCAATTTCTGAGGTTGTGCCGGCTGTTGTTTCGGTAAGTTATTGGTCGGTTGCGTGCGCGGACGTGCGTTTTGCGGTGCATATGCCACATTATTTTGAGGCGGTACCGATTGAGTTTGCATGGGTCGTTGCATCGGTTGTGCCGGACGCATATTCGGTTGCATGGGTCGTTGCATTTGCGGACGACCCGGAGTCATTCCCATAGGGGGAACTTTATTTTTCACCGGTTGCTGAGCGGTTGGCATCGGTTGTGCCGGATTTTTAGGTGGTAAAGGCATTTTATTTTCCTCCGATAAGACGTATTAATTTTAATTTCATGACAGCCAACAATTCCGTGTTTTGTTGTGTACCGTCGGGAATGCCGATAATGGCTAATTCGTTATCAATGGTGGCATTAACCTGAAATGTTGCCATTTCTCCTTTTTTCGAATCAAGCGTGATTTGCATATCAATCGTACCGTTTTGGCGGGTATGCGGATAAATGAGCAATGAAAGCTGATCTTGCATATAAGCATTGGTAGCGCATTTTCCGATATCAAACCGCATTTTCCAGTTGTTCGGAACAATGGCAACACCATGACTGATGGGTTGGACCTGATAATATTTTTGAACACTTTCCATTAAGGCGTTCGGGTTTGTTTGATGTCCCATTGAAAGCAGTTTTCCCATTAAACCGTTATTGGAAGTATAAATTTTATCGGCACCGAATGTGTGCAAAACATCACCCCAATTTCCCATGGTACTTCCGAATGAAACGGCAAAAATTTCCGTATCCGTCACAATGAGTTGTCCGTTAGAAAGAATTTGTTTAAACAAATCTCTCACACGTTTTTCTTCATCTCGTCTTAAGTTTAAGGTAATAACGCCCGTATTCCAATTCGGATTGACGTTTTCAATTCCGGCACCGCGCAACGCATCTAACACACCTAAAATAACATAGCGATTGGCCGGCAATTGTGCTTCAAACTTAGCTGTTCGCATTAAATGTAAATGTTTGCGAGCGGCATCATACTTATAATAAACTTCTCCCGCTTTTGTTAATTCATCAACCACAATGGAGAGTTCCCCGTAAATATCTTTGGCATTAAGGGAAGCAAAGCCTTCATCTTCCGAAAAAACTTCAATACCGGCTTCATCTACCAGATTTTGCAAAGCTTCATCTAATGCCGTATTATCAAAAGAATAACCATTGACTTCATATCGCGGTAACGTATCTAACGAATCAATATACGTTAATTTAAAGTCTTTGGCTCCATATCGAACGGATGAAATAACTTTTTGGTTGTTTAACGGTTCTGTTTGACACCGAAAAGGCGTTTCAATATTAAGTAAATCAACCGATCGTTTCTGTTCGAAATTATTGACTGAAAAAACACCGCTGAAATTATTAATCGGTTCGGAACCGGGAACAATAATTTCTTGTGCGGGCAAGATAATTGTGTTTCCTTTCGGCAAAACAGGTGATTGAGCCGTTAATACGGTCGGTATAAAGAGCGCAGTGAGTGCCAAAAAATATGTAAATCGTTTCATTTATCTTATCCTTTTGTGTTTACTGTCGATAAATCCTTTTTTTATGTATTACATCAATTTTTTCATCTTGTGAAGTATTTTTTTTATTTTATTACGTTTGATACGGATCATCAATCATTTCAAAACCATCCGGTGCCGGACCCAAATATTCTTTTTGATTGCTTGTATCAATCATTCCCAACATTTTACGTGCTTCTTCCGAATCAATTTCATCATTAACGAGCGGCGTGCTGTCGGTCGGTAAATTGTCATAAGCAATTTCTAAATTTTTTTCCAAAGCAACCAAACTGTTTTGAAGTGTTTTTAAACCGTTCGGACGCAAACTTTCCAACGCCGGATAATAAACGGGTGAAGACAAAACTTCCTGAATATCTTTTTTGGTCTGTTCCATGACATCTATCAGAAAACCGTAATGTTTATAATTATATATTTCAATTTTTCCTAAATCAATACACCGTGCTTCAATCCATGCATGGACGCTGTTTACAAAATCAAGTTGCTTGAACGCTCGTTTTGCTAAAAATTGCTCATTCGATTCAACCGGTTGAGAAGCGAGAGAAGTTTCAAGGACCGAATCGGATGAAACATTGGTGGGGGCTTCGTTTATCTGTGTTGCATTTGCATCATATTGTGCATTGGGATCATACTGTGGCGCATTTGCATCATACTGTGCATTGGGATCATACTGTGGCGCATTTGCATCATATTGTGGCGCATTTGCATCATATTGTGCATTGGGATCATACTGTGGCGCATTTGCATCATACTGTGCATTGGGATCATACTGTGGCGCATTTGCATCATA
>CANPXT010000024.1 GCA_947586835.1 uncultured Alphaproteobacteria bacterium
ATTTTGTGCAATAAAAAACATTTTATACAAGGTTATGTGCCGAACAAAGCTAATTAAACCCTTATTTATTTCAGATGTTTATGTAAAAATTACCCATAAAAGCCGAGCATAGTTTGTTTTTGAAATGCCGAATTGACATAACATTTCACAGCCAACATAAACGTTCTTTTTAAAAATGAATTTTATATAAATATTTTAAATTTTATCAAGTATTTGAAAGAATATATTCAACTCTTTCTTTAAAAGATAATCCGCGCGGATAATTCTTCTCAACATGCTTCAGTATTCGTCTTAATCCGCATTGATTGGCAATTTGAATAGCCAGTCCCGGACGCGCATTTAATTCCAATACCATCGGCCCTTTGTTTTTATCCAATACGATATCGGCCCCCAAATAACCTAAATTTGTCATCTCAAATCCTTGTGCGGCAATCAATAAATGCTCTTTCCAAAACGGAACGGAAAGTTGCATTAAATCTGCCTTTGTATCAGGATGATACCGTATGGGTTTGTTATGTTGAACAGCCGAAACGGCTCTGCCCGTTTTGATGTCTATACCAACACCGACGGCTCCTTGATGTAAATTAGCCCGACCGGCCGATTCTTTGGTTGCCAAACGCATCATCGCCAAAACAGGGTATCCTTCATAAATAATAATACGCACATCGGGAATACCCTGATAACTGTAATTTTTAAAAACATCACTGAAATTCACCATTTCTTCAAACAAAGCGGTATCATATCGACCGCCCAAGCTGTATAATCCGCTTAAAATGTTGGAAATATGCTGATAAACTTCGCGATACCTCAAGACCCGCCCCGAAGGCAGACGAAAATGATTTTGCGTATAAGATTGAATAACCAAAACACCTTTTCCGCCACTGCCATGCGCCGGTTTTATCACAAAATTTTTATAACCTTTCACATATTTCAAAAAATTTTTCACTTCATATTGTGCATTTACGGAAGCAATCAAATGTGGCGTTGTCAAGCCGATTTCATTTGCCAGTTGTTTTGTTTTAACCTTATCATCGACAAGCGGATATAAACGACGCCGATTATGTTGAGCAATCACTTCATAATTTCGACGATTCATACTCAAAACGCCGGCTTCTCTTAATTTTTGGGGAGTGACAAATCCAAAAAATTTCATTCTTTATCCTTATTAATCACAAGCGGCGCAAAACGCTTTAATTCCGTTAGTCGATATCCCGTATAAGTTCCCAATAACATAACAATAAACAAAATAACCAAATTCAATTCATTAAAAGCAAACATAATATGTTGAATAGTCGGATTGACAATGACAAAATATGTGATAACGGCAACCAATACACTTGAAAAAACTTCATTTAAGGCACTTTTAAATCCTTCCTCTTCCCAAATAATTGACGCCCGCTCAATAATCCATGCCAAAATAATAATCGGGAAAAATAAAACAGCGGCAGCTACTTTAAAATCAAACCGATAACCGATAATCGTACACATTTGAATAATAAAAATCACGAATATGACAACCGACGAAATACGCGGTACCAATAATAAATTTAATCTTGATAATATGGCACGAATGATTAACCCGATACCCGTTACAATCACAAAAGCCGTTAATCCCGCACCAAATCCCGTTTCAACCAATGCCATTGATATGAGCATCGGCGTAAAAGTTCCCATTGTTTTTAAACCGACAACATTTCGTAACAAAACAACAATTAAAATGGCTAACGGAAAAATCATCAACCACTTTAACGCATTTTGTTCGGCAATCGGCAGACTGTATATTGAATAAGTGAACGATTGTTTCTGTTCTGCAGATTGTGCCCGATATTTTGCCATACTGAATGATGAAGCCAATGATTTTAAAACAGAATATTTTGTTTGGGACTCAACACCGCCAATCACATCAACCAACGAATCGTTTCCGCGTCTTAATACAATAAACGATTCGGGAATGCCATATTCCCCTGATCGAATCTGATAAGTCAACCAACGTTTACTGGCAGCATTATAGGCTTCCAATAACACATCGGTTTTGCTGGCTTTCTTTCCTTCCGCCAAAATAATCCCGCGAATAAGACGTGCCGGAACACCCTCTAACGCCAATAAATTAACAATAATTTCAGCAGTTTCCAATGTATTTTTACGCTCAGGCATAAAAGCTAAAACAGCTTCATTCGGTTCCGATTCGTTTAGCAAAAGAATTAAATTCTGAACGAAATCACCCTCTTTTTCTTTGGCTTTTACCAACACTTCTTTTGCTAAAACCAATTCATCATCGGAAAATGAAGGAAGTGTCGGCTTTGCCGGTGCATTAACGACTTTTGTTTTACCTTTACTTTTCATCGTATCGTAAACCAAAATACGATAATATATATCCTGCTGTGTTTTTTTATTTTTTCCGCTGATTACAAACTTATTTTTTTCTTTTTTAATATCATATCCTTTGGCAATAACCGTTTCATCCAGAATTTTATAATTTCCCGTTCCGTCAGGTCGTGAAAAGGAAACTTGTATGGGATTATCGGTCGGCAAAAATGTTAAATGCGATTCAATGGTCCAAACGGGTGTTTTTTGATTGGGATATAAATTAAAACCCCAATTATGTGTTTTATAATATATGCTCCATGCGGAAAAGATAACGGAAAACAAAAGTCCCAAACTTAAAAAAAAGCGGACGGACAAAAATTTGCGTTTCATTTTATCTCCTTAAATGTTAATAAAGCGTTCTGGATAAACTCGGATCAACAATTGCTCGCCCTTTAATAATGTTTCGTCCGATTAAAACGGGATAGTCAAACCGCTCTCGATTAGCCAAAGAAAACGGTATATTTAATTTCTCTTTACCGATATGAATCATCATCATCACAACATATCTGTCTTCATTTTTCAACTGTCGCTTAATGGTAATTTGTTTATAAAGTCGTTTTTCGAAATGATATTTTTCACCCGTTTCGGAATTAACAATATCAAATGAAATCCACTTTTTCCCTTCTCTTTCAAAAGATTGTATATTTTGGGCATTAATGGAAGAACCGGCTGCTCCCGTATCAATACGCGCTAATAATGCCCCTTTCATCGGCGGAAAGCGAACCGGTTCAATTTCGCCGATAATACCTAATGAGTAATTTTGTTTTGCTTTTTGAGCCAGGGTTAATTCTTTTTTTACGGGCGGACACACAACAGGCTCTGTCTTTTCGACTTTTTGAATCGTTTCCGGCACAACAACAACCGGTTGTTGAGCACATCCGCTCATAAAACAACAAACAATAATTGCAAATAAACTTTTTAAACGCATTTTTCCCCTTTACAGATTGTTTTTTACATTCTATTATTATTTTTATAAATAGCAAGCAAAAAAAACGTCAAAGTTTATAAAAAAAATTTGAAGTCGTTTGTGTGGCAACACATATGTATGAAAGGAAATGATGAATATGTCTTTTACACATTTGTATGAAAATCTCAAATATTCTTTATCAGGCTTAAAAGCTGCTTATCAAACACAATGCTCTTTTCGTTCGGAAATATGTATCGGTATACCGTTATTTTTAACGGCTCTTTTTATGCCGATTTCTGTTCTTGAAAAAATTTTATTGATTTTTCCGCTTTTTTTTGTTTTGGCGTGCGAATTAATTAATACTGCCGTTGAAACAACAATTGACAGAATTTCAAAAGATTGGCATCCATTATCGAAACAGGCAAAAGATGTATCGAGTTCTCTTGTGTTAATCGCCATTATTCAAGCGATTTTTATTTGGATATTTGTTCTGTGGCACATTTTCGCGTAAATTTTTATAAAAACGTTATTTTAAGCACTTTGAAACTTTTTGCATTAATGTTGAAAACGGGTATTTTTGAAAATCTTTCGGTAAAACAAAAATTCCTGTTTTTAAAGGAAAATCAACAGTTTTTACACTTAAATAAACCACCTTTAAAGTCAAATGAAAATGTGTAAACGTATGAGAAATATTTTGCGATAAAACTTGCCAACCGTCAGCTTGAAACAACGGATAATGCAACTCGTTATCTTGCCATGGAAACTCATATAAACCGTTTAACAGTCCTTTTTTTGTACGTTTTTCAATATAATACGCACCTTTTTCGTTTTGAATAAGGTAAACATATCCCTTTTTAATTTTCTTTTGAGGCTTGGGCAAAACGGGAATTACGTCTGTTAAATTCTTTAAATAAGCCGTACAAACTTGTCGCCACGGACAAGACGAACACATCGGATGTTGCGGCGTACAAACAAGTGCCCCTAAGTCCATAATAGCGGAAGCATAATCGGCACCCTGCTCTTTCGGCGTTATTTGTCTGGCATATGCGTAAATTTCCTCTTTTGTTACGGCATGTGTTAAGCCATACAATCGGGCAATTACCCGAATAACGTTCCCGTCAACAACCGTTTCGGGTTGATTAAAGGCAAAGGCACAAATACTTGAGGCAGTATATGGACCGATACCCGGTAATTTTAATAATAACTTTCTGTCAGAAGGAAGTTTACCGTCATATTCACGAATTAAAACTTGTGCACATTCATGTATTTTCCGCGCACGTGTATAATAGCCCAATCCTTGCCAATAAAGTAACACTTCTTCTAACTCGGCATGAGCCAATGTTTGCATATCCGGAAAACGCTTCATCCACCGTATAAAATAACTTTCAACGGTTTTGACCGTCGTTTGCTGTAACATAATTTCGGAAATCCAAACAGCATAAGGATTTGAATGTGCCCCGCCAATCACACGCCAAGGCATTTGTCGGGGATTTTGATAAAACCACTTTAAAAGTGCTTGTGCCACTTGATCCGGTTGTTTTTGATCAGATAAATTTTTTTTCTTTTCTTTTTGTTGCCAAGCAACCGAATCAAGCGAATTTTTTGTTTTTAACTCTTTCATTTAACAGATTTAGCCGGTTTTTCCCGTTTACCGATTTCACCTTTATCGGCAGATTTTACGGATTTAAGCGCTTTTTCTGCCGGTTTGTTATCTTGCTTGGTGTCACTTATCGTTTCATCGGCATTCGGAATGGCACTTTTAGTATAAATTTGTAACTTCCGTCCCGTTTTATCGACATTTAAGAAAACTTCTTGTCCATGCCGAATTTTATCTTGCATAATCAGGAAAGAAAGCGGATTTTCCACCTGATTTTGAATTAAACGCTTTAACGCACGCACACCGAATTTAGATGTAAATACTTCATCAACAAACCAATCTTTTGCCGAATCGGCAACAATAATGGTATAACCGGCAATTTGTGCCCGCTTGAGCAATTTATTTAAGTGAATATCAACAATTTTGCGTAAATCTTCTTCATTTAATTGATGGAAGGAAACAATATCATCTAACCGGTTTAAAAATTCAGGTCGAAAATATTCGCTTAACTTTTCAACACGCTGATAACTCGGTAAATTTGCCCCGACGTTTGATGTTAAAATAATGATGGTATTTCTGAAATCAACCGTTACACCTTTACTGTCGGTTAAACGCCCTTCGTCAAGCAACTGCAACATTAAATTTAAAATATCCAAATGTGCTTTTTCAATTTCATCGAACAATACCACTTGGAACGGTTTTAATCGAACGGATTCCGTTAATAACCCGCCGGCTTCAAACCCGGGCATACCGGGCGCCGGACCAATCATTCTGGCAACGGAAGAACGCTCCATATATTCCGACATATCCAACCGCATTAATGCCGTTTCATCATTAAACATAAAATCTGCCAATGATTTTGCCAACTCCGTTTTACCGACACCGGTTGTACCGATAAACAAAAACGATCCGATCGGACGATTTGGATCTTGCAAACCGGATCGTGCCCGACGCAAAGCATTTGCCACAACACCAACAGCTGCATCTTGACCGATTACGCGTTGTTTTAAGTAAATTTCGGCATTGGCTAATCGCTTTTTATCTTCCGCATCTACCTTTTCAACGGGAATACCCGTCCAATCTGCAATTGTTTTAAAGCAATATGCGGGCGTGACCACCAGTTCTTGCGCTTGCGGCGCTCCTTTTTCATGATCCATCACCAATTGACTGGTGGCATCATCCAACAAATCTAATGCTTTAGACGGGAAGGAGCGCTGTTTAATGTATCGATGTGTTAATTGACAAGCTGCCCGAACGGTTTCATCCGGAATGGACACTTCATAATGACGCTCGAATTTTCGCCGTTGTCCGCGAACAATGGCAATACTTTCATCCAAAGTCGGTTCTTCCAAAATCAAGGATTGAATCCGCGACATAACGGCGTTATCTTTTTCCACATAGGAAACATAAGCAATACGATTAGCTTCAACAATACAACCGATTTCATCGGCTGACAAACACAGCTTTAAAAATTTTGCAACATCTTTATTTTCCGGGTTTGTATCAACATTTACCAACAAGCTTATATCTTTTAAATAAAGAATCTTTTGTTTTTGACTATCGACAATCACTTGAATTAATTGTTTGATTAATTCACTGTATTCCAAATCATTTTTTGTATCCAGCATTACCTGTGGCACATCAATACCGAAAACCTCTTTTTCTTGCAGATAAGCCGGTGCATCTTCGGTAGACATAAATTGAATAAGTCCTTCAATCAGTGCTGTTTTTCCGACACCGTTTGCCCCAACGACAACCGGATTACTTTTAGTACTGCGCATAAGAATGTGAATCAATCTGTCCAATTCTTCGTGACGTCCGACTAAATTAACCAAACGGCCTTCTTTGGCCATTTGCGTATAATTAATTAAATATTTGCTTGTATTAATTCCATCAATCATTGGTGCATCCTTTTATTCATCATCACTATCTTCCGGTTCTTCACCCGTCAAGGTAAAGGCTGTCGGTTTTTTAATTGTTTTGAAATCGCTTTGAGCAGCTTCATAATCTCTGTCTTGAATGATTTTATCTTCCATGATCACATATGCATTATAGGCTGAACCTTGCATAAAAGCGCGCAAATAACGCGTATTTTCATCGCCCCATAATTTTTTATCACTTTCATCGGGTAATCCGTACATATCAAAAATCAAATCCCAAAAATCATCTCGTCGTTGAAATTTTTTGGCTAAGTTAATACGACTGGAATTCAAAGAATTATCGCCTTTATTTTCGTAAATAATTTTATAAACAAGATTATCCGTATCAGGCGAAGAATAATGAATCTGAATTGTTTCATGCGATTCGGGTCGCGTGTATGTTTCTTGCGAGACATAATGTACTTCATCATGCTCGGCCAATTCCAAAATGCAATCATTAATATCCGATAAAATTTTTAAACCTCTTTGTTCCCGACAAATGTTATTATAATAAGTGGTTCGATATAAAGGAACGGCTTTTTGAACATTTTGCAATGTATATCCCAAATCGGACAATTCATCATAAACGGTTTCGGCATCATCTCCCAAACCGATACCCGCAATTTTATAAAGCCTTACATCATGACGCTGCAAATCGGACGCCTCAATCTCCCTGAGATTGCTATTCCATATTGAACTTTTTTTATCGGCCGATTCGGTAATGTTTAATGATTCCGAACGCCGAATAACATTTGCATCATCTTCTTTTTTTTCTTGAAACTTTACTTCCGGTACTTTGGATTTTTTTTCATTAAACAAATCAACACCGAAAGACAAATTCGGTAACGGTTCAACAACCAAATTGGTAACCGGAGAAGCACTTCTGCCTAATCGAGGCATATTTGACGCTGCGGCATTTTCTTTTGATCCGTTCACTTGCGCCATATTATTATTTTCTTGAGAAGTTTCTTGCGATGTCACAGCTGACGGATTCGTTGCCGATGTTCCGTATGTATCATCAAACAACGGAATATCCTCCGCCAGAGCTTTCGGGGAGAAAAAGAGAGTCGAAAAAAATGCCGAATAAATAAGGAGTGCAAACTTTTTCATATCAGTTCCTAACACTTTTAACTTGACCTTTTCAGATTATACGATATTATATACATCATATATAAATATCATATTAAAGAATTAAACAAGGAAAAGCAAGGAAAAAATTAATGAATGTTGTGAATTCTGTCGCAGTTTTTTGCGGAGGCAGCCCCGGACGCAAGGCAATTTATATGCAAGAAGCCCATCGTATGGGGGAAATTTTGGCTCAAAATGAAATTAAATTAATTTACGGTGCCGGCACAACAGGACTGATGGGAGCAGTTGCCGAAGGAGCATTTTCGGAAAACGGCTGTGTCATCGGTGCAACGATTCGCGAATTATATGATATTGAAAAACCGCAAGAAATTGTTGAGCGTGCCACTAAATTCGAAGTGTGGGATTTAATGGCCGATCGAAAAGTCTCAATGGTCAGTCAAGCAGATGCCATTTGTATTCTGCCGGGTGGGTTCGGTTCAATGGATGAATTGTTTGAAGTCTTGACTTTACGACAGTTAAATATTATTAAAGCACCGATAATCGTTGTAAATATCGATGGTTTTTATAACACACTGGAACAATTTATTTTTGAGATGATCGGCGAAGGTTTCGCAAAGCCTTATCAATTGAAATTGTTACGGTTTGTTAAATCCGTTGATGAAGTTTTACCGGCGATTGAAGAAGAAATGGCTCTGATTAACGACTCTGAAACGAAACGAGGCGAATCGTCTCAAAAGGAATAAAAATGAAAATAACAACCCGCTTATTCACCTTATTATTTTTAAGCAGCGCTCTTATGTTATCGGGATGTGCCTGTGAATCGGCATCTGAAGAAAAAACAAACAATTCTCAACAAATAAATGACCCGTATGAATCGTTTAATCGTGGTGTTTTTGCTTTCAATATGTTATTCGACACGGCAATTCTAAAACCCGTTGCCGAAGGCTACCGTGCCGTTACAACCCCCACCATGCGCGAAGGTGTTTCAAATTTTTATAAAAACTTAAAAGAAACAAGAAATATTGCCAACGGGGCTTTACAAGGGAATGCACAAAAAACTGAAAATGCCACAAAACGATTGCTGGCAAACACATTCTGGGGATTTTTCGGCTTTTATGACGTCGCATCGGATATGCAAATTCCGGCTTATGATAATGATTTCGGACAAACTTTGGCTGTCTGGGGTTGGGAAAACAGTAATACTTATATTGTTTTACCGTTTTTCGGCTCATCTAATCCACGCGATATCGGGGGTACAATCGGCGATTTTGCCACCCCTCCCAGTTTGTTTATTGCATTAACAACACCATGGACGGCTTATCCGCTCTCAATCGGAAATTATGTACAACAACGTGAACAATCAATTGAATTTATTGAAAATTTACATCGTTCTTCAACTGATTTTTACGCAACCGTTCGTACTATGACACAACAAAACCGTCAAAAAGTTATCAATGAGGCGTTGGGAAAAACTTCTTCCGATAGTGTTTCCGAGTATAACTTTGATATGGATTTTGGTGATTTTGATGAATAAAGGAGGAAAACCATGAAAAAATTATTGTCTTTCTTATGCGGTCTGTTTTTACTGACTCAAACGGCATTCGGCGCGACCGATCCGGCCGTTGAATATGTCAACAAACTAACCGATGATGTTATTGAAAACGTTTTGGCCTCGCCGGCTCCGATGACGGAAAAACTGTCTTCATTTCAACAAAAATTTCATGAAGCTCTTGACTTAAAATATATCGGTCAGTTTGTTTTGGGAGTTTATTGGCGAACGGCGAATCAAACGCAAAGAGATGCTTTTTTAAATGCTTTTATGGATTTTACGACAAAATCATGGGCTGATAAATTTAATATGTACACAGGACAGAAAATTACATTCCAAGGTGCTCAAAAAGCACAAAAAGGGCAAATATTCGTGAACAGTACCGTTCAAAACAATCCGCCGGCGGTAGTGGTTTGGCGTCTTCGGGAAAAAGACGGACAATATAAAATTATTGATATTATCGTTGAAGGAGTAAGTATGGCCATGAGTTACCGAAACGAATATGCATCATTTTTGCAAAATAACAACGGTGATTTAACCAAGCTGACTCAAACGTTGAATGAAAAAAGTGCCACTTTTAAATTTTCAGATAATAAAAATAAATAAGTGACATATTTATTTACATTAACTGAAAAATATTTGACAAATTCATAAATTTCCTTTATACTTATATATAAGGAAAGTATGGCATGGTCACAGAATTTATAGACACATTCAAAAATGAAGTTAATCGGCTGCTTGTTGAGCAAGAATACAATAAAAAGAAAGCCGAAATCAACACTATTTATCAAAATGATGTGATCGATAGTAAAAATGATGATTTTATTCCGGATTATTTTTATCAAGAAGCTTTAAATGATTTAGAAAAAAGTCGAATTGAGCACTTAAATTCTTATGATTATTTTGCACCTCAAAATAATTATGCCCTGCCCGATTTTAACACTTATCTTCTCTCTACATCCTCTTATGCACCTTTGGCGACTCATGTTTATGACGAGTCAGATGCATATAATTATCAAATACCCGATGATGCCGGTACGAAAACACTTTCAATTGCTCCGGCAAGGATAAAGCCAAAATTGAATGATTATTTTTCTGTTGAAGAAATTCCCGAAACAGATGATAACGAGTCAGAAAGCAACAATATGCTGTTTGATCCGAATTTTTCGTTCGATGATATGCAAGACCTGAGTGAAAATGAATCGGTATCAACGAAAGAAACGATGGAAAAATTAACTGATGAAATAACTCAAACAAATTCATTTTCCGATACGGAAGAAAACAAAGAGGAGAAAAAAGAAGAAGAAAAAATCGATGATAATCATGTGTTTATAACAGACACTTTGAGTATTGATAAAACACATTCTGATCTCAATGAAGCCGATGAAATATTACCGGATGAACCCATTGAAATAATTAATCCGCCTATTCTATCGGAAAAGCCGCAATCACTTCTTTCGACCCTTTCTCTTCAAGAATCCAATGAACCGGAATTACCTTCACAAACAGAGCAAATGCCGATACAATCACAAGAATCGGCGCAGCCATCGATGCAAACATTAGCGCAATCGGTACAACCAACGGCACAAAAGGTACTGCAGCCAATACAACAACTGTCAGCATCAACGCAAGCCGCTGCACAAATGCAAGCGCCAATACAACAACTGTCAGCATCAACGCAAGCCGCTACACCACAACAATCAACCGATGTTTTGCAACCCTCAACTTTTTACAAAACAAATATTTCACCACAACAAAAAACAAATGAACAAGTCGATTCTTTTCTGCATGAACAGAAAAAAAATATGATGGTTCGAATCGCCGAATGGATACAAAATAATATATTTGATCTCATCGGAGATCATATTCCCGTCATCGGGACCGTTATTAAAATGATCGGCAATGTTCTAACGGGTCTTTTCAAAACAATCGGCAATTTATTTGACGGTAATTATAAAACTGCACTTTCTGACGGACTCAGCTGGCTGAAAGACTCTGCCATCATCGGCGGATCGGCTTTCGGCATATACAAATTGGGGAAAGAATTCAATTGGTGGGGCAACAAAAAGGAATCAACAACATCTGTTCTTGAGCAAGATGTTATACAAGATACGGTGCAAGGATTGGTTCAAGGAGCAATTACAAATGCCGTTACACAAAGTGCGTCGCAAACGACTCAAAATCTTATTTCAGGTATAGCAACGCCCGTTTCCGAAGATGCCTCAACTGATGTAATTTCTAATTTATTGATCGGAAAAATTAATCAATCAGAAAAATAGCTTTTACGCTGCTTAACCTGAAAGGAAAAATTCATTTTAATCGATGATGCTTGACCGCATGAAGTTGGCGAAACGGTTATACCCAATTTATCGAGCTCTGTTTTATTCCCTGCATTTCCCCCGAATTTCTCTACAATTTTTTCGCAAACACCATTTGTCTCCATTGACGATAATGTAAATATTTTATTGTTACCGGATAACCGCATATCCGCGCAGGAACCGGAAGGACAATTCAAGCTTGTTTTTTCGGCATATATTTGTAAAGTTTCTTTCGATGAATTGCGTTTATTGGTTTCGATAGCAATTTTTCCTTGTAAAACTATATCTATTACAGCATTTGCCCGATAGGAATTATAAGCCGTGCGATAACCGGCTATACCACCTAAACTTAAAAGAGCCATCAAGCAAATAACGGCAATCATTTCGACCATCGTTCGACCGGATTGTATTTGTTTTTGAAAATTTTTCATCTTCCCTCCGTTTTCTTTAAAAAATTTTTGATAATTTTATTTTACTGATATTTTTTTAAAAAATCAATTTTTTTATTAAATCAGCCATTAATATTTTTTCCCCGTAATTTGGTTGCAATAAACGTACGTTTATTTATGGAATGCTACACAAAAAAAGAACGGGCGGCGTGGAAACGTCGCCCGAACTTGGGTTGTTACAAGAAGAAATTAAA
>CANPXT010000025.1 GCA_947586835.1 uncultured Alphaproteobacteria bacterium
GACATAAGTCGGCAGATTTACAGTCTGCTGCCATTAACCACTCGGCCACCCTTCCGGCCCAATAGACACTCTTGCTTGCACAAGAGAGATACATTATGCCGTTAATTCAAAAAATTGTCAAGCACTTTTTTTCGAAAAATAATTTTATTTGCTGTTTTATTTTCTTTTTTAATAAATAATTCAACAGATTACATTCGTATAAAATCATAAGGGCAAAGCTTCCAAACTCACACTTTCGAATAAAATTCCCAAATAAGCTTTTTTATACCGTGTTTTTCCTTGAATTTTAAATGTTAACGTTAAATAACCGTTTTGAAACAACTCGGGCGTTATTTTTAAAACGGTTTCAGGTGTTTGCTCGGCATTAAAAACCCAATCGGCCAATTTTGTATTATCGGCATAAACCGTTATTTCCTTTTCCGAAACACCGAACAAAGGTGCCCGTAATGAAAAACGCAACAAAAACGGCTCTGAAAACCCGGGTTTCAGTCTGACTTGAACCGTATTCGAATTTGACCAATATTGACTTAAAACAATTTCACTTAAACCTTTTGCCGCTATCTTCTCAAATAAATCGGTAGAAAATTGAAGCGTTTCACCCAAATGCACCGCTGTTAAATTTTCCGGTGCGTCGAAAATATCAACGGATAACTCATTGCCGAAAGAAGCATACTTTTCAGATCGACATGATAATAAAAACTCTAAATCGGTTATTTTTTCATACAACGTTTTTTCCGGTCGATAAAGTGAGCGTCCTAAGCCGTATGTACCATCAAACTCAACACCGAGCGCATCTAAAATTGTCGGAGCAACATCCAAATTCGTAAATTGATGCTCAATCGGCTTTTGTTCATTTTGCGGATTAATAATGGTGAAATAAATTTCACGACGCGGCAGTTTCTTCAATAAAGAATCAATGTTGGTGGAAGAAACCTTGTGATCACCCATGACCACAACAGTCGTATCTTGATAAAACGGTTGTTGTTTTATCCAATCAATTAATTCGGCAGCAGCCGAATCCGAGCAAATAACGGCATCTCGATAATCATGATATTTTTCGTGACAAGTCGGATTTAAATGACCGCGCGGTTGATGTGTATCGGCTTGAATTGTTGTTAAGAAAAACGGCTGATTCGTTTGTGAAAGACGCGTTAATTCATCGCGAACCGCTTGATAAAATGCCTGATCGTTTAACCCCCATTCCGATCCGTTATTATCGTTGTATTTTTCTTGAAGCTCTTTATATCCCACCGCTTTTTGAAACCCGTGACGCAATGCAAAATGATTCGTTCCCGTAAACTGAATGGCGGCAGCTTTCATCAACACGTTCTGATAGCCTTGTTGCGCCAGCTGCTCCGGCCAGCAAACCAAATTCGGCATAAACTCTTTAAAAGAGGATATATTGATAAAGTGATTGTTTAATTTTAACGGCACTCCGCATAAAGCCGACATTAAACTGGTAATGGTCCATTCGGTTTGTTTTAGTTGATAAAAACCGTCAAAAGCAGTATTTTCGTTTTGAATACGCGTTAATTTCGGCGATAAATTTTCACCGAAAACCGTTTTGTTTTGAAACGATTTTTCATACGATTCCAACATAATTAAAATTAAGTTGCGTTTATTGCTCTGAATCGTCGGTACCGTATAATTTTCTTCATAAACAAGACTGGTGGTTGCTTGTGCACGGATAAAATCGACCAAATGCCATATTGTACAGGGATAACTCAAAAGTAAAATTGTTCCAACCGGCAAAAGAAAGAAAATTCCTTTCGGGCAAAATTGTTTGATGGCGAATAAAAGAAAAAATCCAAAGACAGAACCGATAAAAAACACTATGACAAAGCCACTCACAAGCAATTGTGCAGCAACACCTTCCAGCGGTTGCGTTAAATTTAAAATCACCTGCTCCCATTCGACTACGCCGAAATAATACTGCGACCAAATAGCGGCAACAAAAATATAGGCGCTTAAAAAAAAGAAAAAACATAATAAATAAAAAAGCGTTTTTTTAATCATTTTTTGACAGTGAAGATTGAGAAATAATATAAGATGGACGATGCTTTGTTTCCAAATAAATCAGACCCAGATATTCACCTAAAATCCCGATAATGATCAGCTGAATACCACCGATAATTAAAACCGAGACCAATACGGATGCCCAGCCAGAAACAACGAACAAGTCGGTAAAAATTTTCATATACAAAACATAACAAGCGTATAAAAAACCGATACTTGTCGTAATAAAACCCAAAACGGAAGCTAACCGCAACGGCATAATTCCGAAAGAAGTAATGCCCGACCATGCCAGCATAATCATTCGACGCACCGTATAACTGCTTTGACCTTTAAACCGTTTTGCGACTTGATACGGCAGAAAAACTTGCTTATAACCCATCCAATAAATATACCCGCGTAAAAATAAATTGCGTTCCGTTGTTTTTTTAAGCGCCATTACCACTTTTTTATCCAACAGACGAAAATCGGCAGCCCCGCGCGGTACATGAATATTCGTCATAAAGCCCAATATGCTGTAAAATAAGTTTGATGTTTTGCGTTTCAACCACGATTGATTATTATTTTCCTGTCGGAGGGTATTGACAATCTCTGCACCGGAAAGCCATGCATCAATCATTTTCGGAATCATGGAAACGGGGTGTTGCAAATCGGCATCCATTGTAATAACGCAGTCCCCCGAGGCATAATCCAAACCGGCTCGCAATGCGCTTTGATGTCCGAAGTTTCGGGAAAAAGAAAGATAATGCACCTGTGGGGTTTTTTGATGAATTTTTTGCAACATAGGTAATGTTTCGTCTTTGGATCCGTCATTGACAAAAATCACCTCATAAGCCGAATATTTTTTCAATATCGGCAACAATTGCTTTAACATTTCCTCAATGTTTTGGGCTTCATTATAAGCAGGCAAAACAACCGAGACTTTAAAATTTTTTTTCATTTCACTCTCCCCGTTTTTCACATAAAACTTTTTATACGTATACAATAAAATTTTTTAAAACACAACTTTTTTATGTCAAAAAACAAATCTTTTGACAATTTTATTTTTTCAGTTTATTTTATATCCGACAAAAGGATTTTTATACATGACATCAAAATTCAAACAAAAACAATCATTTTCCAAAAATACAAATACGTCCGTTCTTTTATACGGGCGTCACCCCGTTACGGCGGCACTTCATAATCCGATCCGTAAAATTAAAGAATTGTATTTAACCAAAGAAACGGTTAATGAAATTAAAGTACCTGTTGATATTCCCGTGCGTGTCTGTTCCAAAGATCAACTGGATATGCTTGTCGGAAAAGAAGCGTTACATCAAGGGTTTGTTGCCAAATGTGCACCGCTTAAAAATAAAACAATTGAAGAAGTCATTGAACAAACGCAGAATCAAAAAGCCACACTTGTCGTGATTTTAGATCAGGTAACCGATCCGCATAACATCGGTGCGATTTTGCGTTCTGCCGGAGCCTTTCAAGCCGCTGCCGTTATTGTGCCGGAAGCCGGTGCACCCGATGAAACAGGTGTTTTGGCAAAATCATCCAGCGGTGTTTTGGAATTGATTCCTTATGTGCGAGTTGCCAATTTATCCCGTGCGATGGAATCGTTAAAGAAAAACGGTTTCTGGTGTATCGGTTTTGACGGAAACGCCTCGCATTCCGTTTATGAGACAAAACTGCCTTCAAAATGTGCTCTTGTGTTAGGTTCGGAGGGATTCGGTCTGCGTCGTTTAACGGCACAAAATTGCGATGATACGGTTAAACTGCCGATGAATCCGCAGGTGGAAAGTTTAAATGTATCAAATGCCTGCGCCATTGCTCTGTATGAATGGAATCGCCAACATCACGTTTAAAAAAGAAGCATTAAAAATCAGTTTGAGCCGGTTCAACCGATTGAATGTAACCCGTTGAGCGAATTTGAAACATTTCCAAAAGTCTGTCGTTCGTTCCGTCCTGATTTAGGCGAAACCGTCCGTTAATACCTTGATAACCGACCGGATCGGTTAATGTGTTTTCATTTAACGCCCCTTTGCCGGACAAGAAAGATACCAATGAAAAGGCATCATATCCGAAAGAGGCAATCGGCATGGCATTTTTATCAAAAGCTTCTTTATATTTTGACTTAAAAACCGTCATACGCGCTTGCGGAACATCGGCAAAATAAGCGCCGACAAGTTGCGTATTTTTGGTGTGTCGCAATGTCGCCAACCCATAGTACGGCACAATCTGAGGCGTAACGTCATAATAATACAAAATAGAAACCAATTGCTCTAATTTAATTCCTTGTTCAAACACAAACAAGGCATCAAACGATAATCGTTCTGCAGACGGATTGCGAATGAGTTCTTTTTCGCGTGCCGTCAGATTTTTCCGACGCGGATCAATCAACGGGGGAGCTATTTTTTCGACCGGTGTGGTTAAATCATTTGATGTCGGCGCATAAAATGAACGGTGCACGATTTCCATTCCCGGACAATTTTTTACGGCCGTTTCAAACGATTGTACCACAATATCGCCTGTTTTGTCTTTCGGACCGATTAAGGCAAAACGCCGTTGTCCCTGTGCGCAGGCATAGTCAACAATACGTTGAATTTGTTGCGGAATCAATAAAGCTATGGAATAAATGCCGTTTCCCAAAACCGATGTATCCGACGTGAAGGACAGAACCGGTTTATCGGGTTGTTGTGCACCGACCGATTGTACTTCGCCGGCAAAAACGGGGCCGACAAACACATCGGGCGCCTCTTCTTTGGCTTTTTGATAAGCTTCAACGGCCCCTTGCGGTGTTCCTTTCGTATCAAAGAATAAAACCTCGGTCGATTCGTTCGGACGTTCCAATCCGGCCATAAGTGCCGCATTTTGAAAATTTTCTCCGACCGCGGCATTCGGTCCGCTCAACGGTAGCAAAAAGGCGGTTTTTGTTTTTTCGTTCGTTTTTTCGTCCGAAACATGCGAAACATCTCTTTCGGAGGCCGGTATTTTAATTTGTTCGGCACAACCAACCGTTAAGGCCAGTAAAAAAATGAATAAAATTTTTCTTTTCATTGTTTTTATCCTTTTCATCTCTCTTTTTTCCTGATATACTGGATTTTAATCTCATTTTCAAGTTTATTCTCTTAAAAACGGAGTTTTTTTATGTTATATTTGGTTTCAACACCAATCGGTAATTTGGGCGATTTATCGTCTCGCGCCAAACAAGTTCTTGAATCCGTTGATTTAGTTGCTTGTGAAGATACACGCACAAGTCAACAGCTTTTTTCCCTTTTGGGATTGAATATCAAGGCTGTCACCCCTTATCATGAGCATAACGGTGCCGTTGCGCGTCCGAAATTAATTGAAAAATTAAAGCACGGCGTAACGATTGCGTTAATCAGTGATGCGGGAACACCGCTTATTTCCGATCCCGGTTATAAACTGGTGCGCGATTGCCAGCAAAACAATATTCCCGTCACAACCGTACCGGGTGCCAATGCCGTTTTATCGGCCTTGCAACTGTCAGGCTTGCCAAGCGATGCTTTTTTATTTGCCGGTTTTCTACCGCCTAAACAATCGGCACGACGGCAAACGTTGTTGAAATATAAAATCGTTCCCGCCACGCTTATTTTTTATGAAACGGCGAATCGTTTAATTGAGGCACTTACGGATATATTGGCAATTTGCGGCAATCGGGAAGCGGCGGTTGTGCGTGAAATTACGAAAAAGTTCGAAGAAGTCAAGCGCGATAAAGTTCAAAATCTGCTTTCGATTTATCAGGAAAGCGGAGCCCCGAAAGGGGAGCTTGTTTTAGTCGTCGATCGAGCTGATGAAACAACAAAAAACGAAGTTGATTTGGAAAAATTAATCAAAGAAAGTTTAAAAACACATTCCGTTCGTGATACGGTTGAAATTATAACGGGAATGACGTCTTTTTCCAAAAAAGAAGTATATAAAAAAGTATTGGAGTTATCCGAATGAAAAAAACAAACCATCAAGTCGGACATTTTGCCGAAACATTGGCGCTTTGGTATTTGCGTTTAAAAGGATACCGATTCGTCACCAAAAATTTTGTCGTAAAACGCGGAACGGGCGCCGGTGAAATTGATCTGATTATGACAAAAGGCAAAACCGTTGTTTTTGTCGAGGTAAAAAAAAGAAACACCTACGGTGCTGCTGCCGAAGCCATTACTATTGAAAATCAAATGCGAGTCGTTAAATCATCAGCGGTATTTCTGCAACGAAACCCGCAATTTACAAAATATGAAATACGCTATGATGCCGTTTTATTCAGTGCGCATCACTTTTTACCGCGTCATATCCGAAATGCATGGAGAGTTTTATAATGAAGGGTTGTTCAAAAAGAGTTTTTTTGTTTATGATTACCTGTTTTTTTCTAAACGGGTGTCAATATCTCGGAACAATTTTTTCGGCAACGCATAAAGTGGCTTCGGTGGTAATGGATGATCGCTCTATTTCGGACGATTATACCGATACCAAGCTTAATTTAGCCATTCGCCATAATTTAACGCAACAAAAATTAAGCTATGCGGTTGATATTGAACTCACTGTGTTTGAGGGGGCAGTTTTGTTAAACGGGGCGTTACCCGCCGAAAATTACATTGATGATGTTTTAAAAATCGTATGGCAAACAGACGGTGTTAAAAAAGTTTACAACTATATTCGGTTAGCAGAACCGCCGTCGGTTGATGTGGTGAATGAAGATGCAGCCATGTCGGCAAAAATTCGGTATCAATTATCCGTCACGCGGGGTATTTCATCGGTTAATTATAAAATTACCATGGAAAACGGCGTGATTTATTTAATGGGTATTGCACAAAATCAGGAAGAGCTCGATTCGGTCATCGCCGTTATTAAAAATACGGTCAACATTAAGGATATTATTATTTTAACGCGTTTTATCGAAGATGAAAAATGAGTTTGTTTTTTGTCAGTTGTTTTTTGATTTTACTTTCCGTTTTTGCAGTCGGTATGGGACTTATCGGTATTTATTATTGTCTTGCCTCCGGCTTTTTCGTCAATCCGCCACCGGTACCTTCCGATAAAAAGGTGAGAAATGCGGTTATAAAAGAAATAGAGGCACACCTTTCTCAATCGTCCGATAAAATCATTATGGATTTAGGCAGCGATTGGGGTACTTTTTTAATTCCGTTGGCACGGCGGTTTCCCAATCATTCGTTTATCGGTATTGAAAAAGCTTATCTGCCTTATTTTTATGCCAAAATCAAGGAGCGGCGTTTTAAAAATCTACGATTTGAACGCAAAAATTTCTTTTTATCCGATATTTCGAAAGCCGATACTGTTATTTTATATTTGATTGCGCATTTAATGCCGCGTGTGACTCAAAAATGTATGTCGGAAATGAAAAACGGTGCATTAATCTATTCAAACCATTTTCCTTTAACGAATATTGAACCCTTGCGCACGCGTTTTGTCGGGCATTCTTTTAACAGATATTATGTTTATAAAATAAAAAAATGAAACAAATGTGCTTTATATAATATAAAGTGTGAGAAAAGCTTATCCGAATCGAAAAAAAATGGCGGAGAGAGTGAGATTCGAACTCACGGTACGAAAAAAATCGCACAACAGATTTCGAGTCTGCCGCATTCGACCACTCTGCCATCTCTCCGCGGCGCATAATATTTATGACAAATGCCTTTATACATTTTTTTCACAAAAATGGCAAGTTTTTTTTCATTAAATTATGTAAAAACTTTTCCATACGTTATGTTCAGGCTTATATTTACAGTGTTTTTCCGTATAATTTACGCCCTTTTACAAAAAAACATCTGTAAAATTTTAACCGAATATCTTTTTCGCTTGACAAATATAAAACTTTCTGATAAAAGATTTTTCACGCTGGCGGATGTAGCTCAGTTGGTTAGAGCGCTGGTTTGTGGTACCAGATGTCGTGAGTTCGAGTCTCATCTTCCGCCCCACTCTATTTTTTATCCCTCTTTTTCAAGAGGGATTTTTTTTATTTGCGGGCGTCGATGAGCCAATTCCGTCCTTCCGTTTGGCTGCGTTTGACTTCCATCAAACTTTCCAAACGGGGCCTCATTGCTTTTCACCGGATTAACACGCCACCGGCGTTTTACTCCGGTGCAGTCTTCCGCCCCACTCTATTTTTTATCCCTCTTTTTCAAGAGGGATTTTTTTTATTTGCGGGCGTCGATGAGCCAATTCCGTCCTTCCGTTTGGTTGCGTTTGACTTCCATCAAACTTTCCAAACGGGGTCTCATTGCTTTTCACCGGATTAACACGCCACGAATCTGCATAAAACGAAGAAAAAGTAAAAAAATTTAACCATTTAAAAAAAAGCGCTTGACAGAAATCAATGAGAGCTGTATTATTCAAAATAAGGGTTAGAGTCAGCTCTTTCCATGGATGTATTTATTGTGAGGGGAAAATGACAAAAGTTGTGCTTAAAGTCGGATTATATATCACTGTTTCAGTTTTAATGTTAGCAACTGAAGCATAGGGAGTTATAATTGCTCAGGACTCGTCCTCAACCTTATCATCAACCCCCTTACTATCAACACCTTCATCAACGACCACCTCACGAACAACTTCAACTTCACGGTCAACAACCTCAACTTCAAAATCAACAACAACCACTTCACGGTCAACAGTAACACCTCAGCCGACCACATCAACTTCACGATCAACCACAACCACCACACGAACCACAACAACTTCGCGTTCGACCATCTCATCAAACCCCTTACTTTCAACTTCAACAACAACTTTAACACCGACAACAACCACAACCACACTTTCGTCCGCAGGTCTGTCGGAAGAGTGTGAAAGCACAGGCAATCTCGAGCCACATCCGGGCTGTGAATGGACAGACTGGCAAGATAGCAACAAGCCGAATTTTGATAAAGATGGTGGTGAAGTTGAATCGGTTGAAGGTATATGTTCATCAGGCAAGTTTATTAAGGTTCTTCAAGCCAGAGCACCTATGTTCCCCGCAATACCGATTTCAGAGTTAGGGCAAACAGTTACATGTAATAAACTTGTTGGACTTCAATGCCGCAACAGTGATCAAAAGGCCGGCGGAAGACCATATCCGATGCCGTATTGTTTGAATTATGAAATCAGGGCATTATGCTGTTCAAAGGAGACATCGACAAAATTGGCACCGGGTAGTGTTGTTACAACACGTCCGGCGGAAGCCTCTCAAGAACAGTCGCAGGCAAGCTTACCGGCTGAATCATCTCCGGAAACCAATACCCGTACGGAAACTCGAACGAATACCGACACAAGCACCGGTTCAATGTGTTGGATGTCTGTGCTCAATTGTGCATGTTCTAAACATGAAAAAATAAAAGGTGTATTGACGTGCTCTTCAAAGAGTATAATAGAACCGTCGATACAGCACGGGGGTTATGGAGATTATCCATGCGTGGGTGGAAAATGTTGTGAGGTGGCAACGAACTCAGATGCATTTAAGAATGCAATGCCAGGAACAGAAATGGCTTTCCCATGTAATACATGCCCGACAGGTTGGGATCCCATGGAGAAACCACGGGCCTTGCCATCAAATTTCAATGCAAATGCAAATGGATCAAATGGAAATGTAACCGGTTGGGGTCAATGTGCAGGAACATATATAAAAGGAAAAAACTATATCGAAGTAGAATATCAGGCACCACCAGCGTGGACAAACTATAAAGACGCACCTGAGCCGTACAAAAGCGGTTGTAAAGAGAATGCAGATTTACATTGTCATGTAGCGTTACAGTGCATAAACGGTGAACTTAAACCGAAACCTGGCACAGGTGAAGGTGCCGGAGCTATGATAGATTGTGAGGGTAACTACTGTTACTGTAATAATGATAATTCGAGGGATTTGTATCTCTATGCATGTGAGACATCATGTGCAAACAGTGGTTCACCGACACCCTCCGCTATATGGTGTAAAAAAGCCTTTAAAACGACAACGACAAAAAAGACCACGACTTCCACAAAGAAACCATCACCGGTGACAAATGATTACGATGGGTGGCCACCGGTGACAGGCTCACCAATCCCGTCCCCTGTTCCCGGTCCGGTTCCGGTTCCAACAGTTGACGGCAATCCGGTACCGCCAGTGACAGGTGACACTCATCCGGTATCTCCCGATCAAACGCCTGTACCAGGAGTCACACCGACCCCGGGAGTCACAACCACAACACCTGTACCGGGGGTCACACCAACTCCGGGAGTTACGACCACAACACCGGGGCCGATACCGGGGGTCACAACCACAACACCGATACCGACGACCACAACGCCGGATGGAACTATGACGGAAACGTGTTGTGTTGAAACAATTTAAATGAAATAGTTTTTTTTCAAATATAACTGCGTTCTCTCGCTCGAAAAAGGCCGAGAAGAAAAAGACTATGCTTGCGAAAAACGAAGAACTCTCAAAAAAAATTAATATTTAAAAAAGCACTTGACAGAAAGAGAAGGTAGCTGTATTATTGCAAGACAAACGGAAAAGGCAAATCTTTCCATGGATGTATTTATTTAGTGAGGGGAAAATGACAAAAGTTGTGCTTAAATTTGGGTTATATATCACTGTTTCGATGTTGGCATTATCAGCCGAAGCACAGTTGAATGGTACATTCGAAGTGGAAGCGGATGACCGCTCCGCACTTCAATCTCCGACCCTGCCGGAAGAGCCCGGGTTACTTGATAATTTTGTCAATTACATAAACAACGCGATAAATAAGATAATTATTGTACCAACCACACCACCGCTGACAACAACGACCACACCGCTGACGACGACGGCGATGGAAACAACAGCTGACATGTGGGGTACGACAGCTGCAATAACCACAACACAAACCCGGACGCCGAGACCGACATCCACCACCACAACAACGACAACATCAACCCGAACGCCGACGTCAACTTCAAGCTCAACCCGAACGCCGACGTCAACTTCAAGCTCAACCCGAACGCTGACAACAACTTCAAGTTCAACCCGAACGCCGACGTCAACTTCAAGTTCAACCCGAACGCTGACAACAACTTCAAGTTCAACCCGAACGCTGACAACAACTTCAAGTTCAACCCGAACGCCGACGTCAACTTCAAGTTCAACCCGAACGCCGACGTCAACTTCAAGTTCAACCCGAACGCTGACAACAACGACAACGACGACATC
>CANPXT010000026.1 GCA_947586835.1 uncultured Alphaproteobacteria bacterium
ATCGAAGAAATGGCAAAAACCGATTTGCCGCGCGAATATGCTTACGAATGGTCGGATATGAGTTATCAGGAAAAACACAACCAAGGACAAATTACCTACTTAATTTTATTGGCGGTTGTGTTTGCCTATTTGTTTTTGGTGGCGCAATACGAAAGCTGGACGGTTCCCATTCCCGTGTTAATGTCGGTTGTGGTGGCTGTGAGCGGCGGATTAATCGGTTTGTGGATAACAGGCCTACCTTTAAGCATTTACGCCCAGCTGGGGCTTGTGTTACTCATCGGACTGGCTGCCAAAAACGCCATTTTAATTGTGGAGTTTGCCAAAGAAGAGCGTTTGAAAGGTGTTTCAATCGGCGAATCGGCGTTAAAAGGCTTATCGGTGCGGTTTCGGGCAGTTTTAATGACGGCATTTACCTTTATTTTAGGTGTGTTTCCGTTAATTGTGGCAACGGGAGCGGGTGCCGCCAGTCGTCGTGCCATCGGTGTTCCCGTGTTCTACGGTATGCTCATCGGAACGGTTATCGGGTTATTGCTCATTCCGTTGCTTTACGTTTTGGTGCAAACCATTGCCGAAAAAACGAAAAAGAAGAAATAAAAGCCTTTATTTTCAAATTTTTCAAGATTTTATGAACGGTGGACAAACTCACCGTTCTTTTCACATTTTTTTAATTTAAATCTTCAATCAATCCCAAAGAGCCGTCATTCATAATGCGATAAGTCTCTTTTTCCCCGGACGGATTTAAAAACTCCGCCATTGAATCATTATGTGACAATAATTGATAAATTTCATTTGTCTTTTGCCTGATATACAAATTATCCGATTTCCATAAAAAATGATCCACAAAATCAAAATGCTTCACATAAAGCGTTCCTTCCGGCACCGTTTTCAATGTGCATTGTCGTTGATATGTTAAATTCAACACATACATATCAACAAACTTGGTCGCTAATGGGGATACCATCATTTTTGCCATTAATTCACAATTATCCGATGAATTGCTGACTTCTTCTTTTGTAATGCCGAAACGCGATAACAAACGGGCACTGACAATTTTTTGTACATTTTTTATATTTTGATAATATTCCTGCGTATGTGAACGATGACGACGCAGCCGAATCAACGGTTCGTTAATCATGCCGAGTTTTCCGCCGGCAAGCCGGATTTTTGACCAAAAATCATAATCTTCCGCCGATATTAATTCTTCATTATAGCGAATATGGTGCGAACGCACAAAATTTAAATCATAAACCGCTAAATTCGTATAATAATTGGCAAAATTAAAAATAATTTCCCAACGTTTCGGCGGAACCCAATTGTTGATTCCCTCTTTTCCCATTTCATAATATACACTGTTGACAACATGATAATCGGGATGTTTTTGAAAAAAACGTATCGATTTTTGCAGTCTGTCCGGCTCGGAAAAATCATCACTGTCCATAATGGCAATATATTTTCCGCGCGCCACATCCATACCGCGATTTCGCGAATAAGAAATACCTCTGTTTTTATCGTTTTGAATCAGACGAATACGCTTATCTTTCTTTTGATAATCCCGAATAAGGGAAACGGATCCGTCCGTTGAGCCGTCATCAACAATAATAAACTCAAAATCTTTGTAAGTTTGATTTAAAATTGATTCAATCGAACGCGGCAGTAAATCAATGCGATTATATGTCGGCATTACAACGGATATAACCGGCAAATGATAATAATACCAAGCACACCATAAAAAAATGCCTCCGAAAAAAATGATGATACCGGCAAAAATTTTTCTTTTCATTCAATATTTATCCAACAGATTAATAAATATCACAAAACAAAAAAACTGTCAATAAAACGTTTTTTTCTCAGGCGCGACCGAAACCGGAAGATAAAAACGCCGATTGAATTCCAAGCGAATGCAAAGCGCTGTCCCAACGACTGGCATACGGCGTATGAAACAAAATCTCATCCGATTCATCTGCCGTCAACCAAATATTATTCATAATTTCATCTTCCAACTGTCCGGCAGACCAGCAAGCGCGACCCAAGACAATCAGATAATCACTCGGTCCCTTGTCCCACGCAATATCCGCTAAAATATCCTGTGTGGACGTGAGAGAAAGTTTCGGTGAGAGGGCACGCGTCGAATCCACCTTATATTCTGACGAATGCAAAACAAAACCACTTGAAAATTTATCCGGACCACCGACTAATAAAGTCGGTTGATTTTTCAATGTCAAATGATCAATTTGCAACTGCTCCAACAATTCACTAAATGACATTTGCGCCGCCGGACGATTAATAATCAGACCGGCAGCACCTTTGGGCGTATGCTCATAAATATAAATCACCGCTTTTTCAAATCGTAAATCATCAATATTCGGCATTGCGACCAAAAAACGACCACTTAACGACACAAACGGCGTTATTTTTTTAATGTTCACCGGGCTCTTCATTATCATTATATTGTACAATCCCTCCAAAATCCGAATCGGTTTGTTCACTCAATTCGGGATCACTTTCTAAAATTTCCAACTCATCAGGTCCTAATTCATCTTCCGAAAGAGGCACATCTTCCGTCATTTTCAATAACGTTTCTTCATCAATCGTTTCTTCATCGGCAAGAGAAGTTTCTGTTTCTTTTGCCATTTTTAATAACTGTTTTGTTTTTGATTCTTCATAAGAGTCAAGCGAATAACTTTCCTTGCATTTCGGGCATACAAAATTTTGTTTACCGAAATCATAGAAAAAAGTACCACATTTTAAACACTTGCGCTTTGTTCCCCATTCTGATTTTGCCATAATGACCTCCGTTTTATAAAAAAAAGACTTGTTATTTGTGCCTTTTACATGTTATGTTAAATTTGTCAATAAAAATTTGCGAAATTGAAGGAAAAAAATGAAAATGAATATTATTGCAATCGACGGCAGTTCGGCAACAGGCAAAGGAACTTTGGGTTCAAAACTCTCTGAAACGCTTGATTTTGCTTATTTAGATACCGGCGCGCTCTATCGGGGAATCGGCTTTGAAATTCTCAATTACGGCAAAGATCCCTCTGACGAATCGGCAGCCGTTGCGATTGCAAAATCGTTTCCGACCGAAAAAATGCTTAAATTGCAAAACGAATCGGCGATTCGCAATGAAACAATCGGAAAAGCAGCCTCTATCGTGTCGGCAATTCCTGCCGTCAGAAAAGCTTTGTTTCAATTTCAACGTCGCTTTGCCGAACAACCTGTTCATCCGGACGGAACCCCCGCAAAAGGCGCAATTCTGGACGGTCGCGACATCGGAACGGTCATCTGTCCCGACGCAAAATGGAAGATTTTTTTAACCGCACGGGCAGAAATTCGTGCGCAAAGACGATATAAAGAGTTGCAATTAAAAGAAAAGTATGTTATATATGAAACCGTTTTATCGGATATCCTTTCGCGTGACAAGCGAGACAGTGAACGAGCAACCGCTCCGTTAAAGCCTGCTGACGACGCATTTATTTTGGATACGTCCGATTTAA
This sequence comes from uncultured Alphaproteobacteria bacterium, assembly GCA_947586835.1. GTDB lineage: Bacteria > Pseudomonadota > Alphaproteobacteria > CAAHEQ01 > UBA3637 > RGIG4140. The sequence goes on from CANPXT010000026.1 coordinate 3,495, forward strand.
CGCCGAATGACGTATACACCCGCGCGATTCGGTATATTAACGGGGTGAAATAAAAAAGTCCCTGACAAAAGTCAGCGGCCAACTAAAATTGTATTTTAAGGAAAAATAAATGGTAAAACAAGAAAACCAAGCCACAGTCGAAGACTTTGGTGCAATGTTAGATGAATTTATGGGAAAAGGCGCTTTGCAAAGCAAAGTTGTTTCCGGTAAAATCGTTGGGTTTGATGACGATATGGTCATTGTTGATGTCGGATTAAAATCGGAAGGACGAATTCCCGTTTCCGAATTCGGTATTCAAAATTTAAATTTAGGCGATGAAATCGATGTTTATATTGATCGATATGAAGATAAAAACGGCAATGTCGTTTTATCGCGTGAAAAAGCCCGCCGGGAAGAAGCTTGGGGCGATTTGGAAAAATCCATGGAAAAAGGCGAGCATGTTATCGGTACGATTTTCGGACGTGTTAAAGGCGGATTTACGGTTGATTTAAATGGTGCTACGGCATTTTTACCCGGTAGTCAAATTGATGTCCGTCCCATTCGCGATGTTACCCCTTTGATGGGTGTTGCTCAACCGTTTGCTTTATTAAAAATGGACAGAGTGCGCGGAAATATCGTTGTATCGCGTCGTGCCGTTTTGGAAGAAACACGCGCCGAACAACGCTCTGAAATCATTAAGAATTTATCGGAAGGACAAATTGTTGAAGGAACGGTTAAAAACATTACCGATTACGGTGCCTTTATTGATTTAGGCGGTATTGACGGATTATTGCACGTCACGGATATATCTTGGAAACGCATTACAAATCCGGCGGAAGTATTATCAATCGGTCAAACGGTAAAAGTACAAATTGTAAAGTTCAATACGGATACCGGTCGTATTTCTCTCGGTATGAAGCAGTTGGAAAATGATCCGTGGATCGGCGTCAACGAACGCTTCCCGCTGGGCTCTACCTTTAAAGGCAAAATCAACAATATTACAGATTACGGTGCCTTTGTGGAATTAGCTCCGGGTGTTGAAGGATTAATTCACGTTTCGGAAATGAGCTGGACGAAGAAAAATGTTCATCCGAGCAAAATTGTTTCATTAAGTCAGGAAGTGGAAGGCGTTGTTTTAGATGTTGATGAAGCAAAACGGCGCATTTCTTTGGGTATGAAACAAATTCAGGAAAATCCGTGGAAAACATTTGCCGATACGCACAAGGTCGGTGATATCATTGAAGGCGAAATCAAAAATATGATTGAATTCGGTATTTTTGTTGCGTTAAACAATGAGATCGACGGTATGATTCATACCTCTGATTTATCATGGGATAAATCGAGCGAAGAAGCTATTAAAGATTACAAAAAAGGAATGGTTGTCAAAGCCAAAATTTTGGACATTGACGTTGAAAAAGAACGAATTTCTCTCGGCATTAAACAGCTGACGGAAGATCCGCTTGCGGCAGCGTCCGAAAACATTAAAAAAGGCGAAATCGTTACCGGTATTGTGTCTGCCATTGAAGAAGGCGGCATTGAAGTTGATGTCAACGGAATCAAAGGCTTTATCAAACGGACGGATTTAGCCAAAGATCGTTCCGAACAAAAGACAGAACGCTTTGCCATCGGCGAAAAGGTCGATGCCAAAGTCACCACTTTTGATGCAAAAACACGCAAGCTCACGTTGTCAATTAAAGCGCGTGAAGTTGCGGAAGAAAAAGCTGCAATGGAAGAATTCGGCGCTACAAATGCCGGAGCTTCCTTGGGTGATATTTTAGGAGATGCACTTGCCAAAGCAGGTACAAAAAAATCTTCTAAAAAATAATCATTAAAGCTCAAAATAACAGCACCTGCCCTTGTTTTTCAGGGGCAGGTTTTATTTACGGGTGCCGAGATAATATTTGACGAGTGTTGCAGTGACAATGATTTTTAATAACGAGCATTCTTCTTTGTCGCGTGCCGATTTTTTATTGACATTTATGTTGTTTATCGCTATGCTCTCTTTTCAAGAGGACTCAATGTTTTTTAAATTTTCGCATAATTGGCTGATACCGTTTATTTGTTTTTTGATTACCTGTTATTTTATTTTTCACGGTATTCAGGGTAACCATGGCATTCGGCGGATGATTCAAGTACGGCAGGAAGTGCAATATGCCGACATTATTAAAAAAGAGGCAGAACAAGAAAAAGAAAGATTGCAAACAAAAGTAAATGCTTTATCCGAAAAGTCACTTGATTTGGATCAATTGGAAGAATCGGCTTTGCGTATTTTAAATATGGGCGATAAGAAGATTAAAGTTATTTTTGAATAGCGTTTTTTCGAATTAACCAGCCTAACAAAACCAAAGCAGGCACCATTAAAGTGCCTGTAAAGAGAAAAAAGCGAAACCACCCCATTTGTTCAGCCCAAACACCGCTGTAAACGGAAATCACCGAAACGGACAACATCATCAGCGAGGTTAACAAGGCATATTGCGTGGCAGCATAGCGTTTGGAACACAATCCGGATAAAAACGCCACGAAAACCGCGCCCCCCATACCGCCGACAATATTGTCAAACAAAATCACCAATAAAAAGAAAAGCATGGAATGTTCAAAAAAGGTAAAAAGCCCAAAAACGACGGAAGTTAATATTTCAATGCAACCGAAAATCAGCAACAATTTTAAAATGGCATATTTCATCACCAGTGCCCCGCCAATAGCCACACCTAAAATGGTAATCCACGGACCGATTGTGCCGGAAACAAGTGCAATTTCCGCTTTTGAAAAACCCATTTCACTGTAAAACGGCAAAGCCATTCGTCCCAAAACGGCATTGCATAATTTATAAAGCACAATAAAAATTAAAATAAGCGCCCACTGATTTTGTTTCATAAAATCAACAAACGGCGCTATGACCGTTGACTTTAAAAATCCTTTTTGTGACACTTTTTTTTCGGCAGGTTCTTTCACGAAAAAAACGCTGATTACCCCGACAAGCAACAAAACCGCAACGCAGGCATACGCCACTTGCCATGACACAAAAGCCGAAGCTGCCACAACGCCGGCACCGGATAACAACATACCCATACGATACCCGAATTGATAAGCACCGGCCCCTTCGCCCAATTCTTCTTTTTGAAGTGTGCCGATTCGTAACGCATCGACCATAATATCCTGACTGGCGGCAAAAAATGCAACGCCGAACGCAAACAAATAAGTGAGAAGCGGAATAAAAACTTTCTGCCCGTCTTGAATAAGCGAAAAAGTCGGACCGTTTGAATCGGGTGAACTGAATGCCAACCCTGCGGTACAGGCAATGAGCCCCAGCTGAAACAAAAGCAACCACCCTTTGCGATGTCCGAACGCATGCGGCAGGAAAGGCGCCGAAAAGCGATCCAAAAACGGCGCCCATAAAAATTTAAAGTTATAAGGTAACATCACCAACGCAAAAAAGCCGATGACCGCCAAACTTAAACCGGCATCTTTTAACCAAAGCGACAGAGAATACCCGATGAGGCTATGGGGTAAACCGCAAGAAAAGCCCAAAAACAAAAAAACTGCAACGGCAGGATTTAAATAGCCTTTAAATGCGGTTGACCACTTCATGGGACCTTATGCCTCTTCTTTTCGCCGTTCGTATTTCCGTCTTTCATTCGAATCTAAAAACTTTTTCCGTAACCGAATATTATGTGGTGTCACTTCCACGAGCTCATCTTCCTCAATATAGGAAAGCGCCACTTCCAAGGGCATAATGCGCGGCGGATATAACAAAACGTTATCATCTTTACCGGCGGCACGCATATTTGTCAGTTTCTTGCCCTTAATGGGGTTCACTTCAATATCACCCGGCTTAGCATTAGCACCGATAATCATACCGGCATAAACCGTCGTACCGGCAGGAATAAATAGCGGTCCGCGTTCCTGAATGTTCCAAAGCGCATACGGTACCGCTTTTCCTTGTTCGGTTGATATTAAAACACCGTTTCGCCGACCGGTAATTTGCCCTTTATAAGGCGCATAGCCGTGAAACAAACGATTCATCACACCCGTTCCGCATGTATCCGTTAAAAACTCGCTGTAATATCCGATAAGCCCGCGTGACGGCGCAACAAACGTCAGTCGTGTTTTTCCGCCCCCGCTGGGAATCATTTCCTGCAACTCGCCTTTGCGCAAACTCATTTTTTCAACGACAACACCGGTATAAGCATCATCAACATCGATGACAACTTCTTCGCACGGTTCTAATTTTCGTCCGGCTTCATCTTCTTGATAAACAACGCGCGGACGGGAAACCGATAATTCATATCCTTCCCGACGCATGGTTTCAATGAGTACGCCCAGCTGCAATTCACCCCGACCGGCAACCTCAAAAGCATCTGTCGTATCGGTACGCGAAACACGCAGTGCAATATTGCCTTCCGCTTCTTTTTCCAATCTGTCCCAAATCATCCGCGAGGTAACTTTATCACCTTCCGTACCGGCCAACGGCGATGTGTTAATGGAAAATGTCATTGCCAAAGTCGGCGGATCAATCGGTTCGGCGTGGATCGGTTCGGTAACGGAAACATCACACAACGTATCCGAAACGGTTGCCTGTGTTAATCCGGCAATGCTGACAATATCGCCCGCAACACCTTCATCAATAGCCTGACGCTTTAATCCGCGAAATGCAATAATTTTGGAAGCGCGTGCATTTTCAACAAAATTTCCGTCACGACTGATAGCCTTAACAGATTGATTTGTTTTAATTTTACCCGATAAAATCCGTCCTGTTAAAATTCGTCCGACAAACGGATCGGCTTCAAGCGTGGTAACCAGCATTTTAAACGGACCGTTTTCGTCGCATTGAGGCGCCGGCACATGATCAATAATTTTTTGAAACAGCGGTGAAATATCTTTATGTTCCTCGGTTAAATCATTCACGGCCCAACCTTCGCGCCCGGAAGCGAACAACGTAGGAAAATCGAGTTGTTCTTCCGTTGCGCCCAAATGATCGAACAAATCAAAAATTTCATTATGCACTTCTTGAGGACGGGCATCTGCTCGGTCGATTTTGTTAATTACCACAATCGGACGAAGTCCCAGTTTCAAGGCTTTACTCAACACGAATTTCGTTTGCGGTAACGGTCCTTCGGCGGCATCTACCAACAAAATAACGCCGTCCACCATGGATAAAATTCGCTCGACTTCACCACCGAAATCGGCATGTCCCGGTGTATCGACAATATTAATACGAACGTTATGCCACTCAACCGACGTACATTTTGCAAAAATCGTAATACCGCGTTCTCTTTCCAGGTCATTGGAATCTAACGCGCAAGAGACAATCTGTTGATTTTCGCGATATGCGCCGCTTTGTTTTAAAAACGCATCGACAAATGTCGTTTTTCCATGATCGACATGTGCGATAATGGCAATATTTCTCATTTCCTGACTCATCTTTATATCCTTTAATCAAAAAAATTATAAATAATGAGGCATTATATTCTTTTTTTTCAAAAAGTCCAGCAAAAAATGCCATACAAGGGTTTAAATTCTATCTCTAAAAATCCACCTCAAAAGCAGCGGCGAATCTTTTTAGTCTTTAAAATTATAATTAAAAAACAGGCGGGCAGAAACGGAAACTCAAGAAAAACCGTCCTGCCCGCCGTTTTTTACTTTAAAAAGCTGCACCTTCTTAAAGTAAATAACTTCTAGCTTTGTTTGAATAAATGCGAAACTGTTGCAGCACTGTCACTTTTACAATCAGTAGCTGTATTTAATGTCTCGCCCAAAATACTTTTAGCAGCTTTGCAAACAGCAGCGCTCTTGAAGTCTATCACAATTTCAACACCGTTATCACTGATAGCAGTTGCTTTAGGCGTGATAATATAGGCTCCGCCCGGTGTCTTTGTCTTGGTCGATGCTCCCTGACTGGTGGCTGAATTAGTTGCTTCTGAACTCCCTGCCAAACCCACTGCATACAACGATAACGGTTTATAGCTAGAATCATTATTTCCTAACGCAGCATATGTTTGCTTGCCGGAATATAACACAACGGCATATTTTGTTGCTAAGTCCAACGCTTCATTGGCACGATAGCGGTTCATTGCCATGGAATAACCTGCAATACCGCCGATTGATAACACACCGATAATAGCCAAAACGCCAAGCATTTCCACCATTGACCGACCGGATTCGTT
>CANPXT010000027.1 GCA_947586835.1 uncultured Alphaproteobacteria bacterium
GGCATTTGAATTTCCTGCCCGTCAATTTTTTCCATTTCTTCCCGAATGATGGAAATAATTTTGGTTTGAATCCGTTTCGCCGGCGTCAGCAACGAATAAATACCGTTGGCAAGCGGACGAATATATCCGCCCCGTAATAAATAAATGTGACTGATGAGTTGGGCTTCCGCCGGTTTTTCTTTGTGCTTGCGAGAAACGAGACGACTGGAACGCATAAAATATCCTTTCTTATTATAACATTATTTTGATAATCGATGAAGTATCGAAAAAAGCAAAAATGATTATATGCCCCTTTTTCTTTTTTTTCAAGAGAAATTTAACGGTTTTCTTGCTTGAAACGGGTTTATTACGATTCCCGCACGTGTTCGCGTTCGCCCATTAAATATTTTTCAAGCCCGATAATGCGATTGAGTTCTTCAATCGACAAATGCTCTAATTGTCTGTCGCGCAGCTGATCCAGCATGGCATTGATTTTGGCTTCCAACTCAATACGTTCTTCGGGACTTAATTTGGCAAGATTGCGCCGAATGGTCGGCAATTCCGCCTGAATGCGCTCAAAAGGCGTTTCAAGACTTTTCATCAACCCGAATCCGGCGGCTGCCGATTCAATGAGAATAATTTTTTCTTCTTTAACCGCCAAATCTTCTTTTCGCCGATCGCGTGTGGGGTGATCGGGGCCCAGTTTTTCGCGCGCATGTTTTAATCGTGCCTGATCGCGGGCAAAGCGCATAAACACATTGCAGCGATGTAAATGGTAAAGCAAGCGCTCAGCGGCAGCATACCCTTTAGAGCCGGGATTCATTTTAAAGAATACATCAGCGGCAACTTGATATTCCAACAAAATATCCGATTCGGCGCGTTCGATTTGATGCAATTCCAAATCGGAAATAGATCCGTCTGAAAAGGCGCCTTTCACGAATGTCATCAAATCACGATAGCGACTTAAAATCGGAAAACGTGATTTTTCCAAATATTCGGGAACGCTGTATGTAAATTGACCTTCTTCTGACATAAAAGACTCCTTTCAATTAAGCGGTTACAAGTCAAATATAGCGTATTTTAGGAAACAAATCAATTGTTTTTCATAAAAAAAGAAAAAAATCGACAAGATAATGATTTTTGAAAAAAAGTGCTTGTATTTTGTTGAAAAATAGGGTATAATACTCTTATCGTAAGCAAATTGAGGAGGTCGTTATGGGCTGGTTTTTGGGTTTATTCGGTGGCAAAAAAGAAAAAACATCGGAAGAAGAAAAAGAACCGAGTGTTTTTGAGAAGGTTGGACAAGTGCTTGTCGATTTCGGAAAAGTTTTGGGCGGTAAATATGCTGCAACAGTTGAACAGGAACGTGAAGAAACGAACGCACAGAAAAAAGAAAATCAAGCGGAAGAAGAATTGAGTGTTTCTAAGGCGGTTGAGCGAGAAGTTAGGGATATCGGAAAAGTTTTGGGTGGGAAAAGTGCCTCAGCGGTTGACGAGGAACGTAAAAAAGAAAATCAAGCGGAAGAAGAATTGAGTGTTTCTAAAACAGGTAAAAAGGAACGTGAAGAAACGAACGCAATAGAGGGGGCAGCGGAAGGCAATACGGTATCAGCGCCGAAGCGTGGGGGTATGGGTTTAATTTCCCGATTAGATTTACATGGCGAAAATATTACACTTGAGAATAATCCGTATCAAGTGCTCGAGGCAAATCGAGAAAAGCCTGATTTGGATATTTTGAATAAGAAGATGGCTGAGAGAATGGCTCAAACAGCATAAATCTTTAATTATAAAAAAAACGCTCTCAATTTCAGAGAGCGTTTTTTGTTGAACGAACGGTTGTTTTATTTTACCAGCTTTTGCGCCAGCGGTAACACGTCTTTGGGCTTTTCGGCAAACCCGATAAAAGAGGTTTCTTCTTCCGATAAAATTTTTTGCCGCCGCATTTCATCAATGAAATATCGAAGATGATCAAAATAATGATTGATGTTTAAGAAAATAATCGGCTTTTTGGCGGGAGCCGTTAAGTCGGCGGAAGAAAGCGCCGTAATCGGTTTTTTACCCGATGCCACTTCTCCTTTTAAATTTTCCTTATCTTCATGAGCATAAGTACGATATTGTGCCTGCATATTCGCCAACTGCGCAAAAATTGCCAACGGTTCCCAGCCCCCGGGTAAAATAACGATTGCATCGCCTAAATCGGCGCGCGTCATTTGTCGTTCTTCTTCCGAATCGACAAACGTATAAGGGATTTTTTGGCAAAAATGCGTTTCGGGACAATAAGCATGAAACGATTCGGAAACGGCAATCATCGTTATATCGGCACCTGCCTCATAAGCACCTTTTAACAGCGCACCCGCAATGCCCGATGTTTCGCCACCCATGACAATCTTTTTTTTGTTATCGGCAAGCATTTTTCCCAACTGATAAGCCATTTTGTCATTTTTGCTCATTTTCCCGTTTGTCGTATCGCCGAAAATGCTGATTGTTTCAAGCGTTCCGGCCGATACAGAGAACGGTAAAAGAGTGCTTAACAGAAATAAAACAGATAAGAAAAATTGTAATTTTTTCATTTTCCCTCCCTATACGCGATAAAAAACGGCATCTTTCACCCGTTGCAACACGGGGTTTGCCACCGCGCGTGCTTTTTGTGCGCCGGCATGCAACATATCTTCCACTTCATCAAAATGCGACAGATAGTAATTATATTTTTCCCGCTTGTCGCCGATTTCTTCCAAAACGGCAGTCAATAACATTTTTTTAATGGAGCCGTATCCCATGCCGCCTTTTTCCAAGCCTTCTTTTATTTCTGCCACCGTTGATTCGGGCACAATGCCTTTGGATATTTGATATAACAAAATTTCATCGGGATTTTTCGGTTCGTTGATATCCCGACAATCCGTTTGAATGCCCATAACGGCTTTTTTAATTTCCGCATCCGTGCCGAACAAAGGAATAACGTTGTGGTAGCTTTTACTCATTTTGCGGCCGTCCGTGCCGGGCAGAACGGCTGCGCTTTCGGTTAAAACGGGTGTCGGAATTTTAAGTACGTTACCGTAAAGCGCATTAATGGCGCCGGCAATATCGGCGGCAATTTCTACATGTTGCACCTGATCTTTCCCGACGGGTACCATATCGGTATCATACGATAAAATATCGGCTGCCATTAAAACGGGATATGTGTAAAGACCCATGTTGATGCCGGCATCTTGCGGTTCGCCTTTTGCCGTGTTTTTATCAACCGCCGCTTTATAGGCATGCGCCTTATTCATAAATCCTTTGGGGGTGTACGCCATTAAAATGGTTGTCATTTCAAAAAGTTCCGGCACATCGGATTGCCGATAAAACACCGATTGCTCGGGATTTAATCCGCACGCCAAATAAGTACAGGCAATTTCGCGTGTCAACTGCTTTAACAAAGGTGCGTCTTTGATGGCATTAATGGCATGATAATCGGCAACAAACATAATATGTCGCCCCGTTTTGTTAATTTGATGTCCCAATTCGATGGCCGGTTTAATGGCGCCGACGTAATTGCCGATATGAATGGTTCCCGTCGGTTTCACACCCGTTAAAATCACTTTGTTGTCATAATTCATTTTTATGCCTTTCCTTGTGCGGTATGTTCCTGATTGATAAACAGGATTGAATCGATTTCTTGCGTTTTTTCTTCGGCAGATTGCAAAATAGCCGTGAGTTTGGGTTTTTTATTGTTTTTTTGAGCCTTTTTTTTGCTTTTGGCAACGCTTATGTCCGCTGCTTTTTTGAGTGCTTTTCGAATGGAAACAAGCGGATTGGGGTCATTGAGGTCTGCCTCTTTTATGGCATTGGCGATGGTATTTTCGTGATAGCGTTGTTCCACGCGCTTGAGTTCGGGTGAACCGTATAATTCTTTATAAACAAAATCTTGCGAGGCTTGACGAATGTTTTCAATTTCTTTCGCTCGCGGAAATCGTCCGTAAATATTTTGAAAATTCTGCGTCATAACCAATGCCAAAGACTTTTCCATCAATATTTTAACATGCGGTTGACGATTCATTATATTATTATGGAATGTTTTTTCAAATGATTTTAAAGCCTTCATAAAAATTTTACCTTGCGATTCGGAGGACGCCGGGTTTCCTTTGGATGTTTTTTTGTCGTACTCAAAGAGACGCGCCGTTTCAAGCATCCACTGACGCAAAAGAGTACGATCACCGTAGTTGCTGAAATTGGCGTTGGCAGGAATGATACCCCTTATAACAGCCTTATAAAGTGTTGTGTCGGTAACGCCCTGATCGCCGTATTGATAAGCCATATCCGTTCCGAGAGCCAGCAAAATTAAATTCTTATTAAAATTTTTACTCTTTTGTAACAATTTTTCTTTCTTGTTTATATATTCCGTCAAAGCTGTATCCAATGCGCTTTCTTTGGTAATAAGTACGGGATTATTGTCGTACAACACATTTAATTGAGCGGTGGGGCACAATGAACACAATTTATTGGCGTGCCTGCAATTATACCGTTCTCGTGTGTTATAACAATCGTGAACCAGTTGTTGTTTTTCTTCTTCGCTTAATTCTTTACCGTTTTTGTAAATTTTCAGCTGTTTTAATGTTTGTTTGCCTTCTTTACATAATTTTCCATTTTTTTCGTTGTATTCAATTTTCGTGCCGTAACCGATGGTTAATTTATCGGACGAACAAAAATAAAAACCTTTAATCGGTTCACTTTGAATAATCTTATTTTCATCTACGGTTGTAAAAGAGCTTTCCATTAAATAAGTGAGGCTGAATAAGCAAGAAAGAAGAGATTTTTCATTTTCATCATTCTCGCCCGCATTTTCCGACGCTCCGTTTTCCGGCAATGAATCGAAAAAACCATTTTGTTCTTTCGCTTGTTCTTTCGCTTGTTCTTTCGATTGTTCTTCCTTTTGTTCTTTTTCTTTTAGTTCCACGGAAGTTTTCGTATTTTCATTTGACATGATTTTTTATCCTTAAATTAAACACATAAAGAATTTGGTTTATTCATAATTTGATTTGAGATAAAAGCAACTTTAAACAATAAGGGAGCGATTAAGCGATTTAAAAGTGTTTTTTCGTGTGGTTGAGAAAAATTCATCGTTCATCGGTCGGGCGTTGTTTGGGTCACATAAAACATAAAAGCCGGTTTATCGGCTCTCCTTATCAAAATACATTATTTTTTTTTGTTTTTCAACTGTTTTTTTTGTAAAAAAATACGCCCTTATATAATTCTTTGATTTATAATGATTTTTATTTTTTTTAAAAAAACTTGCAATTCCTTAAAATAATTTATATGATTTTAAAAGGAAAGATTGGGAGGTTTCATTATGTTGATTCAAGGATTAATTATTGCCGGATTAGGTATGGGCGGTGTATTTTTCTTTTTATTTTTGCTTGTTTGTTTTATGAATTTGTTAAAGGCGTTTCAATTATCTGAAACTCGGCGCGATAAAATAGCGGCTGCCATTGCTTTTGCGTTGAATATTAATCAAAAAAGATGAAAGGAATTCAAATGAAAAAGAAAAAAATTTCATTTATGTGTACGGCGTTTCGGGACGGCTTTCAATCCGTTTTCGGTGCCAGGGTTTTATCCAAAGATTATTTGCCGGTCGTGAAAGAGGCTGTCAATGCCGGTATTCGTTATATCGAGGCCGGTGGCGGTGCATCGTTTCAGGCGGCATTTTTCTATAATAACGAAAATGCATTTGACGTGATGGATTCGTTTCGCGCTATTTGCGGAGATGAGGTTAATTTGCAAACATTGGCACGTGGCGTGAACGTGGTTGCGCTCGATTCGCAAAGTTCGGAAATGATTAAATTACATGCTGATTTATTTAAAAAACACGGTATGACAACCATTCGCAACTTTGATGCTTTAAATGATCCTCAAAACTTAATTTACAGCGGACAATGCATTGTGAATGCCGGATTAAAACATCAGCTGTGCGTGGCTATGATGTCGTTACCCCCTTCCTGCACGGGGGCGCATACGCCTGATTTTTATGAAGAAAGATTAAAAAAGTTTTTAAAAGCCGATATTCCTTTTGATTCGATTTGTTTTAAAGATGCATCTGGCACGGCGGTGCCGTCAGTTGTGCGAGAAACCGTTGCACGGGCGCGCAAACTGCTCGGGAAAAAAGTGCCGATTGAGTTTCATTCGCATGAAACGGCGGGAACGGGCTTAACCTGTTATTTAGCTGCCGTTGAGGGGGGGGCTGATATTGTTGATTTATCCATGGCGCCCGTGTCCGGCGGTACGTGTCAGCCGGATATTGCCACGTTTTGGCATGCTTTGCGCGGAACGGATTATGAGCTGGATTGCGATATTGATGCTGTTATGAAAGTTGAGGAACATTTAAAAGAAGCGTTAAGCAATTATTTTATTCCGCCGGAAGCATTGCATGCCGATCCGCGTATTCCGTGGTCCCCCATGCCCGGCGGTGCATTAACGGCCAATACGCAAATGTTGCGCGATAACAATCTGATGGATAAATATGCCGAAATTATTACCGCCATGGAAGAAGTGGTGCGTAAAGGCGGATTCGGAACATCGGTCACGCCCGTTTCTCAATTCTATTTTCAGCAGGCGTTTAATAACGTGATGATTGGACCGTGGCAGAAAATTGCCGAAGGTTACGGTAAAATGGTTTTGGGCTATTTCGGGCAAACACCCGTCAAGCCTGATCCCGATGTGGTAAAAATTGCCGCCGAGCAATTGCATTTGGAACCGACAAGCGAATCGGTTTTATCCATTAACGATAAAAACGAAAAAAAATCGCGCCGTCATTATGAAAAAATGCTTCAAGAGGCAAATGTACCGATAACGGATGAAAATGTGTTTATTGCCGCTTCCTGCGGAGATAAAGGTATTGCCTTTTTGGAAGGAAAAGGAACGATTAAAGTACGGTATAAAGAAAAACCGAAGCCGATTGTGTCGTCAAACGGTGTATATGACATTTCTGTCGCAGGTGAAACGTACCATGTTGAAATTCAAGCGAATAAAGCGATTGTCAACGGTGTTGATTATCCGATTGAGCTGGTAACCGGCACGGGGGCCGATCAAACGCCTGCAACCAATTCGGCGAGCATGTCCGGTACCGGTTCAATGCATGAAATTAAAGCACCGACACCCGGTCTTGTGACAAAAGTGTTGGTATCGGTCGGGCAAGCGGTTCAACCCGATACGGATGTTTGCATTGTGGAAGTGATGAAAATGGAAACGCGCGTGAAAGCCGGAACGCATGGTAAAATAACGGAAATTCTGGTTCAAAACGGTGCCAATGTATCGGCTGATCAACTCTTGATGAAGGTGAGTGCATGAAAAAAAATATGTTTTTGTGGATGATTGCCGCTTTTGCGGGCATCGGTTTGTTTATAATCGGGGCTTGTTTTAGTCAAAACATTGCTGCGGTATGGTATCAAACGGGATTGTATGCACTTTATGCGCAAACAACGCCTGTTAATATGGCTTTGCCGTTGGGAGCAGGACAGATAACGATGATTATCATTTGCCTGTTTTTGCTGTATTTGGGTATTGCGCGCAAGTTTGAACCGTTATTGTTAATTCCGATTGCCGTCGGCGGATTATTGGCGAATATGCCGGCAGCAGGATTGACGCAAGAGGGCGGATTATTGTATATTTTGTATCATTTGGGAATTGCGAACGGACTTTTTCCGTTGCTGATTTTTTTAGGTGTCGGCGCCATGACGGATTTCGGTCCCTTAATTGCCAATCCGAAGACGGCACTTTTGGGTGGTGCGGCGCAGTTTGCCATATTCGGCACATTTTTGGGTGCCATCGTGCTGAGTAAATACATTCCCTTTTTTGATATGACGTTAAAACAAGCTGCTTCCATTGCCATTATCGGCGGAGCAGACGGACCGACATCGATTTATCTTGCCGGAAAGTTAGCGCCGGAAATGTTAGGAGCCGTTGCCGTTGCCGCTTACTCTTATATGGCGCTGGTGCCGGTTATTCAACCGCCGGTGATGCGGGCGTTAACAAGTGAGCGTGAGCGCAAAATAAAAATGAATCAGTTGCGTACGGTTTCAAAGCGGGAAAAAATTATTTTTCCGATTATGACATTGCTGTTAACGGGATTTTTTATTCCCATGGCATTGCCGTTAATCGGTATGTTAATGTTGGGTAATTTGCTGAAAGAATGCGGCGTAACCGAACGACTGTCCAAAACGGCAGCTAATGACTTAATGAATGCCGTTGTGATTATGTTGGGTTTATCCGTGGGATCGAAAATGGCAGCGGAATTGTTTTTGGTACCGCAAACATTGGTGGTTTTATTGTTAGGAGTCATTGCCTTTTGTTTGGGAACGGGTGCCGGTGTTGTGATGGCAAAAGCCATGAATTTATTTTTAAAACAAAAAATAAATCCGCTTATCGGTTCGGCAGGTGTTTCCGCGATACCGATGGCAGCGCGTGTGAGTGAAAAATTAGGTGTTGAGGCAAACCCCGACAATCATTTGATTATGCATGCGATGGGAGCGAATGTTTCGGGTGCTGTCGGATCAGCCGTTGCTGCCGGTATTTTATTGGCATTATTGTCATAAATAAAAAGACGAACTCGCATTTATATAAAAAATAAATTTTTTGTTACTCGATAAAGGAGAAAAAAACAGACGGGCAGGAACGGAAACTCAAGAAAAACCGTTCTGCCCGCCGTTTTTTACTTTAAAAAGCTGCACCTTCTTAAAGTAAATTACTTCTAGCTTTGTTTGAATACATGAGATAATTTTGTACCACTACCATTATTGCAATTTGTAGTTGTTGGCGATTCACCCAAAATGCTGAGAGCTGCTTTACAGACACTTGCATTTCCGAAATCTATTTCAATTTCAACACTGGTATCAGTTATTTTACTCTCCTTCGGTGTGTAAATATAAGCACCGCCCGGTGTCTTTGTCTTGGTCGTTGAACCTGAAGTTGATGATTTGTCCGTTGTGAGCCCGACCGCATATAGCGAAAGCGGGCTATAACTACCATCAGTATGCAAAGCAGCATATGTTTGCTTGCCGGAATATAATACAACGGCATATTTTGTTGCTAAGTCCAACGCTTCATTGGCACGATAGCGGTTCATTGCCATGGAATAACCGGCAATACCGCCGATTGATAACACACCGATAATAGCCAAAACGCCAAGCATTTCCACCATTGACCGACCGGATTCGTTTGTTCTTTTCATCATTTTAATATCCTTTCATTTTAATTCTTTTCAAAGCTCTCCGAGCTTTAAAAACGTGATTTTTTTTAAGGCTTTTACCCTCTTTTTGATATGAGAGATTCACCTCCCTCAACTTTTATTATAAAATAAAGGGTGGTCTAGTTGGTGCACTTTTTTTGCGCTATTTTTATCAAACAATACAAAAAAACCTTTTAAAATAAACCCTTAAAAACGAAAGAAAACTGAACGAAATAAAATTTTTTGATGAAAAGTAAAAAAAAGTGTTGCAAAAAACGACCGTTTTTGCAACGCATGCTTTTCTTTATATTTCAATTGGTTAAATATAAAAAAAGCGTCGTTTCATATATGAAACGACACTTTTAATGGAAAAAGAAAAATGTTAAGAAATTTTTTTAAAAACTTCTTCGGGACTATATTCACGAGGGTAGGTAAACGACCCTTTTTCA
>CANPXT010000028.1 GCA_947586835.1 uncultured Alphaproteobacteria bacterium
ATCGGTTCACTCGGTGCGTCAAGTGACGGAGCGTCGAAGGATTCAATCGGTTCATTCGGCGCGTCAAATGATGGGGCATCGAAGGATTCAATCGGTTCACTCGGTGCGTCAAGTGACGGAGCGTCGAAGGATTCAATCGGTTCATTCGGCGCGTCAAATGATGGGGCGTCGAAGGATTCAATCGGTTCAACAAAGGCAGTCGACATTTCAGAAGCCATAGGTTCTTCAAATATCTCTTCCGGAGAAGCATGTGTTTCAAATGCAGTGTCGGAAGTTATAGGATTAAATGAGTTCATCTGTTCGGTCGGTGCGGTTTGATTCACCGTAAAAGATTCTTTCGTTAAATCAGCACTGTTTATCACGCTTTCATCAGAAGAGACTTGATTTGATGTGTCAGTATCAAGCCGTGAATCGGATTGTACAGACACATCGTTTTCGGCTTGATGAACAAATGATGATGTCGGTTGTTCAGCGGTTGACAAAGAAGACTGAGGTGTTTGTATCACACGCGTTTCAACATCGGATGTTTTACTCATTTTTTCGGATAAAACCGATGCTAATTTTGAAATAGCTTCGTTTTGAGCCATCATTGCTTTATAAATGAGCGCTTCTTGGGATTCTTGCCATTTTGTAAAATCTTGAATGGTTACAATTGATTCGGTTGGTTTTTGTGATACGGTTTCATTAACCCCGAAAACTGTTTTATAGTAAGGCGTATCTTCATCGGCTGAAGGTAAATAGCCTGTATTTACGGAAGATACGGTTTGATTTTCGGTGTTTCCGATTTCTTCGTTTGAGACTTGTCCGAGAGATTGTTGCAAATAAGTTAAGTATTGCCGAACGGTCGGTCCGCCGACTATATCTTGCAACATCATTTGAATCTCATCGGTGGTGCTTAATAACATTTGATTATATTCGTGAACAAACTCGGGTTTAAATACATCGAGTTGACGAAATAAATTAACCAGACGTTGCGCCGTCATGGCAGCCTGATTATCTCGCGTTTTTTTCCGATTCAAAAACGTATATAACAGCTGGTTATCCTGATCAAGCGGCGTTGAAGCATCCATTTTGCTTTCCCTCTCTTATGAGAACATAATCATAACGACTCGATGGAGTTTTTCAAATCGTTGTTTGGCAATGGTAAACGTTTCTGCCCGAATAGGACTTAAAACGGAAATTTGTTCATTGCTTTCATCGATAACCGTTACGGGTAAAACATCATCTTCCGTAATTTGTAAAAGCGCAATATCGCCTTTTTTCGGTGTTGTTCGCGGTGAAACAATCAAAACGGAATCAAGCGGAATAATTTCCCCCAACGCCTGTACTTTCATACGCACGGCATACATTTGCGGATCAAATGACATATTAGACGGACACAAAACCGATCCGATCGGTTGATCTTTGTCTATACGAATAGCACCGCCTTCACGCGGAAATCCGAAAATTGGAACGGTCACTTCCTGCGAATCGGCTGCTCGCAACATAAAACGACTGACGGGTAAATCATTATATCCGCCTTTGCTGGCAAAAATACCGCTTTTCCCCTCGCTTTGCTTTAACTCGTCTAAAGCGCCGGACATATCCAATTCATAAATTTTTAATTGCAAATCACTTTCGGAAAAGCCCAGCGCGTGAGCAATCTCACGAAATGTTTTTTCGTCAACTTCCCGCTGCCCCATTTCAATGCGGTGATAAACGGATAAAGTCATCTTTGCGCCTTTGGATACGGTTTGCAACGTTAACCCTTTTTGTCCTCTTAAATAACGTAAGCCGGCACCTAATGTTTTTAATCCGCTGCCGGAGTTGATTTTTCTCCGTCGATCCTGTTCCCGTTTCCAAGCTTTAATGACTTCCGGTTGAGAAGATTTTTCCGATACAAATAATGATTCGGGCGGACAATCCAAAAACTTTGATATTTTTGCCAATTGTTCTTCATCTATACGCCGATAGCCTTTTTCAATTTTACTGATGGCCGATAAACTTAAATTTAAAACATCGGCAAGGCTTTTCATTGTTTTACCGCGTACGCGCCGAAACATTCTGATTTGGTTCGGGAAAATAATTTCTTCCATGGTTTTCTCCTCATCAATTTAACTCTTCGGTTACTATACACTTCTTTTAAACAGATGCAAAGAGACGAATTGAGAAAAAAGCAATTTTTTTTAAAAAAAGTGAAAAAAATGTCTTTTTTTAGTCGGAAAAGTAATTCCTTTGTGATTACTTTTTTGTCATTTGACAAAAATAGAAGCCATCCGTTTTTCATTTTTCCATCGAATCATGGACGTGATCCGAAACAAATAAAATCGAGAAGGCAAAAAGACAACAAAATTTAAAAATGCCGCAGATTTTGATACGGTTCATCCCATGATTTGATAAAATTATTCAAAGCGGTATCTGGCTTTTCGGGTAATGCAATATTTAATGTGACGAGTAAATCGCCTTTATCCTTAACGCCTTTACCTTTTAAGCGCAAAACTTTTCCGCTTCCCGAATAAGGCGGAATGCTCATTCGAACGGCGCCGTACGGTGTGGGAATAGTGATTTTGGCACCTAAAACCGCCTCTTTCAGGGTGATGGGAACGGTCACGAGTAAATTATTGTCTTCGCGCGTATAAAGCGGACTTTTTTGGACGATGATTTTAATTAACGCATCACCGGCAATGCCGTAACCGGTGTTGCCTTGTCCTTTTAAACGCAGAATTGATTCATTTGTAATACCTGCAGGGATTTTTACTTTCAAACGCTTGCCGTTATCGAGTGTAACGGTTGTTTCGCCGCCTGTTACGGATAAATCAAACGGAACGGAAAGATTGTAGGTTATATCATTTCCGCGCGGAGGTTCTGATTCGGTATGATGTTGATGCGTAAACCCGCTTTGTCCCATACCGAATAAATCGGAAAAGTCAAACCCGCCGAAACCACCTTTCATGCGGAATTTACCACCGAACATGGCAGCCAAGTCTTCCGGATTCATTTGATGCGTTGAATAACGTGTACCGCCGAAACCGCCGGTGTTATTAAATCCGCCCGCATTGCCAAACCCACCGCCGAACGGTGTGGGATTACCTTCTGCGTCAATTTCACCGGCATCAAATCGGCGTCGTTTATCGGGATCGGATAATAAATCATATGCCGCGGTGACGGCTTTAAACCGATCGGCGGCGTTTTTGTCGGGATTCACATCGGGATGCAGTGTTCGTGCAAGTTTTCGATAAGCTTTTTTAATTTCATCGGCCGTAGCTGTTTTTTTGATACCCAGTAAATCATAAGGATTTTTCATCATTCATCTCCGTTTGTTTGTTCTATTATATAATTGAAAAAAACAAAAAAATCTATGAAAAAAACAAAAAAAGTACATTTTTTTTTAATAAAGATGATTTTTATGCTTTCAATTTTCTTTTCATAAAGGAAAGAGCAAAAAAAAGATTGAAATGTTTTTAAAAAGGCATATAATGGTCACATAAAGGAAAGATAAAATGATATTATATGCTCAAAAAGAAACCGTTGATGCCCTCATGAATCCGTCCGTTTATCCGAGTGCATGGCATGTGTCGTCCGTGGAGTTATTGCAATCACATATTGCTTTGTTATTTATGGCAGGTGATTATGTGCTAAAACTCAAACGAGCGGTTTTGCTGCCGAACGTTGATTTTTCAACACCGCAAAAAAGGCGCGTTGCCTGTGTTCGGGAAATGCGTCGCAGTACGGTATATGCTCCGCATTTAATTATCGGCGTGCGTTCTGTTCGTCGTTTGCCGGACGGACAAATTGTGTTGGGCGGACAAATGGGAGTTGAAATTGATTCGGTTTTAGTGATGCATCGGCTTAAAAAATCGGAAATATTAGGTCTGAATTTGCCTGGTGCCGATTTTGATCGCTTTGAAGTGATGGATTTAGCCGAACAGTTGGCTGATTTGCATTGTAAAGCCAAAACATTTCGCACCAAATGGTCATATGCCGATATTCAGAATGTGATTAAAGGCATTGCCGTCAGTTTGTCTGATTTCACGACGTTTATTCCCGCACAAAGTTTACAAGAGCTTACGCAAAAGAGTTTGCAGTTTTTGGAACGACAAGCCCCGTTGATTGCTTTGCGTCAAAAGGGCGGATATGTGCGTAAGTGCCACGGCGAATTATTGTTAAGCAATATTGCCAGAGATAACGGCAAATATTTGTTTTTCAGCCCGATTGAATATAATGAAACGTTTGATTGTATTGATACATTATATGATTTGGCTTATTTGCTGATGGATTTCGAGCGACGCGGATTAAGACGTTTGGCAAATATTTTATTTAATCATTATTTGGCTTATACAAATGATACGTCCGGATATCCGTTGTTACCGTTGTATCAGTCAATGCGGGCGGCATCACGAGCGGTTATTTGTGCACGCAAGTCACTGATTGTAACGGATAAAGAAAAAGAAGAGGCTCAAAAAAGTGCGCAACGCTATTTTAATTTGGCTTTGCACTTTTTAGGGTTGAATAAACCGGCGCTTATTGCATGCGGTGGCTTTTCGGGCAGCGGAAAATCACGCGTGGCACGCGAATTGGGCGGTTTGTTAAATCCGGCACCGGGTGCCGTTATTTTACGTGATGATGTGGTCAAAAAGCAAATGGCCGGTTGTCCGTTAAATGAAAAATTGTCAAAATCATATCAAACGGCAGCATTTGAACAGGTGGTGTATGATGTGTTGCGTCAACAGGCGCAAGCGGCGTTATCTGTCGGGTCGATTGTTATTATTGACGCATTGTTTCATAACGAAAATGAGCGGATAAAGGTTAAAAATTTGGCACAAAAACTTTCGGTGCCTTTTGTGGGGCTCTGGATTGAAGCACCGATTGAAGTGCGTTTGTCACGGGTAAAAAATCGAAAACGCAACCCCTCGGATATTCGAAACAGTGAACAACTGGAAGAGCAATTATTAACGCAAATCGGTGTTGTTGATTGGCATTGTATTAACACGAATCAAGAACGAGATGATACCATTTCGGAAGTTGTTCGTATTTTAAAACACGCAGGCATTGATGTCACCGATCGATGGAAAAAGGAATAAAATATGCATTTGTTAACAGGATCAGATATCGTGATTTCTCTTATTGTCGGCTTTGTTTTATGCCTGATTTATTTTTATTTGTTGTGGCGTACAATGGGTATTGTGCAAAAATCGGCACATCCGATGATGATTTTATTTTTTTCGGGTGCATTACGTATTTTTTTACTGATTTTTATAGCTCTGTTGTTTGCCGAGCAGAATATGGCGCGACTTTTATTAATTTTTTGCGTTTTTATGCTCACGCGTTTTATATTATTAAAAATTGTCAAACCGACATTTAAGAAAGAGTTTGAAAAAAGTGAAATTGTGTATCATAATGAAAAACCAAAAGCATTGAAAAGCGGGTTAAAAAAAACAGAAAAAGTTAAAATGCGAAAAAAAAGCGCTAAAAAATAAAAGAAACATATAAAGCTGACACATATGATTTACCGGCTTTATTTTTAATTGAATAATTGATGGCGGTCAATATTCTTGTAATGATAAAATTTACTGATATATCAATCTTTTACTCATAATAAGCGCATTCAACGCGTTGATCGGCGGCTGTATCCCATGTTTTTGCCCACCATAAGGGTAATTCAAACCATGGGTGAGGGCTCATAAGCGGGTCTTCCGCATAACAAGGCGGCGGATCACCCATAATACTGATCGCCTGATGATCAATAAGTGTTTTTGTCACCTTGCACTCTTTATGGCTTTCTTTGGCGCCGGCTTGAAGAAGCAGGGTTTTAATTTCCGGCGTTTTGGCACAGATATAAGGCGTGTTGTTGTGAAAATCGGGCATATTCACATCGGCACCGGCTTGAAGAAGCATTTGAACAATGCTTGAATGCCCGAGACGCGCGGCTTCCGACAAAGGCGTTGTGCCGTCTGAATCCGGAGTATTCACAGTTGCGCCGGCTTGAAGAAGCGTTTGAACAATTTCCGAATTTCCCTTGTGAACGGCGCTAAATAAAGGCGTTTCACCGGCGGCATTTTTGGCATTGACATCAGCACCGGCGGCAATCAATGCTTTTGCAATTTCAACGTCTGATACCTCATGCAACGGTGTTTCCGTATTCACATGAACGCCGTTATTTAAAAGCAGGGTTACAAGTTCTTTTTGATTCTTTTGAACCGCGTATAAAAGTGCCGCGTTTTTTTCGAGTTGATTAACGCCTTTTTGAAGTAATAATTTTATGATTTCAATATTATTTTTCTCAACAAAACGGTTAAATAAAGACTTGCCGTTATAGCTGATATTTACATTTTCACTGTTTTGAATTAAGAGTTTTTCCAATTCCGTATTGTCGATTTTTGATATTAAATAAGGAATGATCGAGCAGCGATTTGAATCATCATTAAAATCGGTTTTTGCGCCGTGTTTTATCAAAACTTTTAAAAAAGGAATGTTTTCTGTTTTAACGGCTTGTTTGGCCGGCTTTTCAATATGACATTTCGGATAATCTCTGTTGAAATCGGCACCGGCATTAAGTAAAATTTCGGCTAAACGCGGATTGTTTTGAACCGATTGATAAGATAACAATAAAATCGGCGTTTTGTTATCACCCGAGGAGCAGGCAGACATTTTAATATCGGCGCCGTGATTTAAAAGCCATTGCACCATTTCAATATGCCCGCTTTTAACGGCTTGGGTTAAAGGCGTTTCATTGTTAAAGCATTGATTAACGTTTGCCCCTTTTTCAACAAGCTTTGAAGCCAGTGCCGTATCATTATTGCGTGCGGCGGTGAAAAGCGTTGTGCCGTCTTTTCCCATGGCTTTGGCAATCACTTCATAAACGGCGGCGTTATAAGCGGTTTCCAAAGGAATTTTCCCGTCACTGTTTTTCGTGTTCACATCGGCGCCTTTGTCAATTAAAAATTGAGCGGCTTTTTCATCTTGTACCAAGTGTAAAAACGTGGTATAAGGTTGATTTTCCTTGTTAAAAAGCTTGTAACCCGTTGAATGCGGAACACGCTGATTAACATCAGCCCCTTCGTTAACGGCTGCTTTGGCAAGTTTCGAGATGTGAATCAGATCTAACGGAATATTTTTTACATTGGCCCCATGGCTGAGGAG
>CANPXT010000029.1 GCA_947586835.1 uncultured Alphaproteobacteria bacterium
TCCAGAACAAAAACAACTTCCACTTTGTTTGATTTCTTTTGATTTTGCATGTTTTTTCCTTTCTGTTATAAGTTACAGGAAAAGATTATCAATAATTTATGCTAAATTGGTCGCCATAAAAGCGACATTTTTTAATGCAATATACATTTATTAACAAATGCAAATTTGCGATTTTTAATTTTATATCAATGAATTAAAGTGGTGTTTCGCAACAAGATGTCATGCCCCCTTAAGCAGATGAGAACCCCAAATCATATAAAAAAATATGTAATTACAATTAAATCAATTACTTACGGACCAAGCGGCGGAATTAAGGTGACAGATTACTTATGGTATACTTTGGCAGGTGATGTATACTTTTGGAGCCGAAACTATTCAGGTGACATCTTGCTGCATTAAAAACGAACAGAGCAGAAGAGGGGCTGTTCTCGGGCGATAAAAGGGCATAAAAAAAGCGGATACTTTTCAGTATCCGGTTTTATTTTTTCTAACTGGTCGGGGTGACATGATTCGAACATGCGACACCTTGGTCCCAAACCAAGTACTCTACCAGGCTGAGCTACACCCCGATTTTTTCTTTACCGAAACTTTTATATCACGTTCTTTTAAAAATTGCAAGCATTTTAAAATGACAGACATAAAAGCCTTGCTTATTACACCATTTCAGCTGTTGACCATTCACAATTGATGATAATTAATTTTCTTTTTCCCGTTGTATTTTACCGCGAACAAATGAAATTATCAGCGGTTTTTGCGGATCGTTATGGCGTTCCCATGTTTTGGTATATTCGCCGTGCGTTAATTTGTCGCATTCCAAAAAATCTGCCAATGGCGTGTTTTTAAAAATTAAATCACCTTTAAAGCAAGAGGGTTCAATCGCATTTTTTAAGCTACATACGGATGTGCCTGAAATATCAATATTTCCACACACAATGGCCGGACCTTTTTCCAATGAGGCAAGCTTTTTAAATCCGCTGAAATCACAGTTGCCCAAAATAACAAAAGAGGGTTGATTATCTAATTGTCGAACACTTTCATTATTGAATGGTAATACCTCGCTGAAAAAAATGACGGTGTTGCTATCGTATATTCCGTGAGGAAACAATTCATATGTCAGTGGTTTAATTTCGGGCGCGTTTTCATTTTGTTGTAACCATAATTTATTATATTCGGCACCGCTCAACACATTTTTGCCCAGTTTTTCCGACAAAGGAGTTCCTTCAATAAGAGCACCTCCCATGGCAAACCGTGGCGCATTTGTTAAATTTTCAATTTGTGTGTTTTTAATATTATATGTACCCATAACAAATGCCGGTGAGCAATTATTATTTGTGAGAGGTTGATTGGAAAAATCACATTCATTAAGAACAATCAAATTGCAAAAGCCATATTTGGTTCCTTGCTTATCTAAATAGGTGTTATTTTTAAAAAAATTATTATTGTTACGATTGTAAACCGACTCAACCACTCTGACTGTTTTGCGCAGTGATGAAGGATCGAGAAAACAATTATTTTTTAAACGAATCATAAAATCAGTTTTTATCATGGTTTAAACTCCTTATCAAATGAACTCATTTTATCACTTTTTTTAGCGTTTTGCAAGTATTTTAATATTTTTTTTCACTTTTGTCCGATGAAAAGAAATGTAAAAAAATGTTGCAAAAAAGCTTGTTTTGTGTCATAAATGAAACATCATTTTTTTTGAAGGATACTCAATGGAAAAGCAAATCATTAAATTAGGCTATACTGACATCAGTCGTACGTTTAATCCGAAAGAAGATTGGTTTTATAAATTATTATCGCCAAAATATCAAATAGAGCTTTCTGATTCGCCCGATTATTTAATTTACGGTCTTTTCGGTACGAAACACCACACTTATAACTGTATAAAGATTTTTTATACCGGTGAAAATACGGTTCCGAATTTTAATTGTTGCGATTATGCGTTGGGATTTCATTATATCACATTTGAAGATCGATATTTGCGGTTGCCGCTTTGGCGTATCGGGTTAGATCCGTATGAACAAAAGGTTTTGCGCTCAATTCCTGACGATAAGGAAGCTCTTCAGAGAAAATTTTGTGCCATGGTTGTATCGAATATGAAGCAAACCGACGGGATTCGTGAAGCGTTTTTTGAAAAATTATCGCAATATAAACGTGTGGATTCGGGCGGAAGATATAAAAATAATGTTGGTGGTCCGGTTCCGGATAAAAAGGCTTTTTTAAAAAATTATAAATTTTCATTGGCGTTTGAAAATACTTCTTCGCCGGGGTATTGTACCGAAAAATTAATGGATGCCTTTCAAGCCGGTACGGTTCCGATTTATTATGGAGATCCGACCGTAACACAAGATTTTAATTCCAAAGCGTTCGTGAATTGTCATGATTATGAATCGATTGATGAAGTGATTGAGATCATTCGCCGGTTAGATTCGGATGATGAAGCCTATTTGGCTATGTTAAAAGAGCCGATTTTTACGAACGATAAAATTCCCGAAAAATATAGTGCCGAAACTGTTTTATCTTTTTTCGATGCTGTTTTTCGGCAACCGCTTTCAAAAGCTGTTCGATGTGATTTTACAAAGCCTTATGCCGATATTGATTATTTGCATATTAAAAAACGTGACGTTTATGCCATTTTAATTGGCTACTTATCGCGTGAAATGAAGAAAATGAAACAAAAAGTAATGCGCTTTTTTCGATTTCGGAAAAAATAATGTTTTAAAATGAGTGCGCCTTATTTTCCGATGCAAAAATCACGGAAAATAATATCCAATAATTCGTCCGTTTCAATGCGCCCCGTTATGCGCCCGATGGCGCGTGCGGCCAGTCGTAAGTCTTCCGCCAATAATTCCAATTCTGATGCTTTTAAGGCAGAGCATAAGCGTTCGCAAGCTTCCGATAACGCAACGCGATAACGTTCCCGTGTAATAAAACTTGCGGAACCTTCATTAAAGTGGGCTTTTAAATAATCGATGATTTCTGTCCATATTAAATCAATGCCGGCTCCTGTTTTGGCGCTGATTTGAATGCCGTTTGAAACGGTTTTGTGAGTAAATAAATCCGACTTATTCCAAATAATTTTCCTTGGAATTGAATGTAGCGAATCGGGCAGATTTTGTGTGTTCGGATAATCTTCTAAACTTTGAATGTGTAAAATCAAATCAGATTCTGCCGCTCGACGAAGGGCGCGCGAGATGCCTTCTTTTTCAATGATGCCTTCTCCTTCATGTAAACCGGCGGTATCAGCCAAAATAACGGGAAAACCGTCAACATCCAAATGTGCTTCAATCACATCACGCGTTGTGCCGGCAATCGGTGTAACGATGGCGGTTTCTTTTCGGGTGAGAGCGTTCATTAAACTTGATTTTCCGACGTTCGGCTCACCGATTAATGCAATTTGAAAGCCTTCGCGCAACTTTTGTCCGCGCTTGTTGTCATTTAAGTGCGTATCAATTTCTTGAATAAGCGATTGAATTTTTAATTGAATTTCTTTTTCTTTTTCAGGCGGAATATCTTCTTCGGGAAAGTCGATAAAAGCTTCACAATAAGCCATTATTCTTACCAAATCTTGTCGCCAGCTTTCATAAAGTTTACCCAAATTCCCTTGCATTTGCGACAAGGCTTGTCGCCGTTGCCGATCGGTTTGCGCGTCAACCAAATCCATAATGCCTTCCGCTTGTGTTAAATCCATTTTCCCGTTAATGACGGCGCGACGGGAAAACTCTCCTCTTTCGGCAGGACGAACATTCGGAAATTGCCCGAGACGCTGAAAAAGGGCATTCATCACACTCATACCTCCGTGAATGTGAAACTCAACCGTATCTTCGCCCGTAAAACTGTTCGGAGCTTCAAAAAACAAGACGAGTGCCTGATCGATGGGTTCATTCAATTCATTGTAAAGCGGCTTAAAGTAAGCGTGACGTGGACGCGGATTTTCCAGATGAGCCACTTCTTTTAAAATGAAACGCACTTTTTTTCCCGATACGCGAATAACGGCAACGCCGCCTTTGCCGGCACCCGAAGAAAGCGCATAAATCGTATCGGTTAAACAATAATTCATTTTTAAAGCCTTTTTAAGAGTTTGACAAATTGTGCCCGAACTTTGTCAATGCCCAGACCGCTTTCGGCGCTTGTTAAAATAATTTCGGGATATGCCGCCACATGAGATGCGGCAATTTCAGCGGTTTTTTTCAAAATATCTTCGGCATATTTAGCGGAAACTTTATCGGCTTTCGTTAAAATAAGCTGATAACTTACAGCGGCATTATCAAGCATTTTCATAATGTTTAAATCAACCTTTTTAACGCCGTGCCGAATATCAATTAACAAAAAAACACGCGCAAGTTGTACCCGTCCGCGCAAATAATCGTGAATAAGACGTGTCCAACTTTGAACGGTTTTTTCCGGTGCTGCCGCATAGCCGTATCCGGGCAGATCAACCAAAAAAAACGAATCGGCTTCGAAAAAGTTGAGCGATTGCGTTCGTCCGGGCGTATCGGAAGCGCGTGCCAATCCCTTAACGCCTGTTACGGCATTGATTAAGCTTGATTTTCCCACATTCGAGCGCCCTGCAAAGGCAATTTCTTTTTTTATGCCGTGCGGTAATTCCTGTACGGTATTTACGCTTAATCGAAAAGTCGGTTTTATTTGAAACAAAGTCTTTCCGGCTTTTAAGAGCGTATTTGTTAATTCATCGGGGCTTAATGGATTATCCGGCATTATTTTGTTCCCACTTTATGCATAATATATTTTTGTTGCAAAATGGAGAGAATGTTGCTCCATGTCCAGTAAAGCACCAAACCGGCGGCAAA